>JBBDYA010000099.1:0-68121 GCA_040902005.1 Gemmatimonadaceae bacterium | reverse complement strand
CCCCCCCCCCCCCCCGGCCGTGCGAGCTTACTCGACGCGACTCGACCCTACTCGACGCGCGTCTTCACGCGTCCCCGCCGGCCCACCTTGGCGGGATGCTTCAGGGTGATGGTGATATCCGACCCGAGCCGAACGAGCATCGTCGCGAGCCGGTCGGCGGAGAACTCCTCGAAGTGGCTGGTCATCAGCCGGGACATCTGGGATGCGGCATCCTTGACGATGATGCCCGCGCGTGCGCGCGACAGACCGAACCGGTCGATCTGCCGCTGAAGCTCGCGGCCCAGGAACGCGCGCGAGATCGTGTCCTTCTTGAGGGGGGACACGCGCCTGGTTGCCTTTTTCCTGGATTTGGGTCGTGCCTTTCTCGCCATGCTGCCTCGCTGGACGAAATGAAAAGGAGAACTGCTCTGGGATTCCGGGGAATATGAAAATCTTTTAACAAAACGCAAACGTCTCTTTCAGGAATGTACGCAATTCCCGTACAAGACGTTGCGCTTAACCCCGTGAATCGCTAGTCGGCGCGCAGTGTGCTCACCGGATTCGCGCGCCCAGCGCGCCACGCGGGGAGCCACGCCGCGAACATCCCCGTCAGGGCTACGAGCAGGGCCACGATGACGTAGGTCGCCCAGTCCGTGGGGCGAATCTCGTACAATAATGAGCCGAGGACCCGCGTGGTCGCGAGCGCGACCAGCACGCCGGCGGCGATGCCGGGAATCAGCAGGCGTGCGCCGTGTCCCGCGATCAGCCCACGCACGTCGGAGGGCTGCGCGCCGAGCGCGAGCCGGATGCCCATCTCGCGCCAGCGCGCCTGCACCAGCTGCGCCAGCACGCCAAAGACGCCAACCAGCGCGAGCAACACGCCCGTGATCGCGAAGACGAGCACCAGCACGCTCGTGAATCGCTCCCGGGACGTGGCGTGTGCGTGCACCTCGGTCATGGGACGCAGGCTGTTGAGTGCCAGCAACGAGTCCAGATCGCGCACGAGGCGGCGCACCGGTTGCGCCAGCGCCGCGGGGTCGGTCCGTGACTCGGCGCGCATGACGAGATGCATTCTGCTGGTTTCGTCCTGGAAGAAGTGCGCGAAAATCTCGGGACGCGCGGGCATCGCGAGGCCACCCTGCCGTTCGCTGCCGACGACGCCGATGACCGTGCGCCAGACCGATGTGGAGTCGGGAACCCGATCGTACGTGATCTGCTGGCCGATCGGATCCTCGCCGGGAAAGTACTGCCGCGCCATGGCGTCGTTGATCACCACGACCTGCGCCGCGCCGTCGCGATCGGAGGCAGCGAACGTGCGTCCCGCGACCAACGGCACCCGCATGACCTGGAAGTAGGGGCCGAGCACCTCACGGTGCAGCACGTCCGCCGCCTGTTCCATCGGGGGCCGGCCCCGCACGGCGAAGCTGCTCGACCAGGACGGCTCCGTCACCGGCAAGGCACGGACGGCCGCGGCGAGCTCGACTCCCGGGAGGGCGCCGGCACGTTCCACCAGCTGTTGATAGAAGTCCTTCACGCTGGCGGGCGTGGCGTATCGCGTCCCAGGGATGCTGAGCGATGCCGTCAGCACGCCTTCGGGATCGAAGCCGGCGGGTTGGCGCGAAAGCCGTTCGAAGCTCCGCAGCAGCAGGCCCGCACCGATGGTCAGGGTGACCGCGAGCGCGACCTCGCCCATGACGAGCCAGCGTCCCCAGCGTCGGATGGGGCGGCTCGTGACGGTCCGGCTGGCGCTGTTCAACGCGTTGGCCGGCGACTGCCGCGTGGCCATTACCGCGGGGGCCATGCCGAACGCGAGCCCACTGAGCGTGGTGAGGGCAAGCGCGAACAGAAAGACGCGTACGTCCACCGCGATCTCGGTGATGGGCAGCATGCCGGCGGGTTGCATCGCCATCAGCGCCTTCGCACCGGCCCAACCGATCGCGAGTCCGGCGATTCCGCCAAGCCCGGACAGGACCAGGCTTTCGGTCACGGCCTGCCTGGCCACGCGACCGCGTGTGGCACCGAGCGCGAACCGCAGCGACACGTCGCGCGAACGGCCGAGCGCGTGCACGAGCAGCAGGCTGCCGACGTTCGCGCACGCGATGAGCAGCAACAGGCCAGCCGCCGAGAGCAGCACGAGCAGCGGCATCCGCGTATCGCCGATAATCCATTCGTGCAGCGGCGTGATTCCCGCGCCCATGCGCGTGTTCGTTGCGGGATACTCGGCCTGGAGCTGGCGCACCACCGTTTGCAGCGAGGCGTTGGCCTGCGTGGGCGTCACGCCGGGCTGCATTCTCGCGACCACCCGAAGCCAGTGGGCGCGCCGGAAGGACACGGCCTCACGCTGGTCGGGGCGCCACAGCATCGGCATCCACACGTCCGTGCCGGGTGACGGCAGCGAGAACCCGGCGGGCATCACGCCCACGATCTGCCAGGGACGCGACCCGCCGAGGGACATGGATTGACCCACCACGCCGGGGTCGGCGCCGAAATGCGTGCGCCAGACCCGGTCACTGATGATCACGGGGCGCTGGCCGTTGTCCCATTCGTCGCCGGGTTCGAATCCGCGGCCCTGCTGCGGACGCACGCCCAACACGCCCAGGAAGTTCCCGGTCGTGTAGGCCGCGGTGAGGAGCGTCGGTTCATCGCGGCCCAGCAGCGTCACGGTGGCCTGATAATCGGTGTAGGCGGCGACCCCCTCGAACGCGCCCGCCCGGTCGCGCCAATCGAGATAGTTCGCGGGCGCCACGACGTTCTTGTGCCAGCCCCGGTCGGGGTTCTCCACCCAGATCTGTACCAGTCGGGAGGGCTCGCGAAAGGGAAGCTCGCGCAGCATCACGGCGTCGACGGCCGAGAAGACCGCGGTGGTCGCACCGATCCCCAGCGCCAGCGTGACGATGCCGGCGACCGCCAGCGCGCGGTCGCGCCAGAGTGCGCGGGCGGCGTATCGCACGTCTGCGAGGACATCCTCGACGCCGCGTGAACCGCGCTGGTCGCGATGGGCCTCCCGCGCGCTCTCCATGCTGCCGAATGCGATGCGGGCCCGGCGGAGTGCTTCCTCGGCGGGCAGGCCCGCGCGTGCGTGCCGCGCCGCCTCCTGCTCGATGTGAAACCGGAGTTCGTCGTCCAGGTCGCGCTCGGTGCCCGAACGATCGAACAGCGCGCGGAGGCGCAGCCGGAGTGCCTTCAGCATGCGCGCGTCCTCACGTGGCCGCGAGGATGTCTTCGACGGCGGCAACATAGCGCCGCCACGACTGGGTTTCTTCCCCCAGCGCGCGTCGGCCTTTCGCGGTCAGGCGGTAATACCTGGCGCGCCGGTTGTTGTCCGTCGTGCGCCATTCGGCCTCCACGAGCTCTTTCTGCTCCAGGCGCTGCAGGGCAGGATAGAGCGAGCCCTGGTGCACGTCGAGCACGCTGCGGGACATCTGCTGCATGCGCTGGCTGATGCCCCAGCCGTGCATTGGCTCCAGCGTCAGCGTCTTGAGGACGAGGAGATCGAGCGTGCCGCGGAGCACGTCGGACGAGGGGGGCGGGAATGCCATCTGCACGTGTCCTGTCGGAGTTCTACACGAGAGTTGCCCATCTCCTGTCGGAAGTCAAGAGGAGATCGGCCGTCACGTCCCCGCGGCGGGCCGTTTCGTCCGTGGAACCGCGATCCGCGCTGAGTGTTGAAGAAATTCGGGGACAGGCAACGTAGTGAGAGCGTGGTGTGTCTCACCTTCAGACCCGTTAGAGGACTTGCTCATGCGACCCGTACTTTCGCTACTCGCGCTCGCCACCGGCCTGATGATGATTGCGCCGGCGGATGCCAGCGCTCAGAAGAAGTCCCGAGACAAGCTGACTCGCGAGGAGATCATGGCCTCGGCACAGAAGGATCAGGATCTCTTCCAGGCGATCCGCCGCCTGAAGCCCCATTTCCTTCAGGGCCCGCGCGGTTCCCGGTCACTGGGTGGCGGGATGCAGTATCCGCTGGTGATCTACGTGAATGGCGTGAAGGCCGACGGCGAGGTGCTGCAATCCACGCGCGCCAGCGACGTGGAGGAGGTGCGCTACCTCGATCCGACTCGCTCGCAGAACGAGTACGGCATCAGCGCCAATGGCGGCGCGCTGCAGATCAAGCTCGTCAACAGCTCCCCGCTCGTATCGAAAGACCCCTAGCGAACCACGGGGTGGCATCGGTCTTGATCGGTGGAGCAGTCCACCGACCAGGACCGCAGCCCATGGAAACCTCGAACATATCGGACGATCAAACGAACGGAGCGGCAGGCGCTGAGCTCGCCGGCGCGACGCTGGGTGTCCTTGGGCGGCTGCGCCAGCGCGGAATCGTCACGTTTCAGGAAGCGCCCGCGGAGGAGCTCGTTCAGCTGTTGGAGGCCGTGGAACTCTTCGAGGTGGTCGCGGCCGCGCGGGCGTGCGATTCCTTCACCAACGCGCTGAATTCGTCGTCGCCGGACGACCCGGCGTGCCAACTGCCCCGGCCCGCCGCCGACGACACGATCGAGACGTACACCGTCCGCGTGCGGGCGCATATCGACGCGCTGCGCAGCGCGGGCGCCTAATCGCGGGACAGCGGATCGGGGCAGTTCTCCCGCCGCCGGGAGTCGTAGATCTGGATGATCTTCCACTCCTCGCTGATGCGGAGCATGTCGATGACGTTCACGCCGCAATGGCTGACCTTCCGGTCGAGGTAGAAGGTGTAGGGCACCCAGGCGACCGCGATGCCGCCGTCCACCCTGGCCAGCACGTCGTAGATCTGCTCGTCCCAGCGGTTGTTGGAGTTGGCGATGGCGGTGATCCACCCGCCCACGCTGTCGTACCGGACGGCCGGGGGTGTCGCTCTCGGATCGAGGCCGGCGAAGCGCGCCCCGTGGGCGAAGACGGCGCGCACGATCGCGCTGTCCGCGGTGCGCATCCCATTGAACATCCGCTCAACGACCGCGGTCACGGCGCGTTCCTCGGTGGTCTGCCCCGGGAGCGATGCTCCAGACAGACTCAGCCCGATGGTGACGCAGAGCGTGGTGCACCAGTGTCGGCGACATGGCATATTCAAACGCCTCGTGTAAGGGTCAGTGACGGCTCAGGGGTTTCGTTGGGGGCACTCCAGTTCCAATACTACGGACAGTCATCATGCGATACGTCAACCGCCGCACGTTCACGATCCTTGCCGCGCTCGGCGCGGGCCTGCTGCTCGCCGGATGCAAGCAGGCCGTGGGCCCTCTCGATCCGGAGCAGGAGCTCATCGACGACGCGACGATCGAGTTGTTGCCGACCGCGCCCACGGAGACGACGGTTCCGGGGATGCAGGCGCTCGGGCTGGGCACCCCCCGAGATGGATTCCTGTACGTCCCGGCCAACTATAATCCGGCGGAGCCCGCGCCGCTGCTGGTGCTGCTGCACGGCGCTGGTGGCTCCGGCAGCAACTGGGATAGCGAGGAACTGCGCATGCTGTATGACGCGTTCGGGCTGCTCGTGCTTGCGCCCGACTCGCGTTTTCAGACGTGGGACATGCTGTCGGTTGGCCGCTACAAGAACGACGTCGATTTCCTCCAGTCCGCGCTCGAGAAGGTCTTTCGGATCGCCAACGTGGACGGTACGCGTCTCACGATCGGTGGCTTTTCCGACGGCGCCTCGGAGGCGCTCGGCATCGGATTGGTCAATGCCCACCTGTTTTCGCGGGTCATCGCGTTTTCTCCGGGACAGCTCATCGTGCCATTCCGCCGAGGGCAGCCCGAGATCTACATGACGCACGGGAATCTGGACGACGTCGTTCCGTTCACGAACACCCGCGACTTCATCGTGCCGGTGCTCCGCGCCAACGGCCATGACGTCGATTTCCACACCTTTGAAGGTGGGCACGAAATGCCGTTCGATCTGCGCAACAATGCCATCGAATGGGCGGCAGAGTTGCGCACGACCGGCAGCTAGGGCGAATCGGCCGGACGGGCAAGCGCAAAGCCGGGTACGGGTGTCTACCTTCAGGTAGGGGCGGGCCCGACTTCGGAGACGCGGCATTGGCGCATCTGGAACGCAAGCTTCAGGAGCATCTCGGCACGTCGTACGCCATCCAGTCGGAGCTGGGCGGGGGTGGAATGTCGCGCGTGTTCGTCGCCGACGACGTCGCGCTTGGCCGCAAGGTGGTCGTGAAGGTCCTGAACCCGACCCTGGCGGCCACGGTCTCGGTGCAGCGGTTCGAGCGCGAGATCATGATGATCGCGAAGCTGAACCATCCGAACATCGTGCCGGTGCTGAGCGCGGGGCAGGTGGACGGACTTCCGTATTTCATCATGCCCTACATCGATGGCGAGTCCCTTCGCGGCCGGATCATGCGCGGACCGCTGTCGGTGCGGGAAACGGTCGGCATCCTCAAGGACGTGATGCGCGCGCTGGCGTACGCGCACAGCGTGGGGATCGTGCACCGTGACATCAAGCCGGACAACATTCTGCTGTCCGGGGCCGCGGCAGTCGTCACGGACTTCGGCGTGGCGAAAGCGGTGAGCGCGGCCCGGGAGCGGGGATTCCAGCAGCAGCCCGGGCAGTCCATCACCGGCATCGGGATCTCGCTGGGCACGCCGCAGTACATGGCGCCCGAACAGGCGGCTGCGGATCCCGACGCGGACCATCGGGTGGATCTCTACGCGATCGGGATCGTCGCGTACGAGATGCTGGTGGGGTCGCCGCCCTTTCATGGGCGCACGCCGCAGTCGCTGCTGGCCGCGCAACTGACGGAGCTGCCGCCACCGCTGCCGTCGCGGCGCTACGACGTGCCCGTCGCGCTGTCCGATCTCGTCATGCGGTGCCTGGAGAAGGATCCCGCGGACCGCCCGCGTATCGCGACCGAGCTGCTCCGCGTGCTGGAGAGCCCGGAGGCGATTTCGGGGCCGGTGGCGGCAACGCCGGAGGCCACGTCGCGCCGCCGCTGGCAGTTCTGGATGACATCGCTCACGACGGCGCTTGGTGTCGCCGCGCTCGGTGGGTTGATCCTCTGGTCGCTGTGGCCTCAGCCGGCGTCGGAAGCGGCGAACGGCCTGAGTACGGCACCGGAGGAGATCGTGGTGCGCGTGCCCGCCGCCGCCGCCATCGGGCAGGGAAGCGAGGAGCTTGCCGGTGCCATGACGGCGTCGATCACGACGGCGCTCGTGCGAGCGGGCGTGCGCGTGGTGGCGGATACCACACCCGGAGCGCGGATGGCGGCGCTGTACGTCGAGACCACCGTGCAGCGGGCCGGCACGCGCGCCCGCGCGCAGGTGCGGCTCTTTCGCGCCGCTCCCGACTCGTCACTCTGGGCCGATCAGCTGGACTTCACGATCACCGACAGCTTTACCGCGCAGGACTCCATCGCGGCCAGGGTCACGCGCGCGGTGCTGGACGGAAGCGCCCGGCTGCGCGCCCCGTAGTCTTTGCTGACGCCGGTAAGTCGGCCACCTGACATCTCCTTACGAAAAGTGGCGCGACGAGCTTTACTGCTCCGGCATGATCGGGCTCGTTACCTATGCAGCGTTTCCGGACCTCACGGACGACGACCGCCCGCTGCTCGCGGCGCTCGAAGCGCTCGGCATCGAGGCCCGGCCAATCCTGTGGGACGACCCGGAGGTGCGCTGGACCGACTTTTCCGCGCTCGTTCTGCGCTCCTGCTGGGACTACCACCTGCGCGCTGGAGAATTCCGCAAGTGGCTGTCGTTGCTCGAGCGCATGAACGTCCCGCTCTGGAACCCCGTGCCGCTGGTGCGCTGGAACATGCACAAGTTCTACCTGCGCGACCTTGCCGCGGAGGGCCTGCTCATTCCGGCCACCCACTGGGCGGACCAGAGCGGTGGAACGACGCTGTCCGCCATCATGCGCGAGCACAAGTGGACGCAGGCGATCGTCAAACCCGCGATCTCGGCATCGGCCACCGACACGTGGCGCACGACCAGCAAGGCACGCGCGGACGGCGTGCGATTCGCCGAACTGGTGGAGCGCTCGGACGTCCTGGTGCAGGAGGTCGTCCCGGAGATCGCCACCGAGGGGGGGGGGGAGTGGTCGCTGATGTTCATCGGCGGCGCGTTCAGCCACTCGACCATCAAGCGTCCCTCCGCCGGCGACTTTCGCGTTCAGACGGAGTTTGGCGGCTCGGCTGAACCGCGGCCGGCACCGCCGGAGATCATCGGCGCCGGTGAGCGCATGGCCGGGCACATTCCCACCCCCTGGCTGTTCGCGCGCATCGACGGCGTGATGACCGGCCGGGGATTCATGCTCATGGAAATCGAATGCATCGAACCGCTGATGTTCTTCGACCATGCCCCCGGATCACATGGCCGGTTTGCTGGGGCGCTCGCTGCGTGCCTGGACACGTGAACCGTTCCGAATGACTCAACTTTCGTTCTCCAACGTCGGCGTCGACTTCGGCGCCACGACGCTCTTTTCCGGCATCACGTTCACCGTCGCCGCCCGCGAGCGGTGGGGGATTGTCGGCCGCAACGGCACGGGCAAGACCACGCTCTTCCGGCTGCTCACGGGTGAGATGCAGCCCACGCGCGGGGTCATCGCGCGGCAGCCCACGCTGCGCGTGTCGTTGCTGGAGCAGCACCGGGACTTCGGCGGCGCGTCGAGCGTGTGGGAGGCGGCCGCCGGCGAACTCGCCGAGTTGCTGGAGCTGGAGGTGTCGCTCGCCGAACAGGCGTCCGCGCTCGCGCAGGACGCGTCCGAGGAGGCGATGAACCGGTACGGACGCGACCTGGAGCGCTTCGAGCACGAAGGGGGCTACGCGGTCACGTCGCGCATCGACTCGGTGCTGCACGGGCTGGGCTTCGACCCGGACCGGTCCCGTACCACGCCCGTGAGCACGCTGAGCGGCGGCGAGCGCGGGCGCCTGGGCCTGGCCCGGCAGCTGGTGTCGTCGGCGGACGTGCTACTGCTCGACGAGCCGACGAACCACCTGGACCTGGAGACGGCGGCCTGGCTGGAGCAGTTCATCCGCGAGATCGACCGAACGGTGCTGCTGATCAGCCACGACCGCGCGTTCCTCGACGCCACGGCGGACCACGTGCTGCATTTCGAGGGGAACACCGCGTTCGCCTACAGCGGCGGCTACAAGCAGTTCGTCGCGCAGCGCGCCGAGCGCCGGCTCACGCAGCTGCGGCAGTTCGAGCAGCAGCAGCGGAAGATCGCCAGCGAGACCGATTACATCGCGCGCAACCTCGCCGGTCAGAATACGCGGCAAGCGAAGGGACGCCGAAAGTTATTGGCGCGGCTGCCGCGGCTCAGCGCCCCGATCGGTGAGGACGACTCCATGTCGCTGCGCTTCGAGGTGGCGGAACGTGGAGGCGACCGCGTGGTCTCCGCCGTGAACGTCACCGTGAACGTCGAGCAGCGCACGCTGGTGGAGAAGTTCACGGGCACCGTAATGCGCACGGACGTCCTCGGCTTCATCGGGCCCAACGGGGCGGGGAAATCCACGCTGCTCAAGGCACTGTTCGGCGAACACCCAGTGGCCGGTGGCGAGCTCAGGATGGGATCGTCCATCACCGCCGGGTTCTACAAGCAGGACCTCTCGCAGGTGCCACTGGACCGCGCGCTGTACGACGTGATCAATGACTTGCGTCCCACGTGGGACCGCCGGCTGGTGCAGGGACACCTGGGCCGGTTCGGGTTCTCGGGCGAGGAGGTGCAGCGTCGCGCGGACAAGCTGTCGGGCGGCGAACGTGCCCGCGTGGGGCTCGCGATGCTGATGCTCTCGCGCGCAAACCTGCTGGTGCTCGACGAGCCGACGAACCACCTGGACGTGGAGTCCATCGAGGCGCTGGAAGACGCGGTGGAGCTGTACGACGGCACGGTAGTACTCGTGAGCCACGATCGCGAGTTGCTGCGCGCGCTGACCACGAAGGTGTGGGTGCTGCACGACCGCCACATCACGGAGTTTCCCGGCGGGTTTGCCGAGTGGGAGGAGGTGAGCGCGGAACGCCAGCACGCGGTGAGTGTGCGCGCGCAGGAGGAGGCGTCGCTGCGCAAGGTGCACGAGCGCCAGAAGGTGGCCAGGAAGAAAGAGGCCGCGCAGCCCGCGTCCAAGGAGGCGCGTCGCCAGCAGCGCACTGCGCAAAAGGACCTGGAGCAGGCGGAAGCGACGATTACGCGTTTGGAAACGCGGATCGCGGAGATCACGCAGGCGCTGGAAGATCCGGAGCTGTACACGCACTCCGACGGCGTGGAGAAAGCGCGAACGCTCGGCATGGACCTCGAGCGGCTGAAGGTCGAGCTCGACGCGACCTTTGCTCGCTGGACCGCGGCCACCGAGCAGATCGAGTCCGGGTAGCTGGAGCACTCGGCGAGCAACGGGTCTTTTGTTCTCGGCGCGAGTCGCAAGGGTACTTGCGACCCGCGGTCGGTTCTCGGCCGCCGCTGCGCGGCGGGTCCGCCTGCACGCCACGCGCGGCTCTGCCGGTGTGTACGCCGACCGCGCCGAGTGCGCGCCGAGGACGGGTTTGCCCCGGGGCCTACGGAACGATCGGCTTCGGCTCCAGCTTCGCCACCCACAGTCCGGAATTGAAATCAGTGAACAGGATGTGTCCCTTCCAGGGCATCGCGTTCATCGCGAAGCTCGCGTTCGGCGTGCGTCCATCGGGATCGAATGCTTTGAAGACCGCAATCTCCCGCCGCTGCTCCGCGAGGTTGCCCAACAGTTCGCCGCTCACGTCCACCACGCGCAGCCCGCCGTCGTAGTACGCCTGGTACATCACGTCGTCCTCGACGATGATGTCGTGGCTCCCGAATTCCTCCTGGTGGTACTTGGCCACGTTCTTCGGGTTCTTCGGGTCGGTGAAGTCCACGATGTGAGTGTAGCCAGCCGATGTCTGCGCCACGCCGCCCGGCTGGCCCAGCGTGCCGCGGTAATTGGTGCCCTCCCACACGCGTCCCTGGCGGCTCATGATCTCGTCACCCAGGAACAGGTACGTCTTGCCGGTGGACTGCTGCACGTACGGGTAGATCTCGTGGGTCGCCCCGCTGGTGGTGGGGTACGTGGCGATCAGCACCGGCTTCTCGATCGTGCCGCCGTACTTTCCGTTGCCCACGTCCACCGCCACCACGCCCGTTCCCCACTCCGATGAGTACGCGATGCCGTCGCGCACCCACACGTCGTGCACGCGCGAGTTCGGGTGGTTGTACTCGCCGGCGTACTTCGGGTTGTAGAGGTCGCGCACGTCCACCATCACGTACTTGTCGCCGCCCGAGATCGCGAACAGGTAGTCGTTGGTGGCGAACATGTTGTGCACGCCCCCGGTGAGCTCCTGGCTGAACCTCGCCGCGACCTTCGGGTGCGCGGGGTTCGCGAGATCGAGGATGACGATGCCGTTCACGCGGTCCGACGCGCCCTCGCGCGACAGCACGCCGTAGCGCCCGTCGGGTGAGACCGTCACGTCGTTGATCGTGCGCGCGTTCACCTGGATCGAGTCGGTGATCACGGGCGTCGCGAGGTTCGTGATGTCGAAGACGTATCCCCACCCGTCGCCGCCCCACGTGCCGACGAGCGCGTAATCGCGTCCGTCCTTCCCGGTCCAGGGCCACAGGTCGCTGGTGTTCACGTGCGTGATGCTCCCGCGGCCGGTGACGTTGATGCGCCGGCGCACGTCGCGCGGCGTCACGTGGATCACCTTGCGCGCGGACACGTTCCCCGCGGTGGCGAGCAGGGTGTACCGGCCCGGCACTTCGGCGGCGAACATGCCGCGGTCGACAATGCCCGTGGCGCCGGGGGCCGCGATCGTGTCGTCCGGCACGTAGACGTAGCTCCACGTGATCGGGATGTCGGTGATCGCGCTGCCGTTCGCGCGGGTCGCGGACGCCTTGAGGTGCAGCACGTCGCCGCTGCGCACGGAGTGCTCCGCGACGTCCACGGTGAGCTTTGCGATGGGGTTGGGCACGACGGTATGGCGGATCTCGGCCCGAACGCCTTCGGCTTCCGCGCCGATGGTGACCGTGCCGCGTCCCGCTCCCACTGCGGTGACGTTGCCGTACCGGTCCACCGAGGCGATGGCGGCGTTGGAGCTGCGCCAGGTGATGTTCGCGTTGCGCCGCTCGGTGCCGTCGGCGTGCAGCGCTTTCGCGTCGTGCGCCAGCGTGACGTTCGCATAGAGACGTCCGGGCTCCGGCGTGATCTGTACCGTGGTGATCTCGGGCCAGGTGACCGTGATCGGAATGCGCAGCGTCACGGGATTGGCCCGGCCCGGGGTGGAGGCGACGAGGTCATACCGTCCTGCCTGGATCCCCCTGACGGTACCGTCGGAGATGAATACGGAGGCGCGCGGTCCGGTTATGCGCAGCGCGGGGTTCATGATCTCGCGCCCCTGCGCGTCGTACGCGCGCACGCGGATCGGCACGGCCTCTCCGGCTTTCACGACCAGCGTCATCGGCTCGGCGACGAGCCTCGTGATGGTCGGCGTGGAGTCGGCCGGCTGCTGCGCGTGTACCGGCGTGGCGAGGGCGGCGATGGGCGCGACGAGCGCGACGACGAATCGGAAAAGACGGGATGCGTTCACGGGAAGGGCTCCGGTAGGTGCCGTGTCGTGCTGAGGCCGAAGGAACTCATGGATGATGGCCCGGATCGCCGCGCATATCAACCGTGATTCACCGGCCGTCTGGCATTGTACCACCACATCACCGCGAACAAGCCGATCTGCGCCAGAATCACCATCAGGACGCCCGACACAAGGAAGCTGGCCACGAGGGTGAGCCCCAGGCTTGCCACGGTCCAGAGCAGCGGCGACATGCGTTCGTACTGAGCCGCGCGAAAGAACGCGATGGCGCTTGCGAGTCCGACGAGGAGCGTGAGGGTTGGCATGTCATCTCCCATTGTCCCTGCAGATACGTCCACCGTTACGTCGCTGGTGTTGAAGGTACTGACCGCGGGCATCGTCCGCGTTACGTTCCGTCAGAGACTCAACAGCGGGGGGGGGCCGGCAGCGACATGATGGACGCGATCGAGCGGTACATTGTCTTTCTGATGGTCGCTGGGACAGCCGTTGGCGCGCAGCAGAACCCGGCCCCGCCCACGCACGACTACTGGGTATACGTCGGCGCCGAGTCCGCGGACCTCATCCATAGAGTGCGCTTCGGTGCCGCAGGCGCGGTGGTGGAGAAGACCATCCCGGTGGGCGAAAGCGCGGTGGAGATGGAGGGGCCGCACGGACTCCAGATCTCGCGCGACGGCAAGTACCTGCACATGACCACCGGGCATGGATCGCCGGACGGCAAGTACTGGCGCATCGAGCTGGGTCCGGACACGCTGGTTGGCCCGGGCACCTTCCTCGGGCATTTCCCGGCTTCCATCGATGTGACGCCGGACGGCCTCTACGCCTTCGTGGTGAACTTCAACCTGCATGGCGAGATGACGCCGTCGTCGGTGTCCGTGGTGTACACGCCGGACAACACCGAAGTCGAGCGCGTGGAGACTTGTGTGATGCCGCACGGCAGCCGGGTGTCACCGGACGGTGCGCGCCAGTATTCCACCTGCATGATGGATGACCAGCTCGTGGAGATTGACACGCGGAAGTTCGAGGTGTCGCGGCGTTTCAGCGTGGCGAAGGGAAACGAAGGTCCGGTCGCTTTGGACGCGGCCCCTCACGCCCACCACGTGCCCGGGCAGCAGATGGCGCCCGCGAGCTGCTCACCGACGTGGGCGCAGCCGAGCGCGGATGGCGCGAAGGTGTACGTCGCGTGCAACAAGCGCGACGAGATTCTGGAGATCGACCGCGCATCATGGACCGTGACCCGCCGCTTCACAACGGGGCGCGGTCCCTACAACCTGGCGGTGACGCCGGATGGGAAACTCCTGTTCGCGACGCTGAAGCAGGGCGGGGCGGTGCAGGCATTCGACCTCGCGAGTGGCAGGAGCGTCATGCAGACAAAGAGCGCGACGACGGTGACGCACGGCGTCGTTGTCAGCCCGGACTCACGGTATGCGTTCGTGAGCAATGAAGGGGTGGGTGCGCAGCCTGGAAAGGTGGACGTGTACGATCTGCGTGCGCTGAGGCGTGTGGCGACCGTGGACGTCGGTCAGCAGGCGGGCGGGATCGCATTCTGGAAAATGGCGCCATCGCGTGAGTGACCGCTGTGTGCCCAGCCGTGGAACGGCGGCATCATAGACCTCACTGACACTCATTCTCGCGACTGACGATGCCAAACGGACATGGCGGGTATCCCTGGATGGGCGGTCCAATCCTTCTCGCCCTGACCTTCCTCGTGCTGCTGTTTCTGCCGCTCGACGCACAGTCTGTCGCCGGCCGTGCAAGGCCGCTCGTGAGTCTTGTGGTCGCCGGACTGTTCGGCTGCCGTCTCGCGTATCACCTGCACATGCGGCGCGCGGATGCCTACGGCGGCGGCTACACCGATCCCGCGGCGTTTCGCCGGGCGAAGAGGCGATACGCCGCGGCGTGCGTCGGCTACGCGGTCGTCTCGGTGTATCTGGCGCATCTGGCCGCCGAGGCGCGTGGGCTGGAGTTGCCTTTCTAGGAGTTCTCGGCCGCCGCTTCGCGGCGGGTCGGCCTGCAACTGCACACCGGGCTGGATGGGTGTGCCCGCCGAGAACGTACCAGCTGCGCGCGGAGCGCGCGGCTGCCGAGAACGTGGGCCTACGTACTCACCTACGTAGGCGCTCCGATATGGCAGCGCGCATTCATGCGGTAGCCTGCTTCGTATGGCCAACGCACTCACCGTCGCCCGCGTCCTCCTGATTTTCGTGGTGATCGCCGTCTGGGGGGGGGGACGCGATCGGGTCGTCGAACACGCATGGCTCGATCTCGCCATGGTCCCGCTGCTCGCGTGGGCGATCTTCATGGATGCGCTCGACGGCTGGGTGGCGAGACGATTCAACGAGGAGTCGAAGGCCGGCGCGCTCTTCGACATCGCTGGCGACCGGATCGTCGAGTTGGCCCTCTGGACCTTCTTCGCCATTCGCCGCGACCCCGCAGGACAAGCCTTGGTCCCGTACTGGGTGCCGCTGGTGATCATCACGCGCACCGTGCTCACGGATTTCATCCGAAGCGTCGCGTTCGGCGAAGGCAAGACCCCATTCGGCGCGGACGGGATGCAGGCCAGCGCCTGGGCGCGGCAGCTCACCGCGTCGCGCTGGAGCCGCGCTAGCTACGGCATCCTGAAAGCCGTCTGTTTCTGCGCACTGGGGCTTCTGCTCGCGTGGCCGAGCGTCAATGCCTCAGTACGGCCGAGCGAGGCGGTGCGGTTCTGGGTGGACATCCTGGTCTACGCCACGACCGCCTTCGCGGTGCTTCGCGCGGTGCCGGTGCTGTGGGAGGGGCGCCACTACATCGCCACCGTGCACAATGTGAGCGCGTAACCCTTATGTTCTCGGCCGCGGCGGCGAGGCCGCCGCGGGTAGGTTCTCGGCCGCCGCTCCACGGCGGGTCGGCCTGCAACACACCGGGCTGGATGGGTGTGCCCCCGAGAACTTACCAGCCGTGCGCGAAGCGCGCGGCTGCCGAGAACGCCCTCATGCGACCAACCGGAACCCGATGCATCGGCCGCTTGACATACATTTCAGTTACATCTAAAATGATGCCATGGATGCCTCCATCCTCGCAGCCATCGCATCGCCCCGGCGGCGCGAGATTCTCCGTCTCGTCTGGGATCGCGAGCGGAGCGCGGGTGCCATCCATCGGGCGATGCCCGACGTGACGTTCGGCGCGGTGTCCATGCACCTGCGCTCCCTGGCAACCGTGGGCCTGCTGGCGCAGCGCGCAGACGGGAAGCACCGGTACTACCGCGCGCAGCGGGAGGCGCTGGGCCCGCTGGAGGAGCTGCTGAGGCGCATGTGGGACGATGCCCTCTGGCAGTTGAAGCTGGCCGCAGAGCTGGAACACTCGCGGCGCGGGCCGAGGCCGCGCCGGCCAAAGACCATCACACGCAGGACGCGCTGACCATGGACCGCACGACGCTGCCCCACACGCTGGACCGCACGGTCACGATTCACGCCCCCCTGGACGCCGTCTTCCGGTTCTTCACGGATTCCACCCGGTGGGCACGGTGGTGGGGGACCGGTTCCACGATTGACGCGCGGCCGGGCGGCGCGGTCTGCATCAGGCATCCGGGGGGCATCGAGTCAGCCGGTGAGGTTTTGGAGATCGATTCGCCGCGCCGCCTCGTGTTCACGTACGGATTTGTGAGCGGCACGCCGATCCCGGCGGGCAGCTCGCGGGTGACGATCGTGCTCATGCCCGTGCCAGGCGGCACGCAGCTCACGCTCACGCACGAGCTGCCAGACGCCGCGGTGCGCGACGAGCACGTGCAGGGGTGGCGCTTTCAACTCTCGCTCTTCGCCAACGTGGTGTCGGACGAAGTCAACGCCAACGCGGCGCGGTATGTGGATCTCTGGTTCGACGCGTGGGCTGAACCCGACGCGATCGCGCGTCAGCGAATGCTGGCGGAGATCGCGGTGCCGGAGATTCGCATGCAGGACCGCTTCAGCAATCTGAATGGCATGGACGACCTGCTACCGCACATTGCGGCTGCGCAGCGATTCATGCCAGGTATGCGGATGCGCCGCGCCGGCGACGTGCGACACTGCCAGGGGATGCTGCTGGCCGACTGGACGATGACGGGGCTCGACGGTCAGCCACGTGGAGCCGGAACGAACGTGTTCGTCCTCGCGCCGTCGGGGCGCATCGAGTGGGTGACCGGCTTCGTCAGCGGGCTCCCTGCTGCCTCGCCAGATAGCGCACGGGGTTGAACCGGAGACCCGCGATGTACCGGTACGACGTCAACCGGTACCGGTCACTCGACGGCTGCGCGCCGGTGAATCGGTACGTCGTCATGCGCGCGCGCATCGTCGAGGCGGACGCGGTCAGGGAGAGCGTTCGCGTGAGGGCGTATTCCATGCCCACGCCGCCCACCACGCCGACTCCCTGACTGTACCGGCTGCCCACGCCGGCCGACATTCCCACATAGGGATCCGCGAGGTCGTATGGCCGGAAGTAGCCGTCATACGAGTGCACGTAGCCCATCCGGACGTCCGCAAAGGGATACAGCCTGCGCTCGTTGCGCTCGGGGCGCAGGCGGGTGCCGATCTCCACCGTCTGCGTCTGGGCAGGGCCGCCGAACACGGATGACGTCATGTCCAGCGTGGCCGAAACGAGGCGCGTGACGCGCAGATCGGCGCGCGTGCCCATGCCAAAGGAGGTCCAGCTCGTGATGCCATTTTCGCTGAAGCCGATCGTCTCGAATCGACTCACCATCGGGTAGCTCTCCACCGACACCGGCAGGCGTACGTACGACAGCTCGCGCGCGACGGCTGGCGGTTGGGGCGGCAGGGGAGCGGGGCGCGCGGGCCCGCGCCCGTTCGGAATGGGAACGCGCTGCGCGCTCGACACGGCCGGGAGCAGCAGCAGGGCAGTGGCAACTACGGATCGCATTCGCATCGTGGGCCTCACGGACCGCGCCTGGCGGACTGGCGTCAAGACCCATTCATTGTGACGCGGTCCCTCTCGATTCGCAAGGTGCGTCCTGATGCGCCCGCCGCGGTGATCGCGCCGCGGTGATCATGGTGTGGGTGCGGGAGTTGCGGCGCGCAGTGGGGGAGCGCACATTCGCCGCATGGTGATTCGCAACGTTCGGCGCGTGGCGCTCGTCGGCGCGATGGGTGACCGGCGAGTGGCGGTGCACACCGCCGGCTATCCCATGGACCCGGAGGCCATGCTGCCCCCCGCGGACGTGGTGCTGCTCGTAGCCGACGGCAAGGCCAGCGCAATGCTCTTTCGGTACAGTGCGCACGGCGAGCTGTGTGGAGACACACCGCACGACTCCGCCCACGCGGCCCAGGATCAGGCCATCCTGGAATACGGCGACGCGCTGATGGAGTGGATGGACGTGCCGCCCGACGTGACCGACGCGCACGCGTTCGCGGTCGCGTTCGCCGCCGATCAGCTGAACCAGCGCGAGGAGTAGCGGGCTCTCCACGTCCGCGATCGGAAGCGCGTACCACCGCTTCCGCTCCGTCGCGCGCGGTGTGACGGCCAGCTCATTCGCGTCGGAGGCCCGCGGGCGTGGGAACGGGTTCATCGGTCAGCCCGGGCACCGGTCCCATCAGGATTGCGAGCGGATGGAGCGTGCGGCTGCTTTCCATCACGATCTTGGCGGTGGCCGTGAGCGGGAGCGCCAGGAACATGCCGATCAGTCCCCACGTCCAGCCCCAGAAGATCAGGGAAAAGAGCACGACGAGCGTGGAAAGGCCCAGACGTCGGCCCACGATCATCGGGTCCAGGATGCTCCCGAGCACGATGTTGACGCCAAGACAAACGCCACCCAGCGCGGCGGCCGGGCCGAGGCCAAGCTGCAGCAACGCGACGATGATTGCGGGGACGGCAGCTATCACCGATCCCACATTCGGCACGTAGTTGAGCACGAAAGCCAGGAATCCCCAGAAGAGGGCGAAGTCCACGCCGATGATCGCGGCGCCTGTGCCGATGAGCAGGCCGGTCGCGAGGCTCACGAGCGTCTTGAGCGCCAGGTACGTCTGCACTTCCGTGACGACCCGTCCCAGTTGCGACAGGGCGCCAAGCCGGTCGCCGAAGGCCTGCTGCAGCTTGATCGGCAGTCCCACCGATTCGGCGAGCATGAACACGAGATACAGCACGATCAGGAGCGTCACGCCTATGATGCCGGTGAGGCGACGCGCAGCGTCGGTGGCGAGCAGAAACAACCGGTCCGCGTTGACGAGCTCCCGAAGCGGAACGGCGGTGGCCTCGAAGCCGGCGAGCTGAAGGCGCGCCACGGCGGCTTCCTGAAGCACCTGGATCCGCACCAGGTACTCCGGAAGGACTTCGCGAAACTCTGCCACGGCCTGCAGGATGATGAAGCCCACGCCGGCGAGCATCACGGCATCCATGAGGACGATGGCCGGAATCGCCAGCGGCACTGGCGCGCCGATCCGCCGCAGCCAGCGCAATGCGGGAAGACTGACGACGGCGACAAACAGAGCGAGGACGAGGGGGGCCAGCACCGGCGAAGCGGCACGCATCCCCGCCACCACGATCACGATGGACGCGGCGATGATCGGCGCGCGCATCGCACGGGGTTGCTGGCGACGCTCGTCGATCGGGACACCAATGGTAGACAATGGATTCTCCTATCGTGGTCAGCCGCTGCGCATCAGAATTTCGGCCGCCCGGGGACCGCAGGGAAGCTATCTTTGCGGGTCACCTTCAGCCGAATCATTCCCTTGCGTCACGACGACAAGAAGCAGCGGCAGCGGCAGAGCCGCCGCGCCGCCTTCCCGGCCACGATTCCTCGAACGACCAAAGCGAGCGTCGGACGATCCACCACCGCGGAGACCCCGCTGCACGTGCGCGCGCGCGGCGTGGTCATCAGCGACGCGCTCCGGGCCTACGTGCACGAGCGCACGGGATTCAAGCTTGGCAAGTTCGGGTTGCGCATCGCGCGCGTGAGCATTCGCTTCGAGGACGTGAGCGGATCCACGGGGAATGCGGCGTGTGTCTGCAAGTTCAAGGTGGTACTGCCGCGGCATGAGCAGGTGGTGGTCGCACTCACTGGCGGGGACCCACGAACCACGTTTGATGCGGCGGTGGACGCAACGGAGCGCGCGGTGCGCCGCAGTCTCGATCGCAGCAGGAACTCACGCAAGCGCCGCTAGGGAGCTTCCCTGGGCGGCGGCTGGCGCCGCCGGCTACTTCGTCGGCGTCACCCGGTAGGCCACGACGATCGGCCCATCCCGTCCCGGCCGCGTGATCGGCCAGAGCGTCAGCGTGCCGCCGTCGTCTGGCAGCTCCATGGCGATGCCGCGCCTCGGCGCCGTCCTGATCAAATCCTCGCGCACCAGCTCACCCTGCGGAATGGCATCGAGGGCCTTTGCCGCCGGGTCGCCGAAGACCATCGGCAGGGTGCCCCGCACCACGCCCTCGAACTTCCAGTCGAACCGGGTGCGGAGCTGGTCCGTGTCGAAGGTCACCGTGACGCTGTTGCCCACGCGCTCCGCGACGATGCTGTCGCCGAGGCCGCGGCTTCCCTCGGCGATGATCGGCTGGATGAGGCGCCGGGCGGTGGAGTCCACGACGTCACCTGCCTGGATCGCCCCAGCCGGCCCGATGCTGTCCACGCTGGCCACGACAACCGCAGCCGAGCTCGGCACGAGTGCCGTGATCGCGCCCACGATCAGCGCGACGGCAACGCCGCCCCCTACCGCGACGAGCGCCGCGCGGGTGAGCGCCCGGTTGCGGCGCGCGCGCGCGCGCGCGCGCGCCTCCTCGAGGCAATAGAGGCACACCGTCGTCCCGGGACGAGGGGCGTGGGTGCAAGGCTGGGTAATTCGGGACGTCAACATTTCACTGCAAAAGGGGCCGCGGAGCGCTCACATGCCACACGAGTCAGCCGCGCGATTGCAACACATGCCGACGGGCACCGTCGCGCCTGCTTTCGTCGAGTGGTAGGTTAGGAAGTTGGACTCCCAGGAGAGACAATATGCATTTTTGCCCGTCCCGTCGAGTCGCGCGCATTGTGATCGCGCTCACGCTGGCTGCCTGCCCGCTGTTCCCGGTGGTGGCCCAGGATACCTCGTCACAAATCCCGCGCCGCACGCAGAAACCACCGCTCCACGGCAAGCACTGGATGGCGATCACCGGCAAGCCGCTCGCCGCCACCGCGGGGGCGATGATGTTTCAGCGGGGGGGGAACGCTGTCGACGCGGCGATGGCCATGCTCGGCGCCACGTCCACCATGTGGGACGTGCTGTCCTGGGGCGGGGAGACGCAGGCCCTGATCTACCATCCGGGGCTCAGGAAGGTCATCGCGATCAACGCGCTGGGCCACGCGCCAACAGGCGCGACAGCGGCGTTCTACCAGTCCAGTGGGTACCGCTATCCACCCGAGTTCGGCCCGCTGGCCGCCGTGACCCCCGGCACCCCCGGCGGATTGATGACCATGCTCGCCGAGTACGGGACGCTGTCGCTCGCGGACGTGCTGGCGCCGGCGATCCAGATGGCCGACGGCTATCCGATCGACGCGCAGACCGCGAACTCCATCCAGACCAACCGGGAGCGGATCAAAGGATGGCGGTACTCGCGCGAGGTGATGCTCACCCATCCGGGCGCGGAGCGCGAGGCGCCGGAGGCGGGTGAGATCTTCGTGCAGCGCGATCTCGCGGCCACACTGCGCAAGCTCGTCGAGTCCGAGCGCCAGGCGCTCGCGGCGGGCAAGTCGCGCAAGGATGCCATCTATGCCGCGTACGACCGCTTCTACAAGGGTGACATCGCCGAGGAGATCGTGCGCGGCACGCGCGAGGAGGGCGGGATGTTCACGATGGCTGACCTCGCGACCTGGCGCGTGCGCATCGAGGAACCTTCGAAGACCACCTATAAAGGAATAGACGTCTACAAGTTGCAGCCGTGGACGCAGGGCCCCGCCCTGCTTCAGGCGCTGAACATCCTGGAGAACGCGGACGTGAAGGCGATGGGGTACAACTCGCCGCGCTATCTCCACACGCTGTATCAGGCGATGAGCATGGCGTTCGCCGACCGCGACTTCTACTACGGCGACATCTACACGCCTCCGGTGGAGCCGATGCGCGGGCTGCTCTCCAAGGAGTACGCCAGGGCGCGATTCGGCCAGATCAAAGGGGACCGCAACGACCCAACGGTGCGCCCGGGCGATCCCTACCCGTTCCAGGGGGAGCGCAACCCGTTCGCCCGGCAGCTGGCGCAGTGGGAGGTGAACCCGGCGGCGGACTCCGGTAGCCGCGGCGGGCAGCAGGATCGCCCGGTTCCCGAGGTCGACGCCGACTCCGCGTTCATGGAGGCGTTCACGCGCGGGACCACGTCCATTCAGGCGGCGGACACGTCGGGCTGGATCGTGTCGATCACGCCGAGCGGCGGCTGGATCCCCGCAATGATCGCGGGACGCACCGGCGTGGGGCTCAGCCAGCGCGCGCAGCAGTTCGTCGTGGAGGAACGGGACGGTCCGTTCAACGTCATCGCGCCGGGCAAGCGTCCGCGCGTGACGCTCACGCCGAGCATGGCGTTCAGGGATGGCGAGCCGTTCCTGTCGTTCGCGGTGCAGGGTGGGGACAGCCAGGACCAGAATCTTCTCCAGTTCTTCCTGAACGTCGTCGAGTTCGGGATGACCGTACAGCAGGCGGTCGAGGCGCCGAACATCAACAGCTACCAGATGCGCTCGTCGTTCGGCGACCACTCGTCCCGGCCCGGGCGGATGCTGGCCGCGTCGTCCATGCCGGAATCGGTGCGCGAAGCGTTGAGAGGCATGGGCTACACGCTTGACTTCGAGGCGCGGACGTCGGGGCCGATCAACGCGATCTTCTTCGATCGCAGGCACCGCACACTGTGGGGCGGATCATCCAACCACGGAGAGGACTACGGCATCGCGTGGTGACAATGGTCGCTGATTTCAGTTTCTTCATCCGCCAGACAGCGAGCTAAAGCGCCCGGTCACATTCCGGCGGCGCCGGACTGCACCTCGTCGATCCGGCGCACCAACGAATTGACAGCCGTCGGTGTCATACAGGGAGTTTCCAGATTCCATCCCCCTTGGAGCTCCCGTCATGAGTCTGCCACGCCGTGGCTTCGTTGCCGCCGCACTGACCTTGCTGTTTGCTGGCGAGGGACTGTCCCAGAATGCCGTGCGGCCTGCCCTTGGCGCTACAGCGCAGGTAGCCACGATGCGGGCGAGCCGCCTGGAAGGCGCGATCACCCTCGACGGCAAGTTGGACGAAGCGGCGTGGCAGAACGCCGAGTCGGCACGGGATTTCGTGCAGAGCTGGCCCAACCCCGGCACCCCCGGCACCGATCCCACAGAGGTGCGGGTGCTGTACGACAGCGACGCGCTGTACGTCGGCGTGCGCGCCTTCGATTCCAGTCCGGATTCGATCGCGGCCCAGCTCGCTCGGCGCGACGCGACGGGGATCTATTCCGACTGGATTCACGTCATCGTGGATTCGTACTACGACCGGCGAACCGGCTTTCGCTTCACGGTGAATCCGCGCGGCGTGCAGCGGGACGTCTACACGTCGAACGACAACAATGAGGACGGGAACTGGGACGCCGTGTGGGACGTGGCCACGCGCATCGATTCCCTTGGCTGGGTTGCCGAGTATCGCATTCCGCTGTCGCAGCTCCGGTTCGGCAACACGCCGAAGGGCCAGGAGCGCGTGTGGGGATTCCAGGTGATGCGGGACGTGGCCCGTCGCAACGAACGGGTGGCCTACTCTCCGTGGGTGCCGGACGGACGCGGCTTCGTGTCGCGTTTTGGCGACCTCACCGGACTGGTGGATCTCTCGCAGCCGCAGCGACTCGAGATCGTGCCGTACGCGAGCACCACGGTGACGCGGGCTCCGGGCAACGCGGCCAATCCCTTCTTCAGGCAGACGGACGCGAGCCCCGGCCTGGGTGCCGACATCCGGTACGGATTACCGGGCGGTCTTACGCTCACGGCGACGATCAATCCGGACTTCGGTCAGGTGGAGCTCGATCCCGCGGTGGTGAACCTGAGCGCGTTCGAGACGTCGTTCCAGGAGAAGCGGCCGTACTTCCTCGAGGGGTCCGATGTCTTCTCGTTCGGACGCCTGCGTTACCACAACGACTACGGCGGCCAGACGTTCTTCTACACGCGGCGCATCGGGCGCGCACCGCAGCGCACGCCGAGCGGCGCGGACATCGCGTACGTGGACATGCCCTCGCAGACGACGATCGCAGGCGCCGCGAAGGTCACCGGGAAGATGGGGCCGTGGACCGTCGGATTCCTGAACGCGCTCACCGCGGAGGAGCGCGCGCGCGTGGCGGGTCCGTCCGGGGCGATCGATTCCTCCACGGCCGTGGAGCCGATGGCCAACTTCCTCGCGGGACGCGTGCGGCGCGAATTCCGGCGCGGACAATCCATCATCGGCGGCATGGGCACGCTGGTGAACCGCCAGCAGTCTCCGCTGTTCACCAACTCGCTCAGCGCCAGCGCGGGCTTCGCCGGCGTGGACTTCGAGCACCGGTGGAGCGAAGGAAAGTACGTCGTGAGCGGATTCTCTCTGGCCAGCCAGGTGAACGGGAGCGCGCAGGTGATCACCAACCTTCAGCGCAACAGCACGCACTACTTCCAGCGGCCCGACGCCACCGCGCTCGCCTTCGATCCCACGCGCACGTCGCTCACCGGCAGGTATAACGAGGTGGCGCTCGCCTCGACGGGCTCCTGGTTTGGGTCGCTCGCCGTCAAGGAGGTAAGTCCGGGCTTCGAGATCAACGACGTCGGTTTCCACGGCCGTGTGGACTACCGCGCGGTGTCGCCCTTCTGGGGGCACCAGTCGAACGCGAAGGGGAAGTACACGCAGAACAACTTTGCGGGAGTGTGGTCCAACCACGCCTGGAACTTCGACGGCACGCCCATCTTCCAGTCCGTCGGCGGCAGCTCCAGCGCGACGTTCAACAACTTCTGGTCGGGCGGCATCAGCGGCAACGCGGGGCTGAAATACTACAATGACCGCCTGTTGCGCGGCGGCCCGCTGGCAGGTCCCCCGCGCAGCTATCACATGAATGCGTGGCTCAACTCGGACACCCGCCGCAAGGTGTGGTTCAACCCGTACATCAACTACTCAGGGTTCGCGGGAGACGACGCGTGGAGCGCCAACGGCGGCGTTTACATGGAGACGCGTCCCACGAGCAATGTGCGCCTCACGTTCGGTCCCAACTACTACAAACAGTTCAGCACGTCGCAGTACGTCACTGCCATGACGGACGCGAACGCGACGCAGACCTACGGCACCCGATACGTATTCGCGAATCTCGATCAGTCCACGCTCTCCATGGATACGCGCGTGGAATGGACGCTGACGCCGCGGCTGAGTCTCCAGAGCTACATCCAGCCGTTCGTCGCAGTGGGGCGGTATCACGCGCTGAAGGAGTTCACCACGCCGCGCGGATATGACTTCGCGGTGTACGGGCAGGACCAGGGAACGATCGCGGCCAACACCAACGCCGACGGCCGGATTGTTGACTTCACGATCGACCCGGACGGCGCGGGCACGTCCGCGGCGTTCACCGTGGGGAACCCGAACTTCAACCTGCACTCCCTGCGCGGGAACGCGGTGGTCCGGTGGGAGTATCGTCCCGGCTCCACGCTGTTCTTCGTGTGGCAGCAACAGCGCAGCGGCACCGAGGTGGATTTCGAGTTCGATACGCAGCGGGACGTGGGGGCGATCTTCCGCGAGCGGCCCACCAATATCTTCCTGATCAAGGCGGCGTACTGGCTCAGCAGGTAGCGCGAACGACCGGAGGGTCCATGGCGCTCGTGTGACGAGCCGTGCTCCGGCGGGCCAAGCGGTGGAACGATGCTGGCGCGGGGACGATATATATGGAAAGGGGACTCACGCGTGGTCGCGCCCGCTGGCATCTTTACTCCACCCCTTTCAGGTCGTCCGTCTCATGATGCATCGCGGTGTCGGTATCATGGCAGGAGTCGCGGCGGTGTTCGCGCTCGCAGGCGAGAGTCTCGCGCAAACACGGCTGCTCTCCGGCGTCGTTCGTGACAGCCTGGGGGCGGCCATCGTGGCGGCCTCCGTCGCTCTGAACGACGAGGCGACCCGCACCGACTCCGCCGGCACGTTCGTGCTCGTGCTGCCGCGCGCCGACAGCATCACCATCGTGATCCGGCGGATGGGATACGAGCAGATGACCTTCACGCTGTCCACCGACGACGCGGCGGGGAACACGGTCGAGGTGGTGCTCAACCAGGTCGCGCACGCGCTCGGCAGCGTGGAGGTGCAGGGGATGGAGGTGCGCGCCTCGACCATGCTCCGGAACTTCGACGAACGGCGCGCGCAGGGCATCGGCCGCTTCATCAGCCGGGAAGAGATCGAGAGGCGAAATCCCTCGCAGCTGTCCCAAATGCTGCGCGATCAGGCCGGTCTGATCGTGTATCCTCCCCGGAACGGCACGACCCCCATCCAGTTCGCGATGTACCAATCGCGCACGTGCCAGCCCTCGATCTTCGTCGACGGCCAGTATGCGGCCGGCATCGACATCAATACCGTCCATCCGTTCGACATCGAGGGCGTGGAGATCTATCGCACGCTCGGCTCCGTTCCGCCCGAGTTCATCCGCGGCGGCGGGGCCGGTCGCTTCTGTGGTGCGATCGCGATCTGGACCAAGCGTCCCATCGTCATGCAGTCCGTCGAGAAGACGAAGAAACCCTGATGCTCCTCCTGATCAAGCTTCTGCGGTCGCTGGTCAAGACACTGCATTCGGACGGCACCCCCGCGCAGATCGCGTTCGGCATCGCGCTGGGAGCGGCGCTCGGTCTCACGCCCATCATGAACGCGCACAATCTCGTCGTGCTGCTCCTGCTCGCGATACTGAACGTGTCGTTCGCGGCGGGGCTGTTCGCGTGGGCGCTCTTCGTTCCCGTCGGGTTCCTGCTCGATCCCCTCTTCGACCGGCTGGGTCATTGGTTGCTCGTTGGCCAACCCGCGCTCCAGCCGCTGTGGACCGCGTGGGACAACGTGCCGGGACTCGCGCTCACGAACTTCACCAATACGGTCGTCCTCGGCAGCGTGGCCGGCTGGCTCCTGCTGTTCGTCCCCATCTACATCGCCGCGCGGTACGGCGTGGTGCGCTACCGTGCCACCATCGGCGAGCGCGTGCGACACTCCCGCTATTACAAAACGCTACAGGCCTCCAAGCTGTACAATGTTTACACCTGGTTCCGTCCGTAACAGCGAACCGTCGCCGTACACCCCACCGACAGGTCCGAGCGGTTCCCCGACACACCCGGGCGCGAAGGCAACGAAGCGCGTCCGCGTGTTCCGGTGGCAGGGGATCATCCCGCTCGTGCTCGCCGGCGCGCTGACGTTCGCCGGCTGGACACTCTTTGGCGGGCGAATCCTTCGCACCACGCTGTCCGAGGCGGGCACCGACGCGATGGGCGCCCAGTTCGACATCGCGGAAGCGCGCGTCGCCATCATGGCGACCACGGTGGAGCTGCGCGGCATCACGCTCGCGGACCCGTTCGATCCCAACCGGAACCTGTTTGAGATAGCGCGCCTGCGGCTCGAGCTGGAGCCGCGCCCGTTGCTGGAGAAGAAGATCGTCGTGCGGCGGCTCGGCATCACGGACGTCCGCACGAGCACGCGCCGAGAGACGCCCGCACAGCCGTCCACCGGCGGCGGCTTCGCGCCGCGCGCGCTCGCGGAGGTGCGGCGGTTCGCGGGACAATTCAACGTGCCGCTGCTGTCACTCACGCCATTCGACACGTTTCGGGCCATCGCACTCGATCCGTCGCAGTTGCACGCGGTGCAGGCGACCGTCGCGCTGGGGCACAGCGCGGACTCGGTGAAGTCGGCCATCGAGGCCGCGTACGCTTCGCTGCGGCTCCAGGAGACCCTGGACTCTTCCGCGGCGCTCGCCACGCGATTGCAGGGGACGAATGTGCGCACGCTGGGGCTCGACGGCGCCAGGCGCGCCGTGACCGACCTGCGTACCGCGAGTGCGCGCATCGATTCCGCGAAACGCCGCGTGGACGCGCTGGTCGCGGACGCACGCCGCGGCATCGACACCCTTCAGGCCGGCGTTGGCGCGATCGACGCGGCCCGGCGGGAGGACTACGCGTTCGCGCGCGGCCTCCTGAAGCTGCCCACGTTCGACGCCCCTGACATTGGCGCGGCGTTGTTCGGCAAGGTGACGATCGATCGCTTTCAGCAGGCCGTGTATTGGGCGACGCTCGCGCGCGAGCACGCGCCGCCGGGGCTGCTGCCGCGCGAGTCTGTCGGGCCGCAACGCCGCCGCCGTTCCGGCACCACCCTCCACTTCGCCAGGCAAGAGAGCCATCCGCGGTTCCTGCTGCGCCGGGCGGACGTGAATGTGTCTATCGGGGGTGGGGGGGGGGCCGCGGCGGGAGAGTACGCGATCGCGGCGAGCGACATCACCACGGAGCCGGCCATCGTCGGCCGGCCCACGCTGTTTGCCGCGCGCCGGGTCGGTGGCGGCGACGTCGATTCCGTGCGCATCACCGGATCGATCGACCACGTGAGCGCGAACGCGCGCGAGGTGGTGAACGTCAATGCGTCCGGCGTCCGGCTGCCTCCGCTCGCGCTGCCGGTGCTGCCATACACCATGGATCCGGGGCGTGGAACGAGCGAACTGCGTTTCATGCTCGACGGGGATCGGCTGGCGGGGCGCTGGTCCGTGCGGTCCGGCGACCTGACCTGGTCAACGGACTCCGCGCGCGCGCGCGCGATGAACTCCATCGAAACGTTGGTGGCACGCGCGCTCACGGGCATCCGCGAGTTGGATCTCGTCGCGGATGTGAGCGGAACGATTGCGGCGCCTCGGCTGGCCGTGCGGTCGAACCTGGACCGCCAGATCGCTGCTCGTCTGCGCGCGGTGATCGGCGAGGAAGTGACGGCGATGCAGACGAAGGTGCGTGCCGAGGTGGATCGGGTGGTGGAGGAGAGGTCGGCGCCCGTACGCGCACGGATCGTGGAGTTGCGCGCCGAGAGCGATCGCCGGATTGCCGATGCGCGGTCGCGTCTGGATGCGGAGAAGGCCAGATTGGAAGAGCGGCTCCGCGCCCTCAGCGGCGGTGTTTCCATTCCCGGGATCGGGGGGGGGACTGAAACGTTGACCCGGGGGGCGCCGTCGTGAGGTCATCCTGCTCGCGCGTCTTCCCGTCCGAATGCTGAGCACGCCGAAGGACATTAGCCACATGATCCCCTTATGCGATTCAACGTAAAGGCCGTCATAGTCCAACCCCAGCTACTGCCGCAGCAAGCGCCCCAAGCGCCCCAAGCGCCCCAAGCGCCGCAGGCGGCGCAGGGGTCGCAGGCGCAGGTCTTCACGTTGTCGGACAACTCGCCGAGCGCGATCTACGAGGCGTTCCGCAACCAGCGCCGGGAACTGATCAACCAGCGCGAACGTCTGATAGACCAGCGTGAGGAAATCGCCGAGCAACTCACGGAGGATCCCGGGCGTCCGTCCGACGCGAATGCCCAGGGGCTGCAGGCGCGTCTCGTGGCGATCGACGAGCGCCTGGCGAGCGTGGAGACACAGATCGCCGAATCCGAGGCGGCGGTCGCGCGCGCCGCGGCGGTGCCCGGCGCGGTCGTTCCGGATCCGCCCCGCCCCCCCCAGCAAGGTCCGCCGGAAGAGTTCTGGGTGCTCTCCGGGCTGTTCATGCTCGTCATCATCCTGCCGCTCACCATCGCCTATGCCCGCCGGATCTGGCGGCGCGGCGCCACGGTGGTGTCGCAGGTACCGCAGGAGCTCTACGAGCGTTTCGCCCGGGTGGAGCAGGGAGTGGACACGATCGCGCTGGAGGTCGAGCGCATCGGGGAAGGGCAGCGGTATCTGACGCGGATGTATACCGAGCGTGGACTCGATGCCGCGCAGCCGGTGGAGGTTTCGGCGAAAGTTCTCGGCCGGCCGCCTGGAGTTCTCGGCCGGTAGGTTCTCGGCGGCGCGCCACGCGCGCCGGTCGGCGAACCCGATAGGTGCGCCGAGAACTGGCGCCAGCGCGGTCCCCGCGCAGATTCCCTCCATGACCCCCCGGGCCGCTCCCGCGTTCAAGGCGCTTCCGCACGTAGGCCGCGCGAGCGAACTCTCGCTCCTGGCCGACTGGATGAGTGACGTGGGCGGCGGTCGTGGGGGCGTCCAGATCATCGCGGGGCAGTCCGGCATCGGGAAAACCCGTCTCGCGAAGGCGCTGCTCGAGCGCGCGGAACGCGATCAGTGGCAGGCTGCGATCGGGCGGGTCTATACCGTGGAAACCGGCGTTCCGTATGCCGTATGGTCCGACGCGCTCACGGCATTGCTGCGCGATATGGATGCGAACGCGCGCAATGTGATCACGCGCGGCGGTGGATGGCTCGGGACGATCTGTCCGGCCTTCGGAACGGAAAGCGCCACGGACGACCCCGATGGACGGCAGGATGGCAAGGCGCGACTGCTTTGGAACTGCGCGCAGTTCCTCGGGCGCGTTGCGGAGAAGCGTCCGCTGCTGCTCGTGCTCGAGAACCTGCACCTCGCGGACGGCGCGTCACTGGAGCTCCTGCACTTCGTGGCGCGGCAGATCGGCGACGCGCGCGTGGGGATCATCGCGACGTACGCTGAAACGGAACTGGACGAAAATCCGCCGTTGCGCGACATGGAGCAGTCCCTGCTGGCCCTGGGTGCCGGCAAACTGATGCGGCTGGACGCGCTGGCCCAGCACGACATCGAGCAGCTCGTGTGTGAAACATTCTCCGTGGACCACCCGCTCGCGCGCCAGCTCGGCCGGCGCCTGTTCGCCTGGACGCGTGGGCATCCATTCTTCGTGGAGGAGGCGCTCAAGACGCTCGTCGAGACCGGGCGCCTGCATCAGCGCGACGGGGCGGGTCCCTGGCTTGGCTGGGAGGTTCAGGAACTCGACCTGCCCAGGTCCGTGCGATCCGCGGTGAGCAAACGCCTGGACCACCTGAGCGCGGAAGCGCGCACGGTGGCGGGAGTGGCGGCGGTCATTGGCGCGCACGTGCGCTTCCACCCTCTGCGCGACGCGAGCGAGCTATCGAACGACGCGGTGCTCGGCGCGCTGGACGAGCTGTGCAAGGCCGGCATGCTCGTGGAAGTCGCGGACGGCGACGCCAGTTACGAGTTCACCCATCCCATTCTCCAGGACGTGGTGTACGACGCGCTTGGCGCGGCGCGCACGAGGCTGCTGCACGCCGCCGTAGCCCGCTCCCTGGAAACCCTGCATGGCGCGCAGGCGCTGGCGCACGCGGACGGGCTGGCGTTCCACTACTCGCGCGCCGACCCGAGCGATGACGGGGGCAAAGCCGCGTTGTATCTCGCTGCGGCGGGACGCGACGCGCTGGTGCGGCATGCCGACCGCGCCGCGGCGGACTACCTCACCGCGGCGCTGGATCGGCCGTCGGACGGGCTGGACAGGGACACGCTCACCGACGACCTGGCCCAGGCGCGTCAGCGGCTCGGCGAATATGACGCGGCGATGGCGCTCTGGCTGCGGGCGCGCACAGAGGCCGGCGCGCGGGGCGACACGGCGCGCGTCGCCCGGGTGGAGCGCCGCATGGGACTCGCCTGCTTCTGGAGCGGGCGCTTCGAGGAGGCGCTCGCGCACTTCGAGGCGGCGCTCGCACCCACCGCCTCCGGCCAGTATGACATGTTGCGCGCGCGGATCCAGCTGAACCGCGGCACCTGCTATCAGGCGCTTGGCAAGCCGCAGGATGCGGAGCGTGACCTCGGCCAGGCGCTGGCCACCGCCGAGCGGCTGGGCGATAAGGCGCTGCTTGCCCGCGCGCATCGCGCGCTCCTCTTTCTGCACATCTTCGTGGGGCCGCCGGATACGGCGCGTGATCACGGCGAGCGCGCGCTGCGAATCGCCGAGGAGATCGGTGACAAGACCGTGGAATGGTCGGCGCACTACGGGCTGGCCACGCTCGCCGGGCTGACCGGCGACGGCGACCGCGTGCTTCAGCACCTGGAGCCGGGTGAGCGGCTGGCGGATGAGCTGCAATCGCCGGTGATGCGCGTGCACACCGACGAGCTCGCGATGCAGTACGCGTTCGCCAGTGGCAACTGGGACGGCGGCATCGCGCTATCGGAACGGACCATCGCCATCGCGCGCGCGCTGAACCAGCGAACGCTGCTGCCGCGTCTGCTCGTGTGGGTCACGCAGTTCTACACCGCGCGCGGCGACTACGAGCGGGCGAAGGAGTATCTCGACGAAGCCTGGGAGCTGGGCGCGCCGCGCGCGGGCGTCCCATCGAGGTGCATTCCCAGGTCGCCGTGTACGCTGGGCTCGCGAGCTACCACCTGGCGATCGGCGAGTATGCGAAGGCGGTAGAGGTCGGCGAGCAGGGAATCGCGATCGCCGACCGCGCTGGCTACATCGTGTGGGCAACGTACCGGCTGCTGCCCGTCACGGCGGAGGCGGCGCTCTACAAGCGGGACGTGGCGCTCGGCGCGCGCCTGCGCGATCGGATGGTGACGGACTGCGAGCGACTAAACCACCGGCTCGGGCTCGTCTGGGTGGCGGCCGGCGACGGCATCATCGCGCGGCTCCAGGAGGACTATCCGCGGTCGGCGGAACTGCTCCGCTCGGCCATCGCCGACCTCGAGAAGATTCCGTGGGTGTACGACGCGGCACGGCTGCGTCGCTGGCTGGCCGACGTGATGATCCGGATGGGCGATCGGGAGGGAGGCATCCGCGAACTGCGCCGCAGCCACGAAGTGTGCGCGGGACTGGGCGCGCGCGTGGAGCAGGAGCGCGCGCGCGACATGATGAAGCTGCTCGGCATGCGCCTGCCGGCGAAGGGTCCGGACGGCGGTTCGCGCAAGGCGAGGCTCACCGAGCGCGAGACGGACATCGCGCGGCTGGTGATCGCGCGCAAATCCAACAAGGAGATCGCGGGCGCGCTGGGCATTTCGGCGCGCACGGTCACGACGCACGTGGCGAACATCTTCAGCAAGCTGGGGGTGTCGTCGCGTGGCGAGCTGGCGGACCTGCTCAGGGACGGCGCCGCGCTCGCCACCACCCTGGACGCGTAGTCCGTGCCGGCGATTCCAACCTTGCGCCGTTCCCGGATGTCGATAACATAGACAATGTCTGTAAAATGGTCCGGTGCCCATGCTCGGTGAGCTGGAACAGGTGGTTCTGCTGGCAACGCTGCGGCTAGGCGACGAGGGATACGGCGTCACGATTCAGGACGCGATCCGGCGCGCCACGGGGCGCGACCTCACCCTGGGCACCATCCACAAGACGCTCGTGCGGCTCGAGGCCAAGGGACTCGTGGCGTCGCGCATCGGCGAGTCCGCGCCGCATCGGGGCGGGCGGCGCAAGCGTCACTACGCGGTGACGGCGGACGGCGTACGGTTGCTGCGCGCGAGCATCCGCGGGCTGCGCCGCATGGCGGCCGGCCTCGCCGTGGGGCTGGAACCGGCATGAGCGCGCCGGCGCCGCCGCGGCTCGCGATCCGACTGCTCGAGGCACTGCTTCCGGAGGAGTCCCGCGACGTGCTGATCGGCGATCTCACGGAGTCGTGGCAGCAGGCTGGCGCGCACGGTCCGGGGGCCTACCTCCGATTCTGGCACGAGGCCGTGACGGCCCTGTTCGCGCTCCAGATCGTTCCGGATCACGTGTCCGCCTACGTCCCATCCACCCGGGAGTCCCGCATGCAATCGTTTCTCGCCGACCTCCGACAGGCGGTGCGCGTGCTTTCGCGCGCCCGCGGGTTCACCTTGCTCTGCGTCGGCACGCTCGGCCTCGCGATCGGCGCGACGACGGCGATCGTCAGCATCGCGAACCCGCTCCTGCTGCAGGCCGTTCCGTACGACGATGCGGACCGGCTCGTGATGGTGAACGAGCGGGGCGGTGACGGGCGCGCCACGAACGTCGGCTACGCCACGTACGCCGACCTGCGCCGTGACTCCCGTTCGTTGCAGCGGTCCGCGGCCTTCGGCAGCTGGGAGCCCACCGTCTTTGGCGAGCATGATGCCGAACGCCTGCGCGGACTGCGCGTGAGCTGGGAGTACTTTCGAACGCTCGGCGTGCGGCCCGTGATTGGACGCGATTTCCTGGCATCGGACGACACGCCGGATCACTACAACGTCGTGATACTCGGCCACGGGCTGTGGAATCGGCGCTTCGCCGCCGACCCCGGCATCATCGGCAAGACGGTGGACCTGGGGGACACGCGGCCGGTGGTCATCGGCGTGATGCCTGCGTCCTTCGAGAATGTGCTCGATCCCACCTCCCAGATCTGGCGCGCGCTGGGCTACGATGCGCAGGACTGGGCGTGCCGCGACTGCCGCCATCTGAAGATGGTCGGGCGGCTGCGGGATGGGACGACCCACGCAGCGGCCGGGAGCGAGCTGGAGGCGTTGATGCAACGGATGGCGTCGCAGTTCCCGACGGTGTACGTCGGCGCGGGCGCAGTCGTCGAGCGTCTTCAGGATCGTGTCACGCAGAACACGCGGACGATCTTCGTGGCCGTGCTCGGGGCGGTCACACTGCTGCTGCTCATCGCGGTGGCGAACGTGGTGAACCTGCAGCTCGCGCGCGCGGCGCGTCGCGACGGGGAGTTCGCGGTGCGAGCGGCGCTCGGGGCCGGCCGCTCGCGCATCGCCCGGCAGCTGTTCAGCGAAGGGCTGGTGATCGCGATCGGCGGCGGCGTTGCCGGTGTGGTGATCGCGGCGCTCGCGCTCCCCACGCTGGTCGCCCAGCTTCCGGCATCACTGCCCAGACTGGCGTCGATACGTCTCGACTGGCAGGTGCTGGCGCTCGTCGCGTTCGTCGTGCTGCTCGTGGCGGTCGTCATGGGGATGGTGCCGGCGTTGCAGGCGGGGCGCCGCGGGCTGTTCGACGCCATCCGTGGCGGCGCGCGCTCCGGGGGGGGGGGCACACCGCACCATCGGACGCGCGCGGGTCTCGTCGTCGCGGAGGTCGCGTTGGCGATGATGCTGCTGGTAGGCGCGTCGCTGCTGGGCCGCAGTCTCGTGCGTCTCCTGTCCGTGGACATGGGCTTCGACCCGTCCGGCCTGATCACCATGGAGGTGCAGGCCACGGGCACGGCGTACGAGACCGCGGGGCAGGTGTACGGCAATCACGATCGCATTCGCGAAGCGGTTCGGGCGGTGCCGGGCGTGATCGACGTCGGGTTGACCTCGCAACTGCCGCTGGGCGGCAACTTCGACCGGTACGGCCTTCGTGATCGCGACAATCTGCCGACCGAGCCCAGTCGGGGCACGGACGCCGATCGGTACGCGGTCTCGTGGGACTACATGCGGGCGATGCGGATACCGGTGGTGCGCGGTCGCGCGTTCACCGAGGCGGAGTCGCTCGACTCCACCGCCCACGTGACCATCGTGAGCGACGCGCTGGCGCGCCGGATGTGGCCCGGCGGCGATGCCATTGGCAAGTACATCCGAATCGGCGGTGGCGACGACCGGCCGTATTTTCAGGTGATCGGCATTGCCGGCAATGCGCGACACACGGGGTTGGACGAAACAGTCACCCAGCAGGTGTACGTGCCGGAGCGGCAGTGGTACTGGCCGGAGCAGACGATCGCCCTCGTCGTGCGCGTCAGCGGGAGCGCCTCGCGCGCGATTCCTGCCGTGCGCGAGGCCGTGCGGTCCGTGGATCCGTTGCAGCCCATCTCCCGGGTGGCCACCATGGACCAGGTGGTGGCGCGCTCCACCGGGCAGCGACGGCTGGGCGTGATGCTGTTCACGGCGTTTGGAGGCATGGCGCTGCTCCTCGCCGCGGCGGGGATCTATGGCGTGCTCGCCGGCGCGGTCGCGGAACGGACGCGCGAGTTCGGCGTGCGCACCGCGCTGGGGGCCACGCCACGGTCGATCGTGTCCCTGGTTCTTCGGCAGGGCGTTGTGCTCGCCGGCACCGGCCTGCTGCTCGGCGCCGGGGGCGCATTCGCGCTCTCCGGGTATCTGCGCTCGCTGCTCTTCGGCGTCGAGGCGAATGATCCGGTCGCGATGCTTGTTGGGGCGTCCGCGATACTGCTGGTGGCTTTGGCTGCCTGTTTCGTTCCCGCGCACAGGGCGACATCCGTGGATCCCGCTTCCGCGCTCAGATCGGATTGAGGCTCACGGGTGTGGCGATTCATCGCGCCGCGTCACATCTTGCGAACGTACCTCGCGAGGGATTACCCGGATGCCTTCAGGACGCTTGCGACGATTCGCCAGCTGGCTGCTGTGGGTTGCGCACGCCGAGCTTTCGCTCTTCTGGCTCCTGACGCTCCTCGCCGGGATCGCCGGGTTGGTAGGGATCGTGTCCGGTACCACGTCCGTGTGGCAGGCGGTGGGGCCGGTCGCCACCATTGCGAGCGTGACCGCGATCGTCGCGCGCGTGAAGGGCGTTGCCGCCTGGCCTACCCGCCGGGCGCACGAGGCGCTGCGCTCCACTCCAGACTCGGATGACTGAGCGGCGCGTCGCGGCCAAAGCCCTTTTCGTCGTCGCACTCGTTGCGATCCCGAGCGCCGCGACCGCGCAGCCGGAGCGAGCCGGACGCGCCGACTCGGCGCTGATCGGGCGCATCCTGCTCGCGGAAGACCGGCGTGACTCGACCGACGCGTCGCTCGCATTGGGCATGCGCCATTCCGATGCACGGATCCGGGCCCTGGCCCAGCGCGCGAGTGGCCGAATCCGCGACCCGCGCTTTGCGGCGCGCGACTCGTTTGCCCCGCTGCCGTCGCCACCGCACTGGCCGGAGCCGGCGTGGCGTCTGCGCTACCGCGCCCTCACCCAGCAGCGCGAGAACTGCGGCGCGCTTCGCGAGGCCCTCGCCGACAGCGTGTGGCCCGTCCGGTTGCGGGCGACGGCGCTCCTGACGGACCACTGCGCATCGGACGATGCCATCGTGGCGACGCTGCGCTCGTGGATCGACGCGCTTCCCGCCCAGGCGGAAGGGCGGGTGCCCGGCGACGTGCCCTGGCACGCCGCCGCGCACGGCATCCTGGCACTGGCGCGGCTGCGTCCGGACGACGCGCGTTCGAGCGTGGGCACACTTGCCGCGCACCCCGTCTGGCAGATGCGGATGTACGTGGCGCGGGCGGCGGCGCAGCTGGCGGATACGGCGCGACTTCGCGCGATGGCGCGCGACGTCGACGACAACGTGAGGGAAATCGCCATCGAGGCGCTCGGCCGGCTCTCGGGCCATGCCGACGACGACCTCTACATCGCCGCCCTGAGCGCCGATGGCGCGCAGGTGGTGCGCGCGGCCGCGATCGCCCTCAAGGGAACGCCGCGCTCCGATGCCCGGGGGGCGGCGAGCGCCGGGTTCGAGCGCTGGGTGGCGGGGGTTACCCCGCCCGCGCGCGACGCGCGGATTGCCCTGCTCGACGCCGCCGGCCGTCCGGCCACCGACGATCGGCCGCCGCCTCGTCGCGATGTGCTGCCTGACCGGGCCGTGGCGCTCGCGCTGGGCGACACCGTGCTGTTGCGCGTCACCCTGGCGCCGCGCAGCGGCCGCCGTTCATTCGTCGTACGTCTGCGCGGTGATGTCGCGCCACTGATGTCGGCCCGCGTGCTGGCGCTCGCGCGCGCGGGCTACTACGACAACACCGGCTGGCACCGCGTGGAGCACGATTTCGTGGTGCAGGGATTGGGGCCGGGGGGGAACGAGTATGTGGGCCACGCCGATTACTTTCGCGACGAGCTGGGCACCGTGCCCCATGCGCGCGGCACGATCGGCATGAGCACGCGCGGCCACGACACCGGTGACGCGCAGTGGTTCGTGAATCTCAGGGACAACCTGCGGCTGGGGCGCGACTATACGGTGTTCGCCGAGGTGGTGCTGGGGATGGAAGACGTGGACGGGATCATGGAAGGCGATTTCGTCGCGCGGATTGAGGAGATCAGGCGCCCGGATCAGTGAAGGCGCGCTGACGCACTAGGAGGGGGAGGGTCGTCGAGGCGTGCCGCGAGCATCCTGCGCATGCGGTCGATTTCGGTGTTCTGATCGGCGTCCACGTCGGAGGCAAAGCGGAAGATGTCGCCGTCCTGCGCCGCGCCCTGACTGCCGAACAGCGCGCGCACCATGACGAGCGCTCCTTCATGATGCTGAATCATGCTGATGAGAAAGCGCCGGTCGAACTCGGCACCGCGCGCGGCACGCAGGGAATCGAGCTGCGGCGCTGACAGCATGCCGGCCATCAGGTCGCCCGCCGCCATCGCGTGGCCCATCATCACGTGCGTGGTGTCCGGCACCGGTTCGCCGCGGTCGCGCAGCCATCGCTGCATGAGCCGGATCTCATCGCGTTGCGCCACGGCGATCCGCTCGGCGAGAACGCGCACATCGTTTCCGGCGGCGCGCGCGGGCGCGAGCGCGGACATCACCAGCGCCTGCGCGTGGTGCGTGATCATCCCCTGCATGAACCGCACGTCGGCAGCGACATAGGGTGGTCGCCCGCTGTCGGCAGCGGCCATGGCCGCGGGAGATCCGGGCGGCGGAGCGCTCATCGGTCCGGTTCGCGTCGCGGTTCCACAGGCGGCGATCGCCGTGCACACGACCGTCAGAAGGACAAGGGGCTTCACCCGGCAAACGTAGGGCTCATGGCCGCGGTAGGGAACTAACGCGGATGACGCGGATGACTCGGAGAACGGAACGGAACTGGGCGAGATGGACTAGCCCAGCTTATCTTCAGGGGGCGTCAATTTTTCACGTTTCGCACACCGGGCCCGCAACAGCAATGGACGATCCGACGAATCCGCAGGCCGCCCCGTGGACCGCGTCCCCAACAGCGAAGGCGAGGAACGCCGCGCAGCGCGCCGTGACTGCGCTGCTCGACGAACTGGCACCCGAGCGCGTGTTGAAGCGCGCCGAAGACATCAAGGTTCCAGTGGAACAGCACCGGACGCCGACGGGGTGTGTGCTTCAGGCAGCCAAGTCCGCGATCAGCGTCTCCTGGTTCGTGGAAACCGGTAACGATCCCGTGCTCGGCGAGCTGCACGTCGTCGTATGGAGCGGAGTGCTGTCGCGGCGCGGCGCGCTACGCAAGGCGAAGGGTGCCACGATCGTGAGCGAGCTGGTCCTGCAGCCATTCGATTGCCTCGTGGAGTGCAAGTGGCGCGCGGCGGACGGCACAGAGTACGAAACGATCGCGCTCGCGGCGCATTGCGTCTCGCTGCTGGAGTCGCAGCGGCGCGCCGATCCGTCCTGATCCTGTTATTGGCCCGACACAGGAGGTTCGACATGACGCTGAGAACGGTTCTTTCCCTTGGCGTGGTGGCCGGCGCGGCTGCGCTCATCGCCGCGTGCTCCCCTCGCGCACCGCAGGGGGCGTCCGGCCGTGCGGACATTCGCGCCGGCGATGGTGAGATCGCTGGCGTCGTCACTGGTCCATCGGGGGTGGAAGCCGGCGTGTGGGTCATCGCTGAAACGAACGACCTGCCCACCAGGTACGTGAAGATCGTCGTCACCGACGATCGCGGGCGCTATCTGATTCCCGAGCTGCCGGGCGCGACCTACGACGTCTGGGTGCGCGGATACGGACTCGTGGATTCGCCAAAGGGCCGGGTCGCTCCTGGAACGACGCTGCATCTCACCGCCGTCGCGGCGCCGAGCGCGCGCGCGGCCGCGGAATACTATCCGGCCGGCCACTGGTATTCGCTCATGCGGATTCCGGGCACGTCCGAGTTTCCCGGTACGGGTGAGAACGGGAATGGTCTCGCCACCACATTGGGCAGTCAGGCCGAGCTCCTTCGCACGCTCAAGTCCGGCAACTGCACGGCGTGCCACCAGCTGGGCACGAAGGCCACACGCGAGATCCCGGCGGAGATCAGGGGCGCGCATGCCACGACGGTGGCCGCGTGGGGCCGCCGCGTGCAGTCCGGGCAGGCGGGGGGCGGGATGAGCAACTCGCTCAATCAGCTCGGCCGGCAGCGCATGCTCGGGATGTTCGCCGACTGGACGGACCGGATCGCCGCCGGCGAGGTGCCCGAGGCACCGCGGCGCCCGCAGGGGATCGAGCGCAACGTGGTGATCACGCAGTGGGACTGGGCCGATCCGAAGGCGTATCTCCATGATGTCGTGTCCACCGACCGGCGCAATCCCACGGTCAATGCCAATGGAAAACTGTATGGCGCGCTGGAGGCGAGCGCCGACTACCTGCCGGTGCTCGATCCGGTGCGACACGTCGCGAGTCGGGTCCCGCTCACCGTGCGCGACAGCGCCACGCCGCGCACGAACGCTGGCATGCCGGCACCGTCACCGTTCTGGGGCGACGAGCCGATCTGGACCAGTCGCAGCAACGTCCACAACCCGATGCTCGACGAGCGCGGACGCGTCTGGATCACCGCGGCAGTGCGCTCCTTCGACAACCCGGCCTTTTGCAAGGCGGGATCCGACCATCCGTCGGCAAGAATGTCCCCGGTGAATCGCGCCGGGCGCCATCTGGCGGTCTGGGATCCACGTACGGAAAAGCTCACGCACATCAGCACGTGCTTCAGCACGCATCACCTCATGTTCGCGGAGGACGCGAACAACACGCTGTGGACGAGCGGCGGAGGCCCGGTCGTGGGCTGGCTGAACGTGAAGATGTTCGACGACACCGGCGACGAGGAACGATCGCAGGGGTGGACGGCGCTGGTGCTGGACGCGAACGGAAACGGGCGGCGCGACGAGTACACGGAGCCGAACGCGCCGCTCGATCCCACGAAGGACAAGCGCATCTCGTCGGGATTCTACTCGGTGGCACCGGCGCCGGATGGTTCAGTCTGGGGAACGTCGCTCGGGTTTCCCGGCGCGGTGATCCGCCTGGTTCCCGGCGACAACCCGCCAGCCACGGCGCTCGCCGAGTACTACCAGCCGCCGTGGAACAACCCGCGCGCGGCGGTGCAGGGATTCTCGCCGCGCGGTGGGGACGTGGATCGCAACGGCGTGGCGTGGGTGGCGCTCGCGAGCGGACACATGGCCAGCTTCGACCGGCGGAAGTGCACCGGACCGCTGAACGGTCCAGCGGCGACGACGGGACAGCACTGCCCCGAAGGGTGGACGCTGTACCAGGAGCCAGGGCCGCAGTTCCAGGGCGTCACCGATCCCGGCAGCGTGGAGGCGAGCTATTACACCTGGGTCGACCAGTTCGACGTGTTTGGCCTGGGCCGGAATGTTCCGATCAACACGGGGAACGCGGCCGAGGGACTGCTCGCGCTCAAGAACGGTGAATGGGTGATCCTGCGCGTTCCGTATCCACTGGGGTTCTACACCAAGTGGCTCGACGGGCGCATCGACGACCCGAACGCTGGCTGGAAGGGGCGCGGACTCTGGGCCACGGTGAGCACACGCGCGCCGTTCCATATGGAGGGGGGGAAGGGGACGACGAGCAAGGTGGCGAAGTTCCAGTTGCGTCCGGATCCGCTGGCACGATGAGGGGGGGGGGACGTCGCGGTCTGGCGTGTATTGGCGGTGAGAGATTTCGTGAGGCAATGTTCCGGATGTTGCATGCGGCCATCTGCTGCGAGGGCACCCTCGTGATGCACGCGCGTCGGGTGCTCGCGATCGCCGGGCTCGCGATGATGCCCGGGTTCGCCGCGGCGCAGACGATTCGTGGCGTTGTGGTGGATCCGACCAGTCAATCGATCCCCGGCGTGGTCGTGCTCCTGCTCGACAGTGCGTCCGCCGTCGTGGCGCGCGACCTCAGCGACGAACGCGGCGCCTTCTTCCTGACGGCCGTGGGCGCCGGTTCCTATCGGGTGCGCACGCTGCGCATCGGCTTCGCGCCGGTCACGTCCGCCCCAGCGCGCCTCGAACTCGACGAGGAAACCACGCAACGCGTCGTCCTGACCGGGCTGCCCTTCCGGCTCGATACCGTGCGTGTGGCGGCCAGGTCGATTTGCGAGACGCGCCCTGATTCCGCGGCCGCCACGCACGCCGTCTGGGAGCAGGTCCGTTCGGCCTTGATGGCCACGGAGCTGTCCGCGGGGAGCGGGGCGATGAGTGCGCGCTTCGTCTCGTATGACCGGGTGATCGATCCGCTCCGGCGCGGACGCGTGAAGAGCCAGATGTATCAGCTCACCTCGGGGCTCACCGCCCGGCCGTGGACCTCCGCCTCCGCGGAGCAATTGAGCCGGACGGGATACGTCGTGGAGGAAATGAACGCAGTGGTGTACTACGCCCCCGATGTCGCCGTCCTGCTCTCGGAGACCTTCGCCAGCGATCACTGTTTTCGGCTGACGGCTTCCCGGGACCCCGCGCTGATCGGCATCGCGTTAGAGCCCACGCCGGAACGGAGCGCGATTTCGGGGATTGAAGGGACCATGTGGCTCGACCGGCGCACGTCCGAACTGCGCGAGTTCGTGTTCCGTTACACGAACATCCCATACCCGCAGCGGACGGGTGACGCCGGGGGTGACGTGGCGTTGGCCCGAATGAAGAACGGCGCCTGGGTGATCTCGGCGTGGAGCATTCGCATGCCTGTCCTCCGGGTTCGAACCGTGCCCTCCAGCGGTTTCAGTATCCGCTCGCGCCGCGCCGCCGAGACCCGGGTGGATGAGGTGCGAGTGAAGGGCGGTGAGCTGGCGCTGGTGGTTCGCGGACCAGATACCCTGTGGGCGCGTCCACCACTCGCGTTCGACGGGCGCATCGTGGACTCCCTGACCGGACGCGGTATTGCGGCCACACAGATAGCGCTGCGCGGCACGATGCTCCGCGCGAAGACCGACGCCCTGGGTCGCTTCCGGCTGACGGACGTGCTCCCCGGCGAATACGCGGTGGACGTCACCACCCCGTCGCTGCACGCCGTCGGCGCGTCGCACACCGTGGAGCACGCGTTCACGGATCCGGCTGCCGCCGCGACGATACGCGTGCCGTCGGGCGAGCAGGTGGCGCTCGCCCGGTGCGGCAACGTGGCGGACGGCATCGTGTCGGGCAGGGTGGTCCTGTCCGACGGGTCGGATCCTCCGCGGGAGGCGCGCGACGCGCGCGTCGTGGCGCAGTGGGACATCGAAACGCCGACCGGGAAACGACCCGGGCTGAAGGAAGCGCACACGGACGCGCGCGGCCACTACATGATCTGCGGGGTACCGCTCGAGACGACGATTCAACTGTTTGCGAGCAATGACAGCGCCAGCGCCGAGCCGCTGGCCCTGCACGTGAACCGACGCCTGGTGGTCGCCGATTTCACGCTCGATCGCAGCGCGGATCGCGGGGCGACGCTCGTGGGCGCGGTGCTGAGCGACGTGAATGCGCAGCCCTTCGCCGACGTCGAGGTGGCGATTCCGGCGCTGGACCGGAATGCGTTCACGAACGATCAGGGGCAGTACCGCCTGGCTGAGATCCCGGCCGGAACGCACCTGGTGGTGGTGCGCCGGATCGGGTACCGGGCGGTGACCGACAGCATCTCGTTCGCGGCGCACCAGACGATCGAGCGCACGTTCGAGCTCGGCCGCGTCCAGCTGCTCGACACGATCGCCGTGACCGCGCCGCTCGACCGCGACTTCGAGGCGCACCGCCGACTGGGGCTAGGCCGCTTCTACACGCGGGCAGACATGGAGAAGATGGAACAGCGAACCACCTCCGCGGTGCTCGCGCAGATGCTGGGCATTCGAATCCAGGTTGGTACCGGCAAGATCGCGTGGGTTACGACAAGCCGCGGCCGCGACCGGCCAGACTCGCCACCAGCCTGCTACTCCAACGTGTATCTCGGCAGGCTCCAGGTCTATTCAGGCCGGCCCGAGGAGCCGCGGTTCGACGTCAACAGCATCCGCACTGCCGACATCGAAGCCATCGAGTACTACGCCAGCCCGATGCAGGTGCCGCTGAAGTATGCGACCGGAGCAGAGTGCGGCGTGCTCGTCATCCACCTGCGCGGTTACGAGCCGAAGAAGCCGTAACCACTCCGATCGCAGCGACGCAATAGCGGTCTGGCCGGCGAGCGTATACAATTGCTGCGCGCGTAACCGTCTACCCTGTCCCTGACGACGAATGCAACCCACGACTGACCGCGGCGCCTGGGGCTCCCGGCTCGGATTCATCCTCGCTGCCGCCGGTTCGGCGGTCGGACTCGGCAACATCTGGGGCTTCCCGACGCAGGTGGGACGGGGCGGGGGCGCCGCGTTCGTCCTGCTCTACCTCGTCTGCGTCTTCTTCATCTGCGCCCCGATCATGATCGCGGAGCTCGCGATCGGACGACGGGCGCAGAAGGACCCGATGACCGCGTTCAGGGTCATCAAGCCAGGTGGGCGCTGGTGGCTCACCGGCTTGCTCGGCATCCTGGCGGGCGTTGGCATCCTGTCGTTCTACTCGGTGATCGCGGGGTGGACGCTCGCCTACATCTGGTTCGCGGCGACGGGCGCGGTGGGCACGGGCGACCAGATCGGCGTGTTCTTCGGCAACTTCGTGGGCAACGCGCCGGTGTCCATCGGCCTCACGGTGGTGATCCTGGGTATCACGGCCGTGATCATCCTCGGCGGCGTGCGGTCCGGCATCGAGCGGGTGACGAAGGTGCTGATGCCCCTGCTGCTGGTGCTGCTCATCGTGCTCGCGGTGCGGGCCGTGACGCTGCCGGGCGCGGAGCAGGGACTCGCGTATTATTTGCGTCCCGACATGAGCAAGCTGCTGGACATCAACGTCGTGAACGCGGCCCTGGGGCAGGCCTTCTTCTCGTTGAGTCTTGGCATGGGCGCGATGATTACCTACGGGAGCTACCTCACCCGGAGCACGAGCATCGGCAACGCCGCGATGTGGGTCGTGATCCTGGACACGGGCGTCGCGCTGCTCGCCGGCTTCATCATCTTTCCAGCCGGATTTTCGATCGCGGGCTTTGATCCCTCCGGGGGCGGGCCCGGCCTGATCTTCACCGTGCTTCCGCAGCTCTTCGATACGCTGCCGGGCGGCCACCTCTTTGGCGCCACGTTCTTCGTGCTGCTGACGGTGGCGGCGATCACGTCCACTATCTCGCTGCTCGAGGTGCCGGTAGCGCACCTGATTGACGGCCGCGGATGGACCCGGACCAGGGCGGTGTGGGTGGTCACGGCGATCACCGCGGCGCTCGCGATCCCGTCCGCCCTCAGCAACGGTGCGTCGTCGTTCTTCAGCGCGCTGCCCGGGGTGGGCATGAGCTTCCTGGACCTGATGGCCACGATCTGGAACGAGATGGCGCTGCCCATTGGCGGGTTCTTCATCGCGATCTTCGTCGGGTGGGTCTGGAAAGGGGACGGGGCGCTCGAGGAACTGCGCGCCGAAGGCGCTGGCTTTCCGATGGCGAAGCTGTGGGGCTTTCTCGTCCGGTGGGTGTGCCCCGCCGCGATCCTGCTGATCATCGTCGTCAAGATCCAGTCGCTGATGGGCGGCTGACGGGGTGCGCATGCGGCTGACGCGGCCGATCGGGGGGATCTCATGAAACAGAACACGGTTCTCGCACTCGCCATCGTGCTTGTCGGCATTGCGTTGGTCGACGCAACTGCGCAGGCGCGCTTCACCGATCGCGACCGCGTGGCCAGGCTGGCACACACCTTTCCGGCGATCGACAGCGCCTTCCGGGCACACGCGGCAGCGCAACACATGCCCGGCGCCGCGTGGGGCATCATCATCGACGGCCGGCTTGTCCACGTCGGCGTCACCGGCGTGCGGAACCTCGCGACCAACGCGCCCGTGGAACCAACCTCGGTGTTCCGCATCGCGTCGATGACCAAGAGCTTCACCGCGATGGCCATCCTGAAGTTGCGCGATGAGGGCCGGCTCGCGCTGGACGATCCGGCGGAACGCTACGTCCCAGAGCTCGCGGGTCTCGCCTACCCGACGACGGACGCGCCGAGGATCACGATCAGGCACCTGCTGTCGCACGCGACCGGATTTCCCGAGGACAACCCGTGGGGCGACCAGCAGCTCGCCATCTCCTTCGACTCGATGTCGGCGCTCATGCGGCAGGGAATTCCGTTCTCCAACGCGCCCGGCGTGGCGTACGAGTACTCGAACTACGGCTTCGCGATCCTTGGCCGCATCGTGAGCCGCGTTTCCGGGATGCCGTACAACGCGTACCTCGCGCAGCACATCCTGCGTCCGCTCGGCATGTCGTCCACCACGATGGAGCCGAGGTCGGTGCCAAGCGCGCGGCTTGCACAGGGGTATCGCTGGGAGGACGAACAATGGAAGCTGGAGCCGCAGCTCGCCGACGGCGCCTTTGGCGCGATGGGGGGGATGCTCACGTCCATCCAGGACCTTGGCGCGTACGTTGGCACGCTGCTGGGCGCGTGGCCGCCGAGCAGCGCATCTGACACTGGCCCGGTGCGTCGGGCGTCGTTGCGCGAGATGCAGCGTGTGCACAACCCACGCTCGCCGTTCGCCGGGGTGGACTCGGCCGGAGCGCCACGACTGAGCGCGGGCGGGTATGGCTACGGACTCGGCATCTCGAGCACCTGCCAGTTCGAGCACATCGTCGCGCACACCGGCGGCCTGCCCGGATTCGGTTCGATCATGCGCTGGCTACCCGAGTACGGCGTGGGATTCATCGCGTTCGGCAATCGCACCTACTCCGGATTCGGCGGTCCCGTGGACCAGGCCCTTCGGCTGATGGAGGGCACTGGAGCGCTCCAGCCGCGCGTCCCGCAGCCGTCGCCGGCGCTGGAGTCGGCGCGCGCGGCCGTCACGCGACTCGTGCAGCGCTGGAACCAGCCGCTCGCGGACAGCGTCGCGGCGGTGAACCTGTTTCTCGATCAGTCGCCGGACCGCCGGGCCGCGCAGATCGCGACGCTGCGCGACAAGGTGGGGGCGTGCCGGGTCGGGGCAGGGTTCGACTACGTGGAGAACGCGCTGCGCGGCTCGTGGCTGATGCCGTGCGAGCGCGGCAACCTTCGCGCGACGATCACCCTGGCGCCGACCGTTCCGCCCGCGGTGCAGTTCCTTGGGGTGTGGGAGCCAAGAACGACGGAGCTGCCACGTCGTCAGCTCTGCTCACGCTGAGCGTTTCGCCGCATCGCTCCGTGAAACCAACGGCGCGGGGAATCCGATAGGATGTCGTGGCGCATCGTCTTCCACAACTCGCGAGGCCTCCCATGGCGCAACTGTCGGCACCACGATTCCTCAGCACCACCGAAACCCAGCTCGACGGCTACCGCATCATCGAGCGCATGGGCGTGGTGCGCGGCATCACGGTGCGATCCCGATCCGTTGTTGGTCTCTTCGGCGCGAAGATTCAGCAGTTCTTCGGGGGTGACATCTCGCTCCTGGCGGACCTGTGCGAGCAGACGCGTGCTGACGCCTTCGCCCAGGCCATCGCACACGCCGAGGCGCTGGGAGGCAATGCGCTCGTTGGCGTCCGGTACGACGCCACCGAGATCATGACGGGCGTCTCGGAGGTGTTGTGCTACGGCACCGCCATGCGCGTCGTGCCGGTGCAGGATCACCAGACCTGACCGGATTCAGTATCTTGTCAGCCATGAAAACACGCCCTGTCTTCGCGGTCGTCCTGGCCGCCCTCCTGCCTGCCAACACGCTCGCGGCGCAGCCCGGCGGCAATCGTGGCACGCCGATCCAGCAGGGCCAGTCCTGCCCGCCGGGGATGACCGAGGTTCGGCCCCTCAACTGCATGGCGCCCGCCGTGACGCCGCCGAGCATCCTCGACTATCGCCCGACCTCCACGCTCGTTGTTCCGGAGCATCCGGTACCGCGCGCGAAGTATCCCGCCATCGATTTTCACGGGCATCCGCCGCGGCAGCAGGTCGGATCGCCCGAGGGGCTCGCCCAGCTTGGCCTGGAGATGGACGCGCTGAACCTCGGGCTCATGATCGCGGCGAACAACACGTCGGGCGCGTCGCTCGTGAGTGCGATGGCCACGGTCAATGCGTCCGCGGCGATGAAGGATCGCGTGCGCTTTTTCACCGGCGTGGACTTCAGGAACGTGGGCCCCGGTTGGGCGGAGCGCGCGGTACAACAGCTCGAGGCAGATGTCGCCGCTGGCGCGGTCGGGATCGGCGAAGTGGGGAAGGGATTCGGGCAGTCCTATCGCAAGGCGGACGGCTCACGCCTGGCGCTCGACGATCCCCATCTCAAGCCCCTCTGGGACGCGGCCGCCCGGCTCCGTCTCCCGGTCTTCATCCATACGGCCGACCCGCCGGCGTTCTACCAGCCGTTCGATTTCGCCAACGAACGATGGCTGGAAATGGCGCTCTTTTCGAACCGGCGCGTGTCGCCGGACGAGCACCCGAACTTCGAGGAGCTCATGACGGAGCGGGACAACCTGTTCCGCAGCAACCCGCGCACGACGTTCGTCGCTGCACACATGGGGTGGCACACGCACGACCTCGGGCGTCTGGGCCGGATGTTCGACGCGATGCCGAACCTGCACGCAGAGGTAGGGGCGGTGCTCTACGACATCGGACGCCAGCCGCGGGCCGCGCACGACTTTTTCGTGAAGTACCAGGACCGCATTCTCTTCGGGAAGGACTCGTACCAGCCGGAGGAGTATCCGTACTACTGGCGCGTGTTCGAGACGCGCGACGACTACTTCGACTACTACCGCGACTACCACGCTTTCTGGAAGCTGTACGGCATCGACCTGCCGGATGCGGTACTGAAGAAAGTCTACTATCAGAACGCGTTGCGGATCACCCCGCGCCTGCCGCAGGCGGGGTGGCCGCGTTAGCTACTCCACCTGGAAAATGCGGTGGAAGTCCAGCTTTTCCCCGGCCATCACCATCGCGACGGCGGGGAAGGTGTCGGTCTGGCGCATCAGGCGCTCGTAGTATGTGCTGTAGTCCTCCGGTGATTCGTCGTCGCGGGGCGGCCGCATCCCCAGGAACACGAGATCGGCGCCCGCCGACGAGCTCCGGATCACGTCGAAGATCCCGCTCTCGCCGCGCACGAGCACTTCCGGGGTAGCGGCGATACGCGCCTCGTTCAGGAACGCTTTCATCCGCACGGATGCCTCACCGCTCTCCGCGTCGGACTCCACGATCGTCTTGAAGTGCAGCGCGCAGCCGTACCATTCCCGGCTGCGCCGCAGCAGGATGGCCACGGCGAGCATGAAGGCGGTGTGGGGCGATCGGTCTGCCCACCACAGGTCGATGCGCCGTTCCTTCGAGCGCGTCGGCCGGGCGGACGGTTCCGTCACCTCCGCGCGCTGCCGCATGATCACCAGATTGCGGTGCAATCGCGCTGTGAGCTGGATGAGTTTCGCGAAGTCCACAAAGCGCGACGGCTTGGCGGTTTCGCCGATGAGAATGGTGTTGGGCACGATCGGGCCGAAGCCGTACGACCGGATCATCGTCGCGGCGCCCGCGAAGGGATCGGCGGCCGGCAGTGCCCGGATGAACGCCGGCACGCCGCGCTTGGCCAGGTAGGCGCGAATGGTGTCGGTAAGCTTCTCCACCCGCTCCGTGCTCCAGTCTTCCTCGGGCACGAACGTGGCCACGGTGACGAAGCTGCGGCTCTGCGCAATCGCGTCAGCCAGCTCGATGAGGTGCCAGCGTGACGCGGGGCTCCCGCTCAAGACGAGGAGGTTCGGCTTCCACGTGCGCTCGTCCAGCCGCAGCCCCTCCATGCGGTGGAGAATCACGCGCGAGATGAACATCATGAAGCCCAGCCGCATGTCGCCCCAGCGCGCGCGGATGCTGCGGCGCTTCATCAGATAGTAGATCCCGGAGCAGAAGATCGTCGCCAGGATCGTCGCGCCGGGCGCGATCATCAGCATCACCACGAGACACGCGGTGAATCCCGTGAGCGGCAGCCACGCGGGCACGCGGAACTGCGGGCGCCAGGCCGGATTCGAGATCAGCTCCTCCAGCCCGGCCGACAGGTTCAGCACGCCGTAGGACGTGAGGAAGAACATCGCCAGGATCGGCGCGATCGCATTCAGGTCGCCCAGCAGGATGCCCACGCCTCCGATGCCGAACGAGATCGTCGTCGCGATGCGCGGGTCGTTGAACTTGCCGAAGCCCTGGCCCAGGAACCTCGGAACCACCCGATCCCGTGCCAGGGCCTGGAGCGTGCGCGGCGCGCCCAGCAGCGAACCGAGTGCGCTGGACAGCGACGCGGCCCAGATGCCCACCAGCACCGCGCTCCCCCAGCGCGCCGACTTCTGCATGACCAGCGGATCCGTGAGCAGCGCCTGTTCGCTCACTCCCTGCCGGTCGAGGAAGATCGGGATTGCCATGTACACGGCGTAGCCGGCGAGGACGGCGAGAATTGTCCCCACCGGGAGCGAGCGCGCCGGATTCTTCAGGTCGCCCGACATCGCGATGCCCGCTTCGATTCCGGTCACGGCGGGGAAGAACACGGCGAACACGGGCCAGAACGACAACCGGGCGACCGACTCCGCATAACCGGGAGTGCTCACATCCGGCGCGCTGCCAAGAAAAAAGGACACGAGTGACGCGACGATCGCCGCCAGGATCACGAACTGCGACTTGAGCGCCAGGTCGGCGGAGACGTACACCAGCGCCGTGAGCACCAGCAGTGTCACCATACCGACCATCGTCGGATCGAGCGCGGGAAACACCTGCACCAGCGATTCGGAGAACCCCGCGATGTAGAAGGCGATGCCCAGCGCCTGTGCGAAGTACAGCGGCAGCCCGACGGCGGCCCCCGCCTCCACGCCAAGCGAGCGCGAGATGATGAAGTACGCGCCCCCGCCGCCGATCTTCATGTTGGTGGCGAGCGCGGCGAGCGAGAGGGCGGTGAGGAAGGTGATGCCACTCGCGAGCGTGACGATGACGAGCGTAGTGGGGAGCCCCACGTTCCCCAGCACCCACCCCATCCGCAGGTACATGACCACGCCGAGGATGGTGAGAATGCTCGGCGTGAACACGCCCTTGAACGTGCCGAACGCGTAGCCTGTCTTCGGGGCGGGGTCAGGCATTACGGCGAGTCTGTGGGCGGATCATGGCTGCCGGAAAGCTACGGGCACAGCAGTTGCCCATGGTAGGGCAAAACGGATTGGAGCGAAACGTGGACTTGCTTACCTGGATCATCGTGGGCCTGGTGGCCGGCCTGCTTGCATCGTTCGTGATGGGCGGCACGGGGTTCGGCATCATCGGCGACATCGTCATCGGCATCCTCGGCGCATTCGTCGGGGGCTGGGTCTTTCGCCAGCTCGGCGTGTCGTCGCCCTTTGGCGGCATGGGCGGCGTGATCTTCGTCGCGTTCATCGGGGCGGTGGTGCTGCTTTTTGGGCTCAAGGTACTGCGGGGGGCAACCCGCCGGGCGTAGGACAGTTCGAGGGCAAGGACTTGGATTCCGGGTCCGTGCCATCGAACTTTGCCCGGTATGAAGGCCCCATCCAAGCACGACTACTCGGCCCGGGTGGTGTGGACCGGCAACCTCGGTGAGGGCACCTCGAGGTACACCAGCTACGGCCGGGAGTACCGCATCGTCATTGACGGCAAGCCCGACCTCGCCGGCACGTCGGATCCGGCGTTCCATGGCAAGCCGGACGTGCACAATCCCGAGGATCTGTTTCTCGCGTCGATCTCTGCCTGCCACATGCTGTTCTACCTGTCGCTCTGTGCGCGCGCCGGCATTCGCGTCACCGCCTACGAGGACCAGGCGCGGGGCACCATGGTAATCCGTGCGGACGGCGGCGGCAGGTTCGAGGACGTCACGCTGCATCCTGTCGCGACGATCGAGGCCGGCGGCGATGAAGCCCTGGCGCTCCGGCTGCACGAACAGGCGCACGAGCTATGCTTCATCGCGAATTCGTGCAGTGTTCCCATCCGGCACGAACCGCTTGTCCGCGTCGGCTGAGCGGACTGCGCATCACATTGGCTTGCTTGAATCGAACTCATGAAACGTCTCGCGAATGAAGCGGGAGGACGCGTCACGTGACGCTCGCCATTGAGATCTCCGGGTTTGCCAAATCCTTCGGAAAGACGCGCGCCGTGGATGGCATCGATCTCCAGATCGAGCGCGGCGCCGTCTACGGTCTCCTCGGCCCGAACGGCGCCGGCAAGACGACGACGATTCGCATGCTCGCGACACTCCTCCGACCGGACGCCGGGACGGCACGCGTGCTGGGGCTCGACGTCGTGCGTGACGCGGCCGCGGTGCGCGCAAAGGTCAGCCTCACCGGACAGTTCGCGTCCGTGGACGAGGACCTGACCGGGCACGAGAATCTCGTCCTCATGGGGCGGCTGCTGGGCAAGTCCTGGCGCGCGGCGGGCACGCGCGCCGAGGAGCTGCTGAGCGCCTTTGGTCTCGCGGACGCCGCGGCGCGCCAGGTGCGCACCTTCTCCGGGGGCATGCGGCGCAAGCTCGACATCGCCGCCAGCTTTGTCGTCACGCCGGAGGTGCTCTTCCTGGACGAGCCGACCTCGGGGCTGGACCCGCGCAGCCGCAACCAGGTGTGGGACATCGTGCGTGCCATCGCCGCGGAAGGCACGACCGTGCTGCTCACCACGCAGTACCTGGAGGAAGCGGATCGCCTCGCGCACCGTCTGGCCGTCATCGACCACGGCCGCTTGATCGCGGAGGGCACGAGCCGCGACCTGAAATCGTCCATCGGCGCGAGCACGCTGCACGTCCGCGTTCAATCGCCCGAGGAGCGCGAGAGCGCCGAGGCGCATCTCGCGAGGGCGCTCGGGGCGGAGGTCCATCGAGGGAAGGATGCACACTCGCTCACGGCAAGCGTCGCGGACGTGGCGGTCGTCGCGGACGCGCTCACCGCGCTCACGAATGCCGGCGTGAACGTCGCGGAGTTCTCGCTCGGACAACCGAGCCTGGATGAGGTGTTCTTCGCGCTCACGGGCCGCCCGGCCGAAGCACAGACATCGGAGATCAACGCGTGAGCACCGACGTACTTCCCACGACCAACGCGGCCGGCAACACCCTCTCCGGCTTTCTGTCCCGCACGGAGCGGCCGAGCGCCGCGACGGGGCTATCGGCCTCCATCACGCTGGGATGGCGCGCGCTCCTCAAGATCAAACACGTTCCCTTCCAGCTCTTCGACGTCACTGCGTTTCCATTGATGATGACGCTGATGTTCACGTTCCTGTTCGGCGGTGCGCTCGCCGGATCGCCGCGCGAGTACATCCAGTTCCTGTTGCCCGGAATCCTGGTGCAGACAATCGTCTTCATCACCGTGTACACCGGCGTGGGACTCAACACGGACATCAGCAAGGGACTGTACGACCGGTTCCGCTCGCTGCCCATCTGGCAGCCCGCGCCGATCTTCGGTGCGCTCCTGGGAGACGTGATGCGCTACGGCATCGCGGCGCTCATGGTCATCACCCTGGGACTGATCCTCGGCTTTCGTCCCGCGGGGGGCGTGATCGGTGTGCTCCTCGCCGTCGCGCTCATCCTGCTGTTCGCGTTCAGCGTGTCCTGGATCTGGATCATCGTGAGCATGCTGGTGAAGACGCCGGAGTCGGTAATGACCACCAGCGCTCTCCTCCTGTTCCCGCTCACGTTCGCCAGCAACATTTTCGTGGATCCGGCGACGATGCCGCGCTGGCTCGAGACCGCAGTGGGGTTCAATCCGGTCACGCACCTGACGACGGCGTCGCGCGGGCTCATGCACGGCACTGTCGAGCTGGCGAGCGTCGTGTGGGTGCTCGTGGCGAGCGCAATGACCGTGGCGGTGTTTGCGCCAATCGCGCTGAGGATGTACTACCGGGAGCGGTAGGGCGCGTTCATCACGGCGCGAGCGCCCGTACCTCCCGGAGCGCGGCGAGCTCGACGTCGACCGCCTGGCCCACCGCTCGCGCCTCCTCGAGGGACGCCGTGAGGTCGTCGGGATGTCCCACGCCCGCGCGAAGCCGAAGCAGGTCGAGCCGGAGATTCTCCAGTGCCGACACGGCGCTCTGCAGCCGCTTCTCGAGCGGTGCGCGGGCGGCCTCGAGATCCGCCACGAGTGTCGCGCGTCGCGGGGAGGCCGCGGCTTCTGACGCACCGGCCAGGCCTGCACGCTCCGCGCCGCCAACGTCCCCCGCCGCGGCGATCAGCTCGTCGCGACGCACGCGCAGCGCGACAGCGGCGCGCTCCAGCCCGGCGATGACATCGTGCACGTCCCCTAACCGCTTCCTCTGGTCCGCCGGCAGCTGATCGAATAGCGCGCCGGCCGCGCGACCCAGCAGCACCTCCGTAGGCGCGGACTCGACGACGGCCCCACCGCGGCGCTTCGAGAGCCCGATCCCGGCCACGCGAAAGAGCCACCGGCCGACTGGGCTTGTCCAGAGCCGGCGCAGCAGCGACGCGTGCTCCGGCGTGCCGCGCGTGAGCGTGGCGGCAACTCGACGCGGAACGATGGCGAGCGCCGCGAGAAAGCCGGCGCTCGCCAGGCCGATCAGCATGAACACCATTGCCGCGTTCGATCTGCCCATCAACGCAGGGATCAGCCCCTTGGTCGCGATCCACCACACCATTGTCCCTCCCAATCCCAACATCAGAGCGCGAAGAATCGGATGCGACATTCTACGGGCCACACCCTCCGCGCGCGCGAGCTCGTATTCGACGTTCGCGTCCCGCACAGAGGAGGACGCCACCACCGCCTCGGCCACGTCGCGCTCGTCCAGTCCGGCGCGGACGACGCCGCGCGCGGCGATGAGCGGCATGAGCGCCGCGAAAAAACTCGCCGGGAACAGGATGGCGAAGATCGGATCGAGCGGGTGCCCCATCATCGAGCCACTGGGCGCCACGCGAGGCACGGCGGCCAGCACGGCCCCCCACATGAATCCCAGCCCCGTGAGCGATGCCATGCCCACGCGTGTCGCGCTCAGGAACTGTCGCACCGATGGCGCGATCTCACGGCGCGCGACGTTCGAATCGCCGACCGCATCCGCAAGCGCTTCTCCGCTCGGGTGGCGTGCGGCCGGATCCTTCGCCAGGCAGCGATCGACGGCCTCCGCCAGCCGCGACGGAATCGCGGGGTTCACCGACCGCACCGGAGGAGCGGGGTGCGCGAGGTGCATGGCGAGCAGCGCGGATGCATTGGGCGACTCGAACGGAAGCCGGCCGGTGAGCGCGAAGTACGCCGTAACGCCGAGCGAGTAGAGGTCGGAGCGTCCATCGACGTCGGGCTGGCCGGTCGCCTGCTCCGGGCTCATGTAGCGCAGCGTGCCCATGACCTCGCCCTGCTGGCTCATCGTCGCCGCGGTGAGGACGCGCGCAATGCCGAAGTCGCTCACGAGCGCGCGCCCGGAGCCCTTCTCGAGGAGGATGTTGTCGGGCTTGATGTCGCGATGGATCACGCCGCGCCCGTGCGCGTACGCCAGCGCCCACGCCACTTCCTGCACGAGCTTCGCCGCGTCCGCCGGCGTCAGGGGACCCGCGCGCTTCACGCGCTGCGCCAGCGACTCGCCATCCACGAGCGACATGATGAAGAACACCAGGTCGCCGTGCTCCTCCACGCCATGGATCGCGACGATGTTCGGGTGTGACAGACCGGCCGCCGTTTGCGCTTCGCGCAGGAAACGCGCGCGGTGCTCGTAGACCGCCGCCAGCGCCGGCGGCAGCAACTTGACCGCGACCGGCCGCTCGAGGGCGACGTCACGCGCCAGGAAGACAATTCCCATCCCGCCGTGTCCGAGCTCTCGCTCCAGCGAGAAGCGACCTGCCAGCACGTGCTGAAGCCTGGCGAACACCTCGCCCGAGTCAAAGCGGTCAGTCCTGTCGTTCCCGCCCAGCGTGGGCGCACCAAGGAACCCACCGGCGTCGACGTGCGCGGCGAGCAGCGCATCCACGTTCGCGCGCAGCCGGTCGTCGTCGCGACAGGCGGTGGACACGCACCCGGCGCGCGCCGCCGGAGCCAGCTCACGCGCCTCGTGGAAGATCTCCTTCACCCGCGACCAGTGTTCGCTCTGCACGGTCATGATCCCTTCTCCGTTGGTCCTCACCCGTTCCGGAGAGCGGCGTACAGCCACGCTCTGGCAAACGACCACTCCCGTTTCACGGTGCGCTCGGACAGATCCAGGGCCTTCGCCGTTTCCTCCACACTGAGGCCGGCGTAGAACCGCAGGCGAACGACGTCGGCCGCCCTCGGGTCCTGTTTCTCCAGGCGCCGAAAGGCGTCGTCGAGGGCCATTACTTCTTCCAGGTCGTTCTCCGAGGCCAGGTCGGCGCTGCTCAACTCCACCCGCAGGGGGTTCTCTCCGCGCTTGACCCGCCCGCGCTTGCGCGCGTGCTCGATGAGAATGCGCCGCATGGCTTCGGCGGCGGCGCGGAAGAAGTGCTGGCGGTCGTTCCACGCGGGACGCGTGTCGGCCATCAGGCGCAGGTACGCCTCGTGGACCAGCGCGGTGGCCTGGAGGGAGTGGTCGGTGCGCTCGCCGCGGAGCTGCGCCCGGGCGATCTTCCGCAGCTCGTCGTAGACGAGCGGCACGAGACGATCGAGTGCCCGATCGCGGTCACCTCCGTCGTGGTGGGAGCTCTCCCGGGCTGTCATGTCATTGCTCATCCCCGTGAGTCATGGCGACAGTTCACGCGTTTGTCGAGGTGATGTCGGGTATGCGAAGGGTGGCGTGTATGCTCGGCATGACGATACCCCGTGCCGCTTCCATGGACACACTGATGCACAACATCCGGCTTGCCGCTCGGAGTCTTCGCCACAACGCCGGATTCACCGCCGCGGCCGTCCTCACGCTCGCACTCGGCATTGGTCTCTCCACCGCGGTCTTCACCGTTGCCGAAGCGCTCCTGTTTCGCGATCTGCCGGTGCGCGATCAGGACCAGCTCGTGGTGCTGTGGGGCGAGCCACCGGACCGCTCCCTCACCAACTTCCCGTTGACACTGGCCCATGCGCGCGAGTTCGCGCGCGGCGCGCGGTCGCTCGATCGTATCGCGTTCGTCGCATACGAGGGCGCGTGGCCCGCGCTCATTCGCGACGGCGACCGCCTGTCACGGCTGCGCCTGGCCACTGTGTCGGGGAATTTCTTCGACGTCCTTGGCGCGGAACCGGCTGTGGGCCGAGCGCTTCGTGCGGAGGACGACGTCGTTGGTGCGGCGCCCGTCGCGGTGCTGAGCTACGGCGCGTGGGAACGGCAGTTCGGCCGGGACGCCGGCGCCATCGGACGCCGGATAGTGCTGCACGCGACCGGCGTGGCGTACACGATCGTTGGCGTCATGCCGCGCGGACTGGACTACCCGCGCGGAGCGGAGTTCTGGGCGGCGATCGTTCCCGCCAGGACGAAGCCGGGGACTGACTCAACCTTCGTGCACGTGAACCTCATCGGACGGCTGGCGGCCGGGGCAACTGCCGAGACCGCGCGCGCGGAGCTCACAGTGTTTCACGGTCGGGACGCGATGCCGGCTTTCTTCCGCAGTCTGCGCGGCGTCGTGACTCCGCTCCCACGCCTGATCCTTGGCGACACGAGGCCGGCGGTGATCGCGTTCTCCGCGGCGGTGATGCTCCTGCTGCTCATCACCTGCATCAACGTCGCGAACCTGCTCGTCGTGCGAGGCATCGCGCGCGCACGCGAAATCGCCGTACGCCAGGCGCTCGGCGCAGGACGTGGCCGCGTCGTCGTCCAGTTGCTGACGGAGAACCTGCTGCTGGCGGTGGTTGGCGGCACGCTTGGAATCGCGACGGCCGCGGCGGTCGTCGAGACATTCACCGCGCTGGCGCCCGCGACCCTTCCGCGTCTCGACGAGATTCGCGTCAACGCCACGGCGCTTACCGGCGCGGTCGCGATCACGCTCATGTCGACAGTGGTGTTCGGGCTCGCGCCGGCGGTGATGTCATCGCGCATCGAGGTGCAGCAGGTGCTGCGGTCCGGCACCAGGCAGAGCGCGGGCCGCCGCTCTCGGCTCGCTGCCGAAGCGCTCGTGGCGGGGCAGGTGGCACTGGCGGTCCTCGTCCTTGCGGCCGCAGGGGTCGTGGCGCGCAGCCTGATCAAGCTCGAGAGCGCCGAGCTCGCGTTCGATCCGTCGCGGTTGCTGATCGCCGAACTCGCGATGCGCGCCGATCAGTTTGACACGAAGCGCGAACAGCTCGCGGTGCTGGACCGCGTACTGTCGGAGGTCCGCGCGATACCAGGCGTGCGCGGCGTATCGCCCGTCGTCGCCATCCCGTTCTGCGGCACGGGCGGCTGGGATGGCCGACCCAGGGCGGAGGGCCAGTCCGCCGAGGAGGGCGCGAAGAACCCGATGCTGAACATGGAAGTGGTGACGCCGGACTACTTCACGAACCTCGATGTCCCCATCGTGCGCGGTAGAACGTTCACGGATCTCGATCGCGAGGACGCACCCCTCGTGGTGATGCTCAGCGAATCCGCCGCCAGGCACTACTGGCCCGGCGTCGATCCCCTTGGCCAGCGGCTTCTGGCTCCGGGGCCCGGTGGGTGGATGACAGTCGTTGGCGTAGTTCCGGACACGCGATACCGCGACCTGCGCACTGCGCGTCCGAGCATCTACTTCCCGCTGAGCCAGTCGTTCTTTCCGTATGCGCCCACGACGCTCACGATCCGGTTCGAAGGGCGCGCGGCTGATCTCGTTCCGTCACTCCGGAGCAGGATTACGGCGGCGCATCCTGCCGCGGCGCTCGCGAACGCGGCACCCTTCCACAGCTACCTCGACGGGCCGCTGGCGCAGCCGAGGCTGAACGCGCTCCTGCTCGGCGTGTTTGCGGGCGCGGCGACACTCCTGTGTGCCGTGGGGTTGTTCGGCGTGATGGCCACCACGGTGCGGCAGCGCACCCGCGAGATCGGAGTGCGCATGGCACTCGGCGCTACCCCCGGCGACGTTCGCCGGATGGTCATGCGGCGCGGGCTCACGATCGCGTTCGCAGGCACGGCGATCGGGCTTGCCGGCGCGGTGCTGACGAATCGTGTCGTGGCGGCCATGTTGTACGACGTAAGTCCCACCGATGGCGCGACGCTCGCCCTCGTGAGCGGGTTGCTACTCGCGGCCACGGCGCTCGCGACATTCCTGCCGGCGCACGCGAGCACGCGCATCGATCCCGCGATCGCGCTCCGGGCGGAGTCGTAACTGCATCGCTGGGGACTGCTGGAGGAAGCAGGGAACCGCTGACGACGGTCGATGCATTCAGCCGGGGATCCCGGCTGAATGCTGTCGAACGCCGATCCCTAGGGCTGTATGCCCGCCAGATCCTGCGCGGCCTGTGCCAGCTTGCCCACTCTGGACTGGTCGCACGAGCGCGACGCCTCACCGCGCAGCTGGGACGCCATCCCCAGCAATGCGTCGCGTCGCGCCGCGGGCGCGGCGCGTTCCGCGCCCGAGAGTCCCTGCCGCACGGACGCGATCCGCGCCGAGCTCAGGCACCTGTTCCGTTCCAGCTGGTCTGTGAACGCGCGCGCCAGCGCGAAGGTCGGCGGCCAGTTGAACTTCGGCTGCCCCTGCGCGTTGAAGTAGTCCAGGTGCACGGTCCTGGCCGCGTCGATCTCGTTCTGCGTCACGAATTCGCTCGGCGTCATCTCGAAGACGTCCAGCCCTCGGGAGATCTCGGAGCTGACGATCGCGCCGTTGTACCAGTACGCGGACCACGACCCGCCGGGCCCCATGCGGGTGGAATCCGAGGGGCCACGGTCGTGGTACGCCATCTCGAATGGGTTCGCCGGGTCTGTCCAATCGAACACCGAGATGCCCCCCTGGTACCAGGCCTGTACCATCACGTCGCGTCCCGGAATCGGAATCATCGACCCGTTGTGTGCCACACAGTTCTCGAAGCTGGTCTGCACGGCGGGGAGCTTGTAGTAGCTCCGGAACTCCATCTTGCGTCCCGGCTCGATCGTGAAGATGGCGTTGGCGCCCCATTCCTTCGGGTCCGTCGCCCGACACTTGGGCCCGCCGCCGCCGCCCCACTCATCGGAGAAGAGGATCTTGGTGCCGTCATTGTTGAACGTGGCCGAGTGCCAGTAGGAAAAGTTCGAGTCGGCCACGGCATCGATGCGCACCGGGTTCACAGGGTCCCGGATGTCCAGGAGGAAGCCGTATCCCTCGCAGGCACCTCCGGCTACCCCGAGTTCCGGATACACCGTGATGTCATGGCACTGCGTGGGACCGGTGCGTCCGCCGGCGCCGCCCGCCTGCGCGGCGAAGAGCCGGTCGACGAACCCCTGGACATCCGTTCTCAGCTTCGCGCTGTCGGCGGCCGTCGGCGCGCCGGTTCCGCCGCGCACCCGGACGAGGCTGTCCAGCAGCGTCCGCGAGAACTGTGGCGGCAGCACGTTTTCCTGTCCGCGAAACATGTATGTGTATTCGCCGCGCGCCTTGGCGGCGGCCATGCGCGCTCCCGAGCCCAGCGTGTCCTCGAGGGCGGGACCGTGGCGTGGCGGAGCGACGAGGTTTTCGAAGATTCTCGGCGAGCTGACGATGGCCGCCGCCCCGGGATTTGCCAGCGGCACCCGGATCACTTCGATGCGGAACTGAGACGTGTTGGGATCACTCGCCGAGCGGACGCACCCCGGCAGTTCGTTGGGCGACCGGACGCCCGCCGATCCCGAGATGTAGACATAGACGTTGTTGGGGTCCGACGGGGGCACCAGCACCGTGTGCGTATGCGACCCGCGGCACGTCTGCACGTTGCCCACGTTCCTCGGGTTCCGAATGTCGCTGATATCGAAGATGCGCAGCCCGCGCAGCCGCTCGGCGCTCACCGTGTCGCGCACCGGCTGCGTGCCGCAGTCCAGACGACCGCCCAGCCCTTCGCCGGACACGAAGAGCAGGTTCTTGTACACGGACACGTCGCTCTGCGACGCCGGGCACACGTACGCGGTGGTCAACACCGGCGCGCTCGGGTTCGAGATGTCCCAGATCTGCCAGCCGTTGTAGTTGCCCTGGATGGCGTAGTTGCCCAGGAAGGCGAGGTCGGAATTGGTGGACCCCACAAAGCCTTGCGCCGGAGGCACTTTGGCCATCACGCGGAGGTTCGACACTGCCTCTTCGGCGTTCAAGAGTCCGGCGCGAAGGCCCACGCGTGGATCGGTGGCCGCCGGTTGCGGCGTCGGGCTGCTCATCGGCGGGGTCGCGGGGGCGCACGCCGCGGAGATCACGAGCGCGGCCGCGAACGAAAGTTTCGGGAGATTCATGGCTGGGTCGGTTGAGTGGTCGAAAAAGAAGCGAGCATTTGCTCCATGCGTCGGACTTCGGTGGTCTGATCCACGTTCACGTCGGATGCGAACTTGAAGACTACGTCGTCCAGTCCGGCGCCATAGGTGTCGAACAGTTCCTTCACCATGACGACGGCGCCGTTGTGGTGCTGGATCATGAAGGTAAGGAAGAGACGGTCGAATTCGGCACCCCGGGCGGCCTCGAGCTGCCGCGTCTGCTCCGGCGTGAGCATCCCCGGCATCAGGTGGGCGTGCCCGCCGTGGTGCGCATGCGGGTCGGGCAGCGGCTTCTCGCGGTCCACGAGCCACTGCTGCATCAGGACGATCTCGTCCTGCTGGGCGTTGATGATACGCGCGGCGAGCCGCAGCACGGCGGCGTCGGCCTCACGGGTCGGTGCCAGGCGGGACATCTCGATCGCCTGCGCATGATGCCCGATCATGTTCGTCATGAAGCGCACGTCCGCGGCCGTGTACGGGCGGCGCACGCTATCGGCCCTGGCCTGCGCGATGGCGTCGGCGTTGGTGCGAACCACCACCGGCACCGGTTCCGGTACGGGGGGGGGGGCGGTCGACGAGTGAGTCGCTCCACTGGCGCATCCGGCCAGCCCGGCGACACAGCACAGCAACGGGGCACGGAGTGAGTGCGGCACGATCATGAGGGCTCCGGAGAATCCCTAAACATAGGGAGGCTCGTTCCGCGAGCGAAGTCGGGCGCCGAACCGAGTTGACGAAACTCGCCTATCCGCCTTAGCCTATCCGACTTACATGACTGGCGACTGTCCGGTCGGGATCGCTTTCCGGGCGCCAGAAAGATTCCCCCAGGAGTGTGGATGAAGCCGTCAATTGCCGTCGTGCTGGTACTGGTCGTCGCGTCCTGTGACCGCGGCGTGGCGCTCGAGAGCGCCGCGGCGAGCTGTGAGGGGCAGAAAATGGCGATGGTGTCCAGCACCGATGATCGTACCACCGACGTGTATGTGCGGTTCCAGGGCGGCGATGCCGCGCTCCTGGGCTACGTCCGCCCCGGCAGGGACACCAGCTTTCTGCTGGCGGACAGCGTCACGTCGGTGTTCGCCTTTCCGGTCGCCGGTGCCAAGGCCGGTGAAGCGAAGGCGCCGATCTCCGTGCGCTACCGCTGCATGAACTGAACTCGCCCGCGGGCTGGGCGCCGAGCCAGTGCTTCCCTAGCCGCGACTCCTGGGGACGACGGCCAGCGTGCACCGGGACACGCAAATCGTGCGCTGTTCCTCGTCAACGATTTCCACCCCCCACACCTGCGTGCTGCGTCCCACGTGGATCGGGGTCGCGGTGCCCGTCACGACGCCGTCCGTCTTGGCGCGGATGTGGTTGGCGTTGATCTCGACCCCGACCACGATGAAGTGCTCGAGATCCGCGTTCATCGCGCCGGCGAGCGACGCGACCGTTTCCGCCAGCGCCACGCTCGCGCCGCCGTGGAGAATGCCGAACGGCTGGCGCGTGCGCTCGTCCACCGGCATCGTCGCCACGACCCGCTCCTTCGTCAGCTCGGTGAGCTCGATGCCGAGCGTGTCGCCCAGGTTGCGTGTTCCCTCGGCCCGCAACTTCTGCAGGTAGGCAGCGTTGTCCTTTGACATGCGCGAAAGATAGATAGGTTGTCAGCCCATGGCCGTTCTCGTCGAAGCCTGTGTGGACTCGGTGCTTTCCGCGGTGGCCGCCGAGCGTGGCGGCGCGGGTCGCGTGGAGCTGTGCGACAACCTGTTCGACGGCGGCACGACGCCGAGCGCGGGCATGATCTCCGCCGTGAAGTCCGCGCTGCGCATCCCGGTGTTTGCCATCGTGCGCCCGCGCGGCGGCGGCTTCGTCTACTCGGACGAGGAAATCGCGGTCATGCGGCTGGACATCGAGGCGGCGCGCATGCTCGGCGCCGACGGTGTGGTGGTCGGCGCGCTCACCGCCGACGCCCGCGTGGACGAGGAGCGTCTCCACGTACTCGTCGACACCGCGCGGGAACTGCCCGTGACGTTCCATCGCGCGTTCGACCTCGCGCGGGACCAAGACGAAGCGCTCGAGACCCTGATCCGCGGCCGCATATCGCGCGTGCTCACCTCCGGCGGCGCCGCGCGCGCGCTCGACGGCGCGGAGGCGATCGGCGCCCTGGCGCGGCGCGGCGCGGGGCAGATCACCGTCATGGCCGGGGGTGGCGTTCGCGAGGACACCGTGCAGGAACTCGTGCACCGAAGCGGCGTGGGGGAGGTGCACGTGCGCGGCACTCGGCCGGCCAGGGCCCCAATGGCGCCGGACCGCGGCGCCATTCGGCTGCGCAAGGACCCTCCCGAGGACGAAGCCGTTTGGGAGGAGACCGACGAGCGCCGGATCCGCGAGTTCGTACGACTGGCAAATGGCTGAGCGTACTGGCGCGTGGACAAGCGTTCGGTATCATTGCGGACGTCATCTCCCATCCCCCCTGTCGGAGGCCGCATGACCAATCGTCAGGACGCTGAACGCGCCGGATATGATCCTTCCGTGAACGCCCCGCCGCCGCCGACCGAGACGGCGAGCCTGTTCGAGGATTTCATCGACATCTTCTACGCGCCCTCGAACGTCTTTGCCCGGCGCGAGCGCAGTGGCTACTGGGCGCACTTCTTCATCATCTCCGGCATCGCCGCGATCTTCCAGTTTGCGAGCCGCAGCCTCACCGCCGCCGTCTTCGACGCCGAGTACACACGCAACATCGCGAAACTCATGGCGGAGAACCCGCAGGTCACCCCGGAGATGCTGGCGAGTCAGCGCGGCATCATGGAAGGCGTCTCGAGCGTCGGGATCTACCTTGCCACGCCGCTGCTCATCCTCTTCGCCGCCATCCTGATCTGGCTGGGGGCCAAGGTGGTGTCCGCGTCGATCAGCTTCAATCGCGCGATGCTCATCGGCACCCTCGCGCAGATCCCGCGACTGCTTGGCTCGCTGCTCACGACCGTGCAGGGGCTGATGGTGGACACCGCCACGATCGACAGCATGTACGACGTGACTTACAGCCCGGCGCGCTTCCTGGATCCAGACTCCATGCCGTCCCAGGTGCTCGGGCTGATCGCCCGATTCGACGTGTTCACGCTCTGGGTGACGTTCCTGCTGGCGGTTGGCGTGTCGGTGATCGCGAAGGTGCCGCGGTCGAGGGGCTACGCGGCCGCCGCTATCGCATGGGCGATTCCGTCGCTGATCGCGATCGTGCCGCTGATCTGGGCCTGATCGCCGTACGGGTGGGCGGCATTCCGCGTGGAAATGCCGCCGCACTCCCCGTCACTCCGGCCAGCGCCTCAGCATCAGGCGCAGCTCGTCCCGGTGCTTGCTTTCGTCCACGATGATGTCATCGAGCCGGACCGCGAGTCCCGGCTCATCCTGTTCGTCCGCCTGCCGCCGGCGTTCCACGTACCGCTCGATCGTCGCCTCTTCATCCGCGAGCGCGTTCTGGAGCATCTCGCGCGGATCGTCGGTCGTCTTGACCGCGGCGACCGTCACCGCCGGCGTTCCGCCCATGGCCACGATCTTGTCGGCGAGCATTTCCGCGTGCCCCAGCTCGTCCGGGATTTCGTTCGCGAAGAACTCGCGCAGCTCCTGCCGGAAGGGACCGGTCACGGCGCTGGCGTAGGTGCGGTACGTGATCACCGCGGCGTACTCGTGCGCCAGGTCGGTGTTCAGCCCGTCGATGAGTTTCGCCCGGCTGCCATTGTGTTTTGTCATTCGGGATCTCCCTGGGTGTCGTGGCGGCTCACTACCGGGCGGCGAACGTGTCGCACGCCGTGGAGTTGCCGCTCTCGTAGCCGCGCATGAACCATTCCGTGCGCTCCCGCGCCGAGCCGTGCGTGAAGGAATCCACGTCGACCGAGCCGCCGGCGCGGCGCTGAATGCGGTCGTCGCCCACGGCGCTGGCGGCGCCAAGCCCTTCCTGGATGTCCCCCGTCTCGAGGTGCCCGCGCTCCGCGGCAGCATGCGCCCACACGCCGGCATAACAGTCGGCCTGGAGCTCCATGCGCACCGAGAGCTGGTTCGCGATCGCGGGGTCGCCGCGCTGGTACTCGCGCACGCGGGCGGTGAGACCCAGCAGGTGCTGCACATGATGTCCCAGCTCGTGGGCCACGACGTAGGCCTGCGCGAAGTCGCCGGGTGCGCCGAAGCGGCGGTCCAGCTCATCGAAGAATCCGAGATCGAGGTAGACCTTCTCGTCGAGCGGGCAGTAGAACGGGCCCATCGCGGACTGGCCCACGCCGCAGGCGCTGCGCGTGCCGTCGCGAAAGAGGACCAACGTGGCCGGACGGTAGCTGCCGCCGGCGCGTCGGAATGCGCCCTCCCAGGTAAGCTGGATGTCGTCCAGCAGGAACGACACGAACTGCACCACGGGCTCTTCCGCAGCGGAGTCAGCCGGAGTGAGGCCCACCTCACCGTGGGAATCGGCGGTCGTCCCGCCGTCGGAGTCGCTGAGGATGCCGGGGCCGAAAATCAGCGCCAGGATCAGGGTGATGATACCGCCCCCAATGCCCACGGGTCCGCCAAGTCCACGCCCACGTCGGTCCTCGACATTCGAGCTCCGGCCCCCTGGGTTCCAGCGCATGCGTCCTCAGCGTGAGAGTGTCGGGTACGCTCAGTGCAACTTTCTCGCCCCGCCCTCGCGGCCGTCTACCCCGCTGCGCGACTCTGCAGCGCCGAGATCAGGGACGGAATGAAGCCCCCGAACGAGCCGTTGCTCATCACGAGGATCAGGTCGTTCGATCGCGCGTCCGCGGACACCTGTGCGAGCAGCGTCTCGACGCTGGGTGAGGCGCTGGCGATCACGCCCTTCGCGTTGAGCTCCGCGACAATGGCGGGCACGTTCAGCTGCTCGTTCGCCGGCACCTTGTCGTGCGGCTCCGGTTCGCGGATCGTGGCGAGATCCGCCCCGGTGAGCGCCATGACGTACTCGTCCTGATGGATGTTCCGGCGGCTCGTGTTGGACCTCGGCTCGAATACCGCCCACAGCCGACGCTCCGGATAGCGCTGCCGGATGCCCTCGATGGTTTCACGCACGGCCGTGGGATGGTGCGCGAAATCGTCCACGACCATGACGCCGCCGATCTCGCCGCGCACCTCCTGCCGACGCTTCACCCCCGTGAATGTCGCGAATCCCAGCGCGATCTGGTCGGGCGACAATCCCAGCGAACGCGCCGCCGCATACACGCCCGCCGCGTTCTCGATGTTGTGATAGCCGGACATCGGGAGAAAGAGCGCCTGTTTCTTCCCGTCCGGCGTGTGCATGGTGAACCGCGCGCCGTCAGCGAAGAACGTCTCATCGTCGGCCCGATAATCCGCCTTCCCGTTCACCGCGTAGGTGACGACCCTGGCGCGGCAATGCGCGCGCGAGACCTCCACGGCGTTCCGATACGAGGCGCTGACGCCGAGCACGCCGTCCACGGGCAAGGTCCGGCAGAAGTCCGCGAACGCAGATTCGTAGTGCGCCAGGTCGCGGAAGATGTCCGCGTGGTCGAACTCCAGGCTCGTGAGCAGCGCGGTCTTCGCGCGATAGTGCAGGAACTTCGGTCCCTTGTCGAAATAGGCAGTGTCGTACTCGTCTCCCTCCACCACGACGTGCGGGCCCTTGCCCAGCCGGAAGTTGCCCCCGTAGTTCGCCGTGACGCCGCCCACGAGAAAACTCGGGTCCAGCCCGGCTTCCACGAGCACGTGCGCCATCAGCGCGGCGGTGGTGGTCTTTCCGTGCGTACCGGTGATCACCACGCTATGCCGGTCGGCCAGGATCAGTGAGCCGAACGCCGCCGGAAAGCTCATCTGGGGAAGGCCGCGCTCGCGCACCGCGGTCGCCTCCGGATTCACGCGGCGGATCACGTTGCCGATGATCACCAGGTCAGGTGCGGCACGGTCGAGATTGGCCGGCGCGTACGGGGTGAACACCTCGATCCCCCAGTCGCGCAGCATGTCGCTCATCGGCGGGTAGACGTTCTCGTCGCTGCCCGTGACCGCGTACCCGGCGGCCTTGAGCATGCCGGCGAACGCCCCCATTCCCGTGCCGCCGACACCCACCAGGTGGACGCGCGTGACCGCGCTGGGAGCGATCGTGGCAAGGACGTTCCCGTTGTCCTGTTCGTGCATGTGTCGAAAGCTAAGGAAGCTCAGAAGAATCAGCTCGAGTAGTACGCGGCGTTCTCGTCCACGTAGCCGTGCGACAGGTCGCATCCGTATGCGGTGGCCGAGGCGAGCCCGACGCCGAGTTCCACGACGAGGTCAACGGCGCTCGCCGAGAGCGTCGAGCGCGCCACGCCTTCGTCGAAGTCGACGCGTGCCCCGTGGCGGACCACCTCGAGCCCGTTCACGAACGCCGACGTCCGCGCCGGCGCGAGCGTGACGTCGGTGCACTTGCCCACCGCCATGAGGATCCGCCCGACGTTGGGATCGGCGCCGTGCACCATGGTCTTGATGAGTGGCGAATTCACCAGCGACCGGGCCACCAGGCGCGCGTCGCCTTCCGTCGCGGCGCCCCGCACCGTCGCGCGCAGCAGGCGCGTCGCGCCCTCCCCGTCGCGCGCCAGCATCTCGGTCATACGGATACAGCCGCGCGTAAGTGCCGCCGAGAACGCCGGCGCGTCCACGGGTCCCGCGAGCCCGTTCGCCAGGATCGCGCACGTGTCGGACGTGCTCATGTCGGTGTCCACCGACAGCATGTTGAACGACACGTGCGCGGCGCTGCGCAGCATTCCGTCCAGCGCCGGCGCGTCCACCGCCGCGTCCGTGAAGATGTACACGAGCATCGTCGCCATGTTCGGCGCGATCATCCCGGACCCCTTCGCGATCCAGGTGATGGTGGCCTGGCCGACACCCATCGAGAGCGCCTTGGGAAAGGTGTCCGTGGTCATCATCCCCTCCGCGCCCACGCGCGGGTCGTCCTGGAGGTCGTCCGACATCCCCTGGATGCCCAACTCGATCACCTCGATGGGCAGCGGGACGCCGATGACCCCGGTGGAGCTCACGAGCACCCGGTCCGCCGTGGTTCCCGCCTCGCGCGCGGCGGCGGCCGCCATCCGGCGGGCGTTCGCCACGCCGGCGTCACCGGTGGCCACGTTGCTCACCTTGCTGTTCACGGCGATGGCGCGCAGCCGTCCCGCCCGGATGGTTTCCCGCCCGAGGATCACCGGCGCGCCCGGAAACTGATTGCGCGTGAACAGCGCGGCGGCCGCCGCGTCCACCTCGCTCACGAAGAGCGCGAGATCCTTCGCCGCCGGCTTGAGTCCGATGTGTCTGCTGGCGCAGCGAAAACCCCGCGGCAGGCGCGGGGGATCGTGAAAGGGCACGGGGCCGCCGGTCCGATGGAATGAAGGCACCTACGTGGGATCTAGAGAGGTTGTTCACACCGCATGAGGAAGTGAAAGAGCGGTGGAACGCGACCGAGCGACCGTTGCGGCCGTTCGATGTTGCAGGAATCTAGGAAGTTGGGGAGTGCGGCGCCGCGAAGGTGCTCCTCGTGCCACGTCTGGCGCGACCGAGGGAGAAGGTGAACTATTGAGTTGCACACCTCCTCCTTCGAGCTCCTGGTGCCCCCCCCCACTCGCCGCCGGATCATCACGCCGCATCCGCTGCTCAGCCGCTTTCTCGCGATCACCCTGTTGCTGGTTGCGGCACTGTCGTGGCTGGGCTGGCGGCTGCTCGAGCAGGATCGCGCGCTGGAGCGGCAGCGCACGCGCGACCGCCTGGAGAATTCCGCCGATCTGATCGCGGCTG
>JBBDYA010000098.1:0-2664 GCA_040902005.1 Gemmatimonadaceae bacterium | reverse complement strand
GGGGAGCGGTCTCTCCCGGGAGGAGAACATACCCCATGTGTTGGGTGTCGGTATGCAGGCCCAGGCCGACCACGCCGAAATCGCAGTGGAGCACGTCACCCCGCTGGATGACCGGATTCGCGCCGAGCTCGGCAGCGCTCACGCCGCGCCGCTGGACCTCGACGGACGGCTGGAACCAGCTGCCAAGCCCGAGGTCGTTCACGCGCTGCCGCATCCACCAGACCACGTCCTCCGTCCGCGTCACGCCGGGCGTGATCACCGCACTCGAGAAAGCTGTTTCGATGATGTTCCACGCCACCTCCTGCAGCTTTTTGTAGAATTCCACCTCTGCGGGCAGACGTGTCGCGATGAGTTCCACTGCCAGGGCATCGTGCCGCACAAAGCGGTTGGTCCATTTCTGGCCGAGAGCTGCGCTCATTCCCTCGAGCTCGCCCGCCGTGAGCCCGTCGCTGAACGCAAATACCCGCGACACGTTCACCGCGATGGTACGCGGATCACGCTCCTCGATGACCTGCAGGAGCGCGAGCCACTGCTCGTCCCCCCACAGCTCGGCGTTACGCTCCGCGCGTGCCCCGGCTGGGCCCGCGGCAGGTTTGGTTGACCGAATCGCGGTGTACACGCCGCCCTGCGAGCTGCCGCCCAGGGCGATCCGCTCGACGGAATCGGCATGCAGCGAAAAGACGTAGATGGTCCTGCGGCGCGCGGCGAAAGTCGTGGGGGCCACGAGCGAGGTGAATACCGGATCCTCGTTGTACTCCCGCATCGGTATCACCCACATGTCCACGCCGTACTTGCGCATGAGAGCCGGGAGGACGGTGGTCATGCGCGTCTCGAGCCACCGTTGCCGCACTTCGCCCTGTTCGCGCAAAGTGCCGAACGGCCGCTCGGGCGCGCCCGCCTGCGCGGTGGCAGCAGCCGGGAAGGCAGTGAGGAATGCCGCGAGCGCGAAACGGAAGTTTGGTCGCATGGTCCTGGATTATGGGCTGGGGGATGGCGGTTCGCTGCCAACAAATTTGCGAGCGGTCGGGTCTTTCGTCATGTTATCCGCTCTGCCGCCGGGCTCCGCCGATGAGAATTTCGCCGGCACCTGCCAGCGGAAGCACATCACCGCCAGGAGGATTGCATGCACATACGATTCGCTCTCGCAGCAGCGTTCCTTATTGCCGGCGCGCCGGCCGTAATGGCGCAGACCGCGCCCGACGCGGTCGCCGTGGATCCCACCCATCACAACGTTGTACTGGAGAACGCCCACGTGCGGGTATTCGAGGCCCTTGGGGCGCCCGGGGCGCGGAGCCCGATGCACAGCCACCCGCCGTTCGTATTCGTGGGGATGGGCAGGGCGCGGTTGCGCTTGGAATTGCCTGACGGAAGTAGAGCCATATTCGACATCCATCCCGGACAGGTAATGTGGATGGAGGGCGCGCAGCATTCGTGGGAGCTTCTGGCGGGGAACGCTCAGGTAATGGGCATCGAAGTGAAAGCGGCCGCCCTCGGTACGGCGCGAGGGACTGTCACGCGACCGGCGACCGACGCTGTTACGGTGGACCCTGCTCACCACCACGTCGTCCTGGAGAACGATCACGTGCGGGTGTATGACGTGCTCGCTTCACCCGGCGACCGAAGCCCGATGCACAGCCATCCTCCATTGGTGATAGTCAGCCATGAAACCGCCCGGGCGAGACTGACGCTGCCCGATGGGAGTAAGACAATCCTCGACCTGCACCCGGGTCAGGTGCTCTGGCTCGAGAACCCGGTGCACTCGTGGGAGCTCCTGTCGGGACAGTTGCGGCTGACCGTCGTGGAGCCGAAAGCAGCGATGACCCGGTGACGTAGGCGCACCATCTCGCCCATGCTCTTGCGTCGGGCCGGGAGCTGCACGATGTTTGCCGCGCCAGATTGAATTCCCACCCCGTTGGTGGCGTGGAGCACGCGAGCAGCACCACGGGGTTTAGGGTCAGATCATGCGGACGCGGCCGTGCCGGGTTCGATGGATCTTTCTGAGTTTCGCTGCCCTCGCCGCGTGCGGTGAGGAGCCGAGCGGCCCTAACTCGACGCCCGTCGCCACACTAGAGGTCAGTCCAGCAGTCGCCACGCCGTTGGTGGGTCAGACGGTGCAGCTCACGGCCACACCCAAGACCGCCTCCGGCACCCCTGTCACGGGTAGGACGATCATCTGGAACTCCAGCGCCGAAACGGTGGCGAGTGTTTCGACGAGCGGCTTGTTGACCGGCGTGGCGGCCGGACAGACCACCATCACCGCGAGCGCGGACGGAGTGACCGGCACCGCCATCGTGGTTGTAACCACGGTTCAGGCCGGGTCGTGCACCGATTGCCTGGAAGTCGTACCGGGCACCCTGCTGCTCAGCGGGGTGGGCGCCCAGCAGCAGCTCTTCCCCGTCCTGGTGGATGCCGCGGGCCACCGCACGATCGTCGCCGCCACATTCGAAAGCTCGAACCCCTCGGTCGTGACCGTCACCGCGACGGGCCTGGTGACAGCCGCCGCTGACCTGGGATCCGCCCAGCTGACTGCCCGCGCCGGCAATCTCACCTCGGCGCCCGTGCTCGCGCTCGTCGCGCAGCCGGCGGCGGGAGCTCTGCTGGTCTCGGACGCCCAGGTCGTGGGCGCCATCACGCCGGTGGACTCGGCCGCGCCGTACGCGCTTG
>JBBDYA010000097.1:0-18560 GCA_040902005.1 Gemmatimonadaceae bacterium | reverse complement strand
AGCACCGCAGGAGCGTTCGCACGGAGCGATAGCGACGGAGAACGCGACGAGGAGCACAGCGTGTTCCGCGCGGAGCGCACCCCGCCGACCGCTCCCGCGGGCAACGACTAACGCGCGAGCGTGATCCGCGCGGAGCGCACCCCGCCGACCGCGCACAAGCCCAACGACCGACGCACGGTTGCCCCAGGTCGCGCCCCCGGATAACGTGGCCAGATGACGAAACGACGCGAATTCCTGAGGACCAGCGCAGCCGCGGCCGGGCTGGTCGTCGGCGGACGCCTGATCCGTCCCGCCGAAGCCTGGGCCAACACGTTCGCCGAGCTCGCCCCGTCGGACATCGAGACGCTGCTGCTCCAGGCCGTGGACGCCCTGAAGTCCGCCGGCGCGTCGTTCGCCGACGCCCGCATCGGACGCTACCGACGGCAGACCGTGGCCACGCGCGAGCAGCAGATCGTCAACGTCGTGGACACCGACAGCATCGGGCTCGGCGTGCGCGCGCTCGTGCGCGGCACCTGGGGCTTTGCCGGCACCCGCAACCTCACACCCGACGGCGTCACCGCCGCGGTGCGCGAAGCCATTGCCATCGCCAACGCGAATCGGCTGCCCGGCGCCGCCCCGGTGATCCTCGCCCCCGGCGAGAACCACGGCCGCCAGACCTGGAAGTCCGCGTACGTCACCGACCCGTGGGACATTCCCGTCGAGGAAAAAGCCGAGCTCCTGTTCCGGGCGAACGCGGAAGCCGCGAAGGTGCCGAGCGTGCGCTTCGTCTCCAGCGGCATGTCGTTCGTGAAGGAGGAAAAGCACTACGCCAATACCGACGGCTCCATCCTCTCGCAGACGATCATCCGCAGCGACCTTCCCTTCAACGTCACCGCGGTGGCGTCGGACAATTCCGACTCCCAGAGTCGCGGGAACGTCGTCCAGCCCATCGGACGCGGCTACGAGTACATCCTCGCGCAGGACGTGGTGAACAACGCACGCCACTGGGGCGAGCAGGCCGCGGAGAAGCTGAAGGCGAAGAGCGTGGAGGCGGGGCTGTGGGATCTCGTGCTCCACCCCTCGCACCTCTTTCTCACCATCCACGAGTCCATCGGCCACTCCACGGAGTTGGACCGCGCGCTGGGGCACGAGGCCAACATGGCCGGCACCAGCTTCCTGGCGCCGCCGCGCGAGAAGCTCGGCGCCGTGCGGCTCGGTCCCGACTTCATGAATTTCCTTGGCAACCGCTCGGAAGAGGGCGGCTGCGCCACGATCGGCTTCGACGACGACGGGATCAAGCCGGACGATTTCCTCATCGTGAAGAACGGCATGTTCAACGACTACCAGACCACACGCGAGCTGGCGCCGTCGCTCGACTGGTGGTACCAGCGGCAGAACCGTCCCCTGCGCTCGCACGGCAACTGTCACGCGGACAGCTGGAGCAGCGTGCAGTTCCAGCGCATGCCCAACGTCTCCCTGCTGCCCGGCGAACAGGAGCGCTCCTGGGACGACCTCATCGCCGCGACCGACAAGGGGATCGCGATGCTCAGCCGCGGCACGTACTCGATCGACCAGCAGCGCTACAACGGCCAGTTCGGGGCGCAGGTGTGCTACGAGATTCGCGGCGGCAAGATCGTGGGGCAGCTCAAGGACGTAGCCTATGTCATGCGCACCCCGGATTTCTGGAACGCGCTCGACATGCTCGGCGGCCGAGGCAGCTACGGGCACGGCGCCACGTTCAACGATGGCAAGGGCGAGCCCGGACAGACGAGCGCCGTCTCGCACTTCTGTCCCCCGGCGCGGTTCAAAAACCAGCGGGTCATCAACACCGGGAGGACCGGCTGATGCCCGTGATGACCAGGGACGAGGCGCAGGCGCTCATCGAGCGCGTGGTGAAGATGTCGCGGGCGGACGAGATCCAGGTGTCGCTCGGCGCCGGCGTGGAAAACAACATCCGGTTCGCCGACAACCGGATTACCACGGCCGGCGGCGTGAACGACCTGGACGTGCGGGTCTTCAGCGCGTTCGGCCGGCGCCACGCGGTGGCGACCACGAACGACGTGACGGACGAGGGACTCCAGCGCGCGGTGCGACAGAGCGAGGCGCTCGCCCGCCTCGCCCCCGAGAACCCGGAGAAGATGCCCCTCGTGGGCCCGCAGACATACAAGGAAGTGGACGGGCACTTCGGCTCCACCGCCGGCGCCACCGCCGCGGACCGGGCGCAGGCTGCCGGCGTCACCCTGAGCGCCGCCGCGAGCGCGGGGGGACTCAAGGCCGCTGGCATTCTCCTCGTGAACGATCGCGTCAACGCGCTGGGCAACAGCGCCGGCCTGTTCGCCTACCGGCCGTCCACCTCCGTGGACTTCACCACCACGGTGCGCACGAACGACGGCACCGGCAGCGGCTGGGGGGGCGCGAACCACCCCGACTGGACGAAGGTGAACTTTCAGGCAGCCAGCGACACCGCCATCGCCAAGGCGCGCCTGTCGCGCAACCCGGTGCGCATCGAGCCCGGGCGCTACACCGTGGTGCTCGAGCCGCAGGCCGCGGCGGACCTCGTGTCGCTCGTGGCCAACGCGTTCAGCGCGCGCTCCGCGATGGAAGGACGCAGCGCGTTCTCCAAACCCGGCGGCGGAACGAAGGTCGGCGAGCAGATCATGGACCAGCGCGTGTCGTTCATCTCCGACGCATCGCATCCCCTGATCCTTGGCAGCCCGTACGACAACGACGGGCGTCCCGTACAGCCGCGCACCTGGATCGAGAACGGCGTGCTCAGGAACCTGGACTACTCCCCCTTCTGGGCGCAGAAGAACGGGGTGCCGGTGATCGGCACTTCCGGTTCGCTCATCATGACCGGCGGCACGCAGTCGCTGGCGGACATCATCGCGAGCACGGAGCGCGGCGTGCTCGTCACGCGGTTCTGGTACATCCGTCCGGTGAATTCGCGCACGCTGCTGTACACCGGCCTCACCAGGGACGGCACCTTCCTGATCGAGGACGGCAGGATTGCGCGCCCCGTGCAGAACATGCGCTTCAACGAGAGTCCGCTGTTCATGCTGGGCAAGCTCGACGCGGTCGGCGCGCCCGTCCGCGTGTCGAACAGCGAGGCCATGCCTGCGCTGCGGGTGCGCGACTTCAACTTTGCGAGCGTGAGCGACGCCGTCTGAGCGCCTGGGTAAGCTCAGAAAATGACGGTGGGAAGCACAGTGTGTCCCCGGGCTGGGCGCGAGGTGTTCTGGCCGGCGCAAGCATAGTACCAATACTTGGACGAAAAAGCGCTCAATGGACACGCAAGGCTGGTGTGGTAGTCGTCCAAGTATTGGTACTATGCTTGCGCCGGCCAGAACACCTCGCGCCCAACCCGGGGACACGCCGCGCTTCTAAGCCAGCAGCGGCTCCACGGCCGCCGCGATCCGTTCCGCGGCCGCGATGGCGGCCACGGCCTCTGCTTCGTTGGCCATCACCGGCCCGTAGCGAGTCTCCACGGCGTACGCGTTCAACAGCTCGCACTCCGGTGACATGCCTCGCAGCGCCTTGAGGTACTGCTCCGCTGACTGCTGAGCATTGAAGCAGGCGTACTCCCACCCATCGCCGTGCGTCATCGAGAACCGGGCGTGGTCCAGATCGCGCCAGGCGCGCAGGCGCCACGTCGCCACTGACAGCGGCGGCGTCTCCGGACGTTCGTACACTCGTGGCGTCAACGGCACGGGCAGCTCGTACGCGCCTGGTGCCGAGTACAGCACTTTCCCCTGACGCACGATGTCCCAGTCGATCATCCCGGGATCATTCGCGCCCTGCTCGATCTCGCCCCTGCCCCGCGCAATCACGTTCACCGGCCACCGCTCGGGGAATAGCGCGTGCAGCTCGCGTCCCAGCTCGATCGCTCGCCCGGGTTCAGCGTTGAACTCGACGACAACGTCGTAGTCGCTGTCTGGACGCGCGTCTCCACGGGCGTGGCTGCCGATGAGAATCACGCGGAGCGGCGCGCATCCTTGCGCGATGCGCTCGCCGATCGTGGCGATGATCTCCTCGGGGGGGGGCGATTGTGCCGATGCGCGAACCATGACCAACGATAGCACGGCAGCAGCGCCCGCCCACCATCATTCGAGCGCGCGGGGTGGCGGATCGACCGGATTTTTCGTACTTCTACCACATGACCGCTACCTCCAGATCCTCCTGGCGCCCCGGCACTGCCGCCGCGGCGATACTCGTCCTCGCGCTCGCGGCCGTGCCGCTTGGCGCCCAGCAGCAGCAGCGCCCGCCGAACCCCCGGCAGGTGCTGATGCGTGAGGCCGTTGGCCTCGATGTCGAAGGCCGGCATGCCGAATCGCGCGCCCTCTTCCAGCGCCTGATCAACTCGGCCACCACCGCGCGCGACACCGCGGCAGCCCGGCGCGCCATGGCTCGCTCCTTCGGCTTCGATCGCAACTGCGGCGAGGCGATGCGCTACGAGCTGATGGTCATCGACTACTGGAAGACGCGGGAAACCGAGGAGCCGCAGAACGCCTTCTACCAGCAGGGCGAGATGGCGAACGAGGGCGCCCGCATCTGTATCGACGCCGGCGCGCTCGACAGCGCCGAGAAGTACTACCGGTTGGGGTCCGAGCTGGGGCTCCGGGAGCCGGAGCCGAAGACGCACCCGAAGAGTCTCTGGGACTTTCGCCTGGCGCACGCCAGCGCGCGCATCGCGGCGCGCCGCGGCGACGCCGACGAGGCGCTGCGCCAGATGACGCTCGCGCGTCATGCGCTGGCCACCGATACCGCGATGGCCGGACCGCAGGAGCGCTTCTTTCCGTATCTCGTGGGTTACGTGGCTCTGTACGTCGGCGATCTCGCCACCGCGGAGGCCCGCTTCAAGGAATCGCTCGGCATGCGCGGCAACGACGGCGATCCGTTCGTGCACGTGCTGCTGGGCATGACGTACGAACGGCAGGGGCGCGCGGCGCAGGCGCGGGAGATGTACGCGCGCGCGTACGAGCTGTCCGACGGACACAATCCGCCCGCGTCGTACTCGCGGCCGTTCGCGCGCGAGAAGCTCGGAATGACGCCCAGAGCCCCCTGATCGCCGCCCAGAGCGGACCATCGTGCGGTCGAAGGATTCCACCTCCCCTTCGTTGAGCGCTGACGACCCGACCGCCGCCGCGCTGGCGCGCGCGCTGGGCGCGCAATACGACGTCGTTCGCATCCTGGGCCGCGGTGGGATGGGCGTCGTGTACCTGGCGCGCGAGAGTTTCCTCGAGCGCGACGTGGCGGTGAAGGTGTTGCCGGGAGAGGTGGCAGGCGGCGACGCGCGTGAGCGCTTCCTCCGCGAAGCGCGCACGGCGGCCCGGCTCTCCCACCCCAACATCGTCCCCCTGTACACGTTCGGGCAGGCGGATGACCTGCTCTACTATGTGATGGGGTTCATCGACGGGGAGACGCTCGAGACGCGGCTCAGACGCGAGGGACGCCTGCCCCCGGATGAGACGCGCCGCATCACGATCGAGCTGGCGAGTGCGTTGGAGTATGCGCACTCGCTGGGCGTGGTACATCGCGACATCAAGCCGGACAACGTGCTGCTGGACCGCGCGTCGGGCCGGGCGATGCTCACCGACTTTGGCGTTGCCAAACAGCGCGCCGGGCTCGAGACACTGACGCAAACCGGCGTAATCGTTGGGACCCCGCACTACATGTCCCCGGAACAGGGGAGCGGCGATCGGGACATCGACGGCCGGAGCGACATCTACTCGCTGGGCGTGATGGCGTACCGCATGGCCACCGGGCGGCTGCCGTTCGAGGGAAGCGCGCTGCGCGAGGTGCTGGTGCAGCACGCCACGCGCGCCCCCATTCCCCCCACGCAGATCATACCATCGCTTCCCCTCGACCTCGTCACCGTCATCACGCGCGCCCTCGCGAAAGAGCCCGCGGAGCGGTGGCCGAACGCCGGCGCCATGCGCGAGGCCCTCTCCCCCGAAAGCGAGGAGTCCACACCCGACGCGCTGCGCGAGATCGCCGGTATGGGCGTCAATCTATGCCTCATCACGGCCGGGTTGCTGGAGTTTGTTTTTCTTGGTGGTGTGTACGGATTCCTGACCCGTTCGGAGATCGTTGGCGTGGCAGTCGGCGCCGGTACACTCCCATTCCTGGCGGCGCTGAACGCGATCCCCGCCGCGCGCCGGTTCGGATGGGGCCCCGTGTGGCAGTCGCTGTTTCGCCAGCCGTCCTGGTGGCGCAGCTGGTGGCCGCGATCGTTGCGGCGGCCCGGCGACGTGTGGGACCGAATGCCCCGTGAGATCAGATATGTCCGGTCGCTGAACGTCCTGATGATCCCGGTGCTCATCACCTTTCCGAACTACATGCTGTTCACGATGCGCGAGCGCTTCATCGTCGCGCATCCGGCGTTCCATGACAGCGGCTTCACCAGGGCGGTCGTTTTCGGCACCGTGGCGCTGCTCTACACGCTCCTCGGCATGCGCATGTGGCGCCTGCGACAGTGGGTGAAGCGCGCGGACATCTCGAAGAGTGACCACGCCCGCATTCTGCGGGAGCCCACCGCGGGCAGCACGTTCTGGTCGCGTCCACACATCGCGGCGCTGCTCCAGCCAGCAGGGGGGGGGGCGCGCGCGCCTGAGCCAACGCCCCCCCCCCGAGCCCCCGCCGACCTGCTGCGCGAGGTCGAGACCCTTGCGCGCGAGGAAGAGACATCACCACACGCCACGCTCTTCAGGGACGCCGGGCTGGCGGCCGCCGCCATCTGCGCCGCCATCGCGCACGCCGACGAAGGGCTCGGTCCGCTGGCTCGTGAGCTCGACCCGCGGGAACGCGAGCGCATCCAGTCCAGCCTCGACGCCCTTGGCGCCGCCGGACCACAGGAGAGCGTGGCCAAGGCGCAGATGCGCGCGCTGCTCGACCAGCAACTCGCGCTCTTCCGGGACCTTGGCGCGCAGCAGGAAAACCTGAGTGCCCGGCGCGCGCACCTGTATGAGCAGCTACGCACGCTGGCGCTCCAGCTCACGCAGCTGCGCGCGGCGGGGCACCTGGAACAGGGCGCGTCAACCCAATTCACCACGCGCATCGAGGCCATCTGCCGCGAGGTGGATTACCGGATCGAGGGCGCGGCGGAGACGCGAACCCTGCTGTCGTCATGACGCCCCGCCCCGTTTTCGTTTTCCTCCTGGCCAGCGCCGGCGCCTGTGCGACGGCGACGAGCGGAGCGCGGTTCAACCCCGTTCCCCCCGCCCTCCCATTCGCCACGGAGACCCTCCTGGCCGAGCAGGTTCGGCGGGGTGTTACCTACTGGTACATCCGTTCGGCGTCGGGGCCGTGGGCAATCCACGTGCTGGACGTGGATCGCAGCGCCTGCTACTCGGCGGTCGCGGTCAAGGGCGCGAAGGGCGCCGTGGGTCGCGCGACCACGTCGGCGCTGCTCGCGCGACTCGACAGCTCGTTTGACGTAGTGGGCGGCGTCAATGCGGACTTCTTCTTCTTCACGCCGCCAGGACTGCCCACCAACGCGCATGTCTCGGGCGGGCGCCTTCTTTCCGGTCCAAACGCGCACCCGGTGATCGCCTTCGACTCGGCGGGTGTTCCCCGCATCACCACACTGCGGGTGACGGGAACCGTAGCGCTGGGGGCGCGCGCATTCCCGATCGACGCATGGAACCGGCGCGCGCCCGACAGCGTGTCCCTCGTCGACGCGAACTGGGGCGGCGCGACGGACACTGCGTCCGGCACACTGGAACTGGTCCTCGACCGCGACCGCCGCCTGGTGCAGGTGGACACCGCGCGAACGGGCGTGGACATCCCGGACGGCGGCAGCGTCATCATCGCCAGCGGACTGGTGGGTGAATCGATGCGCTTTGCCGCGACATCGCTGCGAGTGGGCGCGCTGGTCGACGCGCGCGTCTCGCTCGCGCCCCACCCCATGGAAGCGGTGGGCGGGCGCCCCGTGCTCGTGCGCGACAGCGTGGTGACCGCGCCCGCGTCCAACGTCCGGCACCCGCGCACCGCGGTGGGCATCGGACGCAAAGGCACGCGCCTGCTACTCGTGGTGGTGGACGGCCGGCAGGCACCGCACAGTGACGGCATGACGCTGCGCGAGCTGGCAGACGTGATGCTCGCCCTGGGCGCTCGAGACGCGCTCAACCTCGATGGCGGCGGTTCCTCGGCGATGGTCCTTGCCGACCCAGCTGCTGGTGGCGCCCTGCGGCTGGTGAACAGGCCGTCCGACACCGCCGGCGAGCGGCCCGTTGGCAACGCGCTTGCGATCGTGAGCCGCTGTCACTGACACCGAAGTTGCTCGCCGACCGCGCCGAAGGCGCGCCGAGAACGGTTAGGCGCCGTTAGCGCCCACGCCCGCAATCGTGTTAATTAGGACATGGCGAGAAAACCAAACTACGATTTCGAGAAGCGCCGCAAGGAGCAGGAGCGGCAGAAGAAGAAGGCGGCCAAGCGCGAGGAGCGCCAGCGCCGCAAGGATGCCGGTCTTCCGGATGAGCCGGCCGAGGGCTTCGATCAAGCGACGGAGACCGACGAGCCGCAGCAGTAGCGTCGAGGCAGCACGCCGCGCATGGCATCAGACGGACTGACGCAGGCACAGCTGGACGAACTGCGCGCCGAGCTCGACCGCGAGCTCGCCCGCCTGACGAAGGCGATGAAAGGCACGAAGGACGCGAGCCAGCCCGTGACGCTGGACCAGGGCGCGGTGGGACGCGTCTCGCGCATCGACGCGATCCAGAACCAGCTGATGTCCGCCAGCGCGTATGGGCGCGACCAGGTCCGCTACGCCGCGCTGATCCACGCCATCGAGCGCATGGAGCACGGCACCTACGGGCGCTGCGCGCGCTGCGGCAACACCATTCCCTACGGCCGGCTGCTCGTGCTGCCGGAGTCCGCCAACTGCGCCGGGTGCGGCGGCGGCTGACGCGGCCGCTCGCCGACCGCGCCGAGAACCCGCAGTTGCCCGCCGACCGCGCCGAAGGCGCGCCGAGAACCGACCGCCGCGCAGCGGCGGGCCGAGAACGCTTTGGCGCCGAGAACCGACCGCCGCGCAGAACCGTCCCGTTGCGCCCCCCTTACGCAGACTCGCACATTGGTGACGTGCAGCTCTCCAAATCCCGCTTCGTCGCCGGCTCCCAGTGCCACCGCCTGCTCTGGTGGAAGGCGCACGAACCCAACGCCGTGGAGCTTCAGCCGGACAAGGTTCTCCAGGACCGGTTCGACCAGGGAGCGCAGGTAGGCGCCCTGGCACGCACTCACTTTCCCGGCGGGGTGCTCATCGACCTGCCGCACCGCGCGGTCGCCGAGCGACTCCAGCGCACGCGTGAGGCGATGGAGAGCGGCGCGCCGGCCGTCTACGAGGCCAGCTTCGTGGCGGACAACACGTTCGTCGCCGTGGACGTGTTGGCGCGCGAAGGGGGTTCGGGGCCAGACGGGTGGCGAATGGTGGAGGTGAAGTCCGCGTCGTCGCAAAAGGACGAGCACCTGCTGGACGCGGCCGTGCAACTGCACGTGCTCACCGCCAGCGGCCTGGACGTGCGCGCCGTGGAGATCATGCACCTGAACCGCGACTTCCGTCATCCGGACCAGGGCGAGCTGTTCGCGCGCACCGACGTGACCGAGCAGGTGCGTCCCATGCTGCCCATGCTCCCGGGCCAGATCGCGGCGCAGTTGGCGGTGCTGGCCGGTCCCCTGCCCGACGCGCCGATCGGCATCAACTGCCACGAGCCGTATGCGTGTCCCTTCATGGACCGGTGCTGGCCGAAGGAGCCGGACCACATCGGCAAGCTCTATGGCGTGGGCAAGCAGAAATGCGCCGATTACATGACCGCCGGAGTTCACCGCATCGCGGACATTCCACCCAAGAAGAAGCTATCTGCCACCGCCAGGCGTCAGATCCGCTCCATGCGGGAGAAGAAGCTGGTGGTGGAGCCCGGGCTGTCGGAGGCGCTGGCGGCGTTCGACGTGAAGCTCGGCTTCCTGGATTTCGAGACCATCTCGCGCGCGGTGCCGGTGTGGCCGGGGATGGCTCCGTGGGAGATGGCGGCGGCGCAGTTTTCCTATCATGAAGTCACGGACGACGCGAACGGCACCCCCGGTGCCGGCAGCGCACGGTACCTGCATGAAGAGTTTCTCGCCGACGGATCGCAGGACGCCCGGCCGGCGCTGGCCAGGGCGATGATCGAGGCCACACTCGGCGCAGAGCGCGTGGTCACCTACTCGTCATTCGAGAAAACGCGCATCCGCGGATTGCAGCAGAGCGTTCCCGAGCTGCGCGCGGAATTGCTGGCGCTCGAGGAAAAGCTGATCGACCTGCTGCCGGTGCTGCGGGAGCACGTGTACCATCCCGAGTTCCGCGGGAGCTTCAGCCTCAAGTACGTGCTCACGCCGCTGGTGCCGGAGCTGACGTACAGCGACCTGGTGATCGTGGACGGCATGGCTGCGAGCGTGGAGATTGCCCGCCTGCTGTTCGTGGCGCAGAAGATCCCGGCCGAGGAGCGGGCGCGTGTGCGGCAGGACCTGCTGGACTACTGCGAACGCGACACGTGGGCGATGGTGCGGCTGCTCGAGCGCCTGCGCGAGCTGGCCGGCGCGTCCGACAGTCGCGAGTACCCGCCGCTGCGGCTCGTCTGACATGCGAACGGCACGGGCTGCAATGAATTGATGTCGGTCATCCTGATCGGTACTCTTACTGTGGGAGGCACCCGCAACTCGGAGCGCCTCCATGGCAGTGTCACCGCGGCTGGCCCGCAAGTTCCAACAGACACTCGGCAGTGACGCAGCGGAGGACCTCGTGAGCTGGATGGACCAGGTGGACTCGCAGGGAGAGGACGTTCGCGTCCTCATCGCGCGCATCGGTGAATGGCGCGAGGCGTCGCGAGCCGATCTCGCTGAGCTGCGGCAGGAGATGCACTCGGCAGATGCGGACGCTCGCGCCGACATTCGCAGTCTCCGGTCCGACATGCGCGCCGACATGGCCAACGTGCGCGCCGACCTCATCAAGTGGTCGTTCGTCTTCTGGGCAACCACGTTGGGCGCCGTGCTGCTGACCCGGCTACGCTAGGCCGGCGGTTGCCCGGCGAGCTCCTGGGCGCGGGACTCGTCAGGCTTCGGCGCTCCGCGCAGCGACGACATCCGTGTCGGCGGCGGGACGAAGACCCTTGATGTCTACCGTCACCACAGCCTGGCTGTGCCCCGACATGCGCAGAAACTCCACCTCCAGCGCTACAGTGGAGTGCACGTGGACCACGGTCCCCGCGTCACCGACGCGCAACCCGTGCTCCGGCATGTCCACCAGCAGCACGACCCGATCGAGCTCCTTGAATGACATCATTCCTCCGGATACGCTGTGACGAAACGAGGGATCGATTCCCCCACAGGGATGATCCAGATGCTGACCAGCGGCAAACGCCAATCCGCCACACCCTCAAGAATACCACACAGTTCATACTTCCGCCCGTACGGCGAAAAGCTGCGCCTTGGACCCGCCGATCGGATGGCGATGATCCAGGAGGTAGTTGCGCAGCTTTGACGCGGCCACGATCGCCAGGTCTCCATTGGGCATTCCTGAGGAGCGCACCAATGGCAGGCTAGCCGCACAATCAGCAGTTCGGCGATCGTTCCATTGCGAGCCGGATCATTTCTCCCACCAGTGCGCAGCGAGACCGATTGAAGCCCTGCGGGTCGGGCGCGGCATGCTCGATTCAGCGCGGTCCGCGCGATCCTGCCAGCGTGGGAGCGCGGGCCGGACTCACCCCGGTGACCTGCCCGCGCGAACCAGCCTGAGGGAGCGCGGGCCGGAGTGCGCCCCAGGCGAATCGCCTGAGGCGGAATGCGGCCCTGCCGCATCTGCCGAAGCCAACGAGCACCGCAGGAGCGTTCGCACGGAGCGATAGCGACGGAGAACGCGACGAGGAGCGCAGTGTGTTTCGCCTGGGGCGTACTCCGGCCCGCGCTCACAAGGAGCAACACAACGCGTGTGATTCGTCTGGGGCGTACTCCGGCCCGCACTCCCCCGAGAGCGACAAAACGCGCTGGCCGCCGTCCATCCCGCACTGCATCTTCCCTCTCCCCACCCTCCTGCACGGAATACACGCGGACATCGATGGACCTGCGCGCACAACTTCAGCAGTCGCTCGGCAGCGGCTACACCATCGAGCGCGAGCTCGGCGGCGGCGGCATGTCGCAGGTGTTCCTCGCCGAAGAACTGGCGCTCGGCCGCAAGATCGTCGTCAAGGTGCTCCCGGCGGACATCAGCACCGCGGTCAGCGCTGAGCGGTTCCGCCGCGAGATCCAGCTCGCCGCGCGGCTCCAGCACCCGCACATCGTTCCGCTGTTGAGCGCGGGAGAAGCCGGCGGCCTTCCCTTCTACACCATGCCCTACGTGCAGGGCGAATCCCTGCGCGCGCGCCTCACGCGCGGCGGCGAAATGTCGGTGAACGACGCGCTGCACGTACTGCACGACGTGGCCGCCGCGCTCGCGTACGCGCACGGCGAGGGCGTCGTCCACCGCGACATCAAGCCGGACAATGTCATCGTCTCCGGTCGAGTGGCCGTGGTGACGGACTTTGGCGTGGCCAAGGCCATGGATGTCGCCGCGGCCGACAGCGGCGCGCACACCGCGGGGGGCGGGCTCACTTCGATGGGCGTCGCGCTCGGCACGCCGGCGTACATGTCGCCCGAACAGGCGAGCGCCGATCCCCAGGTGGACCACCGCGCCGACATCTATTCGTTCGGCTGCCTGGCGTACGAGCTGCTGGCGGGCGTGAGCCCCTTTGCCGGGCGGCCGCCGCAGCAGATGCTCGCCGCGCACGTGACCGAGGAACCCGAGCCGCTGGCCAGGCGACGTCCGTCCACGCCGCCGGCGCTTGCTGGGCTCGTGGCGAAGTGCCTGGAGAAGCGACCCGGAGACCGGCCGCAGTCGGCGGACGAGCTGCTCGCCGCGCTTGATGCGATCGGGACGCCAACCGGCGGCACGTCGCCCACGATGATCGTCCACGCCTCAGCCCCGAAAAGGCGTGGCCTCTGGTACGCCGCGATCGGTGGGATGCTCGCGGCCGGAACCGGACTCTGGCTCGGACTACGCGGCCTGGCACCGGCGCCCTATGCCGTGGGGTCCACCAGCCCCATTGCGACGGGCCCGGGCATCGAGGTGCATCCGGCCATTTCCCCCGATGGCCAGTTCGTCGCGTACGCCGCGCAGAGCGGAGCGCCGGACCGCGCGATCACCGCGACCATCAGTGGGCAATCGCGCACCAGCCTGCTCAACGGTCGCATCTACGTGAGGCAGGTGGACGGCGGGCGCGCGGTGCTGCTCACGGGTGACCTGGACGGCGATCACGATTATCCCTTCTGGTCGCCCGATGGCTCACGGCTGGCCTTCGTGGCGAAGGACGCACTGTACGTCGTACCCGCGCTCGGGGGTACACCGCAGCGGCTCTTCGGGTCGGAGGGCCTGCTGTCGCCCGCGTGGTCCAGCGACGGCGCATCGATTGCCTATGCAGACCTTCAGGGCATATGGGTTCGCCCGGCCGACGGCGGCGCCGCGCGCCTCATTGTGAGCGGTCCCCTGCTGCATTCGCCGGCGTGGTCTCCCGACGGGCGCCTGGTGGCGTACGCCTCCGGCAGCCCGCCGGTGATCGGCAACACCTCCACCAACGCCATCTGGGTCATTCCGGCGGCACCGGACGCGGGCGACGCACCGACGCCCGTGCGCGTGTCGGACGAGGTGCACGTGAACACGAGCCCCGCGTTCACGGCGGACGGACGGGCGCTGCTCTTTCTGTCCAGCATGGGCGGCGGGAGACTGGACGTGTTTCAGCAGCGCATTCGAGCAAACGGCACCCCCATCGGCACGCCGGCGCGCCTCACCACCGGGCTCTCGGCGATGACCTTCTCGCTCTCCCGCGACGGCACGCGCGCCGCGTATGACATCGTGCGCGTGCAGTCCAACATCTGGATGGCCACGGCAATCCCCGGCCGCACCGTAGCGCTGTCATCGGCGGTACAGATCACCAGGGAGAACCAGATCGTGGAAGGGATCGCACTGTCGAACGACGGCCAATGGCTGGCGTACGACTCCAACCGGCGCGGCAGCTTCGACATCTACAAGCTGCGCCTGGACGGCGGCGAGCCGATCCAGCTGACCAGCGATCCGGCCAACGATTTCATCCCGGGGTGGTCGCCGGACGACCGCGAGATCGCGTTTCACTCCACGCGCGAAGGGACGCGCGACATCTACGTGGTGAGCGCGGAGGGCGGCGCCGAGCAGGTGGCCGTGCGCGGCCCCGCGCAGGAGCTCCAACCGCGATGGTCGCCCGACGGTCGGCGCCTGGCGTACACGATCGTTGATACGGCGGGCATCGTCGCCCTCGTCACCCGCGAAGCGGACGGCGGCTGGTCCCAGCCGCGACTGCTCGCCCACGTCGGCGCGTTACAGCGGACCACGGTGCCGCAGGCGAACTGGTCGCCGGACGGAACGCTGCTGGCGCTGGCGGTGGGTGGCGCGATCCGGGTGATTCCCGTGGATGGCGGCGCGCAGCGGACCATCAGCGGCCTGGCCGCGCACGGCTACTATGGTATGCTGCCGATGTGGGGAAAGGACCCGAACGTGCTGTACGTGAACGCGATTTCGACGCGCACGCGGGCGAGCGTGTTCCTGGCGGTGCCGTTGCACGGTGGACCGCCGCGCGAGGTGATCGCCGGGGAGGCGGGGCAGTCCACGTATCGCGGCGAATTCGCCACCGATGGACGCCGTTTCTTCTTCACGCTGCCCAGGGTGGAGAGCGATGTGTCGATGATGCAGCTCGGGCGGTAAGGCCTGCAATGAATTGATGTCGGTCATCCCGACCGGTACTCTTATTGTGGGAGGCACCCGCAACCAGGAGCGCCTCCATGGCGGTGTCACCGCGGCTGGCCCGCAAGTTCCAACAAACACTCGGCAGTGACGCAGCGGAGGACCTCGTGAGCTGGATGGACCAGGTGGACTCGCAGGGAGAGGACGTTCGCGTCCTCATCGCGCGTATCGGTGAATGGCGCGAGGCGTCGCGGGCTGATCTCGCTGAGCTGCGGCAAGAGGTGCACTCGGAGATTGCCGACGTGCGCTCAGAGCTGGCGAACGTGCGCGCCGACCTCATCAAGTGGTCGTTCGTCTTCTGGGCAACCACGCTGGGCGCCGTGCTGCTGACCCGTCTGCGCTAGACCTGCGCGCGCGCCGCCAATCGCAGGCGACGTACGACTTCCGCGCGTACCTCGGCCGGCGCGAGCACCTGAGCATCCGGTCCGTACTGCTGCCCGTACCCGGCCTGGTACGACTGCTGGTATACCGCCGGCTGCTCCACGATGTAAATCCTGCGATCGGCCGGGACGCTCACGTCACTGCTCCCCGCCACCGCCCAGATCACCACGGTGCCGATCAAGCCGGTGAGCAGGCCGGTGACGACGCCCCCGGCCATCCAGCCCCCCGTACCGACCGATTCGGCCGCCGACTGCCCTTCAACCTGCCCCCTGGCCATGAGCTCGGACATCGTGGGCTGGCCGGCCTGTGTGACCGTGGGCTGCGGCTGCTGCGGCTGCTGGGCAACGAGCGAGCTGGCGCCGAACAACAGCGCGAGGATGACGCCCTTTGCGGTGAGACCCTTGCGATGCATGGATTGGCTCCTCTGGAGGTTGAGGAGACCTTACCGCCGGGGTCTGACAGCGCGCTCATTGCTCCTTCTCCAGCTTACCCGATGAACGGCGACTTACTCGGCGGTCTGGAACTCGACCTTTCCGGCCTCGGTAATTCGCATGGACGCGTCAAGAACCTCGCTCGACACCAGATTGCCGTCCGCGTCATAGTCCAGGATGATGCCCGGCTTGTTCTCGTCGCTCTCGACAATCCGGGCGTTGTCGCGAAGAAGCATCGTCAACGTGTCAGTTCTCGGATCATAGCGCAGTGCCTTCCCCTCCTGGGCCAGGCGCGCCCAATGGAGCAGCAGAGTGAAATGCTGGTCCACGTCGCGCGTGTACAGCGGGTTCCAAGCGGTGAGCAGATGTCGCTTCACGGCCGCGGGCTCCTCCGCAAGTCCTGCGACATGGCAGTATGACAGTCACGGAGTCCGGGGGACGTGCACTCAGGTTGCAGCGACATCGATGTCGCATGCGTGAAGACGGTGACGCGGTTGCCGCGTCGCCTCGTCACGTTGGTGAATGCAGGGTTGCCATTCCCTCCAACCACCGGGCACATTATGGGCATGCCTGCCATTTCGAGGCGCCGCTGGACCGCGGCCGACGTTCGCGCGATCATGGACCCGAGCCGCCACTGGCCGCGCTACGAGTTGCTGGATGGGGAGTTGCTGGTGACACCGGCGCCCGCCAGCCAGCATCAGCTTGCGATCACCGCCCTGCTCACGCTGCTCGACCCGTATTGCCGGAGCGAGCGGCTCGGCGTGGCGCTGCCATCGCCCGCGGACATCCAGCTCGCTCCCGAGTCCATCATGCAGCCGGATGTCTTCGTGGTGCCTCGGGCGCTGATCCCGGCGGACCGTCCGCCGCACTGGCCGGAGGTCACCTGGCTGCTGCTTGCGGCGGAGGTGCTTTCCCCCTCGTCCATTTCGCAGGACAGGGTGCGTAAGCGGGATTTCTACCTCTCAAAGGGCGTGCGCGAATACTGGATCGCTGACCTGGACGCACGCTTCTTTGAACGCTGGACCCCCGAGCAGGATCGCCCCGAAATCGTCCGTGACGTGCTCACCTGGCACCCCGCAGGCGCGCGCGAGCCGCTGCGAATCGATCTCGACGAGTTCTTCCACGAGCGCTGTCTGCTGAAGCGCTACCTGTAGCATTCGCCGCCCGACTACTCGGCCATGTTGAACTCGACACGCCGCGCTTCGGTCACGCGCGTGGATGCATCGAGCACCTCGATGGACACGAGGTTGCCGGCGTCGTCATAGTCCAGAATCACGCCAGGCTTGTCTTCATCACTTTCGGCGATGGCGACATTTTCCCGGAGCAGCATGGTGAGAGTGTCGGTTCTCACGTCGTATCTGACCTTCATGATCCGGGCCTCCGGTACTTGTGCAGCCGGCTGGTGCGGTACGCGGTGACCACTTCGGCAGGGTCGCGGTCCACGTCCAGGAATACTCTCAATAGGTATAGTCGATCTCCGACCTGGCGGCTATCACATCATTCAGAACGACGTCAGCAACCGCGTGATCGGCACATGATCCAGCCGGCTGATGACTAGCCTCAGCACACCCGCCTTCGTCGCACGCACCGTGAACGCAGCGCTCTGTGATACGCCCGCGGGCACGGTGATCTCGCTGAGCAGCTCGAGGATCGGCCAGAGCTGCCCTACTCACCCCGCGACACCGCGACGCCATGCGATCAGGCAGCCTTGACGCGCCGTACCGTGATCGACTTCTCCCGCTTCCGAACCTCCGCTAGATCGTAGGCCGCCTGGAGCGCAAGCCACGTCTCCGGAAGCCCACCGAAGGCCTTCGTCAGCCGCACCGCCATCTCCGCCGAGATGCCTGCGCGTTCGTTGACGATGTTGTTCAGTGCCTGCCGGCTTACACCCAACGCCTCGGCGGCCGCTGTCACGCTGAGATTGAGGGGCTCGAGGCAGTCCTCGCGTACGATGCGCCCGGGGTGAACAGGATTCTTCATGGCCATGCTGGCACCGTTGTCAGTGGTAGTCGATCAGTTCCACGTCGCAGGCGTCGCCGTTCCGGAACGTGAAGACGATGCGCCAGTTCGGCGTCACCCATACGGCCCAGTATCCCCGTCGCTGCCCCTTGAGACGATGCAGGCGGTACCTCGGGAGGTTCAGCGCCATGGGAGACTCGGCCACATCCAGCACCGCCAGAATGTTTCGAACGGTCGACACGATGTCGGCCCCTATCCCACTGATGTCTCCGCGTTCGTACAGGCGCTTGAGCCCGCGATGTCTGATGTTGCGGATCAAGCTGCCCTCCCAAGGAATAGGGTGACAAGTGACGCTTGTCAAGCCCCGGCGCGTCTGTCCTGGCGCACGATAACCGAGATCGGAGGCAGAACCGACATCATTCTGCCCCGTGCCGGTCCCTATCGCCGCGTTGACGCTGTTGGCGGTACGCCGCGTAGCGTTCGCACGGCGCGACTCAACTCCAAGTGGCGGTTACCGCTCGGCGATGATGCGAACCAGGCGCTGACGCACCAGCTCGCGCACAGACGCCGGAGCCAGGATCTGCGCCTCAGGTCCGTACTGCAACACGTGACGCACGGCCCACTCCTCGTCCCCCAGCGGATACTCCACCTCAAACGATCCGTCCGGCGCGAACGCTCCCTGCTGCCGCTCCGCGAGCCAGCGCGACACGCGCGCGGAGTAGCGCACCCGCAGCCTTTCCGGAGGTGAGCCCACGAAGGCACGGCCGTCCGCCAGCAGCGCCTCCACGTCCGGGGCGCTCCCTTCGCTGAACGTGTCCTCGAGCACCCGCAGTTCCGCGACGCGGTCCAGTCGGAAGATGCGGATCCCCTCACTGCGGTCGCAGTGCGCGATCAGGTACCACGCACCCTGCTCCACCGCGAAGCTGAACGGGCAGACAGTGCGCCGCTCGGCGGCGTCGCCGCTGGACTTGTGATAG
>JBBDYA010000096.1:0-2668 GCA_040902005.1 Gemmatimonadaceae bacterium | reverse complement strand
CCGACAAGGAGCTCCTCGATTCGCTCCGCACCGCGATCAGCGAAGCGCACGAGACGGTGCTCGGCGACGCCGCCGCGCGGACCCCGCCGACGCGCATGGCGTCAACGCTTACCGTGGGGCTCGTGATCTGGCCGTGGGTGTACGTCGTCCAGGTCGGCGACAGTCGCGGCTACTACTGGGACGGCACCGCGCTCAAGCGTCTCACGCGCGACCAGACCATAGCGCAGGATCTCGTGGACAAGGGCGTGCTTCCGGCGGAGCGGATGGACATCTCGCCGTACCGGAACGTGCTCGCGAGCGCGATCGGCGGAGGGGAAGCGACGCCGGAGGTCACGTGCATGCAGATGCGGCGGAGCGGGACGCTGCTGTACTGCACGGACGGGCTGACGAAGCACGTCACCGACGAGGAGATCGCCGAGCGGATGCGGGTCATGACCGGATCGGAGCAGCTGTGCAACGAGCTGCTCGAGCTCACGTTGGACCGGGGCGGGACGGACAACGTCACCATCGTAGTGGGGCGAGCACCAGTAGAGGTGTAGCCCGGCTCCCGGATATTCCAGCGTGGTTGCCGTTCGAAGTCGCTACTTCCCCGCCGCTCCTCTTCGCCTGACTTCTTCCGTCCAGTTCTGTACCACCACGATGTCCGACAGTCTTCCCTGGAGCACCATTGCGAACCGCCCGTCCGGTCCGACGTCGTAGTTGGAATGCGGCGTCGCGGGCTCGTAATCCGACACGTCGAACAGCTGCGCGCGCGACAGCACCCTGAACGAGGGGCTCGTCTGCACCGGTACCGCCATGAGCGGCGTCCCCTGCACGCCGAACCCGCGGTAGAACAGCTCGTTCCCGCGCCGGGACCATACGGGCTCCGAGCCGCCGTTCTGCGACACGATCACCTTCGCTCCGCCGCCTTGGACCGGGCGGACGTAAACCTCGTTTTGCCCGGATTCATCGGATACGTAGGCGAGCCAGCGGCCGTCGGGTGAAAGCGCGGGATAGTACTCGTTGAAGTTCGTCGCCAGCAGAGCCTGTCCAGCGGTCCCGCCTGCCACGGGGGTAAGCGCCAGATCGAAGCTGCCCGCGTTTCCCGTGACGATCGTGAGCGCGCGATCGCCCCCGGGCAGGAACGCCCCGATTGTCTCGCTCGAGCTGCCGACGCGAATCGAGTCGCGCTGTCCGCTCCCGTCCGCGTTCCGCATGAACATCCCGATTACTCCGCCCCGCGCGCTAGCGTACCCGACGCGCGTGCCGGACGGGTCCCACACCGGATCGTGGCCGTCGTTGTCGAACGTCAGGCGGCTCAGCGTGCGCTCCCGCAGATCCAGCGTCCACACGTCGCGGCTCCCCTGGTGGGTGAAATCGAGAGCGATGCGCGATCCGTCGGGAGAGATGCGCGGGCTGTGAAACTGCCGCTGTATGTCCGCGACTTCTTCCGCCTTGCCGGTGCGGTCCACCAGCACCAGAGCGAGCGGCCGCTGCGGCACGTACGCGAGCGAGCCGTTGCGCGAGATGGCGAACTGCGCCGCGCCGCCGACGGACACCCGCACCTGCTGCGCGAGCGTCACTGGCGATCCAGCGGGCCCGTCGCCGCGCGCGTCGAAGGGCGCGGCGAACAAGGTTCCCTCCTGATCCACCCACGCCACGTATCCTCGGTCGTACGCGATGGCGTTCACGAGCTGATCCACTACCGGCCGCCGCTTGCCGTTCTTGACCTCGATGATGTATGGCTTGCCGTTCACCGAACCGCCCGAGGCAGCGACGGCCAGCAGGGCGCGTCCGCCGTCCACCACGTCGGTGACTATCAGCGCGCCCTCGCCCCTGGCCGAGTCGGGTGCCGCGATCAGCCGGGACTTTCCCTCCCCGTCGAGCGCGTAAATGGCGCCGTCCAGTGCCGTGACAGCCATCAACTCCGTGCCGAGCCAGACGCCCGTTTGCGGAACCAGGGTTCCTACGTTCATCGGCGTGACCGCGCCGCCGGCAGCAGCGATTCGCTTCATGCCGGCACCGGTGGGAAAGCCGATCCAGCGACCGTCAGGGCTGTACAGCGCCGCCAGTGCTCCCTCCGTTCCGGGAATGGGCACCGCGGAAAGCTCGTCCAGCTTCCTGCGGTACAGCTGCAACCCGCGCGAGCTCTGGCCTACATAGAGGAGCGTTGACCCGTCCGGCGACAGGGCGACTACGGTGAAGCCGCTGCCGCCGATCCTGTGATCGTCGGGAGTGGAGACCACGAAGCGCGTGACCACCGGCACCGCGCCCGAGCGATCGCTGGCGAGGCGCGCGGCCGCGAAGCCCAGGCCGCTCCCCAGCGTGGCAACGATTCCAACCGCGACGGCGATCAGCGGCCAGGAGAACCCAGCCGCGCGGCCTGCGGAGAGGCGCGCTGGCGTCGCCGTCTGCGCACCCGGCGTGTTGAGCGCATTGGAAAATTCGGCTGCGCTGGCGAACCGGTCGGCCGGCATCTTCTCCAGCGCGGTGAGCACCGCGAGCTCGACGTGCCGCGGGATCGTATGCCGCTTGGGGAGCAGCGGGCGCGGCTGCTCGGTGAGGACTTTTGCTACTATGGACTGCGCGGTCGGTCCAGTGAACGGCGGCTCGCCCACCAGCATCTCGTACGTCACGGCGCCGAGCGCGTACACGTCGGAGCGCGCGGTGATCTCGCGCTCGCCCATCG
>JBBDYA010000095.1:0-2730 GCA_040902005.1 Gemmatimonadaceae bacterium | reverse complement strand
GTCGATGAAGACGTTGTGGACGAGGCCCGCGCGGGCCACGGCGGTCAGCCCGCCTCGTTTGAGATAGTCGTATTGCAGGTACGCGTACTTCGCCCGGAGTACCCAGCCCTTATAGAAGGCGTCGGCGCCGCTCGACCGCTGCTGGAAGAGGTCGGTCGTGACGCGAACGCTCGCGCGCTCGCCGGCCGGCAGCTTGAAGGTGAGGTAGACCCGCTCCACGTCGAACTTGTTCGCTCCGCGGTTGACACCGCGGTCAAGGCGGTACTGGTAGGTCGCGAACATCACACCCGAGAAGTCGAGCCGCGGCGCGGGCGTCGGCGCCGGCTTGACGGTGTCCGCCGGCTCCTGAGCCGCCGCGAGGGACGGTGCGAACATCGCGAGCAGGAAAAGAAGCGGACGGAGCAGACCAGGTCGATGTGTGGTCGTCGCCGGGACTTTTGCTGCGCCGACGAGACGAAACGATCGTGTCATTGTAGGACCGGGCTGAGAGGGGTTACGCGCCGCGCACGGTGCGAGAGCGCACCACAAAGCTGCCGGGTCCGTGTTTCGAACTACCGACCCTTGTGCAACGAACGTGTCACGGCCGCGCCACAGCGCGGCGCCGACCGCGCGTTTGAGTCGTTACCGCGCGGCGGGCGGTGAATCCGGGAAATAGACCCCGATCGTGGTCCCGCGGCCGACCGCGCTGTCGGCGCGCACGTGGCCGCCGTGCGCCTCTGCGAGATGCTTCACGATTGCCAGCCCTAGTCCGGTCCCGCCGCTCGACCGGGCGCGCCCCGTGTCAACCCGGTAGAACCGCTCGAACACACGCGGCAGGTGCTCGGGCGGGATCCCGGGACCCGTGTCCTCCACTTCGACGTATACGCCGTCGGCGTGTACCCCGTCCGCGTCGCGCTTCGTCCGTACCGTCACCCTGCCGCCCGCGGTGTGACGCACGGCGTTTTCGAGCAGGTTCGCCAGAATCTGGCGCAGCGCAGTCCGGTCCGCCCGCACGCTCGCCGCGATTTCGTCAACCGCCACCTCGATTGATATCCCTTTCTCCGCCGCTGCGTCCCGCAGCTGCCCGGCTATCTCCGCGGCGATGACCCTCGCGTCCGTGGGGACGGGGTTCGGCACCCAGCCCCCGGACTCGATACGCGACAGGTCCAGCAGGTCGTCCACGAGCCGCTGCATCCTCTGGGCGTTGGCGCGAATCATCTCGGCAAACTCCCTGCGCCGCGCCGGCGGAGGATCGTCCGACGCGAGCGTTTCAGCGAAGCCTCCGATGATCGTGAGCGGCGTCTTGAGCTCGTGCGACACGTTCGCGACGAAGTCGCGGCGCACGGTCTCGAGCCTGCGTACCGGGGTGAGATCGAAGAACGCCACCACCGCGCCGCCTCCGGCGAGCGGGCGCGCCGTCAGAGACACCAGCCGCCCGCCGATCTCCAGCTCCAGCAGGTCGGTGGACGTCCCCCGGAGAGTATCCTGTATGGCTAGGTGGAGCGCGCGATCGCGTGGCAGCCGGTCAACCGGAAAGGGCACGCCGTCGCGGACGTGCAGCAGCAACCGTCCCGAAGCGTTGATCCGCACCACCTGTGACCTGGCGTTAACGGCAATGACTCCCTCGTTGAGGGAGTCTATGAGGGCGACGAGCAGCGCATCCTCAGCCTCCAACGCGCTGATGCGGGCCGTGAATTCCTCGGCGAGGCGATGCACTGCGGTGGCGAGCTCGCCGACCTCGCCGCCCCCGGCGAGGGTCGGCCTCGCGGAGAGATCTCCCGCGGCGAGGGAACGGGTCACGTCCCGCAGCTCGGCAATCGGCGCCGATACGAACCGGCCGGCGAACCACGCCATGGCGGCTCCGCCGACCAGCACGGCGAGGAACACGGGCAGCAGCTCGCGCCAGGAAACTTCATCCACGACCAGCAGCACGCCGGCAAAGGCGAGCGCGAGCAGCGCGGCTGCGTACAGCAGCAGCCGCCGGGCGATGGTCACTGTTGCCTGGAGCTCCCCGCCCGGACCCGGTAGCCGAACCCCCGCACGGTTTCGATGAGCTCGCCGGCCACGCCGAGTTTTCCGCGCAGTCGCTGCACGTGCATGTCAACCGTGCGCGTCTGGATGTCGGGAGCCGCTTCCCAGACCGTTTCGAGGAGATGGCTACGCGACTGCACGCGGCTACCCCGCTCTGCGAGCGTAAGGAGAAGCTTGAACTCGGTTGGCGTCAACTCGATCTCATCCCCTCCGACCGTGACCTTGTGCTCACCCCGGTCGATTCTGATCGGCCCGATCTTCAGCACGTCCTGGCCGGAGCCGGCCGATGATCCGACGCGCCGCAGAATTGCAGCCACGCGCAGTACCAGCTCCTGAGGGCTGAACGGCTTGGTGAGATAATCGTCCGCGCCCAGCGTCAGCCCCTCGATGCGGTCCGCTTCTTCGCGCCGCGCGGTCAGCATGAGCACCGGAACCTGCTTGAGGGCATCGTCGGCGCGGATCTGCTGAAGCACGTCGTATCCGGACATCCCGGGAAGCATCAGGTCGAGGACGACCAGCGCCGGCCGCTGGCGGCGCGCCTGCTCGAGAGCGTCGCTTCCGCTCGCGGCCGTGACCACTCGGTAGCCCGCCTTGGCGAGGTGGTACGCGCACAGCGCGACGATGTCCGGCTCGTCGTCTACGACCAGAACACGGTCGGCGCCAGCCGCCACGGGGCTCAATTCGTGTTCTTCGTCACTGTCCGGCAAAATTTTGCGGACA
>JBBDYA010000094.1:0-2765 GCA_040902005.1 Gemmatimonadaceae bacterium | reverse complement strand
GCTTGATGATGATCTGGGCGACCAGCGGAACCCAGAAGCGTTCCACGGCATTCCAGGCCGAGTCGTCAGGCGACGTGGGGAGCGCGCCGCTTGCCTGCGCCACGCGGACCACTTCGCGCACGTCAGGTGGGTCCTCTGGCGACAGGCTGCGCACGTACTGCGCGACGTGCCAGAGTTGCTCGTCCGTCACGACGTTCGCATCGACCGCGTCCGAGAACGACGGCATGGGTGTGCCGTCGAGCCCTGTCCGCAGCCGGGTGTATATCTGCTCCACCGAACTGCCACCATTGAAACTCCAGCTCGCGCCGAGATTGGCGGCGCGGATCGGCCGATCGTCGTCGTCCGCGAGCGTGGGCGCGGACTGCCCGTCGCCGCGTCCCTGCGCGCCGTGACACTTGGCGCATTCCAGCGTGGTAAACGCCGCGCGACCGCTTGCAATGGTCTCGTCGGACCTGGACGGTGCGCGCCCAATGGCGATCCTCGTGGGTGCGGTGCCGGCAAAAAACCTGGAGAAGCTCTTGAGATACGCCACCAGATCATCGCGTTCTGCATTCGTCAGGTGCGCGCTCCATCCCGGCATCGCGGTGCCCGGCATGCCCTCGTCGATCACGCGGCGAATGTCGGCGTCGGTGGGGAGTTCTCCGCTGGCCGTGGTGCGGATCTGGTAGACGCCTTTGGTGAAGTCGCGCGGCCGGGGCAGCATATACGCGGCAGCGGAGCCGTCGCCCGCACCGTTCACGCCGTGGCATTCGGCGCACCATTTGTCGTAGACAGCCTTGCCGCGCGGCGCGGCTTGCCCGTGCGCCGCGCGCGTCAGTCCGGGAATCGACAGCAGTGTGACCAGACCGAGCGTGAGCCCCCCCAGGGTGACGCAACGCGGCAGTTGAAGGGCGGTCACGGCTGTGCTCCCCCGTGGCCGCTCTCCTCGCGGCGGGGCTGCCAGCCGCTCTGCGCGTACAGAAAGATGATCACGGCCCAGATCTCGTCCTCCGTGAGGAAATCCTCCCACACCGGCATCGCGCTGTTCCATGGGGCCCCTTCGCGCGGCAGACCGGGACCGCCCTTGGCGATGCGCCAGAACACGAAGCTCTCGGAGAGCTGCGCGATGGTGCCTTGGTCGGCGAACGAGAGCGGCGTGGGACTGAACCCGTGACCGAAGTGTCCCGCGCCATCGAGGCGATCGCCATGGCACGCGAGACAGTTCTGGTAGTAGACGCGCCGGCCTTCCGCGAGATGCTGGTCCAGGGAGCCGCTCGCGCGCAGCGGGTTCGCCAGGCCGGTGAGCGCCATCCGCTTGCCCCGGAACGTGATCTCTCCCGGCGGCGCCGGGTGGATCGAGCGAAGCTGAATCGGGGCCTCGACACGCGGCCTCGTCTGCTCGTAGGTCGCGAAGCCGGCCAGGAGGGGGACGAGAATGAGAAGCGCGATGCGCACCGGGCGCCGGTCGCTCCGCACGAGCGTCTCGGACATGGGCTCCTTGAAGCGGCGCCAGCGCCCCTCGTCGCTGCTCACATGGATCAGGATCCCGACGATCGCGATGAACATGAACTGGACCACCACGCTCGACGGAACCGGGGCGCTCCTGACGCCGAACAGCGGTGGGAGGTACGCGATGCCGAACTTGATCAGCAGATAGGAGCCGACGACGAGCAGGATCGCCTGCCAGAAAGGATGCCCAAGCGCTTCGCGGAATCGCGTCATCGCTTGGCCGCCAGGTAGTTGACCAGCGCCTCCAGTTGGGCCGCGGTCAGCACTTGTCCGAAGGTGGTCGGCATGGTGCCGGCAAACCGCTCAAAGCCCTTGGATGTGTCGGCATTGGGGTCGAGAATCGACCTGCGAAGGCGCTCCCTCGTGGTGCCGGCCCCGATACGGTCGAACGAGGGTCCGATGGGCCCGCCCTTCCCATCCAACGTGTGGCATGCGATGCATCCCTTCTCGTTGATCAGTGCGACGGGATCGAGGGTGGCGGTCATGGCCGGGCCGGCGGCGGTCGGCGCGGCGGCGGACGCAGCCGGCGCGGTGCGCGCGATATCGTCCCCGGTCACCGTCACCTCTCCACCCTGCGACTGAAGATAGGCGACGAGCGCCCAGATCTGCTCCTCCGGGAGCTGCCGGCGCACGTCCTGCATGATCGGTTCGAATCCTCGGACCACGAACTTGTTCGGAAGCGTCATCGATTCGTACAGGTACGTCTTGCATTCGACGTTGGGCTCCCTGGTGCCGCACCGCGCGCCGATCACTCCCTCGCCGGCGTGGTCGGTGACGAGATTCGGGGCGCGCGTGCCCAGGCCGTGGCACGCCGTGCATCCGCCGGCGCCATTGAAGATCCGCTCTCCGGCCGCCACCAGCGCCTCGCTCGTCACGCCGGACGACAGATCAAGCGCCTCGGGGACCTCCGATTGCAACTGCGGAATGATATTGGCCACCATGGTATAGAAGGCCAGCACGACCAGTGTGACCGCGAGGACCTTGAGATTGACCTTCCACATGGCGGCTCAGCCCTCCGCCGGATGGGTCACGGCGGACTTCCGCATGGCCTGCTCCGCCAGTCCGCCCAACCAGAAGATCAACGCAACCATCCCGAGAAAGATCAAGACGCAGACGCTGATCATCTTGGCGGCGTAGCCCAGCGCGGGGGTGACGGCGTCGATGCTGGTGTCGCGCATCACCTCCCACACGTGCCAGTGCTGGCGTATCCCGCTGCGGGCGAATCCCATGAGCCCCATCAGCCAGGTGAAGGTGACCGCGAGCACGAAGAGCGCGTA
>JBBDYA010000093.1:37689-99242 GCA_040902005.1 Gemmatimonadaceae bacterium | reverse complement strand
AGGTCGTCGCCGCGAGAGACGATGGCGTCCTCGCCCATGACTTTCCGAAGCTCGTAGACCGCGCCGGATAGGAGGTGCCGGGCGGAGTCGGTGTCGGACTCGGGCCAGAGAAGGGCGACGATCCGGTCGCGACTCACGGGCTGGTGGGGCGAGGCCGCGAGCAGGACGGCGAGCGCGAGCCGGCGCCGCTGCGTGGCGCGGCCGGCAAGTGGAGCGCCGTCGCGTTCAATGGCGACGCCGCCAAAGCAGCGAATCGCGACTTTGGGGGCGGAAGGAGGGTGTGCTGCGGCAGCCATGCGAGGCGGGTGGAGAATCAGTGGAGGGTGCCCCTCCATATATATGCCTGGCTTGTGACGCGGCAAGCCGAGCGTGGGGTGGACCTCCCAGTTGACGGACTGCATGCGAATCACGCGCATCGCGCGGACGTGCGCCATTCTGATCCCGTTGGCCTGTACTGAGGTTACGGGGCCGGATGGTGGCGAGCCACTGCCCGACAACCTCACCGGCGGCACGCTGAACGTGCGTCGCGTGGAGATTCCGGCCGGCAAGCAGCACACCGTCACCGGGAACGTGGTGGTGATCGCCGAAGAGGACATCATCATTCACGGCACCATTCTCATCGCGCCGGGCGGCTCGCTGGGGCTGGCCGCCGGCGACTCGGTGCTGGTGTCCGGATCTATCGGCGGCGCTCCGGCCGCGGTCGTGCAGACCGCTCATATGGCCGCCGACAGCGGTGCCCACGCCGCGGCAGCGACGCGTACGGACGTGACCGCGCACGCGACGGCCATGAGCACCGTACACATCGTGGGCGACATCGTCCTGCTGGAGCCCGGCGGTGAGCTGAGGGACGTGGCGTCCATCGCGCTGCGAGGGAACGCGACGCGGCTCCAGATAGGAGGCGACGTGTTCGGCAAGAACGGCGCGGCGTCCACGGCGCGCGGTGTGGCAGGAGAGGACGGTGCCGACGTCGAGATCGGAACTGAGGTAGCAGACGCGTTTTGGGCCACGAAGGAAATCACGGACCTGCGCGCTCCACTTTTGGTGCGGATCACCGGCCGCGTACACGCCGGCCACGGCGGCCGGGGCTTCAACGACGTCCCCGGCGTTCTCGCGGGACGCACGCTGGATCTGACCGGCAGCGACGGCGGCCCTGGTGGCGACATCCGGATTCGCGGCGGCGAGATCGAGATCTTCGACGTAGCGCTTGCGCCGGGCAACGGGGGAGACGCGGGCGGCTGCGGCGTGCTCTCCGGTCCGGACCCGCGCGCGGTACGCGGCGCCAACGGCGCGGCGCGCGCCGAGGCGGGAGTCAGCGTGGCCTGCGTCACGGGAGATGGCGGGCTACCCGGCTCCGCATTTGTGAACGGCAACCCCGTGTCCAGCGTGGTTCAGCCGGTGATGGGCCTTCACGGCGAGGTGTGGGCGGGTGGTGGCGACGGGGGACCGGGCGGGTCGGGGGGCAGCGTCGAGATCAGGGTAGGCACCGGCCGCGCGGACGCCCGTCTGGTGAAGATCGAGGGCGGCGCCAACGGCGGACCGGCAGGCGACGCGGACATTGCGGGCGGCACCGGCGGCACCATCATAGTGCTCACGAAGGACGGCAGCCGAGTGGCTACCAGCATCGTCTTCGCGAGCGCGGTGGCGAACGGCGGAAACGGCTTCAACGCCTGCCAGGCCTCGCCGTTCGTACGCGGGTCGCGCGGCGGCGACGCAGGCGGGCTGGTGATCGCGGGCGCGTCGTACGAGCTGGAACACGGCAGCTCGTTCAACGGAGGGTTGGGCGGCAACGGCCGTGATCCTGCAACTGGCGGATTGGCCGGGCTGGACGACGCGGGCAATCTGCTGGGCGGCAACGGGCCGCAAGGTACTCCCTGCGGCCACAAGCTGGCCTTCGTGCAGATACCCACGGCCGCCACCGCGAACGCGGTTATGTCGCCGCACGTGAAGGTGGCGCTCCAGGACGCCAATGGCGCCACGCTCGCCGACGACGCCACGTCGGTCACGCTCAACTTCGGGACCAACACCGTTGGCGGCGTGCTGCTCGGAGACAAGACGGTGACCGCGCAGGCGGGCGTTGCCACTTTCACGAACGTCAGCGTCGACAGGGCCGGCGACTACAATTTCACGGCCGCGGCACCCTACGTGGCCACGGTGACGAGCGCGGTATTCGAGGTGCTCACCGACCACAGGCTGGTGTTCGAGGAGCAGCCGACTGCCGCGAGGCCCAACGCGCTGATCACGCCGCCCGTGAAAGTCGCGATCAAGGACGGAAGCGGTAACACGCTGAGCGGGGACATCACGAGCCAGGTCATCCTGTCCCTGGGCAGCAACGCCGCCGCCGCCACGCTGCAGGGTACGACCGAGGCGGCAGTGCAGGGCGGCGTTGCCACGTTCTCGGACCTGAGCGTGTCGGGGCCGGGGACGTTCACCCTGGCCGCGTCGGTGCAAGGGTTGCCTCAGGCCAGCTCGGGGGAGTTTGAGATCCTGGATCACGTGCTTGTCTTCGCGCGTCAGCCGGAGACGGCCACGCGCTCGGCCACCATGGCGCCCGTTGAGGCGGCCATCAAGGACGGCAGCGGCAACGTCGTCTCCACCGACAACTCCACGCAGATCACCATCGATTTCGGGAACAACCCGGGCGGCGGCGTGCTGTCCGGCACGAAGACGCGAACCGCCGCGTCGGGCGTCGTGGTCTTCAACGACCTGATCCCCAGCGAGGCTGGCGCCGGCAATACGTTCGTGGTCACCGCCCCCTCCCTGCCCCAGGCCACCAGCGCTCTCTTCGACGTACAGAAGGACCTGAAGCTGGCGTTCGTCCAGGTCTCCGCTTCTGTCACTATCAGCGCCACGATGGACCCCGTCGAGGTGGCCGTCCAGGACCTTACCGGAACCATTGCCTCCACGGACAACGAGACGCAGGTGACCGTGGCGATCGGGAGCCTGTCGGGCGGCGGCACGCTGGCCGGCACGAAGACGCAGACCGTTTCGGCCGGCAAGGCGCGGTTCACGGACCTGAGCATTGGCAACCATCCGGGCACCTACAACCTGGTGGCCGTCTCGCCCCTGATCCCGCTCACCGAAGGCCCGGCATTCGACGTGACGTCGGATATGAAGCTCGCCTTCGTCACGGAGCCCACGCTGGTGACGCGCACGGCGACGATGGCCGCGGTGGAAGTGGCGGTTCAGAATTCCGACGGCAGCACGAACACGGTGGACAACTCCACGCAGATCACCGTCGCCTTAGGAAACAATACGGGCGGCGGAGAGCTGCTGGGCACGAAGACGCTCACCGTGTCGGAGGGCGTCGTGCGATTCACTGGCCTGAGCATGACCGCGGCCGGCACGGCTCACACGCTGGTGGCCTCGGCCCCGTCGCTGCAACAGGCCACCAGCGGCTCCTTCGACGTGCAGCGGGACGTGCAGTTGGCGTTCGTCCAGGTCTCCGCTTCCGTCACTATCAGCGCCACGATGGACCCCGTCGAGGTGGCCGTCCAGGACCTTACCGGAACCATTGCCTCCACGGACAACGAGACGCAGGTGACCGTGGCGATCGGGAGCCTGTCGGGCGGCGGCACGCTGGCCGGCACGAAGACGCAGACCGTTTCGGCCGGCAAGGCGCGGTTCACGGACCTGAGCATTGGCAACCATCCGGGCACCTACAACCTGGTGGCCGTCTCGCCCCTGATCCCGCTCACCGAAGGCCCGGCATTCGACGTGACGTCGGATATGAAGCTCGCCTTCGTCACGGAGCCCACGCTGGTGACGCGCACGGCGACGATGGCCGCGGTGGAAGTGGCGGTTCAGAATTCCGACGGCAGCACGAACACGGTGGACAACTCCACGCAGATCACCGTCGCCTTAGGAAACAATACGGGCGGCGGAGAGCTGCTGGGCACGAAGACGCTCACCGTGTCGGAGGGCGTCGTGCGATTCACTGGCCTGAGCATGACCGCGGCCGGCACGGCTCACACGCTGGTGGCCTCGGCCCCGTCGCTGCAACAGGCCACCAGCGGCTCCTTCGACGTGCAGCGGGACGTGCAGTTGGCGTTCGTTCAGGTGCCCGCTTCCGTCACTATCAGCGCCACGATGGACCCCGTCGAGGTGGCGGTCCAGGACCTGGCCGGTGCCACCATCGGCACTGACAACTCCACTGCGGTGACCATCGCCATCGGAAACATTTCCGGCGGGGGCGAGCTGTCAGGCACCAAAACCATCACGGCGTCGGACGGAATCGCGCGCTTCACGGACCTGAGCTTCAACCAGCAGGGCACCTACAACTTCGTGGTCAACTCGCCGCTGGTTCCTGCCGCCACCAGCCAGGAGGTGGAGGTCCGCGCATCGGACATGAACCTCGCGTTCGTGCTCCAGCCCAAGAGCGTGACTCAAAGCGCCACCATGGCAGCATTCGAGGTGGCCGTCAAAGATGGTACCGGCGGCACGCAGACCGGCGACAACTCCACCGTGATTACCCTCGACTTCGGCAACAACGCCGGGGGCGGGGTGCTTTCCGGCACCAAGTCGCGAACGGCGTCCGGCGGCATAGCGCGGTTCACTGACGTGAGCGTTGACCAGCCGGGCGCGAATTACACGTTCACGGCCGCGGCTCCCTCACACACGAGCGCCACAAGCGCGGCGTTCGACGTGTTGAGAAGCGACAAGCTGGCTTTCGTGCAGATGCCCAGCAACGCGACTGCGAATGCCGTGCTGTCGCCCGCGGTCAAGGTGGCGATTCGCGACGCCGCCGGCGCCACGCTTTCGTCGGACAACTCCACGCAGCTCACGCTGGGACTCGGCTTGAATCCCGGGGGCGGCGCGCTCGCGGGTTCCAGGACCGTCACGGTGCAGTCCGGCGTGGCGACCTATCAGGACCTGGTCATAGACAAAGCGGGGAGCTACAGCTTCTCGGTTTCGGGACCGCTGCTGGCCACCGCCACCAGCAACACGTTTACCGTGTTCTCCGAGAACAAACTGGTGTACGTGCAGCAGCCCACGACGGTGACCCTGGCCGCCTTCATCTCGCCCGCAGTTGAAGTGGCCATACAGGACCCCGGCGGCGCAACGCTCACGGGCGACAACACCACGCAGGTCACCATCGCGTTCGGCACCAACGCCGGCAGCGGCACACTTTCCGGCACCAAAACGGTAATGGTGCAGAGCGGCGTTGCGCGGTTCCCGGATCTGAGCATAAACAAGCTCGCCGCCGGGTACACACTCAGGTCCAGCGCCGCTTTCATGCAGGCCGTTACCAGCAATCCGTTCGACGTGGTGCTTCTGTTCGAGACCTTGGCGGCGGGCGGACACCACGCTTGCGCGCTGGATGGCCAGGGCGGCGCCTACTGCTGGGGCGTGAACGCCTACGGCGCCCTGGGCGACAACAGCACCTCGAATCGCAACAGGCCGGTGGCCGTGCAGGGCGGACACCGTTTCGTGAAGCTCACTGCCGGCGAATACCACACCTGCGGAATCACGGTGGGCGGCGGTACCAAGTGCTGGGGCTCCAACTTCGTGGGTGAGCTGGGAGATGGAACCACGACCCCCAGCAGCGTGCCGGTGGACGTCCACGGCGGACACGCCTTCACTGACATAGACGCCGGCTTCTCCCACACCTGCGGCGTTCTGGCCGACGGCAAGCTGCGTTGCTGGGGGCACAACAGCGAGGGGCAGCTGGGCAACGGCACGAAAACCGCCACCAGCACTCCCACGCTGGTCTTGTCCGATCTGTCCTTCGCGCTCGTGGACGGCGGCGGTAATCACACCTGCGCTCTTACGGGCGACGGCTCGGCCGCTTGCTGGGGCTACAACTTCAGCGGCCAGTTGGGCATCGGCACCAGTGGGACTGGCACCGCCACGCTCACTCCCGCCATGGTGTCTGGAAGCCTGACGTTCGCTGACCTGGAAGTTGGAAGGGACCACGCTTGCGCACTGGTGGACGGCGGCGCGCTCTACTGTTGGGGCAGGGGCGAGTACGGCCGGCTGGGCGACGGCGCCACTGATGACCGTTCCCAGCCTACGCGCTCCGCGTCCTCGCTGACGGTGGCGGAGTTCGAGGCCGGTGACCTGCAGACCTGCGTCGTCACCAGCGACGGCGCAGCTTACTGCTTTGGCGGCAACTTCTCTGGCCAGTTGGGCAACGGCACCACCGATCCGACCAGCACGCCAGTGGCAGTTTCGGGGGGACGCTCATACCTGTCTGTAAGAACCGCCGTGAATCACAGCTGCGCCCTGGCCAGCGACAAGGTGGCGTGGTGCTTCGGCGCGGGCCCCTCCGGCCAGATGGGAGATGGAACCTTCAACGGCTCGTCGACCCCGGTCCAGGTGAAACCGTAGCGATGTCCAGATTCATGCCTGGCGGAACACAAGACGGCGGCGGGGCGCAATCGCGGCCCTCGCGCGCCGTGCGGGCGCATCCACATGGGCGCGCCCGGTCGCTCGCGCCCCTGGAGCTGGTGCGAGGTGATCCGCCGGCCCCGCCGGGACCGACGCGTCCCCGGCGGTTGTCGAACTTTCTCAAGCGCGCCATTGACGTGGCGGGCGCCGCGGCCCTTCTGGTTCTGCTCGCGCCGGCGTTCCTCCTTATAGCCGTTGCGATCCGGGCCGATTCCCCCGGGCCGGCGTTCTTCGTGCACCGGCGCCTGGGTCGCGGCGGGCGCCACTTCGGTTGCCTGAAGTTCCGCACCATGGTGCGGGACGCCGAGTCGCGCGTGTTCCGGGATGCCGCGCTGCGGCAGCAATACGTGCGCAGCCACTTCAAGATCGCCGCGGAACTGGACCCGAGGATCACCCGCGTGGGGCGGTTCCTGCGGCGCAGCAGCCTGGACGAGCTGCCGCAGCTCTGGAACGTGCTCCTGGGCCACATGTCGCTGGTGGGACCGCGCCCCATCGTCGCGCTGGAGGCCACGCACTACGGCGCTGACCTCGATGCGCTGCTCTCCGTGCGCCCGGGCATCACCGGCAGTTGGGCGGTGGCCGGCCGGAGCGAGGTCGGCTATCCCGCGCGCGCCCAGCTCGAGTTGCGCTACATCCGCGAGCGGTCGCTGGCTGGCGACCTTCTGATCCTGCTCAAGACGCCGTGGACCGTGCTCACGCGGCGCGGCGCGGTCTAACGACGTGCGGTCGTCCGGGTTAGTATCGCAGGTCGAATGACCTTTGCGCACCCCGGCGGTGGCGGTTCGGTAGGAGACGGCGGCCTCGCCGATCATCCGGCCATGGGGCCGGCCGTGGTCAGGGGCGGCGCCCTGCTTCTCCTGCGGCACGCCGTGGCGTTTGCCGTCACCTTCGCCGGAAGCGCCATCCTGGCACGCGCGCTGGGCGCGGCCATACTCGGCGTCTACTTCGCCGCCCTGTCCTACTTTTTGGTGGCGCGGCAACTGATTGACTTCAGCGTGCCGACGCATGTGATCCGCAGCCATGGGCCCCCCGCGCACTCCACGCTGGCCGGCTGCTTCTGGCTGCAACAGGTGCTTGGCGTCGCGGTCCTGGGCGTCACCCTGCTAGCCGCGTGGTGGGGGCTTCACGTCTCGCTCTTTCCCGATCACGCGCCGCTGCTCGGTTGGCTCCTGATCGCCGCTGCCGCCGGCGCCTACTTCCAGTCCTGGCAGAGCATTCCCGCCGCGCGGTTGGAGCGCTCGCTGGCCTACGGAAAGGTGGGAGCCATCGAGATGTCGGAGGCCGTGGCCTTCAATGCGGCGGCGCTGCTGCTGCTGCTGGCCGGAGCGGGCGCGTGGTCGCTGGTGATCGCGCTGGTGCTTCGCGGGCTGGTGCCCGCTGCGGTAGCGTATTCGCTGCTTCCGTTTCGCCCCGGCGCGCGTCCTTCCTTTGCGGTGCCGTCGCGGTTGCGCGCCGAGCTGGCGTCGCTGACAGCGGCGCAAGGCGTGGTGTGGGCAGTCACGCTGGCGCCCGTTGTGATAATCGGCGGCCTTGCGGGGCCGCGTCAGCTGGCACTGGCGCAGTTGGGCTATGCCCTGCTGGGAAGTGTGGGCACCCTTGCCGCCATCGGGCAGCGATTGGCTCTCCCGGCGCTTGCGCGGCTGCAATCGGACCACCTCGCGTTCGGAAAACTGGTGTCGCGGTCGCTCAGCGCGCTGTCGCTCACGTTCATCCCGCTGGTCTTCGCGGTGGGTTCGCTGGCCCCCGTTTGGGTGCCGGCCGTTTACGGGCCGGAATGGGCGCCCATGGCGTGGGTGCTGTTTCTGGGAGCCTTGCCGGTGAGTCTCACGGCGCTGCTCGGCGTGTTCCATTCCGCCGTGGTGGCGCGCGGCCTCGCCGGGCTGGTGCTGAAGCAGAACGTTTTGCACCTGCTCATTTTCTGCTCCGTGCTATTGATGGCCTCGGGGCGGGCAGGTGCCATTGCGCTGCCGCTGGCCCACCTCGCGGCGGTGCCGGCGGGGGTTCTGTTCCTGCGCGCCTACAGGCGCACTACGGGCCGGCTCGATGCGCGCCACGCGCTACTAACTGGTGCGGCCGCCGCTGCCGTGGCATTCGCGGCGTGGCGGCTGGCATCTGCTGGAGCGGCGCTCTCGGGCGTCGCGCTCTGGGTGGTATTCGCCGCCGCGGCAATCTGGTTTTCCTGGAGAGTGGTGCAGCCGGCCAGACTCCTCCGGTGGCTGGTGCGTCCAACAGTGACCGGCTCTTCGTGACTTGCCCGGCGTGCGGCGCGGCCGGGCCGGCCAGGACGTTGGAGCGGAAGGGCGCGTACCAGGTGCGCGAGAGGGTGTACGCCATGGACATCGCGGAGTTCCCGAAACGACGTGGCCAGCGGTTCGACGTGGTCGCGGTTTTCGAGGTGCTGTTGCACGTCGGAGAAGGAGACTATCCGCGGAACCACCTCACCCGCTGGAGCGCGTCTGGCCGTGAATGCGCCCAGGGGGGGGACGGCGGGTCCGGCTTGCGGCACGCAAAGGCGCTCATGCGAATGAAGGACGGGATGATCGCCGCCGCGGTGCTGCCCGTGGCGGCCGCGCTCGCGCCCTTTCGTCCGCAGGGGAGCGGCCTGTTCTGCGTGGCGCGGCTGCGATGAGAATCGCGGTCCACGCCAAGGTGCTGAGCGAAGACACGCCCACCGGCATCGGCCTGTACGTGCAGCACCTGCTGCGCGCGCTGGCGGCAATGGACCGGAAGAACGAGTACTCGCTGTACAGCAACAAGGCGCTGGTGCACCGGTTTGCGAACGAGCGCTTCAGGGAGCGGCGGCTTCGTTTCCCGCCGCTCTGGACCTATCTGCGCTGGCCGTTCGAGTTCGCCGGCCGGGCGTTCGATCTGGCGTTCGTCCCCAAGGAAGTGGTCCCGCCGTTCATCCGGACTCCCACGGTGATCACCGTGTACGACCTGATGGGACTGATGTTCCCGGACCGGGTGGCCATGGACGGCAAGCTGCACTACTTCCTGGCCGTGAAGGCCCACATTCCCAGGGCCCACGCCATTCTCGCCATCTCCGAGTGCACTAAGCGCGAAGTGGTGGAGACCTGCGGCGTGGATCCGCGGAAGGTGTTCGTGACGCCCCTGGGCGTGGACGCCGACATGTTCGCGCCACCGCCGCGGGAGCGCGTCGAAGCGACGCGGCTCCGGTACGGGCTCACGCGGCCGTATTTCATCAACACCAGCAGCGTGTTGTGGTACCGGAAGAACCTGGCGCGCCTGGTGCGCGCCTTTCGGCTGTGCCGCGAGATCGGGCGCCTGGATCACCAACTGGTGATCACGGGCAAGCGGGGCGAGGCGCAGGCAGAGATCGAGGAGCTCGTCGCCTCTTTTGGACTGGATGGCAAGGTTCGCATGCTCGGCTACGTACCCCGCGAAGAGATGCCTGCGCTCCTGGGTGGCGCGGAAGCACTGGTCTTTCCCTCACTGCACGAGGGCTTTGGCCTGCCGGTGCTGGAAGCCATGGCCAGCGGCTGCCCCGTGATAACGTCCGACCGCTCAGCGCTGCCCGAGGTGGCGGGGAGCGCCGCGATTCTCGTTACCCCTGAAGACGTGGACGCGATCGCCGCTGCGATGATCGGGATCGCGAACGACGCCGAGCTGCGCGCCGGCTTGCGGGCGAAGGGTTTGACGCGCGCCCGTGAATTCACCTGGGAGCGCACGGCCCGGCTGACGCTGGACGTGTTCGAGCGCGTGGGCTGCCGCGCGTGAGCGCCTACGACGCCGTCTATCTGGTTCTCTGCGCCGCGCTGCTCGTGGCGCTGCTTCGTCGCGGTGACTCTGACCGGCTCTTCGCGCTGCTGGTGGCCATCCTGCTGGTGCCGCGCGAGCTGAACGCGCGCGTCGGCGCGGTCAGCGTGAGTCTCACTGACGTGACTTTCCTGGCCTTCGTGGCGCCCTGGGTGGCGCGCATTCAGCTGGGCGGAGTGCGTGAAGTGGCGCGCCGCCTGCGACGCCCCGAACAGGCGCTGGCTTTCGCCGGGCTGGCGTATCTGGCGCTGGCAGCCCTCCTGAACGTGCTGCTCGAGCGTCCATTCAGCGTCCGGATGTTCGCTCGCGACCTGCTCGTCTACGGCGGATTCTTCACGCTGCTCCTGGCCGTGCTCGATCTCCGTTTGCACTGGGAGCGGCGCCATGTGCTTGCGATGCTCTGCGTCCTGGTCGGGTGGTCGCTCGTGGCTGTCGCCATTGCCACGATACCGCGGTTGCGAGAGGAGTACGTGAGCGCCCACATCGCGATACATGTGCTCTCCTCCCGGCTTGGCTTCTTTGACCCCAGTGCCGGCGCCGGCCCGTTCACGGAAAACGGAAGCCTGCGGATCGTTGATTTCGTAGGTGGCGCGCCCATAGGGCTGTTTCTTCTCGCCCTATTCCCGCTGCTTTTTACGCTTCGTGTATCATTCACGAGCGCCGGCGCAGCAGCGCTGTCGGCTCTCGTTTTCTACGGATCCCTGCACGCGCTTTCGCGCGCGCTGGCGCTCGGCGCAGTCGTCACAATAGCGAGCTGCACGCTCCTGTACCGCGCGAGACGGGCTGCTGTCCTGGCGTCGGCAGGCTGCTGTGCGGCGGTGTTCGTCTCTCCCATGGGATCGCAGCTTTTTCGCCGGTTCGGCTTGCTGGGCCAGCTCGACCCGGAGGCTTCGCACGGCATCCGCTGGGCCATGCTGAAGCAGGGATGGCGCTACTTCTCGGAGAACCCTCTGCTGGGGATCGGGATCGGCGCGCAGGCTCCGTTTCAGCACGGCGCGCGCACGGTTCTCACGGACGGTGTCGATTCGCTCTTCCCCACGGTTTTTCTGAAGCTCGGCGTTGCGGGCGGCGCGATCTTCACGGGCCTTTTTGGTTACGCCGTGGTTCGCGCACTGCGCTCCTCCGGCTGGCGCGCATCGGATGCGGCGGCCGCGGAAACCGATCAGGACTTCGCCGTGCCGCCGGCCGTCGCTTTTCTGCCGTTTATCACGGGCTTTCTGGTGCTCTCCCTGTTCACCTACCCCGTCGGGAACGTGAGCGCGTCCCTGTTCGTGGCCACGGCGCTGGGACTCTTTCTCAACGCCGCGGCGCCGCGCCGCGCCTATCTGACAACCGCGCCGGGTCTGCGCCTCTAATGTGGACGGAATGGGCCGGTTGGAGCGCACTCGCCGTCGTGGCGCTGCTTCCGGGTCTCACTCTCGTCAGCGCCCAGGAGTGGCGGCGCGGCGAGCCGATCGAGCTCGCCGCCCTGGCCTGCGCCGGATCCGCCGCCTGGTGGTCCGTGGGGCTGTGGTGGTTCGTGGGCCTGGCGGGCATTCCTCTGCTGGCGTTCGCGATCGCTTCGCTGGCCGCCGCCGTGGCTGTTCTCGTGTACCGCCGCGGAGTCATGGCGCCTGCTGCCGCCACGTGGCGGCTGGCACCCGGGCCGGCGCTACTCGCGGCCGGTTTCATAGCCGCGGTGGTAGCCACGCGCGTCATCTTCGCCTACACGCGCCTGGGCGGTTCCACCGGCGACATGACCGCGCACGCCTACGTGGCGGAGCTCATCGTCATGCGTAACGGGCTCCCGGACACGTACGAGCCGTTCCTGCCCATCGGGAACTTCGGCTCGTTCCCGCCGGGCTTCCACGCGCTGGCCGCGATCGAGACGTTGCTCTCCGGAGTTCCTGCCTATCGCTCCACGATTCATGTGGCCTGCTTTGCGGTCATGGCCCTGACGTTTTCGCTTGCGGCTCTGCTGCGCGGTGCCGGCGTGTCGCGCGCCGGCGCCGCGCTGGGTGCTCTGGCCGCGCTCGTGCTCGCGCGCAACCCCCAGTTCTTCGTGCAGTGGGGCGGCACTCCCACGCTGCTCGCGGCGGCCATCGTCTTCCTGGTGCTGCGCGACGCGTTGCGTCTCGCCGAGCCGCGCTCGCCGGCGTTCGTTGCCCGCCTGGGGCTGCTGTCGGCTGGCGCGCTCACGGTGCACCCGCTGCCGGTGGTCAGCTTTCTCTACGTGTTCCCGGTGGCCGCGGCGCTGAGCGCGCGGCGCGAGTGGCCGGCGTGGCGCAGCCTGGCGCGCAACGGCGTGCTGGTGTTGACCGTGGCCGGTGTCCTGGCGCTTCCCTTTTTTGCGCGCGCGCCCCTCGACGTGCCGCCGGAAGCGTCGGACTATGCGCGGCACTGGTTTCGTCTGGAGAGCGAGCAGGCCTTGATGCTGCAGACGCCGGCCCTGGAACGTCTCGGCGCGCTGAGCGCAGCCGATATCATTGGTCCGCACACCTGGCCGTTCCACGTGGTGACGTACCTTGGAGTCCTGCCGGCGGCACTGCTGGCGTTCGGTCTCGCGGCGCGCTGCGTGCGCGAGGCCCGTACCGCGCTGGCCCCAGCCACGCGACTGGCCGTGGCGCTGGTGGCTCTGCACTTTCTGTTATACGCTGCGGCGCTCACCGAGTGGTTGCCGCTGTGGCAGGCGCTTTATCCCACGCGAATCGGCATCTGGCTGGCACCCGCGCTCGCCATCGCCATTGCGGGATTGATGTCGCTGCTCGCCGCTCGGCTTTCGCGGCGCGTGCTCTATGCGGTTGGCATCGCGTGGATCGTCCTTTTCTCGCTCCAGGGATACCGCCTTTCGGCGCATCGCTTCGGCAGGGCGTTCTATGGATCGGATAATGGCGGTGTCGCGCGCGCTATTGGCGTGGTGGCGAACGAATCCGTGGGAGGCGCGTTCTGGCATGCCACGCTCAATCGCGACAACGCCGTCTTGGCCGAAGATGACCTCGTTGCATTCGCGTGGGTGCGCGCACACACGCCCGCCGACGCCCTCTTCGCGACCAACTACGGGGACGCCGGCGGCTTGCTCCCGGCCGTGGCGCGGCGGCGCATTCTCGAGCCCCATTTCAGCCTTTCCTTCTATCACCTGCCTGATCTTGCGCGCATGCGCAACGCGCCCGCGGACTACATCTACGTGTCCGCCGAGGCCAGTCCCGTCTACTCCCTCCGGTATGTGGCCGAGGCGCTGGACACCGCCTCCAACCTGGAGTTGGCCTTCCGCGCCGGCGAGGCGCGCGTGTACAGGGTGAGGAGATGAACGCGCCGAGCAGAATGCGGGGCGCTGGCCATTTGGTGTCAGCAGCGAGGTGGGCGCTGCTCCTGGTCGCGCTCACGCCGCTGGCGATGGACAGGGGCGTGCTTTTCCCTTACGTCAGCGCAAAAGTGCTGGCGGTTCGCGCGCTCGTCACCCTGGCCATCGTCCTGGTGCTCGCGGCGCTGCTGCTGTCGCGTGACTTCCGGCTGAGGTTTGCCGACTGCGTCGCGCGTCTGGGGCGCAGCCCGCTGGCGCACGCCGTCGCCGCGCTCTTCGTCGTCCTGGCCGTGAGCACTGCAGTCGCCGCCAACACGATCCGCGCGTTCTACGGCGACCCGGAGCGCGGCGAGGGACTGGTTGGCCTGGCTCCCTTTTTCGGGTTCTTTGCACTTGCGTGCGTGCTTTTCGAGCGCAGGCACTGGACACGTTTCTTCGCGCTGGCGGTCGGGGCGGGTGTCGTACTGTCCGTCCACGCCGTGTGGCAGTGGAGTGGGGGCGTGGCGCGCCCCGGGTCCCTTACCGGTCACCCGGCGCACCTCGGCCCGTACTGCGTTTTCGTGATCGGAGCGTCGGTGTTGCTCGCGGCAGAAGCGAAAACTCGCTGGACCAGGACGGCGGTTTTGGCCGCGATTCCGGCGGCGTTAGCCGCCATGCTCGTCTCGGAGACACGCGCTGCGATTCTCGGAGTGGGCCTCGCGCTGCCGGCCGTGCTCGGGCTCGTCGCGCTGCGTTCGGCCTCGCGGCCGCGCATCCGTACAGCGGCGCTGGTCGCGCTTGGATTTCTGGTGTTGGGAGGCTCGGCGCTCTTGCTCACGCGCCGCTCTCCGGTGTGGCAGTCGGTTCCGGGCGTGAAGCGGGTGGCGAACTTCAACTTCGGCGATCCCACCACCAACTGGCGGTTGGGCGTCTGGCAGGCCAGCCTGGAGGCGGCGTCACCCAGGACGAGCGGCTGGGGGCGGCAGCTCCTCGGTTGGGGGCTGGAGAATTTTCACGTGCCGTTCAACCGGCACTACGATCCGCCGCGATCTGACTACGACCCCGAGTGGTACGACCGCTCGCACAACGTGCCGCTCGACATGCTGGTCATGGCCGGTGTGGCGGGACTGGCCGCTTACCTGGCCCTGTGGGCGGCGTTCGCGGCAGAAGCGCTGCGGCGAAGTCGCCCGCTGCCGCAGCAGGCGGCGCTGCTGTTCGTGGCGGTGGCGCACTTCGTTCACAACCTGGTGAGCTTCGACTCGTTGCCCACGTACGTGCCGCTGTTCGGGCTCTTCGCCTTCGCGGCCGCGACCGCGAGCGGAGTCCCGGCCGATCGATCCGAAAGTGACCCGGAACGGGAGAGCCACGGTCGCATCTCCAAAAAGCAGCGCAGTTCGGGCGCGGTGCGCGCGGGACGCGACGGCTGGCGGGAGTTCCTGCCGGCGGCGCTGATCGGCGTATTCGCGGCGTTCAGCGTTTACGCACTCGTCGCTCACAGCATTCCCGCCTACCTCCAAATGCGCGGCTACGTGACCTTGTATCGCGAGTCTCGCGACGTTCGCGGCATGCTGAACAGGTGGAACGAGTTGACGTCGCGCCCTACGTATGCGCAGCCGGTGATAGTGAAACAGTTTCTGCCCACCGCCCGCGTGTTGCTGCGGCGAGACCTGGGCAGACACCCGTTGCTGGCCGCGGGGATCACAGCCATGGAGGAGGTGGTTCGGCGCGATACGCTCGATCCGCGCCACATGCTGGCACTCGGCGAGGCGCTGGGCGAGTACGCCGACCTGACCGGGAACGCCGAGCTGCACCGGGCCGCGGAGCTGTACCTGCGCCGCGGGCTGGCCATGGCGCCCGGGCGGCGCCACCTGGGGAACGCGCTGGCCATAAACCGGTTTCGGCAACGCTGCACCGCGAACGCACCAGCGTGCTATTACGCGCTGCTGGGTGACATGGCGTCGGCGCGGAACCGCGAGGGCGTCACGCTGGTGCGCGAACGCCTGGAACTGCTCGACGCACCCCGCGTGCCGGTACTGGCCAACGTGAAGCGGCTGGTGGACGAGGCCAAATGGGACTCGATCCGTGTTAGGGTGAACGGTGACAATGTCACCCTCAGCCTGAGCGGCACTCCGCAGCCATGACGGCGGCGCCTCGCGTGGTGGTTGACGGGCGGCCGCTGGCCGGAAGCCGCACCGGCATAGGTGTGCACACGGCCGAGATCCTCAAGCGCCTCAGGCTCGATCCGCCGCCGGTGGTCGGGTCGCATGTCGAGATCCGGGACCGCGGCGGGATGGAGCATTGCCATTTCCACATGCGCCGCTATCCGGCCGGAGTGCTGTGGCAGCAGCTTCACCTGCCGTTCATTCCCGGCGACGTGGTGTGGGGTCCGCACGGCACGCTGCCCATTGCGCTGCGCAAGCCGGCCGTGGTTACCGTGCACGACTTCAGCTCGATAACGATGGCTGGTCGCCACGAGATCAAGACGCTGCTGTCGTTCAACCTCTTCATCGCGCGGAGTCTGCGGATGGCGAAGCGGGTGGCCGCCGTGTCGCACGCCACCGCTGCCGAGGCGATGCGCATCTTCGGGATCGCGGCGTCCAAGATCGAGATCGTGCCCAACGGGGTGGACGAGTTTTTTTCTCCCGGCGGCGGTGAAGGCGACTACCTGCTTTACGCCGGAACGCTGGAGCCCCGTAAGGGCATTGACCTGCTGCTGCAAGCCTGGCAGGGCCTGCCCGAGCCCCGGCCGAGGCTCGTGCTCTGCGGCCGCGCGGGTTGGCGGACACCGGTGCTCCCGCGCGAAGGCGTGGAGCTCACCGGATTCGTGCCACGCGAGAAGCTCCGCGAGCTGTATCGCGGCGCGCTGGCTTTCGTTTATCCGTCCCGCCATGAAGGATTCGGTATTCCGCCGCTGGAGGCCATGGCGTGCGGCGCTCCGGTGATCGCCACGCGCACCGGCGCCATCCCGGAGTACGCCGCCGGGGCAGCCGTGCTGATCGAGCCGAGCGACGGAGGCGCGCTGGCCGCGGCGCTGCGCCGCGTGACCGGTGACGCCGGGCTGCGCGCCGAGCTGCGCGCGCTGGGTCCGGGGCGTGCCGCACTGTACCGCTGGGACGACAGCGCTCGCCGCATGGCTGACCTGCTGCGCGCGGTCTGGGTGTGAGCCGAATGCCGCGCTTAGGCGACCCGATCATGACAGGCGCGGCGGGTGCCGCGAGCGTGGCGTCGCTCGTCTTCCTGTGCAGCAGCGACGTAGCGTTCGCCGCGCGCATTGGCGACGGCGCGGAGAGCGTGAATGTCAGGTTTGGCCAGCTGGCGCTGGCGCTGGTGGTCCTGGCATTGTTGTCGCGGCGCAGGCCCCCCTGGCCTTCGGAAGGACTCCGGCCAGTACTGCTCGCGTGGCTTGGATTTGTGGCGGCCTACGGCCTGGCGGCGCTAGCGGCCCCGGAAACCGAGCGGACCCTGCTCAAGCTTGGCTGGGGGATATTCAACATCGGCCTGGCCGCCCCGGGCTAGGCCTGGCGCAACACAGCTACGCATTCGAGGGGCGCGTGATGCTGCGGCCGCATTGCCTTCTTCTACGAGCCATCGCTGGCGGGCGCCGCGCTCGCGTTCGCGGTTCCGCTGACGCTGGCGCCTGGCATGCCCCGCAAGCTGGGGGTGGGCGCGGCGGCGATCGTCGCCAGCGCGCTCGTACTGACCAGCTCTCGAACGGGCCTTCTGGGGCTCGTGCGGGGCGTCGTGTTTTTTGCCGCCATCGCGCGCCGGCTTGCACCGCGGCAGGAACGAAACCAGGCGCTCAGGGCTGCTGCGCTGGCGGTGGCCCTCATCGCCGCGTTCGGCCTGCACGCCGAGGGCTATCGCTACTTGCGGTTCATCGCCGGTCCGCTCGGCCCATCCGCCGTGTCGAGAATCGGGCAGCCTACCAGCGAGGGAATCAGGTTGCGAAACGCGAGATCGGCCGCTTCTTCCATCGCCGAGAGGCCGTTGCTGGGTAGCGGGGTAATGGTGGGTACCGACCGTGCGATCGGCACACGGACCTTCAACACCTGGCTCGAGGTGGCGGTCGAAGCCGGCTTGCTAGGGCTGGCCGCCTTCGCCTTTGCCATTCTCATGACGCTGCGTTGGGCGAGCGCTCGGGCAGGGCCGGCCGTGGCGCTGGCGTCCACCGCGTGGCTCATCCACCTGGTTGTGAACCTGAACTTCACGCAGACATTTCCGCGCCTCGACTACTGGCTTTGGTTTTTCCTTTACGCGCGGTTGGCACGTGATTCCTGACGCTTGCCTGAAGGTGCGGAGCTTGCAGCCGTGCGCGACGACGGTGTGGCAGAATCTTCCTTCCCCTAGATTCCTCGCGTGCCCGCCCTTCCCCTCGGCCTCACCCCGCTCGGACGAACGCTTCTCAGCGCTGCGAGCGCCGTCATCGTCCTGGCTGGACTCCGCGCCGCGCGGCCGGTGGTCGGCCCTGTCGTCATCGCGCTGCTGCTGACCATCGCCTGGGCGCCGGCGGCTAACTGGCTGCGCCGCCACCGGTGGCCCGCCACTGTCGCCTGGCTCACCGGCATCGTGCTGGGCTTCCTGTTTCTCGGGCTCTTTGTCCTGCTCGTGGCGTCGTCGCTCAGCCAGCTCCAGGACAAGCTCCCGGACTACCAGCCCCGAGTCAGTGCGCTCCAGCAGACCGTCGCCGGGTGGCTGGGCCTGCTCCCCTTCGACGCGTCGCGGCTCGTGTCCTCCGAGGCGGCGCAGCCGGAAGCGCTGGTCGGACACGCACTGCGCCTCATTCGCGGCTTGACCGCCACCGCCGGCGCGCTCGGCGTGTTCGTCTTCGTCATGGCATTCATGATGGTCGAGGCCGTCCGGTACCCCGAGAAGCTTCGCAACGCGATCGACACGTCGGTGATCGGAGACCGTCTGCGTCGCTTCTGGCGGAGCATGCAGAACTACGTCACGATCAGCGCGGTGTTCGGGCTCATCGCCGGCGCGCTCAACACGGTGCTCCTGCTCGCCCTCGGCGTGGATTTCGCCATTCTCTGGGGAGTCGGCTCGTTCGTGCTCAGCTTCCTGCCCAACATCGGCTTCCTGCTCGCGCTCGTGCCGCCGACAGCTCTGGCGCTGATCCAGTTCGGCTTCGTGCGCGCGGCCATCGTCGTGGCCGGATTCGCGCTCATCAACTTCGCACTGGACAACGTGATCAAGCCGCGGATCGTGGGCACGTCGCTCGACCTGTCTCCCGCGGTCGTGGTGCTGTCGCTCCTTTTCTGGAGCTGGCTGCTGGGCGTGGCCGGCGCGCTGCTCGCCGTGCCGCTGTCGCTGGGCGCGAAGTTCCTGTTCGAGAACTTCGACGAGACGAGATGGATCGCGCACGTGATGAGCGACGCGAAGCCCGTGCCGTCCTCAGGTTAAAGTGCAACGACGCATGTGCCTCGGATGACCGCGCCACAAACCCGGTTGCGGCGTCAAGGACGATCCACCACATGTACGGCGCGGCGCGCGCTCGTTGCGGTGCTGGTGGGCGCGACGACGGGCGCGGTATTCCTCGGCGCCGGCGGCCGTGTGGCCATGCTGCTGTTCGCCGTGGCCACGATGCGGCAGTGGGGGATCACGTTCGGCGGGACGATGAGCGTCGTGCTGTCGGGGGCGATCGCGGGAGCGATTGGCGGGGCGCTGCTGGCACTCACCGGACGGTGGCTGCCGCAGCGCCGATGGCTGCGCGGGCTGGCGTTCGCCGTACTCTGTTACGTGGTGGCCATCCCCGGCTTTCGGCCGCCGACGCCGCTGGTATTCGGCCTCTTCGCGCCATGGTTCCTGTTCTATGGAATGGCGACGGTGTGGCTTACGCTACGACTCAGCCGCTCGCGGGCAGCGGCCCCGACGTCACTTCCTCGTACGCCACGGTGAGCGATGCGCGGGGATTCGGATTCCCGAACGGTCCGAACGCCTCGAAGCCCGGCAGCGGATCGCGCATGGCGAGAATCTCGTCGCGGCTCTTCCCCGCCTTCACCTGAGTCTCCACGAACGCGAGCACGGCGCCAAGGTAGTCGCGGAAGGCGGTGAGGTCGGCGCGGCTCCCGGTTACAGGGAGCCCGGTGTTCGCGTGGCCGAAGATGTACACGGTGTCGGCGGCGTGGTCCGCAACCGCGCGGTCGAGCACCGCCATCCAGTTGCGCATGATCGCACCCGCGGCCCGGTCCACCACCGGATGCCGCCGATGGAACATGAGGTCGCCCATGTGCGCGACGTTGGCCCGCTCGAACGTGATCACGGCGTCGCCGCTGGTGTGCGCCCGCCCGTAGTGTCGCGCGACGATGCGCTCGTCGCCGATGTCCGCCGACCAGGTCTCCGTGAAGGTTGTGTTCGGAAAGAGCTGGTCCGCCGGCGGGCTGCCGCCGGGTGGTTGCCGCATGTGCTCGTCCGCCTTCACGTGCGCGACGACGTTCCTGGCAGCGCCGCGAAAGGAGATGTTGCCTCCCGTGTGATCGCCGTGATGGTGCGTGTTGATCAGGACGTCCACGCCGCGATTCCCCGATTGCGCGTTCAGCCCGTCGAGGCAAGCCTTCCCCTCTACGGGGAACTGGCTGTCCACCACGGCCACGCCGCCGGCGTTCACGAGATAGCCGATCGTCCCGCCGCGCATGGTGAAGAAGCCGACGTTGCGCCGGATGGGCGTGAAGACGGCCCGCGCTCCCCCCTGTCCTTGTGTTGCCCATGCCAGGCGTGGGACGCCGAGGGTGGCGGCGAGCGCCGCGAGGGTGGAGCTCGCGAGAAACTCACGTCGGGTTGTGGTCATGGTCGGCTCGGCTGGGAACTCGGAGGCTGGGACTCGCTGTTTGGGGAATGTATCCGCGGACTCGCCGGGGCGGGAAGGCGAGACGTACCCTGTGGGTGACATCAGCCCCGGCGCATGCGGGGAAGAAAAATGGGGCGTGGCGCCCATGCGGACGCCACGCCCCACGTATTCGTGCCGAGCCTAGTTACCCGTACTCACGTTCCGCTTGCCGGGCATCATGTAGCTGACCGTGATGGCGATCACGCGGTTCTTCAGGTCCTGTGCAGGATCGCCGGCGTCGATCGTCTGGAGACCGAAGGAGTACGTCGCGGCGATGTGAACCGCGCTGGCGCCCATCGGCATGGAGAATCCGGCGCCAGCCAGGACTGACACGTCAAAGCCCTTGATGTCAGCACCTGAATCCTCGCAGGACTCGTCAGCGGCCGTGCCACCGGACTCAAACTCGAAGCTGCAACCTGCGCCGATGCCGATCTGAGGCCCGACTACGAGGTACGGCCCACTCGGCTTGGACGGCGTCAGCTTGAAGCCCGCGAGCACGGGAATGTTGATGTAGTTGAGCTTGATCTTCAGGGTGGACGCCGGGGGTCCCGCGTCCTCGAACTTCGCGCCCTGCATCGAGTAGAACACCCCGGATCTCCAGAACAGGGCCTTTCCTTCGGTGGACATGTCCAGCTGGACCCCTGCGACCAGGCCCATGGAAGACTTGGAGTCCTCCGCGTCGTCACCGGCGAGGTTCGCCAGGTTGATACCGAGCGCGGGACCCCAGGTGATGCCCTGGGCGGGCAGTGTTGATGCGGCGAACAACAGGGATGCGCCTAAGGCGAAGCAACGGCGGGGAGAGAACACGAAACCTCCGGGAGGTGGGTTTGCAAGGCAGGCTCTGCCGTTCATACCATAGAGAGCCCCGCAAAAATGTCAATGGCGATTGCCCCTACAGTGGCCTTGGCGCGCGGGCGGGGTGGTAGGCGGGGCGCCACCGTAGCCCGCCCCGCGTGGGGTCACGGGGATTGCGGAACGACCAGCCGAACCGCCGGCGCGGAACCCGTACTCGAGCGGTGAAGGGAGCTTCAGGATCTCCCCGTCCACCGCACGCGCCCGCAGTGTCGCGCGACGAGGCGCTCGTCGCCGATGTCCGCCGACCAGGCGAGCGCCGCGAGGGTGGAGCTGGCGAGAAACTCACGTCGGGTTGTGGTCATGTTCAGTCACGTAACTCACCGCGCACGAGCGCGGGCAGATTCTGGATCACGACGATGCGCGTGCTCGGGCTCCGTCGCACCATGACAAGCGTGCGTCCGTCGGGCGAAACATCGTAATTCGCGTGGGGCGCTGCTCCCAGGAAATCGGCGACTGAAAAGAGGGGCGTGCGGGACTGGACGCGGAACCGCGGCTCGATCTCCAACTTCGCGAGGACCAGTTCCTCCGAGCCGGCCGCCAAGGTTCGATAGAACAGCTCACGTCCGCTGCGTCCCCAGACTGGCTCGGCCCCGCCTGACTGGGACACCTGCACCACCTCGCCCTGACCATCCAATCGGCGGACAAAAACTTCCCGTTCCCCATTCTGCCTGGAAACGAAGGCCAACCACCGGCCGTCCGGAGAGAGCTCCAGCGACAGCTCTCCAAAGCGCCGCGGCAGCACGCCCTCGAAGGGACCGCGGCCTCCGTTCCGCACAAGTCCGATGCTGTCGTTGCTGAACGCGACGAACGCGCTACCGTCGGGCAGCCAGCTGGTCGGGTTGCCCCAGCGGTACAGTGAGTCCGGTGCGCTCGCGCTTCCGAGGCCGATTTTGATCAGGGTGGCCCGGCCATACCTGTCCGTGCGGTACGTGAGGGACCGGCTGTCCGGAGTCCAGTCGGCATCGGCCCCGGCGCGGTCAAACGAGACGCGCGTAAGCGTGCTCTGCTCGCGGTCCAGCACCCAGACGTCACGGCCGTCGTTGGTGTTGAAGTCCACCGCGATGCGGCGGCCGTCCGGCGAAAACCTGGGGTTGTGGAAGTTGCGCCGCTCCGCGGTCGCGAGCTTCGCGTTCCCGGCGCGGTCGACCAGGACGAGCGTCGAAGGCTCCGTGGGGATGTAGGCCACCGTGCCGTTGCGTGCAACCGCGAATTGCGCCTCGCCAGCGTATGCGAGGACGACTCCCTCCGCGATCGTCACCGCATCGCCGGTGACCCGCCGACTTCTCGCATCGAAAGGTGCGGCGAGGAAGGCACCATCCGGCCGTGCGTACACCAGGAATCCCGCCGTGTGACGGGCCTGCACGATGGGTTCGTCGACGAGGAGACTGATGCGGCCAGTCCGAAGATCGACCGCGACACAGCGTCCGGACGTGCCGCCCGACGGCACCTCGATGGCGAGGGCGGTGCGACCATCAGCGAGAATCTGCTGCAGGCGGACACCCTCCAAGCCTGAGAACATGACTACCGTATCGTCGCCGGCCGGCGTGACGCGTTCGATCGTCTGGAATGGCTGCCGGGTGAGCCACACGCTGCCGTCGGGATGCCACGCGCCGAACGTCATGGTACTCGCCGCGCTCGTGTCGATCGAAGCGGTCTCCGCCAGGCTGATGCCGACCGCCGTGCCTTCGACGGGCAGCCGCACGCCGCTGCCTCGCCATTTCCGGGCAAAGAACCAGCGCCCGTCGGGTGACACATCGGGGGCATACATGTCGACGGTGCCCGGAATCGGTTTCGCTTCGTTGTCCACGAACCGGTGCGACACCAGGAGGCGACGGTCGCCGCTCGACCCGGTTGCGTAGACGACGCCATCGCCGTCGGCCAGCAATCCGAGTGACCGATAGCGCAGGTCGCTGCCGGCTTGCGACAGTCCGACCGCTGGGATGGACAGCCGGGAGGGTGGCATCGACTGCGACGGGGCCCGCAGCGATCGCGTGCCCAGGAGCCAGCCACCGACCAGGATGAGCATTGCCAGGGCCCCGACGCCCGCCGCCGCCATCGCGCGTTGCCTCGGCTTCCGCGGAGTCGCCAGCGCGAGCTCGGCACCCACGGGACTCGCCAGCGCTTCGGCAAACTCCGCTGCCGAACCAAACCGATCCGCCGGCAGCTTGGCGAGCGAGGTGTGGAGCGCGGCCGCCACGTGCGCCGGCACAGTGTCCCGCAATTCCGTGATCGGACGAGGGGGGTCCGCGATGGTCCTCGCCAGGATGGCCTGGGCCGTGGGACCGGTGTGCGGAGGCTCACCGGCCAACATCTCGTACAGCACGCACCCCAACGAGTACACGTCGGAGCGCCCGTCCACATCGCGCTCCGCGGCCACCTGCTCCGGGCTCATGTACCGCGGGGTCCCCATCGAGAAGCCAGTCCCGGTCAGACGCGTACCGCCCGCGTTGCGCACCGCCAGAGCGATGCCGAAATCCGCCACCAGGGCGCGACCATCGTGGAGCAGGATGTTGTCCGGCTTGATGTCGCGGTGAACCACGCCCTGGCGATGGGCGTACTCGAGGGCATCAGCCACCTCGCGTGCGATCCGGATGGCGTCCGCGACGGGCAACTGCCGTTCTCGTTCCAGCCGGCGCCGGAGCGACTCACCAGCAACCCACGGCATGACGTAGTAGAGCAGACCTTCCGCCGAGCCGGAGTCGTATAGCGCGAGGATGTGTGGATGCTGCAGCTGAGCCGCGATCCTGATCTCATTCAGGAAGCGGTCGCCACCGAGAACAGCGGACAGTTCCGGCCGGAGTACCTTGATCGCGACTTGCCGGTCATGGCGAGGATCGTGGGCCAGGTAGACCGTGGCCATGCCGCCGGCGCCGATCTCGCGTTCCAGCCGGTAGCGATCACCCAGCGACGCTGCAGGCCATTCTGCCATTAAGGTAGTGTGGGTGCATTGCGGCCGGACCGCCAGAGGCGACGAAGCCTGTCGCACGACGGTCACCGGCGCTTCTCGATCCGCGCGACGTAGACGAGAGCCAGGTGCGTGCCCTGCTCTCGATCCTCCTCTTCACGGGATCCGGGCCGCGCTGCGGCGAATGAGAGCCCATCTTCCGCCGAAGTTCCTGAAACCAGTTGTCCACCACGATCAGAGGCGGCTCCTGATGGCCGGCATCGACGCGCCGAGCCATCATGAATGACCCCTGAGGAGTGATGTCCCACGGCACGTAGTTGTTCCCCGGATTGCTCTCACGATATGATCACCGATGCCGCGACGGCGTACACGCTGCTGCGCAGGACTCACCACCATGGAGTCGTGAGCCGATTGCATAAAAGGCGTCGCGCGATCGTGGCGTGGACACTCGCGCTCGTGATTCTCCTGGGCGTCGGTGGGTGCGGCTCGGACGCGTACGACGTCACGAAGAACCTGAGCTACGACACCGCCATCGGTTCGTCCGGGATGTTCGACATCTATGAACCACGGGCTGACGCTACTCGCGAGAACAGGCCCGCCATCCCGGCGATTCATGGAGGCGCATGGAAGGAGGGCACGAAAGACTGGGGGAACCAGGTCGCCCGGGAATTCTGTCCCTACGGCTACGTCGTCTTCTCAATCGACTACCGGTTGTCCAGTGAACCCAATGGGGGGGGGACGTGGCCCGCGCAGATAGTCGACGTGCAGAAGGCGCTGCGATACATCCGCGCCAATGCCGAACAATTCAGGATCGATCCCGATCGCATCGCGTCGCTCGGCATGTCGGCGGGCGGTCACTTGGCGACGATGGTGGCGCTTCGCGACGACCCCGTTGGCCCGGCCGGTCGCGTGACCACGGCGGTGAACCTCGACGGCGAGCACGACATGACCATGCCGCCGCACCAGGTGATGGCTGACTACGATGAGATTCTGACGAAGGTGATGGGTCATCCCGCGCCCTGGTCGGACGCCGAGCTGCGGGACATCTCCACGGTGACCTTCGCGCGCCCCGACGTTGCGCTCCTCACCGTCCACGGAGCCGGCGACGACAACGTGTACGTCGCGCAGGGTGATCGGATCACGGAAGTGCTGCGCGCGAAGGGCGCGGACGTCGAGTACGTCCGGATCGAGGGCGACGAAGGAAACTGTCACAGCAATTGCTGGAAGCTCCCCGTGGCCACTCGCGCGATCCATCGCTTCCTGGATCGACGACTGTCGCACGATGGTACCCGCTTCTTCCAGGACAGGCAGCAACAACCGACGCCACCGTAGCCGCCGCGCGTCGGGTCACCCGGAGTCGGGAACGACCAGTCGAAGCGCATTGCCGAGCCAGCGGTACTCGAGCGGCGACGCGATCTTCAGGATCTCACCGTCCACCGCGACCGTCTCGTGCCGCTGTTCGATCCGGCACGCCTGCACGAACAGGCTGTCCAGGTGCGGCGTCGCCGCGATCGCATCGGTCCCGCGCGTGGTTGCTGCCAGCGAGAGCGCCACGAGCCGCGCCCGCGTTCGACCCCGAACAACCATCACGTGCAGCCCCGGCCGACCGTGCGCCACGCGTCCACCGAGCGTCGGCGCCCGCAGCTCCCGCTCGCCGACCGCGATGAACACCAGCGGGGTCGTGTACGTGTGCTCGATGCCGTCGGCCTCGAACCGCACGCTGAAAGGCCGCGCGCGTACCAGCGTCCGGATCGTCGAGAGCATCGTGCCGAGCCAGTATCCGAACACTGGTTCCAGCCGGTCGCGCACCTTCACGAAGTTCGCGTACAGGCCCACGGAGCTGGTGTTCAGGAACATGCGGCCGTTGACGTACGCGACGTCCACGGGCATCACGCGCTGGCCCGACGCGGCGAGCGCGCATGCCTCCACCAGGTCGAGCGGAATCTCATGGTCCTTGGCGAAGTGGTTGAGCGTCCCCGCCGGAATGACCGCCAGCTCGCACTCGGTGCCCGCGACGGCCGCCGCGATCGCGGAGATGGTCCCGTCTCCACCGGCCGCAACGATCCGGCTCGCCCCGCCGGCGATCGCGGCGCGCGCGGCCTGAGTCATTTCCGCGGGAGCCGCCGTGTGAAGCGCAAGCGAGTCCACACCGCGGATCACCTTGCGCAGCTCGTCGGCGCGGCCGGCGCCCGGATTCAGGAATACGGGGATCACGCCGGCCCGTAGAGCAGGGAACGTGCTTGGTGAGGCACCCGTTCTCGGCCGCGGCGCGGGTAAGCGGGCACACCCATCGCCGTCGGTGTGCAGTTGCAGGCTGACCGCGCCGAAGGCGCGCCGAGAACCGACCCGGGGCCCCGGCCGAGAACAGTCAGTTCGCCCAGAACCCGCACAGCGCCCGGCCGTCCGGGCTCTCGCGCAGCTTCTCGAACGCGCGCTCCCGTATCTGGCGGATGCGCTCGCGCGTGACGCCCATCAGCTCGCCGATGCGCTCGAGCGTCATCGCCTCGGAGCCTTCCTCGAGGCCGTAGTACAGGTACAGGATCTTCCGCTCGCGCGGCGTGAGATACCTGCGGAATACACGCTCGATGAACTCGCGCATCAGCTTGTAGTCCGTCCTCTCTTCGATCTCCAGACCGTCCACCCCGGCGAACCGCTCGCCCAGCGTGGACGCTTCACGGTCGGAGCGATCGATCGGCGCGTCCAGCGACACTTCGGTCGCGGACATTTGCTTGGACGCCCGTACCTGCTCCGCGGGCTCCTCGAGCAAGCGACTGACTTCATTCTCGGTGGGATCGCGCTTCAGCACCTGGGCGAGAATCGTCTCGGCGCGAGCGAGCCGGATCAACTGTGAGTTCTGGTTCAGCGGGATGCGCACCGAGCGCGTCTGCTCGGCGAGCGCCTTGAGCACTGCCTGTCGTACCCACCATACCGCGTAGGAGATGAACTTCACGCCCTGATCGGGATCGAATTTCCGGACCGCCTTGAGCAGCCCCTCGTTCCCGATGGCCACCAGCTCGGCGAGATCGAGCCCGTGCCCCTGGTACTTCTTCACGTACGAGATGACGAATCGCAGGTTCGACGTCACCAGTCGTTCCGCCGCTGCCTCGTCCCCCTTCTGCGCCCGGCGCGCGAGTCGACGCTCCTCCGCGGGATCGTCGATGAGCGGCAGCTTCTGAATGTCCTGGAGATACTGGTCGAACGCCGAAGACGGTGACGACCGGAAGTAACCTCTCGCGGACCGTGTGCCGGTCACTTGCTCCATACTGCCCTCGCCTGACCACAGGGGTCTATTGGGGTGCGAGCCGACGGCTCGCAATCAGCGGAAATTCTGGAGGGAGCTACTCACTCACCAGCCAGCATCGACCGGGGGGAGGGCAGGATAATGTCGGGCGCGGAGACCGTCAACGCCGAATCACGCCATTCTGACCCCCTGGTCAGGGGGTCAAGGCGCTATCTGCTGATGTGACAGGGTGTTGCAGGTTACTTCAGCCGGGCCCCGGAGGGTCTTTCATCTTCGTCCGGCTGGTGGCCGTTATGACCCCGATGCCGAGTGCAACGACGACACCCACCACGATCCAGAGGGTGGGTACGTCCAGGAGATAGGCTGCCATTGCGAGCCCGACGACCAGGATGACGAAGCCGACGATGTACGTGGAGAAGCTGGACATGAGCCGAACGCAGCGGCAAGGATGGGGCCACGCACTTTCGGCTAGCGACGCGCGCCCGCGGCCGCCGTGGAATCGACGGGTACGAGCACCGCGGTCCCCCGTCGTCGTCCGAAGACGCGCGCGTCGCGACAGGTTGGCATCCACATGTCGATCCGGTTGCCCGTTGTGGGTCGGCCGGTGTCGTCGATCAGGAATCGGCCCAGGTGCCGCCTGCCGAGGAACAGCTCCACGTAGCGCCCCCGCGGAAAAAGCCTGCGGTCGGCGGCCACGACGCCCGCCTGTACGCCTCGTCCACGCGGGGTGGTGGCGCGCGTGAGGCAGAACGCGGTCAACTCCACCGGAACGGGATTGCCGTAGGGAGGCGCGGCATCCGGCGCGACGTGCCATCCCTGACGTGCGCCCAGGACCATCGCGCCGGGGAGTCGCAGCGGACTTCGCACCACGACCGTGGGCAACTCGATCGGTGGTGTGTCACGCGCACACGCGCCCAGCGTGCACGAGAGCGCGAATGCGTGCAGCACCCCGCGGGTCATGACGCGAGCGCAGCGATCACGGCGGCGTCGTCCACGGGCACCGACCATCCACGATCCGCGCCCGCCATCATGCCGATCCGTTCCGGAAGCGCGTACTCGACGCGTCCGTCGCGCGCCTTCTTGTCACTGCGCGTGAACGCGAGCAGCCGGTCGAGCGGAACGGCAGGCAATGTCGTCGGCAGGCTGGCCGCGGCACACAGGCGCGCGATGGACGCCGCCGTGCCGCCGGCGGCGATCCCGAGCGACTCGGCGATGCGCGCCTCTGCCACCATCCCGATGGCGATCGCCTCTCCATGCAGCATCGCGTAACCGGTGGCGGTCTCGATCGCGTGGCCGATGGTGTGGCCGAAGTTCAGCACCTTCCTGAAACCGTCCTCACGTTCATCACGGGAGACGACAGACGCCTTGATCTCGACGCTGCGGGCGATCATCGGCGTCAACTGATCCCAGCCGGCGTTCCCCCCCCCCCGGGCGGCGGCCACGACTCCACGACGGCGCGGATTCGGTCAAAGTAGCCGTCGTCGGCAATCACGCCGTGCTTGATGATCTCGGCGAAGCCGGCGCGCAGGTGATTCGCGGGCAGCGTCTCCAGCAGCAGCGGGTCGATGATCACGGCCGAGGGCTGATGAAACGCGCCGACCAGGTTTTTTCCATGGCGGGTATCCACCCCCGTCTTTCCGCCGATGCACGCGTCCACCATCGCGAGCAGGGAAGTGGGCACTTGGATCACCGGGATGCCGCGCATGTACGTCGCGGCAACGAACCCCACGACGTCGCCGACGACTCCGCCGCCGAGCGCGACGAGCGTCGTGTCGCGGCCGTAGCGATCATCCAGCAGGGCATCGGTGATACGGCTCCAGAGCTCCCGCGTCTTGTCCTGCTCGCTGAAGGGGAAGGACAGCGCAGTGCCCGCATCGCCCCCCCCCCCTCCCAGGAGTGTCGAGACGCGGCTGCCGTAGTGGCCGGCGACGGTCGTGTCGCTGATGACGACGCATCGGTTCCCCGGCGTCACCGTCCGCACCACGTTCGCCAGCTGGTCCAGAGCCGCCGGCGCGATCGTTACTGGGTAGGGAAGGCCGGTGACGGCTACCACGTCACTTCGCCGGCGCCGGCGCGATGGTTCGCCACTCGCGCCAGCGTGAACAGCAGATCCGATAACCGGTTGAGGTACACGACGACGATCCGCGGGATCTCCTCGTGGGGCATCAAGGCGATGACCCGCCGCTCGGCGCGGCGGCACACCGTGCGCGCGACGTGCAGCGCGGCGGCCTTGGGCGTGCCTCCCGGGATGATGAAGGACCGGAGCGGTTCCAGCTCGCGGTCACCTTCATCGATCGCGTGCTCCAGCTCCGTGATGCGGCGCTCGTCGACGCTGGCCTTCTCGAGCTGCCCCTTCATCTTGTCGCGGTCCGGCGTGGCGAGCAGCGCGCCGATCGCGAACAGGTCGCGCTGGAGCGGCACGAGCACTTCGTCGATCCGCGGCATCAGCTCGATGGATCGGGCGAGTCCGATTGCGGCGTTCAGTTCGTCCACGTCGCCATAGGCCTCGACCCGGGGATGCGTCTTGGGAACGCGCCCGCCGCCAAAGAGGCCGGTGTCGCCCTGGTCGCCCGTCCTCGTGTAGATCTTCACGGCAGGGAACGGGGAACGGGGAATCGGGAAGGGAGAAACTGCAACGGCGGGAAGTGGGAGTGGGACAGGGAGGGGGAAATCTCACTCCCCATCCCAATCCCCGCTCCCTCTCCCGCTCCCCGTTCCCGCCGTTTGTGTTTCCCCATTCCCATTTTCCCCGTTCCCCGTTCCCCAATCGAGCTACCCGAACAATTTCTGGAGGATGGACTTGCTCCCGCGCGGGTTCAGCGCGCCGCGCAGGTTGCCGAAGCTCGTCTCCTCGTTCGTCCGCGTGCGCGGCTGATACGACGACGGAAACAGCTGGGCGAGATGGGCCTGGAGCCGGTCGGGCGACGCGAACTCGTGCTGCTCCGCGATCCAGGAATCGAGCGCCGCCGCCAGCTGCGCCGCGGTGGCCCGGCGCGATGGACTGCGCTGGAGCGCCATCAGCAGGATGTCTTCCAGGTCCTTGTCCAGGTTCGTGATCCGCGCGCGCAGGTTGGGGAGCGGCTGCACCGCGACTTCGTCCACCAGCAGCGACGTCTCCTCCTCGCGAAAGAGCGGCGAGAGCGCGAGCAGTTCGTACAAAACGACACCGAGGGAGAATACGTCGCTCTTGCCGTCCACGGTGGAGCCCAGCACCTGCTCGGGACTCATGTAGTGCTTCTTGCCGATGCGCATCTTCTGCTCGCTCGCTGGATCGAACGACGTGCGCGCCTTGGCGATGCCGAAGTCGGCGAGCTTGATGTGCCCGTCCCACGTGATCATGACGTTGCCGGGGGAGACGTCGCGATGCACGATGTCCAGCCGTTGCCCGGACGGGTCCACGAAGTTGTGCGCAAAGTCCAGCGCGCGAGACACGCGGCTGCAGATGTACGCGGCCAGCGTGGACGGGATCGGGGATCCCATCTCGTAGTGCCGGTCGATGACGCTGCGCAGCGTGGGTCCCTGGATGAACTCCATGGCGATGAAGTACTCGCCCCCCACCTCGCCGAGCTGATAGATCTGCACCACGTTGCCGTGCATCAGGTTGGCCGAGAGCTTGGCCTCGTCGATGAACAGGCGAAGGAACTCGGTGCGCTTGGCGTAGTGCGGGTGAATGACCTTGAGCGCGATGCGCTTGGTGAACCCCTCCGGCCCGAGTTGCTCGGCCTCATAGACGGTCGCCATCCCGCCTTCCGCCACCTTGTTCACCAGGCGGAAGGCACCGTTGTACTCGACCCTGTTCTGGTTGTCCATGACGGCCGTTGTTTCGTGAGCCCTGTGCGGCGAACGTTAATGGATGGTCCACGACATCCGCGACATTACGATCATTGGCGGCGGCCCGACAGGGCTGTTCGCCATGTTCTATGCTGGCATGCGCCAGGTGTCGGCGCAGGTGGTTGACGCGCTGCCCGAGGTGGGTGGGCAACTCGCCGCGCTCTACCCCGAGAAGTTCATTTTCGACGTGGCCGGCTTCCCGCAGATTCTCGCCAAGGATCTCGTGCGCGCGCTGGTGGAGCAGAACACGCGCTTCGGAAGTCAGGTGCACCTTGGCCAACGGGTGACCGGCCTTGAACAGGACGGCGACCACTTCGTGCTCGTCACGGAAACCGACCGCTTTCCCACCCGGTCGCTGGTGATCGCCGCGGGGATCGGGGCCTTCTCGCCGCGCCGCCTGCCGCAGGCGTGCGCCAACCCGTGGTACGGCCGCGGGATCTACGACGTCGTCACCGATCCGGAACGCTTTCGCGGACAGAAGGTGGTGATCATCGGCGGTGGCGACACCGCATTCGACTGGGGGGTGCAGCTGTTGCCGCGCGCCACCAGCGTGGCGCTGGTGCATCGCTCGGACCGTTTCCGCGCGCACGACGCCACCGTGAACGAGTATCGGTCGGCCGTGGACGCGGGACGCGCGTCGCTCTTCACCTTCCACGAGCTGCACGACGTGATCTGCCGGTCTGACACGGAGCGTTTCAGCCACCTGGTGCTGCGCGACATCAAGGCGAAGTCCACGCGCGAGATCGAGGCGGACGTCATTCTCCCCATGCTGGGCTTCGTGAGCGACATGGGCGCGGTCGCGGAGTGGGGCCTCACGCTCGTGAAGGACGAGATCGTGGTGAACAGCGCCATGGAAACTGGCCGGCCGGGGGTGTATGCCGCCGGGGACGTCACCGCCTACCCGGGCAAGCTCAAGCTGATCGCGTCAGGGTTCAGCGAGGCCGCGATCGCGGTGAACCAGGCCGTGCACTGGATCTACCCGGAAAAGAAGGTGGCGCCCGGCCACAGCTCGAACATGGCCGTGTTCGGACAAAAGGACGACTGATCACTCCGCCAGCAGGTACAGCCGGTTGTCCTCCACCTTGTAGAGCAGCGGCGCCACGATGACGGCGGGGTAGCGACGACGGATGCGCTTCGCCTCGCTCAAGGTGAAGTCGATCTCGCTCCCGATCTCGAAGAGCGGCGCGAAGTGGAAGAAGTGATCCTCCGCCTGCTGCTTGTCCCAGCCGGCCGCGACGAGCCCCTCGATGAACAGGTGCGAGCGCGACATGAGGTTCACCATGCCGCAGTTGTTGTGGCCGATGATGACCACCGCGCGCACCCCGCCCACGGCGATCGCGTACGACACCTTGAACTCCGCCGGCCGCAGGTTCGCGCCCCCGGCGCGCAGGATGAACGAGAAGTTGTCCGGGATGCGCAGGTGCTTGCGGTTGTCCATGCACATCCCGATCAGCAGCCGCGGCGCCGGCACGGGCACCAGCTCACGCCCGAGGTTGTGGTACTCGAGTAGCTCGGCGATCGGGGTCCCGCGGAGGTGCGCCGGGATGTCCGCCGCGGATTCCACGGGGAGAAGTTTGTCGCTCATGACCGAAAATACAGGGAAGTGGGAAATGGGAAGGGGGAAATGGGTTTCCCCCGTCCCAATTACCCCGTCCCATTTCCCCGGGCTCTCTCAGCGCCCGGGGTAACGCTCACGCAGCTTCGCGACGTTCGCCAGCGCGACCTCGTCGAGGCTGAGTCCCGCGGCGCGCGCCGTCGTCGCAAGGCACCAAAGCGCGTCGCCGAGCTCTGTACGCAGCTCGTCCTTCGCGAGCGGCCGGCCCTGGTAGGCGTGCTTGCGCACCAGCCCCAGGACCTCGCCGCTCTCTTCCGCGAGCCCGGCCGCGGCGTCGAGCAGGAGGTCCCGTTCGGAGAGCTGCTTGTTCGTCGTCCGCGCGGCCGCCGCCTGATACTCGTCGAGGGTCATCACCGAAGATACGGGGAAGGGGGAAATGGGAAGGGGGAATGTTTACCCCGTGCCAATTACCACTTACCATTCGGTCAGCTGTACGCCACACGGGGATCGGTCTTGGCATATGCGATGTCGGCCAGCAGGTTCACCAGCACGAAGACCGCCGAGAGAAACAGCACCGCGCCCTGGATCGCGGGCAGGTCGCGCCGCGCGATCGCGTTCACCACATATCGGCCGAGTCCCGGCCACGAAAACACTGTTTCCGTCAGGATGCTGCCGGTAAGGTACGCCCCGAAATCCAGTCCCAGCACAGTGATGATCGGGATCATCGCGTTGCGCAGCGCGTGGCGTAGCGTGATCGCGCGCTCGCTGAGCCCCTTGGCGCGCGCCGTGCGCACGTAGTCCGCGCTCAGGGCCTCGAGCATGGCGGATCGCGTCACCCGGGCCAGGAACGCGATGGAGCGCATCCCGAGCGCGAGCGCCGGCAGGATCATGAACTTCCACCCGCCGTACCCGGAGGGTGGCAGCCACTGGAGCGTGACCGCGAACAGCAGGATGAGCAGCAGGCCCACCCAGTAGACCGGAAACGAGATGCCCAGGTAGGCCACCCCCAGCGCGATGCGGTCCACCCACCCGCCCGGATGCAGCGCGCTGAGGATTCCGAGCGTGATCCCGGTGAATGCCGCGAAAAGCATTGCCGCCGCGGCCAGCTGCATCGTCTTGGGAAACCGCTCGATGATGTCGCGGGAGATCGGCCGGTTCGTGATGTAGGAGCGTCCGAGATCGCCCTTGAGCACGTTGCCCACGTAGTGCCCGAAGCGAACGTGCAGCGGGTCATCCAGCTTCAGCTCGGCCCGTAGACGCGCGATCGTCGCCTCGTCGGCGCGCTCGCCGATCATCGCCGTGACCGGATCGCCGGGCGCCACGTACAACAGCAGGAAGGCGACGATCAGCACCCCGAACAGCGTCGGGATCGCGAGGAGGAGTCGCCGGATGATGAACCGCGTCATGGCACGCCCGCGCCCGCCTTGCCCTCGATGGAGACGTTCATCCAGCGCTGGCCGTTGAAGATCACCGGCGGCTCGAACCCTTCTATCCAGCGCTGCACCGCGTACAGCTCGCTGTAGAAGTACAGGAAGACCATCGGCGCTTCAGCGAAGGCCAGCGAGTCCGCCTGCCGGTACAGCACGTTGCGCCGACCCTCATCGGCCTCGCGTCGCGCCTGCGTCACGATGCGATCGAAGTCGGCGTTGCGGAAAAAGGAGACGTTCCCCCCCGCGCCGGTGTTGGCGCCGTGCAGCAGGGGGTACAGGAAGTTCTCGGCGTCCGGATAATCCGCGTACCAGTCCTTCAGGATGAGATCGGTCTGCCCGTTTCGCGACGCCTCGCGTGCCGCCGCGGATTCGCGCTGCACGATGGTGGCGCGAATCCCTGCCCGCCGCAGGTACGCCTGCATCGTTTCGGCGATTCTGCCGTACACCGGATTGGAGCCTACCCAGAGATCGACGTCGATTCCATTCGGGTAGCCGGCAGAGGCGAGCAGCTGCCTGGCGCGCACCGTGTCGTATGGGTAGGCGGCGCGCATGGTGTCCGCGCCCCCGAGCGACGGCGGGATCACGCCAGCCGCCAGCCGCCCGCGGCCGCTGACCAGGGTCTGGAGAATCAGGGCGCGATCGGTGGCGAGGTTGATCGCCTGCCGTACGCGCGCGTCGCGCAACGGTCCGCGTGTGGTGTTGATCCCGACGTACACGAGTTGCAGGGCCGGCACCGACATGAGCTGATCGCGCCGTGACGCATCCGCCTCCCACTGCCCTGTCTCGCCGGGCGGAACGAGCAGCACGTCCACGTTGCCGCTTTCGAACTCGGCGACGGCCGTGCTGGGCTCCGAGATGATCCGGGCGCGCAGGGAATCCGCCTCGGGCGCGCCGCCCCAGTACGACTCGTTCCGGGCGAACAGGAGGTAGTCGTCATGCTTCCACTCCACGAGCTTCCACGGCCCGGTGCCCACCGGCCGCTCGCTGAAGTTCGGGGGAACGGTGGCCGGCGTGATCGACGCGACCGGCATGGCGAGCAGCTTGGGGAAGATGCCCAGCGGCTCCCTGAGCTCCACCAGCAGCGTGCTGTCGTTCGGCGCGCTCAGCCCGGTGACGGACCGCGCGCTGCCGGCCGCGAATTCCTGCGCGCCGCGTATCGGCTGGAGGGGCTCCGCGCGTCCCCCCTTGGTGGCCGGGTCCAGGGCGCGCTGCCAGCTCGAGATGACCGTCCGCGCCGTGAACGGCGTGCCGTCCGTAAAGGTGACCCCTCGCCGCAGATGGAAGGTGTACCTCAGTCCGTCCGGGGACACATCCCACCGTTCGGCGAGGGCGGGTTCCACCCGGGCATCCGGGGTGAATCGGGTGAGGCCATCGAAGACGTACGCCACCGCCCGCCCCGTGGGGACGTCGGTCGAGAGCGCGGGATCCATCGACCGCGGATCGTAGTTGTCCCGTGAGTCGATGATGGTCGAGCGCTCCGGAGCGCCGGCGTCGCCGCCGCACGCCGCCATCACGAGAATCCCCAACAAAACGCGTATTTCACGCATCGGACATGGCTCCTTTCACCGTTGACACCCTCTGGTGCTGGCGAGAGTTTACCAGAGGCTGTTGTGACGCGTCAATTGCATGTGCCGTCCCGACTTACGCCGCATCGGACGCCCAGACGACGTCATCCATTCCGCGCCAGCCCCTCGGTACTCCGCACTCACAATGCCAAACGCTGAACAGCCATCGCCGCGCCGTCGCGACGCGGACGCCGAGTATTCCTATCGGCGCCCGCTGGCGCTGCACGAAATGGTGCCCGCGATCGGCATCGCGATCGGCACCGGCCTGTTCGCCTTTTACCTCATGCGTTTGCTCATGGAGCGCACACCGCTTCGCGTGGACCGCCGCCCCCGCGTGCGCGGACGCGTCACGGAGTCGTCGGTGGACGCATGAATGGGACAGCGTTGCGCGCGGCCGCGATTGCGCTGTTTGCGATGGCGGCTGCTGCCGCGGCGCCCCGGGCCGCGAGCGCGCAGGGTACGTCGTGCGACCAGGGCGAGCTGGAGGTGCGTGACCTCGAGTTCCGGGGCAACGACGCGCTGAGCGACGGCGAGCTGGAGGTGAGCATCGCGACGACGCGCACCGCGTTCCTCCGTCGCACCCTCCGGATTGCCGTGGGCACCAAGCGCTGCCTCGACCGGGAGTCGTTGCCCCGCGACGTGTTGAGTCTGATCAGCCTGTATCGCGAGCGCGGATTCTACGAAACCAGGGTGGACACACTGGTGCAGGAACTGGGGTCGCGCGCCGTCCGTGTGGTGTTCACGATCCGGGAAGGGCCGCCCACGATCCTGCGGTCGTATTCGGTCTCGGGCCTCGACGGGGTGGCGGACAGCGCCGCGCTGGTGAACGCCCGGCGACTGCGGGTGGGCGACCGGTTCGATTCATCGCTGCTGTTTGCGGACATGGACACCATCCGCCAGCGCCTGAGAAACACCGGGTTCCATCGGGCGGACCTGCTCTCGCCGGGGTACGTGCGCAACAATGACTCACTCATCGTGGACGTCACGCTCACGGTACTGCCGGGCGCGCGCGCGCGCTTCGGCGAGCCGGTGTTCGATGTGACGGCAATGGACGGGCGCGGGCAGCAGATATCGGATCAGGTGGCCCGTCGCGTCCTCGGCATTGTGCCCGGCTCCCGCTACAGCGACCGCGCCGTGATCAACGCGCAGCGCGCGCTCTTCCAGCTGGGCACCTACCGGCACGTGGAGGTGGTGCCCGCGGACAGCCAGCCGGCCGGGGACACGATCGTCGTGCTCGCCGTTCGGCTCACGGAAGGCTACATGCGCCAGGTGGACTCGGAGTTCGGATGGGCGACGCTGGACTGCGGCCGCGTGCGCGCGAACTACACCGACCGGAACTGGCTGGGCACCGCGCGGCGCCTGGATCTCTCGGGTCAGGCGTCCAAGATCGGTTACGGCGAGCCCCTGGCCACCGAGTCCACGCGGCGGCTCTGCGATTTCAACGGACAGAGTCCGTTGGCCGAAGACAAGCGCTTCAGTGAACGACTGCACTACCACGCCGGGGCGGCGATTGCGCAGCCTCGGCTGCTGGGCACGCTCTGGGTCCCGACGCTCTCGCTGTACAGCGAGCGGCGCGGCGAGTATCGCGCGTACCTGCGCACCACGTTCGTCGGCGCGGACTTCTCCGCCGTTCGGGACGTTGCGGAGCGCACGCAGCTCCGGATGGGGTACGGTGTGGAGTACGGCGAAACAGACGCGGACGCCGCCGCGCTCTGTGCCCTCTTCAACCGGTGTACGCCCGCGGAGCAGGGGCGGTTGACGTCCCTCGCCACACTCGGCGTGGCGAGCGCGAGGATCACGCGCATCCGAACAGACAACCCGTTGGCTCCGAGCCGGGGCACGGTGCTGCGCGGCGAGCTTCGGTCCTCCGCGTCCAGGCTGCTGGGCACGTCGCCGGACCAGTTCTTCAACAAGGCCACCGGCGACGGGGCGTTGTACCTCCCGTTCGGCTGGCGGAACGTGCTCGCGCTGCGCCTGCGGCTCGGCTACGTGCACGGGCTCGGCGATGCGTCCGGCGCCGTCGGCTTCGTCCCCACGCAGGAGCGGATGTACGCCGGCGGCGCCACCAGCGTGCGCGGATTCCAGCAGAACGAGTTGGGCTCGCTGGTGTATATCGCGAGTGGCACCGTCGCCGGCAGCATCGATACGATCACGGTCGGCGTGGTCGGCGGAGAGACGATCTACAACATGCATGCGATCGTGAACCCCGACACCCTCCGGATCGACCGCACGGTGCCGCTGGGCGGTAACGCGCTCTTCGTGGCCAACGTGGACTATCGCGTTCGCGATCCCTTCTTTCTCCCGGATCTCTTGCAGTACAGCTTCTTCGTGGACGTTGGTGAGGTCTGGACACCCTCCGCCCAGGACCCGGCGCTTCGGTTCAACCGCCTGAAGATGACGCCGGGCGTGGGACTGCGGCTGTTCACGCCGATCGGGCCGGTCGTGGTGAACGCGGGATACAACGACTATCGGCGCGCGGCAGGGCCACTGTACTACAACCCGAGCGTGGAACGCCTGCACTGCGTGGCGCCCGGCAACACAATTCCCCTGCGCACGAATGCGTCGGGACAGCTCGAGCAGGTGGAGTCGTCGGATCCCTGCCCCGGGGCATTCCAGCCGCCGAGACCCACCCGGTTCACGCAGCGCCTGACGTTCACTTTCTCGATCGGGTCAGAGTTCTAGGTCATGAAGCGCCGCAAGCTCGTTGCCCTGGTCAGCGCGTTCACGCTGGTCGCGATCGGCTTCATTGCGATCGTGACGATCGGCGTGGGCGTCGGCACGGACCCGGGGCGCGAGCAGATCCGCCGGTTCATCGAGCAGCGGGTGAGCGCCCAGGTGAACGGCACCATCCATATCGGCAAGGTGAGCGGCGGCCTGTTCACGGCGTTCGTGCTCGATTCCTTCGCCATCCGCGGACCGGACGACAGCATCTTCGTGAGCACCGGTCGCATCAAGCTGGACTACAACCCGCGTGATATCGCCGACCTGCGGATCTTTCTCAGGAACGTGGAGGTGGACCATCCCGTGGTCCGGCTGCGCCAGCATCGCGAAGGGGACTGGAACTTCCAGCGGATCCTCAAGTCGGACGACGGTCCGTCGACTCCCGGGTTGCCCGGACGCAGCTTCGGGGACTACGTCGTGCTCGATTCCGTGACCGTCCGCAACGGCACCTTCCTGCTGACGCGCCCGTGGGAGCCGGACGACACGCTGACCGGCGCGAAGCGCGACAGCGCGATTCACCGGAACCTCACGAATCCCGACCGCGAAATCCGGCGATCCGCGGAGGGGCTCACGCACACCTACCGCTGGTCGCGCGCGTACGCGTTCCTGCCGCGCGTGCGGCTCGCCGATCCGGACAGCAACCGGTTCGGACAGGAGTTTGTGATCCAGAACATGCGCGTGGAGGAGCTGGAGCCGCCCTTCTCGTTCCGCAATGCGCGGGGGCGCGTCCGCCGGCTCGGCGACTCCATCTTCGTGGACATCGCCCGCTTCGACCTGCCCGCGTCCTCGGGGAGCGCGACCGGCAGGATCTGGTGGGGCAGTGGCCTGCCCGTGCGCCTGGATATCGACATCAAGGCGGATTCCGTCGCGCTGAACGACGTGGCGTGGGTGTACGAGACCCTGCCGCGCACCGGCGGAGGCAGCACGCGGTTGCGCATCCGGAACAACCCCGACAACCTGCACGACTTCCGCTACGAACTCACCGAGATGGACGTGCGCAGCACACGCTCGCGGCTCACCGGCGCGATGACGTTCGTGGTGGGCGGCCCGGTACTCGAGGTGACGGATGTGGACCTCCGCGCCGAGCCGGTCAACTTCGACCTCGTGCGCACGCTCGCTGGCGGCGAACTCCCGGTGGACATGCAGGGCGACCTGTCGGGGTACGTGCGTGGACCGGGGGGGCCGCTCACGCGGTTCGTGGTGGAGGAGTCCGACCTGGCGTTCCGCGATGCCCACGTGCGGGGCGCGATTTCCCGTTTCAGCGGACGCGGCGTCCTCGACATCCTCGATCCCGAAGTCACAGAATTTCTTGGCTTCGACGTCTCGGTTGCGTCGCTCGACCTGCGTTCCGTGCAGTACCTCTTTCCGGGATTCCTCGTGCTTGGCGGGACCGTCGCGGGCACGGCCCGCCTGGATTCCTCCTGGATGGATGTCCGCTTCTCCAACGCGAACGTCACCCACCGGAATGGGCCCGGCGTACCGTCGCGAATCACCGGGAGCGGCCGCGTCACCTACGGTGACGACTTCATGACGTATGACCTGGATGTCAATGCGCAACCGGTGTCGCTCACGATGCTCTCGCGCGCCTATCCGTTGCACCTCAGGGGGCTGATGAGTGGTCCGGTGCGCGCATCGGGCACCACCGACAACCTGCGGCTTACCATGGATCTCCAGGGCGCCGCCGGCCGCCTCACGTATGCCGGCACGGTCGACGCGTATCCGCTCAGCGTGGCGGCGCACGGCACCGGTCGCATGGACACGCTGAACCTGCGCGAGCTGATTGATCTGGAAAAACTGCCCTCCGGCTGGATTACCGGCACGTACGAGATCGGCGTGCGGGGCGACACGGCGAACCTGGCCACCCTGGCGGGCGCCGCGTCGCTGCTGCTCGAGCGGTCCGAGATCGACAGCATCCGGATCTTTCCGTCCACGCTGCGTGCCCGTTTCGCGGACGGAAGGATGTACGTGGACACGCTCAGGATGGAGAGCACGGCGGCCAGGATCACCGCCAGCGGCGCGCTGGGCCTGTTGGGTGGCGGATCCGATTCGTTGGTGTACGAGGTGACCGCGGACTCGCTCGGCGGACTCCGGCGCTACCTGTCCCGGTTCACCTCGACGTTCGCGCAGGGGGTGGCGGCCGACTCCCTCGGCGGATCGCTGGTGCTCGCGGGAACCGCGCGCGGGTCGTTGCGTTCCCCGGACGTCAGCGGGACGGTGGTCGGTTCCCGCGTCTTCGTGCGCCGTGAGGCCGGCCGGGAAATCAGCGGCAGCTTCGCGCTCGCCGACATTTTCGGAGCGCCCACCGGTACCGCCTCCATTCGCTTCACGTCGCTCAACATCGGCGGCATCGAGCTGGATTCCCTGGTCGCGTCCACTCGGCTGGACGCGGGACGCACCGGCAGCATCACCCTCGGCGCGGTCGCCACGAACGGCGTCACGCTGGCAGCGCGCGCGGATATGGCCCTTGGCGACCGCGAGAACGACATCGTTCTGCACGAGCTGAGCCTGGCGACGGGACCGAGCCGATGGACCCTGCGAGGGCCTGCCAGGATCCATACGCGAGGCACCGGATTCACCATCGATTCGCTTGCCCTGTCGAACGGGGCCGGTGGACGACTCTGGCTGGCCGGCGCGGTGCCGGACGTCGGACGCGCGCGTGTGTTCTTTCGCGCCGACAGCATTCCGCTGCACGACGTGGGCGCCGTGGCCCAGACACGACGCGCGCTCGCGGGGTTCGCGAACCTGTCCATCCAGGGCACCGGCACGAGCGACGCACCCATCATGAATCTCCAGGCGCGGCTGAATGGCGTGCAGTACGGCGGGTTCAGCATGGAGCGCATCACCGGCGTGGCCGAGTACACCAACCGCCGTGCCGAAGTCTCGCTGGACCTCGCGCGCGGCGGCCGCAACGTGGTGTTCGCCCGCGGCTCCCTTCCGGTCGACTTGAAGTATTTCGGCGCGGTACTGCTCAGCGACTCCCTGCGCGGGACGATCCGCACCGACAGCGCCACGTTCGACATCGTCGAAGCGTTCATCCCGCAGCTCGAGGGGGCCACCGGCCGGATCGGGGCCACCGTGGACATTCGCGGCACCTGGGATCATCCCGACGTCGCGGGGAGCATTCGCGTGGAAGACGGCGAGGCGACGGTGACGCCGCTGGGGATCCGGATGCGCGGCATCAACGCGGACATCGCGCTGTTCGGCCACAGCGACAGTCTCGCGATCCGACGACTCGTGGCGTGGAGCGGTGCCGGTCCGGCAGATTCCGTTTCGCTGCGCGGCTACATCGCGTACCGCGACCTGACCAACCCGGTCTTCAGTCTGCGGCTGGCTGCGCGCACCTTCCACGCTCTGAACCGGCGTACGCTCGCGCGGCTGGATGTGAGCACCGAACCGGACGGCATGCTTCTTCGCGGACCGTTGCGCGGCGCCACGCTCACCGGCGGCCTGGTCGTGGACCGCGGGACGCTTTTCCTCCCCGACCCGGAACTGGCGCGCAAGCGGCGCGTCGATCTCGCCTGGCAGTTCGGCGACACCGCCGAGAGCATCCGCCAGGTGTTGCCGCAGCCGTCATCCCGCCTGATGGAATCGCTCCTCATGGACAACGTGCGCGTCACGCTGGGAGACGAGGTGCGGCTGGTGTCGGACGAAGCGGACATCAAGCTCGTGGGTTCGCTCACGGTGCAGCGCGTTCGGGAACGGGTGTCGTCGCTGTCGGTCACGGCACTCGAGACCGATTCGGTGCGGTATCGGCCGCTCTTCGATGGCGTGCTCCGCGCCGAGCGCGGCACGTACAACCTGTCGCTCGGCTATGCCATTCAGCGCGAGTTCGACGTGGAAGGGGGAACGATCACCTTCTTTCCGGTGGCCGGGCTGGATCCCGTGCTGGACATCAGCGCCCTGCACACGGTGCGCACGGACCAGAGCGACCTGCGCGTGCGTGTGCGGCTCACCGGTACGATTGCCGCGCCGATCCTGACGCTGGAAAGCGCCGAAAGCTTCGCGCTGGGCCAGTCCGACCTTGTGAGCTACCTGATCTTCGGCCAGCCGAACTTCGAGTTGGGCCGTGGCGCGCAGGACTATGTGAAGCTCGCGGCGCAGACGCTGCTGCCCTCGGCGGCGGTGGGCGCGGCGGCCGTGCTGCGGGGACTTGTGGGTCCCTGGGCGGACTTCGTCCAGCTGCGGCCGGGCACCGCGAACTTCGGGTCCCTGTTCGAGGAGGATTATCGCGGCGACGTGCTCAAGGATGCGTTCTTCTCGTCGCGGCTGGCCGCGGAGCGGCAAGTCGCTCACAACGTGTACGTCAGCGCGAGCGCCGGCATCTGCACGCTTCGGGGTGACCCGGACCTGAACGTAGACCTGCTGGACGGCCTGAGTGGACGCCTCGAATGGCGGCTTTCGGGCGATGCCTCCATCCGGGCTGGCAAGGAGCCCAGCGCCAGCGCGATGATCTGCCGGGCAGGCCAGAGCGGGCGCGTGATCCGCACGCCGTCCCAGTGGGGGCTCTCGCTCTTCAGGACCTGGCGGTTCTAGCTAGACTTTGAGCGATATGACCGAGCTGAGGGAACGCGATGCGATGCTCTGTCGGGCGTGCGGCAGCGAGGAGCGCGCCTCGGAGGGGTATCCCTGCGTGGAGTGCGGCACATTTCTCTGTGTCCTGTGCAACCTGCGCGGCGTCATCCGCTGCCGCGCCTGTCAGGACCGCACGGGCAAGCCGGCGACATCTCCCGCTGACTGACGCGATGAGCGCCGATTTTTCCGCGGTCGGGTTGGGCGTGGGACACGCGACGGACGAACGCGGCGCGACCGGGCTTACCGTCGTGCGCGGGTTGCGGAGGCCACACCGCGGCGCGGCGTGCGTCTTCGGGCGCGCCACCGGCACGCGCGAGCTTGAGACGCTGTCTCCGAACCACCAGGCGGGGCGCGTGGACGCCATCCTGCTGACCGGCGGCTCCGCGTACGGACTCGATGCCGCGGCTGGCGTGATGCGGTGGATGGAGGAACGGAAGCGCGGATTCGACGTCGCCGCCGGCGTCGTGCCGATCGTTCCGGCCGCGGTCATCTTCGATCTGGCGCCGCTCGGCGACTTCCGGGCGCGCCCCACGGCCGAGATGGCGTACGCGGCCTGTGATTCGGCGCGCCCCACCGGAATCGCGGAGGGCTCGGTGGGTGCCGCGACGGGCGCCACCGTCGGCAAGGCGGCCGGTCCCGCGCTCGCCATGAAGGGCGGCTTCGGCTGCGCCACGCATTCCATGGGCGACATGGTGGTGTGCGCCGCGGCGGTCGTGAACTCGCTCGGCGACGTGCGCGACGCGGAGGGGCGGATCATCGCCGGCGCGCGCGGGCCCAAGGGTGATTTCCTCGACTGCGTGAAGCTGCTATCGGAGTATTCTTCTCCGCCGAAGTTCGGTCAGCTCGGCGCGCACAATACCACCCTGTGCGTGGTGGCGACGAACATGGTGCTGGAGCGGGTTGAGCTGGCGCAACTCGCGCGTGCCGCGGGCGCCGCCCTCTTTCGCCGCGTTACGCCCGCGGGCACGCCGTTGGATGGCGACATCGTCTTCGCGCTGTGTCCCATGGAGGGGGAGGGTCCGCGCGGCACCCTCATGCCGCTCGAGCTCCTCGCCACGCGGGCCCTGGAAGACGCCATCGAGCGCGGCGTGCGCGCGGCGGTCGGGCGGGACGGCGTTCCCGGTCTCGCCGACGCATCGCGATGACCGCGTCGCTTTCGTCTCCCGGCCGGGCGCTCGTGCGAGCGCCCGTTGCGCCGATGTACGCGGATCCCATGCTCACCAGCATTCAGATTTCCCAGCGGTTGTCCGGCCATGTAGTGGACCTGCTCGACGCGGACGACGACTGGTTTCTCGCGCGCGGCGCGGATGCCTACCAGGGGTGGATCCATCGCGGCTTCCTGTCCCCCGTGCCCGCGGCCGGTGCGCGCCGCAGTTCGCAGATCGCGCGCGTCTCGCTGGGTTGCGTCACCGCGATTCCCAACGGTGGTCGTCGGGCGCTTCCGCTTGGCGCCTACCTCTCACCCTCCGAGGTGGTGAAGAGCGGCGACGCCATCGATCACCCCGCGCTGCCGATGCGGTTTCCACGCGCCGCCATCGCCATCACTCGGTCCGCGCAGGACTTCTTTCAGGGCACGTCCTACCTGTGGGGCGGGATTACCCCCTGGGGGGCTGACTGCTCCGGCTTTGTTCAGACGATATTCGCGATGCACGGCATTCAGTTACCGCGCGACGCCTGGCAGCAGTCCGGGACGGGCGACGAAGCGGGCGGACTGAACGATCTCGAGGCCGCCGACCTCGCCTTCTTCAGTGACCGCGACGACAAGTTGGTGACGCACGTGGCCATCGCGCTCGGGTCCGGACGCCTGGCGCACCTCGCACTGGGGCGGGGCGGGTTTGCGGTGGAGACGCTCGGCGACCGGAAGGACAGATACGTGGCGAAGCTGCGTGAGCGTTTTCTCGGGGCCAGGCGGGTACTCTAGGAAGTGGGAAGTGGGAAGTGGGAAGTGGGAACAGCGCACTAAAACGGCGGGACTTGGGAGTGGGAGGGGGAGGGGGAGGGGGAGCCCCACTTCCCTATCCCTCCCCCCGCTCCCATTCCCGCCCTTCTGGTTCGCATTTCCCCGTCCCCGTTCCCCGCTACGAAAACAAACCGCCCTGCGGCGGCCGCACGGCCGGCTGCGTCCGGACCTGCACCGGTACTTCGGCGCTCGGCTGGTCGTCCAGCGACACGGTCATGCGGTAGCCACCGGCGGAATCGATCGGCAGATCGATCTGCGCGATGAGGGGAAGATCCATTTCCGTCACGCCGGTCGGCGGCTGTCCCACGTTCAGTTCGCCGGTACTCGTCCACAGCTCGCTCCCCTGCGGGTTCACCCAGCGCAGCGTGACCGAGTGGCGGCCGACATCGGCCAGCTTGCCCTTGAGGTGGACCACGAGGTGCGCGCGCGGGTGCACCGCGGGGACCGCGCCCACCTGGAGGGCGTCGAAAACGCCGAGGACGTTGAGTTTGCCTTCCTGCGACAGGTTCGCCGCGTCGGCGAAGAGCGCGAACGCCACTTGCATGTCGGCAACATAGGCCGCCCTTGGAGGCGCGTCTACTTTTCGAGCGCATGCCTCTCCGCGCTTGACCACTCGCGCATGACGTCGGACCACCGATTCGTCGCGCTCGCCCCGTCGCGGCGCACCGTGCTGATCGCGGAAATGGCGGTGCTCGGCATGGCGCTCATCTGGGGCATCAACTACAGCGTCATCAAGTACGGCACGGGGCTCGTTCCCGCGCTCGCGTACAACGGCGTCCGTGTGGCGCTCGCGGCGCTCGCGTTGCTGGTCATCGCGTACATCTGGGGGGTGCCGCCGGCGAGGCGGGATGCACTGGCCATCTTCGCGCTCGGCATGCTGGGCAACGGGCTGTATCAGCTCTTCTTCGCCGAGGGAATCACGCGAACGCGTGCCGGTGAAGCGGCGCTCGTCGTCGGCGCGTCGCCGGCGCTCATGGCGCTCTTCGGGTGGATGCGCGGGGTGGAACGCGTCGGTGGGCGCAGCGCGATCGGAATCGCACTGTCCATTTCGGGCGTGGGGCTCGTGGTGCTCGGGCGTGCGGCCACCGGCCCGGGAGCCCAGGGCGGGTCGCTCACGGGCAACCTGCTGGTGCTGTGCGGGTCCGTGTGCTGGGCCATCTACACCGTGCTGCTCGTTCCCTACACGCGGCGCGTGAGCAGCTGGTACGTCATCGCGCTCAGCATGTGCGGTGGCGCCGTGGTGCTCCTGATCGTGGGCGGGCGTGCCATCGTCACGCACGACTGGAGCAGCGTGCCCACGGGTGCGTGGGTATCGATGGTCTACGCGGGACTCGGCGGCCTGGTGGTCGCGTACATTCTATGGTATCGCGGCGTGAAGGTGCTGGGTCCCACACGGACCGCCCTGTACGCCAACCTTCAACCGTTCATCGCGCTGCTGGTGGCCTGGCTCACACTGGGCGAGACGCCGCGGGTGTGGCAGATCATCGGCGCGGTGACCATCGTCGGCGGAGCGCTGCTCACGCGCGCACCCGCCTCGGACGCAACGTGAAGCTGGTGCTCTTCGACATCGACGGCACGCTGCTCTTGAGCGATGGGGCCGGCAGGCGCGCCATTCATCGCGCGCTGACCGAGGTCTTCGGCGCCACCGGCCCGGCCGACTACCGGTTCGACGGCAAGACCGACCCGCAGATCGTCCGGGAGCTGATGCGGCTCGCGGGGCACGAGGACGCCCGCATCGACGCCGGCATGCGCGCGCTGCTCGACCGGTACGTGTCGTGTCTCGACGAGGAGCTCGCGGCGCCGGGACACGACCTCCGCCCCCTGCCCGGCGTGCCGCAACTGCTGGATGCGCTCGAGGCCCGCGCCGACATCACGCTGGGGCTGCTGACGGGGAACATCGAGTTGGGCGCGCGCGCAAAGCTCCAGGCGGTCGGCATCGATCCGCGCCGATTCGCCGTCGGGGCGTACGGTTCCGATCACGAGGAACGCCCGGAGCTGCCAGCCGTGGCGCGGCAGCGGGCGCGCGAGCGGCTCGGCCTGGCGGTCGAAGGAAACGCGATGATCGTCATCGGCGACACGCCCGCGGACCTCACCTGCGGCCAGTCGCTCGGCGCCGGCGCCATCGGCGTGGCGACCGGGCGGTATTCCGTCGTCGAACTCGAGGCGTATCGGCCCATCGCGGTGTTTGCGGACCTCACGGACACCACGCGCGTGACCAACGCCATCCTCGGAGCGTAGGCGCATGGACGCGCCGCGCCCCCGCGCACCACACCAGGTGGAATACGGCGAGCTGCCGGAGCTCACGCGGGCGCTGCGCGCGCTGGGATCCGCGCGTCGTGGCGGCGGCTCGTATCAGTCGCTCTTCTTTCTGCCGCTGATGGAGGGGCGCAAGCGGGCCGCGGAGGCGCGGAGCGCCGCTGCGTGTCTGCGCGCGTTCGATGCCGCCGAGCTGGCGCGCGGGCTGGACCGATCCATCGACAGGATTCTCCTGGAATGGCCCGACGCCCGACCGTCCGCGCGACGCGCGCTGCGGGCCGAGCTGCTGGAGCGCGTCGGGGAGTATTCCCGGTCGCTCGAGCGGCTTGCCGAGCGGGCGCGGGTCGCCCTCGCCGCGGACGAACACGCGCGGCTCGCGGCCTGGCGCGGCTGGACCGTGCAGCTGGCCGCCACCTTCGATGCGGCCGACCGCTGCTGGCTCGCGCTCCGCGCCGTCATCGACGCCCTGCCGGCGCGGAAAGGCAGCTAGCGCGGAGGCTGGAGCCGCGTCACACGCGAGCGGTGGATCCCTTCGGCGCGCGGAAGGTGTACAGCCACACCACGCCCGCGACCACCGCGCTCAGCGCGATGACCTGCGCGATCGTGAGGCCGATGGCAAGGTAGTCGTCCTTGGCGCGGAAGAATTCGACGATGAACCGCTCGATTCCCGCGAGCAGCAGGTAGCCGCCGAACAGCCATCCTTCCCGGTTCCGGTGCCGGCGCAGGCGCCAGAGGATCGCGAACATGACGAGCCCCATCGCCACTTCGTAGAGCTGCGTCGGATGGACCGCGATGACCGCGTTCGGATCGGTGCCGGGGGGAAAGGACACGCCGAATTCGGTCGACATGACCGCCGCCGTGGACGGCGGCGCGCCCTCCGGAAACATCGTGGCGAACGGGCCGTTCCATGGCCGCCCGTAATCATCGCCGACCGCCCAACATCCCGTGCGGCCGACGGCGTAGGCCGCGGCCATCGGCGCGGCGGTCACCTCGAACACCCGCGTCAGTGGGACGTCCTTGAAGCGCGCGATCGCGAGCACCGCCGTGCCGCCGCCGATCAGCCCCCCCCAGAACACGAAGCCGCCGCGCGTGAAAAACGCCTCCGTGTTGCCGAGCACGAAGACGAAGTAGAGTTTCGCGCCCAGCAGACCGCCGACGACGGCGCCGATGACCATATCCGCGATGGGCATGGGATCGTACCCGCGACGCTCCATTTCCTGCTGTGCGATCATCTGGCCCACCACGAAGCACATCACGACCGCGATGCCGAAGCCGGTGAGCTGAAACGCCCCCAGCCCGAACTGGAACGGGTGATGAACGGTCGGGCCGATCGCGGCGAAAATGTGTGTGTTCACGCTTGCAGACCTGGAAGTTGCAGGGAGGCATACGCGCTGAGATCGAGCCCGGATCGCGCGCCGCGCTCGAGATGGAACAGTCCGGCGCGCGCGATCATGGCGGCATTGTCCGTCGCGAGCCGGCTGCTGGGAGCATACACGCGCGCGCCCATCGTTGCCATCCGCGCGCGCATCGCCTCCGTGAGCGCGCGGTTGCCCGCGACGCCTCCGCCCAGGACGACGCGGTCACGCGCGAAGGCCTCGACCGCGCGGGCGGTCTTTTCCACGAGCGTGTCGACGAGGGCATCCTGGAACGCCAGCGCGATATCGGCCGCTGCCACGATCCCGTTGTTCCGCTCCGCGCCGCGAATTTCCGTGCGCACCGCGGTCTTGAGCCCGCTGAACGACATGTCGTAGTAGTCCGGCTCGTCGGCGCGCTGGTCACGTCGCACCATCGGACGCGAAAACCGCGGAGCGCCCGCGCTCCGCGTTCCCTGCTGCGCGAGGCGCTCCAGATGCGGCCCCCCCGGGTAGGGTAGCCCCAGCAGTTTTCCCACCTTGTCGAACGCCTCGCCCGCGGCATCGTCGCGCGTGCGACCGAGCATGCGGTAGCGTCCCCACGCTTCCACATCCAGAATCATCGTGTGCCCGCCGGACACGAGCAGCGCGATGAACGGCGGCACGGCCTCGGCGTGCTCGAGCGACGTCGCGAACAGGTGCCCTTCCATGTGGTGCACCCCGACGACCGGACGGCCCAGCGTGCACGCCAGGGCCTTGCCGAAGCTGACGCCCACCAGCAGTGCCCCGACGAGTCCCGGGCCCATGGTGACGGCGACCGCGTCAAGGGAGGCGAGGTCCGCCGCGGCTTCGTCCAGCGCCCGCCGCAGCACCGGCTCGATCGCCGTGAGGTGCGCGCGCGACGCCAGCTCGGGCACCACGCCGCCAAAGATGCAATGCACGTCCTGCGACAGGATCACCAGCGATCGCAGGTGCACGTCGTCGCCGGCGCCATCGAGAATGGCCGCCGACGTTTCATCGCACGACGTCTCGATGCCGAGAATGCGCGTCACGGCAGCACGCGGGGGAACATCACCTTGACCTGCGTCGGCTGCACGACCACGCCCAACCCCGCCGTGTCGAGGTCCACCAGGTGGGCGATGGTGTCGAGCGCGATGCTGTCTGGCAGCGTGCTGACGAAGCGCACGCGCGCCACGGCCAGGCGCGGCCCCCGCACGGTGACGCTGTCCGGATCGAGCCGCACGGGCACGGCCGGCATTCCCACCGGCGCGCGCACCATGATCGCCGATCGCACCGGCACCCGCCGGGTGCTCGTGGGCTCGAAGCGCAGCGTCAGGGAATGGGGAAACACGTCGCGCACGATGACCTCCACGCCAGCGGGCACCTCGACGTCGCTGGTGCGCAGGGGCAGCACGAGGGTGTCCGGCGCGTCGCCGGCGATCTGCCGGCGGATGATCAGCGGCGTCTGCGTCAGCTTGAGGATTTCGTTCGGCCGGCCCAGCACCTGCGCCCGGATCGGCGGCGTGGGATCGCGCAGCACCAGCGCGCTGTCGAGCACCGGCGCGAAGCGCACGGACGCCACGTCCTCCATGGGTTCGCGCGCGGCCACCACGAACCACATGGCCATGGCCAGCAGCACGGCCGACGCCTTCAGCGACAGGTGTTCGGTGAACGCGGCGACGATTCGCCGGCGCAGTCCGAGTGGGGCACGGGCCGCCGGAATCACGGTCCCAGCAGCTCCCGCACCAGGGCCACGTTCGCTGGCGAGTCCCACTGCGCGGGGCCCAGCCACTTCTTGCGAATGGTGCCGTCGCGCGCGATCACGAAGGTCTCGGGATATCCGGTCACCCGGTACCCGCGCTCGATGGAGTGCGTGGAATCCAGCAGAATGTCGAACGACAGCCCCAGGCCGCGCGCGTAGCGGGCCACGGAATCCGCGCCCACAAAATCGTCGATGCTGATGGCTACCACGCGCAGATCACTGTCGGGGAACATCCGGTGCAGGCGTTCGATACTGGGCATTTCCACGATGCACGGCGCGCACCACGTGGCCCAGATGTTCAGCACGATCACCTTGCCCCGGTAGTCCTCGAGCGTGCGCACCTGATGGCTGCCGTCCACGGTGCGCGCGACAAAGTCCGGCGCCTGCGAGCCGATGTCCACGGGGAAGAGGTCGTCCCGCAAGGCGAACGCGCCGAGTCCGAGCGTGCCGGCGAGCGCCGCGACGATGCCGCCGACCGCCAGCCACTGCTGACGCACCGTCATACGCGCGTCTCCGTGATGCAGGCGTTTCGCAACGCGACCATTTCGCCCCGCGGATCCTTCGCCGCAAAGATCGCGTGGCCCGCCACGAAGGTGTCCGCCCCCGCCGCGTGCACGGCCGCGATCGTCGCCCGGCTGATGCCCCCGTCCACCTCCAGGGCCGCGCTGGAGCGCGCCGCCTCCAGCATCGCGCGCGCCCGCGCCACCTTGTCCACGGACTCGGGAATGAACTGTTGCCCGCCGAACCCCGGGTTCACGGTCATGATCAGCAGCAGGTCCAGCATCGGAATGACGTCCGCCACGGACGACAGTGGCGTCGCCGGGTTGAGCGCCACGCCGGCCGCGCATCCCAGCTCCCGGATGCGCGCGAGCTGCCGGTGCATGTGCGGCGCGGCTTCCACGTGAATGGTGAGGCCCGTCGCCCCCGCCGCGGCGAAATCGTCGAAGTACTTTTCCGGCTCCACCACCATGAGGTGCACGTCCAGCGGAAGCGCGGTCAGCGTGCGGACCGTGTGAATCACCTTGGTCCCGAACGTGAGGTTCGGCACGAACTGCCCGTCCATCACGTCCACGTGCAGCCAGTCGGCGCCGCCCGCCTCGCACATCGCCACCTCGTCCGCGAGCCGCGCGAAGTTCGCGCTCAGCAGGGACGGCGCGATGCGAACCGGATGCGACTGGCGCGCGTTCATGGGAACCGCGATCCCACGCTGAGGTTCACGCGCGAGCGGGACATCGTCTCGGCGCCGGCCCCCGGCGATTGCGAGATGACGACCGCGGCCGCGTCGGTCACCGCGGACGGTGTGGCCCACCCCACCTCGCCCACGACGAGCCCCACCTGCTGCAACAGGATCCTCGCGTCGTCGAGCGACCGCCCGATCACGTCCGGCACCAGGATGATCGTCGGGCCGGCGCTGATCACCAGCGACACGCTGGTCGGAATCGGCGCCTGGACGCCAGGACGCGGACGCGCGTCGATCACGGCACCACGCGGTTCGTTGCTCGCGCGCTCGACCACGTCTCCGGTGTGAAAGCCCGCGGCCTCCAGCGCGCCCAGCGCCTGCTCGCGACTCATGCCGATCACCCCGGGAATGGTGACGTATTTCTGGCCGGCGCTCACGATGAGCGTCACGCGACTGCCCGGAACCTCACTGCTGCCCGGCGCGGGTCGCTGTTCCAGAATCGTTCCCCTGGGCGCCGCGGTGTGAAACCGCTGCTCGCCGCGCTCCGGCTGAAAGCCCACCTGTTGCATCGCGCGCTCCGCGTCGGCGTACGTGAGCCCGATGACGTTCGGTACCGCGAGGTCCCGGGGAATCACCCCGGCGGGGAAGATGAAGAAGGCCACGATCAGGAACGCGAGCATGAATCCGCCCACCAGGGCCAGCACGTACGGAAGGAAGCCGCGCAACCGGCCGCGCCAGCTCACGATGCCCTCCGCAGGCGCGCGGCAAACGCGCCGTCCGTGCCGTGCCGCTGCGGCAGCACGCGCAGCCGCCCCGCATCGAGGACTGCGGCCGGCACCGCACCGTCCGCCGGCGGCTCGAGACTCCATTCCTTCTGCTCGGTGAGAAAGCGCTCGATCTGGCCGTCATTCTCGTCGACCTCCAGCGAACACGTGCTGTACACGAGCAATCCGCCAGGGCGAACGAGCGCGGACGCGGACCGCAGGATCTCACGCTGGATCGCGCCCATGACCGCCAGGTCCGAGGGTTTCACGCGCCACCGCGCATCCGGGTGCCGGCGAAACGTGCCCGTGCCGGTGCAGGGCGCGTCGATCAGCACCACGTCGGCCTCGCGAATCGCCGGGCGACGGGCGTCCGCCACGTAGGGAAACACGCCACGCAGTTCCATGCGCTCCACGTTCTCGAGTACGCGGCGCAGGCGTCCGAACGAGAGGTCGCTCGCGTACACCGCGTCCGCGCGCCGCGTGAGCTCGATGGTCTTGCCACCCGGCGCCGCGCAGACGTCCGCCACGCGGGCGCCCTCGGGAATGTCCGCGTACATCGTCACGAGCGTGGACGCCGGATCCTGCAGGTGAAACAGCCCCTGGCGAAACGCGCCCAACTCGGTGAGCGCCGACACGGAGCTCGCCAGCACGATGCTGTCGAGGACCAGCGGCGCGTCCGCCACGGTGACGCCCGATGACTCGAGCATCGCTTCCACCTGCTCGCGCACCGCGTGCACCGGACGGGCGACGAGCGGCGCCTCCTGGTTGTTCGCCTGAAGCAGCCGGCGCGTTTCCTCTTCGCCCCACCGGGCAACCCAGCGCGCCACCAGCCACCGCGGGTGCGACTCCGTCAGCGCCAGCGCGTCGATGGGATCCGCGGGCAGGTCCACCGTGATCCCATCCCGCTCCCGGTCCAGCCGGCGGAGCACCGCGTTCACCAGGCCGCCCGACCCCATCCCATGCCGCCCCTTCACCAGCTCCACCGTCTGCGCGATCGCGGCGTAGCTCGGCACGCTGCGCATGAAGAGCAGCTGGTAAGCCCCCAGCCGCAGCACGTCGTGCACGTCGGCATCCAGCCGCGACAATCCCCCGCGGACGCGTGCCTCCAGCAACGCATCCAGCCATGCCCGGCGGCGCAGCATGCCGTACAGCAGTTCGCGCGTGAACCTCCGGTCGCGCGGGTCGAGACGCGCGGAGCGCCGGTCGAACGACATGTCCAGCAACTCTCCTTTCCGAAGGTCGGCGCAGACGTCCGCCGCCACATGGCGGGCCTCCGTGATCGCCGCCGTCCTGCCCGGTGCGCGCGCGACGCGCCCATCCTCAGTCATGGAGCAAAGATACCCGCCCCGGCGCGACGCTCCTACCCGAAGCGCTGCCCCGGTGCGATGCCTCGCCCGCGATGCCACTCGGCCGTCGCCATCCGGCGCCTGCCCGTGGGCTGCACCTCGAGCAGCCGCAACGCTCCGGTCCGGCAGGCCACGACCATCCCGCCGTCGTCCACCGACAGCACCTCGCCGTCCGCCGCCGATTCCGGACTCGGCGCGAGGCGCGCGCCAAAAAGCTTCACGTCCTGCCCGTCGAGCGTGGCGACCGCACCGGGCCGGGGATCGTACGCGCGCACGACCCGCGCGACCGCCTTCGCGTCCAGCGACCAATCCACCCGCGTGGTGGCGCGATCGATCTTCGGCGCATACGTCGCGAGCGATTCGTCCTGCGGCACCTCCTCCGCGCGCCCGAGTTCGATCAGCGCCAGGGATTCCACCAGCGCGGCGGCGCCGAGCTCGGACAGGCGCTGCGCGAGGTCGCCGTAGGTCTCGTCTTCGTGGAGCCTGGTGCCGAGCTGCAAAAGGCACGGGCCGGCGTCCATGCGGCGCACTACGCGCATGATGGTGACGCCGGTGTGGTCGTGCCCCTCCCGGATCGCGGCCTGAATCGGCGCGGCGCCGCGCAGGCGCGGCAGCAGGGACGCGTGGATGTTGAGGGTTCCAAGCCGCGGCAGTTCGATGACGTTCTCCGGCAGCAGATGCCCATAGGCCACGACGACCGAGATGTCGGGCGCCAGCGCGCGCAGCTGCGCGAGAAAGTCGTCGCCTGCCGGCTTCGCCGGCTGCAGCACGGGGATGCCTTCCTCCAGCGCAACCGTCTTGACCGGCGGCGACTTCACCGTGGACCGGCTGCGTCCGACCGGCTTGTCCGGCTGCGTCACGACGGCCACGACGTCGAACCCTTCGCCCAGCAAAGCGCGCAGCGGCGGCGTCGCGAAGTCAGGCGTTCCCCAGAACAGCACCCGCATCACAGGTCTTCCTCGCTCAGGTGCTCCGCCACCTCTTCATCCGTGAGCCGGCGGACGTAGCCAGGATAGCGATCCTTCACCTTGGACCACTCTGCCATCGCGCTGCGCTTCTTGAGCACGCTCAGATAGTCCAGGAACAGCTTGCCGTGCAGGTGATCGATCTCGTGCTGAAGGCACCGCGCGAGCAGCCCGCCCGCCTCGATCTCGAACGGACGGCCGTCGCGATCGAGCGCGGCAACCACCACGCCGTCCGGTCGCACGACGTCGCCGAACACATCGGGGATGGACAGGCACCCCTCTTCACTCTTGGCGGTCGTCCCGGCGGCGGAGAGGATCCGTGGATTGACGAGCGCGATCGGCCCCGTTTCCGCGTTCACGTCCACCACGGCAATCCGCTCGGATCGTCCCACCTGCGGCGCGGCGAGCCCGATTCCCTTGGCCCGGCGCATCGTGGCGAACATGGCGTCGATCAGCTGGCGCAGCTCATCGGTGACCGCCTCCACCGCCGTCGTGTCCTGGCGAAGCACCGGGTCGCCGAGCACACGGATGTCCAGAATGTTCACGTCGCGGCTGGGGCGTCCTGGGTGACGATCTTCGCGATGCGCCCGCGCTCGACGACCAGCCGCGTGTCCGCGGACTTGATCGTGACCTCGTCGTCCATGCCCGGCTTCGGTGTGCCGTCGACCATCGCCTGTCGGATGTGCACCACTTCCGCGATGATGCCGCCGGTGGTGACCACGTGATCGCCCCGCTTGAGGTTGCGCAATGCCTCCTCGTGACGCTTTCGCTGCTTCTGTTGCGGCCGGATGATCAGGAAATAGAAGATCAGGAAGATGAGGCCGAACTGGAACAGCAGCGGCGTCAGCGATCCGCCGCCAGAGGGCGCTTGACGCAGGGCGAGGATCGCGGCCGGGAAATCTGGAATCATTGGTCGGGGTGCGTGCGAGAGTGATAACGGTCCATCCAGTGGCGACGCCATGCGTCGAACGCGCCCCGCGCGATCGCGTCGCGCGCGTCGCGCATCAGGGCCACCAGAAAATGTACATTGTGCAGCGACAGCAGACGCATGCCGAGCATCTCGTCCGAGACGAACAGGTGGCGGATGTACGCCCGCGAGAAGCGGCGGCAGGCCGAGCAATCGCAGTCGGCGTCCAGCGGGCCGGCGTCCGCGCGGAACTCCGCCCGCTTGATGTTGATTCGCCCCTCGCCCGTGAACGCGGCGCCGTTGCGTCCCATGCGCGTCGGCGCGACGCAGTCGAAGAGGTCCACCCCGCGGGCCACCCCCTCCACGAGATCCTCCGGAAAGCCGACGCCCATGAGGTAGCGCGGCCGGTCGCTGGGCAGCGCCTCGTTCACTCCGTCCAGGATGCGGTACATGTCGGCCTTGGCTTCACCCACCGATAGCCCGCCCACACCGAACCCGGGCCAGTCGTGCATCGCGGCGATCGCGGCGGCGGCTTCGCGACGCAAGTCGTCGTGAATCCCGCCCTGCACGATGGGGAACAGCGCCTGCGGCCGTTCGTGGGGCGGCGCGATTCCGGTGAAGGCCTCGAGGCAGCGCGCCAGCCAGCGAATGCTGCGTTCGCTCGCGTCGCGCGCCGTGCCGGCGTCGCTCTGTCCCGGGATGACATGGTCGAATTGCATGACCACGTCCGCGCCCAGGTTCCGCTCGATCTGCATCACGCGCTCCGGCGTGAAGTGCCGGCTGGAGCCGTCAATGTGGCTGCGAAACTCCACGCCGTCCTCGCTCACCGTGCGCAGCGTCGCCAGCGAAAAGACCTGGAAGCCGCCGGAATCCGTCAGGATCGGACCGTCCCAGCCCATGAAGCGGTGCAGCCCGCCCAGCTGCCGCACCAGCTCGTCGCCGGGACGCAGGTGCAGATGGTATGCGTTCGCCAGGACCATGCGCGCGCCTACGGACGTGAGGTCGTCGGGATCCAGCGACTTCACCGTCGCGAGCGTTCCCACCGGCATGAACGCGGGGGTCTCGACTGTCCCGTGGGGAGTGTCGAATACCCCGCGTCGCGCGGCGCCCGCGGTCGCCTCGAGCGCGAACGAGAAGCCTGCCGTCACAGGATCACCATCGCGTCGCCGTAGGAAAAGAAGCGGTATCGCTCGCGCACCGCCTCGGCGTACGCCCGCATGGTGAGGTCGTACCCCGCGAAGGCGGCCACGAGCATCAGCAGCGTGGAGCGGGGAAGGTGGAAGTTGGTGATCAACCGGTCCACCACGCGAAACCCGTGCGGCGGACGAATGAACAGGCGCGTCTCACCGGTCTCGGCGCGCAGGGTGCCGTCACGCGCCGCGCTTTCCAGCGTCCGGAGACTCGTGGTGCCGACGGCCCAGACGGACTGCCCGCGCCGACGCGTGTCCTCCACCGCGCGCACCGTGTCCGCACCAACGACATAGGACTCCTCGTGCATCACGTGCTCGGCGGGGTCGTCCGCCTCCACGGGCCTGAACGTGCCCGCCCCGACATGCAGCACCACGTTGGCGCGACCCACCCCGCGCCGCGCGAGGTCGTCGAGCAGCGCCTCGGAGAAGTGCAGCCCCGCCGTGGGAGCCGCGACCGACCCGCGCTCGCGCGCGAAGACGGTTTGATACCGCTCCGCATCCGCGGCGATATCCGGGCGCGTGATGTACGGTGGCAGCGGCACATGGCCGTACCGTTCGACCGCCTCGTCAACCGGGAGGGTGGGGGGCGTGCGCAATCGCACTAGCCGGGTGCGCCGGTTCGTGATCTCGAGAATCTCCACGGAGAAGTCCGGCGCGATTTCCACGATGCGCCCTGGGCGCAGCTTCCCCCCGGGGGATACCATCGCTTCCCACACATCGCCGTCGCGCGGCTTCAGCAGCAGCACCTCCGCGCGCCCCCCCCCCCTCCCCCCGCCCGGCCGGGTGCCAAGAAGGCGCGCTCGCAGCACGCGTGAAGTGTTGAGCACCAGCAGGTCGCCCGGTGGGATCAGCTCCACGAGGTCGGTGAACAGGCGATGCTCGATCGTCTCCGCGTCCCTCCGAAGCACCATCAGCCGGCTCGCGGTGCGCTCGGCGAGCGGTTCCTGCGCGATCAACTCCGGGGGAAGCGCGAAGTCGTAGTCCGAGGTCTTCTGGCCGTCCACGCAGCCAAAGCTAGCGCGAGCGCTAGAACAGCGTTTCCTGCGCGGGCACGATCGGCGGTGGCGTGTACCCGAAGTGTCGGTACGCCAGTGGCGTTGCCATCCGCCCGCGCGGCGTGCGCTGGAGGAATCCGTGCTGTACGAGAAAGGGCTCGTACACCTCCTCGATCGTGTTGCCGTCTTCCGCGACCGCGGCAGCCACCGTGTTCAGCCCCACGGGCCCGCCGTCGAACTTCTCGATGATCGTCTTGAGGATACGCGCGTCCATGTCGTCCAGTCCGAACTCGTCCACGTCGAGCATCTGGAGTCCGTCGTGCGCCACCTGGCGCGAGATGAACCCGTCGGCGCGCACCTGCGCGTAGTCCCTGATCCGGCGAAGCAGTCGATTGGCCACGCGCGGCGTGCCGCGTGACCGCTTCGCGATTTCCGTCGCGCCGCCATCGTCGATGCCCACCTTCATCACCTCCGCGGAGCGGCGCACGATCAACTCGAGATCGTCGGCGGGGTAGTAGTTCAGCCGCTCCACGATCCCGAAGCGGGCGCGCATCGGCGGCGTCAGCATTCCGAACCGGGTGGTGGCCCCGATGAGCGTGAACCGCTCGATGGGCATCGTGATCGTTTGCGCCTTGGGTCCCTCCGAGAGGCGGATGTCGATCTTGAAGTCCTCCATCGCCGGATACAGGAACTCCTCGATGATCGGACGCAGCCGGTGGATCTCGTCGATGAACAGGATGTCGCCGGCGCGCAGGTTGGTGAGCGTGCCCACGAGATCGCCACCCTTTTCCAGGGCCGGTCCCGACGTCGTGCGAATGTTGACGCCCAGCTCGCGGGCGATCAGCTCCGCCAGGGTCGTCTTGCCCAATCCCGGGGGGCCGAAAAAGAGCGAATGGTCCAGCGGCTCCCGCCGGGCGAGCGCGGCATCGATCCACACGCGCAGACTTTCCTTGACCTTGTGCTGGCCGATGAATTCGGACAGCCGCTGGGGGCGGAGCGACAGCTCCACGACGGACTCATCCGTCAGCGCTTCAGGTGTGGTGATTTCCGGACGCGACATCGCTCTACACACTACCTGCCGGTGGTTGGCCAAACCAGCACAGGAACGTCCGTCAAACATATCCGAAGAGACGCCGAAGTCGAGGATGGAAATATTTCCGGTGGGCCCCGTCACCGCGCGGGTGGTGGACCGACCGTAAATTATGGCTTGCGAAGGCGTTGACTTCGCTTCGCCCCATCGGCAGACTCCCTCTCCATCCCACCCTTGCGGCGCCCCTTTGTTCGTCGCCGCGACTTCCCAGGACACGCTGGTAATCGAATGAGATTTTCTCCCCCCCTTCGCCGAGCGGCGTTGCTCGGCATGGCTGCTATCGGTGTCGCCGCGTGCGACGTCTATGAGTTCGGCAACAACCCCGCGCCGCGGTTCGAGCAGACATGGAATCTGCCGGCGCCCAGCATGTCGATTTCCGTGGCGGAGCTTCTGCCGACGACCGGTGAGGTGACAATCCTTCCCGACAGCAGCGCGTTCGAGCTGTCGGTCGGCGGTGCTTCCATCAGCAGGGTCGTCGGAAACGATTGCGCCGCGTGTGTGGCGCTGAACGGAACCAACGCCCCCAAGCCCGCCTTCGTACTGAACGCGGGCAACTCAACGCCGCTCCCCACGGACGTCGTGTCGGCGGCGATCGTCGGCGGCCAGGTGGACGTGCAGTTGACGAACAACATGTCGTTCGACCCGCTGTTCGTGCGCACGAATCCGGGGCCGCAGACGCAGGGCTTCATGCTCATCGTCGTGCGGAGCGGATCCGTGGTGCTCGGGCGTGATTCGGTCAACGGTGCAACCACGCCGTTCCCCCCCGGCACCCCGCTGAACCGGACGATCCTGTTCACCACCGGGACGGTCACGGCCAGCATCACAGTGGACGTGACGATGGACTCGCCGCTGGGCGACCACGACGTGCCCATCAACTCCAACGGCACGCTCGACGCCTCGGCCACCGTGCCGACGCTCACCGTGGCGTCGGTGGGGCTGAACGTGCCGAACCGGACGATGCAGTCGGAGTCCGACTCGCTCGACCTCGGCGGGCTTGGCGACATCTCGGACAATGTCGTGAGCGGAACCCTGGAGATGACGATCACCAATCCGTTCGCGGTCACGGGTGCTGTGAACGTGCGATTTGCCTACGGGCCAGGGCCGTCGGACGCTGTTACCGAAACGTTCATGCTGCCAACCGGTGCCGCGCAGGTGCGGACCGTGACGCTCGACAGTGCTGACATGTCCAATCTCTTCGGAGCAGAAGAAAAGGTCGCCTTCGAGATCGGCGGCGCGGTGACATCGGCGGCGCCGATCACCGTGACTCCCACGATGGCCATCTCGATGTCGAATCGACTGATTCTCACCATTCGTACCGGCGGAGGAAACTGACATGCGCGCATCTTCTGTGAGCACGATGCGCCGCGTCGCGGTGGTTGCCGTGCTCCTTTCCTCGACGGGCAGTCTCGCGGTTGCCCAGCTCCCCAACGCCAGCGCGGCTGCGTTCGGCATGGGCGGCAACTTCACCGCGCTGGCGCGGGGCTATGAAGCCGTCGCCTGGAACCCCGCGAATCTCGCCATGCCGGGCCGGCCGCTCTTCTCGCTCGGTCTCGGCATCCTCGGCGGATCGGTGGGGCTCGACCCGATCGACTTTCGCACCATGAGCGAGTTCAGCGGCGAGATCGTCCCCGTGCAGACACGCCGCGACTGGCTGGAACAGGTTCGCCTGGCTGGCGGCCAGCACGTACGTCTCGACGGCGGCCTCACGCCCATCGCATTTTCAGTGGGTCCGATCGGATTCCAGTTCGGTTCGTCGATGTACACGAACATGAGCCTGAGTCCGGATGCGTACGAGGCGTTCGTGCTCTTCGGCAATGCCGGGAATACAGGGCTGAAGGACATCGACCTGACCGGTACCAGCGTCCGTGCCGGAGCGATGACTGCCGCGGGGATGAGTTTTGCCGTGCCCATCCCCATCAATCTCACGATGGGAATGCTCGCCAACGAGCGGGCGGCCATCGGCGTCACAGCCAAGTACGTGATGGGCAACGCGCTGCTCATTGCCCAGGACAATGGCAGCGTGCTCGGCGCGAATGACTTCGACCTCAGGTTTCCGATGATCCTGCCGGATTCCTCGTACACATCCTCGTACTCGGACGATCCGGTGTCCGCCCTGACCACTGGGCTCGGCAATGGCGTCGGCGCGGACGTCGCGCTCTCCTGGTCGGGCGGACCGTGGAAGGTGGGCATGATGGCGGAGAATGTGTTCAGCACGTTCCGTTGGGACACCACCATGCTCGCCGCGATTTCGGGCACCGGCACGTTCAACGAGGACTCCAACTCCGTGGAGTTCGATCAGGTGGCGTATGGGCTGGCGCCGGCGTTTCTGCGGGAGATCGTGGCGAACCAGAAGTACTCGCCGGGATTCACGGTTGGCGCGGCGTTCGCCGTCATGCCATCGCTCACGCTCACGGCGGACATGAAGATGTCCACGGGTGGCGACGATGCGATCGTGGTCGGTCCGCGGTCACGGTTGGGCGTCGGCGCCGAGTGGCGCATCCTGCCCTTCCTTCCATTGCGCGCCGGTGTCGCTTCGGTGACCGATGGATGGCAGGCGGGTGCCGGCATCGGATTGCGGCTGATGGGTTACGAGCTTGGCTTGTCCACTTCGATCCGTCGCCGCGGCCAGGCGAACGAGAGTGGCCTCATGATCGGATTGGTGGGCATCGGGCGGTAAGGCGAAACGACGGACGTGACGACGGGCGTGACAGCGGATGTGACGACGGACGTGACAGCGGACTCGCCGTTGCGCCCGTTTTTCCACCGTTCTTTCGTCCGCCTTTACGTCCGTTTCAGGTCCGTTGTTGCGTCCGCCGTTACGTCCGCCGTTACGTCCGCCGTTACGTCCGCCGTTACGTCCGC
>JBBDYA010000093.1:5896-37589 GCA_040902005.1 Gemmatimonadaceae bacterium | reverse complement strand
CGTCCGCCGTTACGTCCGCCGTTACGTCCGCCGTTACGTCCGCCGTTACGTCCGCGGTTACGTCCGCGGTTACGTCCGCGGTTACGTCCGCGGTTACGTCCGCCGTTACGCTCTGATGCTCGCCAATCGCTCCGCCGCCCGCTTCATCGTCTCGAACTTCTTGCAGAACGCAAAGCGCACGAAGTTCCTGCCGTCTTTCTTGTTGTTGTAGAAGCTCGAACCCGGGACGGTGGCAACACCGACCTCTTCGATCAGCCACTTCGCGAACGACACGTCGTCCTTGTCGCTGACCGCTGAAAAATCCGCGAAGATGTAGTACGCGCCCTCCGGCATCGAAAACCGGAATCCCACATCCTGCAGCACGGGCGCCAGCATCTTCAGTCGCGCCCGGTAGTCCAGGGCCAGGTGGTTGAAGTAGTCGGCGTCGAACGCGAAGCCGATCGCGCCGGCGGCCTGGAGCGGCGCGGGCGCGCCGACCGTGAGAAAGTCGTGCACCTTCCGGATGGCGGCCGTCTGCTTCGCCGGCGCGATCGCGTAGCCCAGCCGCCAGCCGGTGATGCTGAAGGTTTTCGAGAGGCTCGAGATCGTGATCGTCCGCTCGCGCATGCCGGGGAAGGTCGCCATCACGTGATGATCGCCGGCGTAGCGAATGTGCTCGTACGGTTCGTCCGTGATGACCCAGGCGTCGTGGCGCTCGCACAGCTCGGCGATCAGCGTCATCTCGGCGCGCGTCAGCACGCGGCCGGTGGGGTTGTGCGGCGTATTGAGCACGATCGCCTTGGTGCGCTTCGTGAACGCCTTGCGCAGGCGGTCCTCGTCCAGCGTCCAGTTGGGCGCCTCGAATGGCACGAACACGGGCGATGCCCCCGCGAGGATCGCGTCCGGACCGTAGTTCTCGTAGAACGGCTCGAGCACGATGACCTCGTCGCCGGGATCGATCAGCGCGAGGAACACGGACGCCATCGCCTCCGTGGCGCCGCAGGTGACCGTCACTTCGCGATCGTGGTCCACGTCCATGCCGTACCAGCGCCGGTACTTCCCGGCGATGGCGATCCGCAGCGCCGCGCTGCCCCAGGTGACGGCGTACTGGTTGATGTCACCGTTGATCGCCGCGCACGCCGCTTCCTTCAGCGGTTCCGGCATCGGGAAATCGGGAAAGCCCTGGGCGAGGTTGATCGCCTCGTGCTGGTTGGCGATCCGCGTCATCTCGCGAATCACCGACTCCGTGAACGTGGACGTGCGTTTAGCGGCGAGCATCAGTCACCCTCGCGAGTGCGTTCCGTATCAGGTCCGTGGCGCTCATGGTCTTCCCGCCGGCGTCGAGCGCCAGCTTGACGGCGCCCTCCGCGTCCGCACTCGCATACCCGAGCGACACGAGCGCGCGCACCGCGTCTTCCGTGAGCGGGCCGCCGGCGATCGCCAGCGGTCGTGTCCCCGGCTGCAGGTCGTCCATCTTCTCGGCGAGGTCCAGGATGAGCTGCTCCGCCTTCTTCCGCCCCACCCGCGGCGCGCCCTGCAGTGTGGCGATGTCCCGCTCACGAATCGCGCGCACCAGCCGCTCCGCCGAGAGCGCCGAGAGCATGCCGATCGCGAGTGACGGGCCCACGCCCTTGGCGCCCAGCACGCGCTGAAACACCGTGCGCTCGAACGGCGTCGCGAAGCCGAACAGGTGCCAGGAATCCTCTTTCACCACGAGATGCGTATGCAGCGTGCACGATTCTCCCCGCCTCGGCAGGGTCTCGTACACGCCCAGGGGGATCGTCAGCTCGTACGCCACGCCGCCGGCGGTCATCAGCTCCACGTGGTCCAGCTCCTTGCTGAGCAGCGTGCCCACTACCTGGGCGATCACCGGCGCGTCGCCGCGCGCGCCACGGCTTCCATGTGCGCGCCCATCACGTACGCCAGCGCCGCGGCGACGCCATCCGCCGCGTCCGACGGTTTCGGCGCGGACTTGAGACGCAGCAGCCGCGCGATCATGAACTGCACCTGCTCCTTGGTCGCGGCGCCCGCGCCGACCACCGCCTTCTTGATCGACGCCGGCGACATCTCGTGGGCGCGCACGCCGGCCTGCTCCCCGGCCAACAGGATCACGCCGCGCGCATGTCCCAGCGTCACGGTCGTCCGCACGTTGCGGGCGTAGAAAATGTCCTCCACGCAGATGACGTCGGGCTGGTGACGGGCCAGCAGTTCCGTGACTCCGTCGTAGATCTCGCGCAGACGCGCGGGAAGGGGATCGCGCGCGTGGGTGCGGATCACACCGCACTCGATGAGCGTTGGCGCGCCGGCATGCTGCGCGTTCACGACGCCATATCCGGTGACCTGTGTTCCGGGATCGACGCCGAGCACGATCACGCGCTGGCCGCCATGTCCGCCACGTCGATGTCAAAGTTCGCCCACACCTTCTGCACGTCGTCCAGCTCCTCCAGTTCCTCCAGCAGCTTCAGCAGCTGCTCCGCGGTCTTGCCTTCCACCTTCACGGTGGATTTCGGGACCATCACCACGGGCTCGGCATCGACGCAGGCGATCCCCTTGGCCTCGAGTCCGCCTTTCACCGAGTGGAAATCCGCCGGCGACGTCGTGACGATGTACTGATCGTCCTCCCGCGCGAAATCCTCGGCGCCGGCTTCCAGCGCCGCCTCCAGCGCCGCGTCCTCGCCGTACCTGGTCGCGTCGATGACGAGCTGCGCCTTCTTGTCGAAGAGAAATGCCACGGAATTGGGCGTGCCGAGATTGCCGCCCAGCCGCGACATCTTGTGCCGCACATCCGCCACGGTGCGCGTCGGGTTGTCCGTGAGCGCGGCGATCACCAGCGCCACGCCGCCCGGACCATAGCCCTCGTACGTCACGTCCTGATAGTCCACGCCGTCCAGATCGCCCGTGCCCTTCTTGACCGCGCGCTCGATGTTCTCCTTCGGCATCGACTTGGCCTTCGCCGCCTCGATGGCCGTGCGCAGGCGCGCGTTGCCGCCCGGGTCGCCGCCCCCCTGCTTGGCCGCGATCGTGATCTCACGGATGAGCTTCGTGAACAGCGCACCGCGCTTGGCATCGGTCGCCGCCTTGTAGTGCTTGATCTGCTTCCATTTACTGTGGCCGGCCATACGCTCACTCGCTGCAGACGTGCCTGGGTGGGTCTCGCCCTCAATATACGACGCGCGCCGGAGTGGGCAAGAAAACGAATTCGGCGCCGGGCGCGCGGCGCCGATGCACTGCGTTCGACGGATCCTCAGCCGCCGACCCGGACCGTCAGCGTTGCGCGCATTCCGGTCAGCGTCGCGGCATCCAGTGTCCCGATGGTGAATCCGAAGCCGGGAACCATCGCCCAGGTGCCCCGGTCCACCACCAGCCTCGTGCCCAGCGTCGCGGAAAAGCTCGTGTTTGCCCCCTGCTGCGACCACAGGCGCGTTTCGATGCTCGGTTCCACCCGCACGTTCGCGGGCGCGCTGACGCCAAAGATCACCATCGCGTTCGTGATGTTGCCGCTCGGCGACACGCTCTGGTCGATGAGCGTGCCGGCGGCGCGATACAGGTTCCACAGCACCACGGAGTAATCCACGCCGTTTTCCAGCGAGTTGCTCACCGCGACCTGGCCGATGAAGCGGTCGCCGGTGTTGTACACCGCGGCGTTCGCACGGTCGTCGCCGTACTTGGAGAACGTCAGTCCGAGCGAGACGCGGCCCGTGCCCCATGGGTGGTCGGCGCCGATGCGCGCGCGCACCTCCGCGCCGGGCTTGAAGCTGGTCGCGGTACCCGACCCATCCTCGAAAGGCTCGTATTCACCGGCCGAGCGCAGGCTCGCGCCGGCGCCGACGTTCCACGTGCCCATCGGTTGCGCGACAGCCACGCCGCCCGTCATGCCGAACCCGCTGCCGAACCCGGACACCGGGAAGCTCAGGAAGTCGCTGCCGATCCGCGTCGCCGCATCGAATTCGTCGGGCTTCAGCGTTGCCGACCCGGTCGGCAGGTTGAGTCCCGCCGTGAGTACCACGCGGTCCTGCCCGAGGGAATAGATGGCCCGCAGCTGCGTGTCGGTCAGCCCGCTCAGCGCACTCGAGATCGTCACGAGCGCGCCGGTGCTGTCCACCGCGATGCGCTCGTGGTTCGCCGAGGCGTAGGCCGTGCCGATATCGATCGTCAGGGCCGGCAGCACGGGTACCGAGACGAACATCGGGAACGCCACCTGAGACACCCTCTCGTTCACGGGCGCCTTGATGTCGTAGGAGACGAACTGGGGACCAAAGCGCACCTGCGAGTCCCAGAAGGACTGCGCGGGGAGGGCCCCGCCGCTGAGCAGCAGAACGAGGGGGAGGATGCGTCGCATAATTGGCGGCTCTATGGGCGGGGAAGCTTCACGATCACGGTCACCGTCGCGGTGCGTGGCTGGGATTCCGCCCCCGTGCCCGCGCCGAGCGCGTCGCGGTTGGGCGGCGCGCCATTGTTGCCACCACCCGCCGCCGATGTCGACGAACCGGCGGCCGACGGATTGAGGCCGTCCGCGAGGTTGCCGGCGCTGTTGTCCCCGCCGCGCCCGGACGAGGCATCACCCTGCGACGACCGGTTGGCGATGTTCCCCTCGGTCGTGTTTGCGAGGCTCGTCTCGATGGACGTCGCCGACATCAGCGCGCCCTCCGCGGCGGCCTGCGTTTCCGCGCTCTTCTGCGACGCCCGGCCGAATGCCGGATCGATGCGCACCGCTTCCTGATAGCTGCGGGACGCGTCGTCGTAGAGCCCCTGGTCTTCCAGCGCCAGGCCCCGGCTGTAGGCGAGGAACGCCTGGAGCGAGCGGGTGGGGCGCTGCTCGATCGCGTCGCGCTCCGCCGTGGTCAGCGTGACACCAAGGCTCTCGAACAGCTGGAAAACGATCGCCTTCTCGATGGTGAAGAGCTGCTCGAGCGTGTTCTCGCTGGCGGCGCCGCCCGTGATCTCGGAGGACTGCGTGCTGAGGATCGCGGCGTCTACCCGCAGCCGCTGCTCGTCCTGCACGATCTGGCCGCTCACGATGCGACCGGCCTGGATGATCCGACCCGCGCGAAGATTCGTGGTGGAGTCGGTCTGACCGGACTGCTGTAGCGTCATCTCATCCAGCAGGGCCTGGAGACGCGCGCGTTCCACGACCGTGAGCTGGCTCGACTGGCTCAGATCCGTCGTCAGCAGCTCCGCGAACCCGCGCTCGAGCGGCTGGAGTGAGCTGTCCGCGCCCACGAAGCGAAGCGGCATCACCGCGACCGTCAGTGGCGACCCCTGTTGCGACGAGAGCTGCTGTTCCTGGGCGATGGAGGTCTTCGCCGCGACGTGGAGTTCCTGGCGCGTGAGCGCCGCGAGACGCGCCTCGAGCTGCCGCCGCACGCGCGACGTGCGGCCATAACGCACGTAGCTCTGGTATGCCGCCTTCGCCGCCGGAAGATCCTGCTGCTGCTCTGCCGTCAGCCCCAGATACAACGCCGCCGTGCCGTCGCGAGGGTCCAGCCGTACCGCCTGGTCCAGGTGCGGGCGGGCATCGGCGAACCGCTCCGACCGGTAGTACGCGATGCCAAGCGACCGCGCGACCGCCGGGTCGTTCGGCTGCGCCGCGCGCGACTGTTCGAGGCGCGTGATGGCGTCGCCGCTCAGGCGTCCGGACGACGCGCACGCCGCGGCAAAAACGGTAAGACCGGCTATTGCGAGAAAACGGAACGAACGCATGATGCCCTGCCTCCTAACGGTCTGGATCCAGCATGTCTTCAAAGCGCATGAACTGCGCGTAGAAGAAAAGGTCAACGTACCCGGTGCCGCCGTTCCGGTTCTTCCGCACGAGAAGTTCCGTTCCGCCGGCGAGTTCGCGCCGGCGGTCGTACATCTCTTCGCGAAAGAGCGCGAGCACGACGTCGGCGTGGTGCTTCACCGCGCCCATGGCGCCGAAATCATCCAGCAACGGACGCAGGTCGTCGCGCGCGGTGAGGTGGGGAAGCTGCGCGGTGGTGAATATGGCGAATCCCTGCGCGATGGCCAGCGTCTTCAGCCGGCGCACCGCGTCCGCCAGCTCCTCATCGGTCGCGCGCGCCCCCTGCGCCAGCGACTGGAGCGAGTCCACCACGACCAGGTCCAGTCCCGCTCCCTCGATCTGCTCGATCAGCGCGCCGACTCCGCCGCCGGGAAGGATCTCGAAGCGCGGCATGACCTCACGCATGCGCACCGCCGCCGCGCCGACCGACGCGCGGGCCACATCATTCACCACGCCCTGCCGCAGGTCGTCCACTCGCACGCGTCCCTCGATCGCAAGCGCCCGCTCCAGCAGGCGATCGATGGACATTTCACCGGAGAAGAAGGTGACCCGTTGGCCAGCACTCGCCGCGCGCATGGCGACGGCGAGCGCGAACGCCGATTTCCCGCTGCCCACATCGCCGCCCAGCACGATCAGGTCGCCGCTGCGCACCCCGCCGCCGAGCATGCGGTCGAGGCTGGGGAAGCCCGTGCCGATTGCGTCGGGCGGACGCGCGCCGTCAGCGACGGCGTCTGCGCGAGTGAGAACCTGAGTGAGGGGGGAGATGTCGTTGCTCCGGGCCATGGGCCCAAGATACGCCGCGTTTCACACGATCAGCAAGGACGAATCGCCTTATTCTGCAATAGTTTGCGCGAGTCGGCCCAGCTCTAAACGTGCCCCCTGATCGAGGTGATTTGCCGTGACCGCCATCACGGAGTTCAGGGCGGTGTGAATCGCTGCCGGATCGTTCCCCGCGCTTGCGTCGGCCAGCTTCGCCAGCGCGGTGCGCACGGCTCCCGGCACTGTCGCCGAACCGAGCCACTGTCGTGCTCCCAGCGCGCGAGTGCGACGCTGCTCGCTGCTGAGCGCCCCCCCCTCCAGGTCGCCCGCGCGGTCCACGACGAGTCTCCCCACCAGAAAACACGCCAGCGCAATCTCGCGCGGGCCGCCAAGCGGGGCACGTCCCGCCATTGCCGCGAGCGCGGGCAGGGGAAAGGCGGTTGGCTCGAGGGCATACGGCGCGCGGGGCGCGCCCATCATCGGCGACACGCGCGCAATCTGGACGCGCCGGGCCGCAGCCGCCAGCACGGGAAGCCACGGAGAAAAAGCGGGTTATCTTTTGCCTCAATGGGCATCTACCGCCGCCTGCTCGGCTTTCTCCGTCCGCACGCGTGGCGGATGTCGGCGGCAATCTCGAGCAGCGTCATCGCGTCCGTGCTGGACGCGTTCGTCTTCACGCTGCTCATTCCGTTCCTGAACGCCCTCTTCAACCGGCCTCAGCTGATTCCGGACGGGCTGGGCTTCCTTGCCGACCTCCACCGCGGCACGATCGGCTCGTTGCTCGATCCCGCGCAGCCGATGGAATCATTGAAGGCGGTGATGGCGCTGATGCTGGTGCTCGTGTTCGTGAAGAACGTGTTCACCTGGCTGGGGGGACAGCTCGGCGCCGGCGTCCAGGAGTTTGTCACGCGCGACCTGCGGGACACAGTGTTTCGCCATCTCCAGCGGCTCCCGCTCGGCTACTTCCAGCGGAACAAGACGGGGCAGATCATGTCCACCGTCCTCGCAGATACGGAGCAGACGCGCCTCGTGATCACCGAGGTCGTGACGCGATCGCTTCAGAATGTCACGATGCTGGTCGTGAATGTGGTGGTCCTGTTGATGATCTCTCCGCGGCTCACCTTCGTCGCGCTGGTCATCGCGCCGGTGCTCACGCTGGCGCTCCAGCCGATCCTGAGAAAGCTGCGCAAGGGCCACCGCCGCCTGCGTGGCGAGTATGGCGAGATCACGAGCGTGCTCCAGGAAGTGATCAGCGGCGTCCGCCTGGTGAAGTCCTTCCGCGGCGAGCCCTACGAGGACAGGCGGTTCACGAGTGCCAGCGACTCGTACGCCGCCGGTGCCACCCGAATCACGCGCGTGGCGTTTCTGTCGCAACCGCTCACGGAGCTCATCGGCACCACCATTGCTGTGCTGATTCTCTGGATCGGCGCGCGGCAGGTTCTCACTTTCGAGACCATGGACGGCGCGCAGCTGATCACCTTCATGATCATCGTGATGCGCCTGCTACCCCCGCTCAAACAGCTCTCACAGGTGCCGACGACCGCGCAGCAATCGCTGGCGGCGGCGGAACGCCTGTTTGCCGTGCTCGATCAGCCGACGGAGCCGCAGGTGGACAAGGGGACGCGGACAGTCTCGACCTTCGAGCGCGGCATTGAGTTCGAGGGCGTCGGTTTCGCGTACGAAACCGAGCCCGTCCTCACGGACATCTCGTTCAGCGCGAAACGCGGCGACATCGTGGCGCTCGTGGGGCCCAGCGGTGCCGGCAAGACAACGCTGGTGGACCTCATCCCGCGGTTCTACGAGCCCCAGGCCGGGCGCATCCTCCTCGACGGCACGGACACCCGGGAGATCCGCCTGGAGTCGCTGCGGGCGCTCACCGGCATCGTGAGTCAGGACACGGTGCTCTTCAACGACACGGTACTGCGCAACATTGCCTATGGCGCGGCCGGAGGGCGCTCGCGAGACGCCGTGATACAGGCGGCGCGCGATGCCAATGCCCATGAGTTCATCATGGAGCTGCCGGAGGGATACGACACCGTGCTGGGCGAGCGCGGCACGCGGCTGTCCGGCGGCCAGCGCCAGCGGCTTGCGATCGCCCGCGCGCTGCTGACCGATCCGCCCATCCTGATTCTCGACGAAGCCACCTCGGCGCTCGACACCGAGTCCGAGCGCCTGGTGCAGGAGGCGATCGAGCGGCTGCTGGAGGGACGCACCGTGTTCGTCATCGCGCATCGGCTCTCGACAGTCGCGCATGCCAGCCTCATCCTCGTGCTGGAGCGGGGACGGGTGGTCGAACGGGGCACGCATGATGAACTGCTCGCGCGTCGCGGCACGTATCACCGCCTGCACTCACTGCAGTTCCAGGCGCCCATCGATCGATCCCGCACCACCGTCTGACGCATGCGCGCACTCTTCCTCGTGTCCGACACCGACTGGAGCGCCCGTGCGCGCGCGTTCGTGCTCGCGGCGCGGGGCCTCGCCGCCCGCGGACACGAGGTGCAGATCGCGTGCGACGCCGCCTGCCCGGTGCAGATGCGCGCGGCGGAGGCGGAGGTGCCCGTCATCGCGCTGTCGCGCGACATGTCCACGGCGGGGTCCGCGTGGAATCTGCGCGGCGCGCTCAAGGAACGCGGAGCGGACGTCGTCTTCGTGCATACGGACGCCGAACATCTCATGGCCGGTTCGGCGTTGCGGCTGGGCGGTGGCGTGGGGGCGGTCATCCGGCGGATCCCGCCCTTCGCGATCGCCGGCGCGGGCGCCGGGAGCCGCCTGGCCCCCCGCCTCGCGCCATCCGGGTTGCTCTTCACCACCGAGGCCGACCGGCAGGCCGCGACCGCCAGGGCGTACCGCGTGCCGTCCGCGCTGGCCACGCTGGGTGTGGATCTCGAGCGCCACGACAGCGTTCCGGCGCTCTCGAAGGAGTCGCTCGGCGTGCCCGCGGACTCCAGGCTCATCGTCTGCGTTCAGGATGGCGGCGACACGCGATTCGTGCTCACGGCGCTTCGGTCGCTCTCCCTGCTCGCGCCGCGGCACGCTGACCTGCATCTCGCCATCGTTGGCTCGGACCGGCAGGACGAGCTTCGCATGCACGGCGCCGCGCTTGGCATCAGCTCGATGCTGACGTTCCTCGGCGCGCGGCAGGACGAGCTGTCGGTCCTTCGGGCCGCCGACATCGGCTGGATCGCGGCCGAAGGCGACGGCGCCGCACTCGCGGCGCTCGACTTCATGGCCCTGGGCAAGGCCGTCGTTGCCGACCGCAGCCCGCTGACGGCGCATTACCTCGCCGATGGTATCGCGGGCGTGCTGCTCTCGCCGGCGGATCCGCCGACCACGGCGGGCACGGTGGCGGCATTCGTTGCGGACGAAGAACGCCGCGCCGCGATGGGCACGGCGGCGCGCGCCCGCGTCCAGCGCGAGTTTGCGTTCGATGCCATGATCGCGGGATTCGAGCGCGCCGCCTCGGCCGCCATGGAGCGCCACCCGCAGCCGGTCGGATGATCGCCCCACCCCGGACGCACGCACCGGCGGCGGCGCTCGATCGGCCGCACGAGGTATCGCGGCCGGCGGTACCGCCGCGCGAGATCGTGCTACGCCACCGCGTGCAATACGCGGCACTTCGCGGCGTCATCGCGGCGCTGGGTGGGCTCGGGTTCCGCCGCGCCAGTGCGCTTGGCGCGCGCCTGGGCCGACTGGGCCATACCCCATTGGGCATCCGCCGCGGAGTCGTGGAAACCCAGATCGCGGCGGCATTTCCCGACTGGGACCGGGCACGGGTGGTCGCCACGGCGCGCGCCGCCTACGAGAGTCTCGGGCGAACGTCCGTTGAGGTCGCGATCCTTTCGCGCTACGGCCCGCGGCTGGTGCTCGGCCTGTTCGATCCGTGCGAGACGTGGCACGTCGTCGAGAATGCCCTGGCGCAGGGGCGCGGTGTCATCCTGGCGGCAGGGCACCATGGCAACTGGGAGCTGGGCGGCGCCTACCTGGCGGCGCGCGGGGTCCATCTGGAAGCGGTTGTGCGGATGCAGGAGAACCCGTTGTTCGACGCCTATCTCACTCGCACGCGGCAGCGGCTTGGACTCGGTGTCATCTACGATGCGGACGCCGTGCGGCGGATTCCACGTGTGCTGCGCGACAACGCCATGGTCGCGCTAATGATGGATCAGGGCGCCGCCGGCATGGCGTCAACCTGGGTGCCGTTCTTCGGCCGGTTCGCGAAGACGCCCCGCGGGCCGGCCACGTTCGCGCTCCGGCTGCAATCGCCGATCATCTTCATGACACCGCTGCGCAAGCCGGACGGCCGGTATACGATCTCGTTCGAGGACGTGCCCGTGCGCGCGACCGGCGACAAGAATGCCGACGTGGATCGCATCGCCGCGGACTACACCGCGGTGCTCGAGCGCTGGGTGCGCGTGGCGCCGGAGCAGTACTTCTGGCACCATCGCCGCTGGAAACATCAGCGTCCGGACACGCCTCCGGAGCTGGGGAACCCGCTGTGAGCCGCGTGACGATGCATCTGCGCCGCGATGGCCGGGCGTGGTTTGGCGTCGCCGTCATCGCGCTCATGGTGATCGCCGCGGTCGCGGCGCCGCTGATCGCGCTGCACGACCCCACAGCCATCGACCTCACCAACCAGCTCCGGGGTCCGACTGCCGCGCACTGGATGGGCACGGACGTGCAGGGGCGCGACGTCTTTTCCCGTCTCGTTTTCGGCGCGCGCATCTCGCTCAGCGTTGGCCTGGTGTCCCAGGGCATCTCTCTCTCGCTTGGCCTCCTGCTCGGGCTCATCGCGGGATACTACGGCCGCTGGGTGGACGAGCTCGTGATGCGCCTGGCGGACGTCACGCTGGCCTTTCCAACGCTTCTCCTCCTCATCGCGCTCGTGGCCGCGCTGGAGCCGTCGCTCACCGTCGTGTTCCTGACCATCGGCCTGGTGGGATGGGCCGGCATGGCCCGTCTCGTCCGCGGACAGGTGCTCGTGGTGCGTGAACTGGAGTACGTGCAGGCGATGCGCGCGCTGGGCGCCCGAAGCCACCGCATCATCGCGCGGCACGTGCTTCCGGCCGTCATCGCGCCAGTGCTGATCGCCGCCACGCTGGGGGTCGCGGCCGCCATCATGGCCGAGGCGGCGCTCTCCTTTCTCGGGCTCGGCGTCCAGCCGCCCACGCCCAGCTGGGGTGCTATGATCGCCGACGGGCGCGATCTGAGTCAGCTCCGGGGCGCGCCGTGGACCTCGCTCTTTCCCGGACTGGCGATCGGCGTGACCGTGCTGGGCTTCAATCTGCTGGGCGACTCCCTGCGGGACGCGCTCGATCCACGGGCCATGCGCAAGGTGGCCATCGAAACCGCGGTCGAGCGCGAGCGCCCGTGACGCGGCGCCCCGGCAGTCACGACGCTGCCGAGGAGCCGATGCGGCAGCATGCCGAGCTGTTGTCCCGCGAGTTCCCGTGGGTGTCCCGCGGTGACGTGATTTTCATGAACGCGGCGTCCACCGGCCCGCTGCCCCAGCGATGCGTGGACGTGGTCAGTGAGTGGGCGCGACTGCGCGCCACGCCCCATCGCCTCGGCGACGACCGATTGTTCGAAACGCTCGCGCGATCGCGCGCGCTCGTCGCGCGCATGATCGGTGCGTCGCCCGCGGAAATCGCGCTCGCCACCAACACGAGCTACGGAATCAATCTCGCCGCGCGCGCGCTGCCACTTGGCCCGGGCGACGTGATCGTCACGCCCGACCTCGAGTTTCCCGCCAACGTGTATCCGTGGATGGCGGCGGCCATTGCGCGTGGCGCCGAGTACCGGCGCGTGCCCCTGGTGGGTGGCGTGCTCGACGAGGACACGCTCCTTGCCGCGCTGGACGCGGGCGGCGTGAGGTGCGTGTCCGTTTCGTGGATCGATTTTGCCAGCGGCTGCCGGGTGGACCTTGGCCGCATCGGTCGCGCCTGCCGCGAGCGCGGGATCTACTTCGTGGTAGATGCCATCCAGGGCGTAGGCGCCTGTCCGCTCGACGTGAAGCTCGCGCACGTGGACATCCTTGCCTGCGGCGCGCAGAAATGGATGCTCTCCCCCTGGGGCACGGGATTCGTGTATGTGCGCGAGGAACTGGCGCGCACCCTCGAGCCGCCCGTCGTCAGCTGGATGGCGCCGAAGGGCACCGACGACTTTCGGACCCTGCGCGACTACGACATGACCTGGCGGGATGACGCGCGGCGATTCGAGTTCATCACGCTGCCGTTCCAGGATTTCGCGGGAATGAACGCCAGTCTGGAACTGTTCTTCGAGCTTGGAGTGGCCACCGTCCACGACCATGTCGAGCGGCTCGCGTCGGCGATCGTGGAATGGACGGCCTCCGCGAGCGACGTGCGGCTCGTGACGCCCGCCGCGCCACGCCGGCGCGGCGGTGTGATCTGCGTGAAGCCGGCCAACGCGGAGGGCGTGAGCGCCCGACTCAGAGACCGGCAGATCGTGCATTCGTTCCGCGAGGGCGCGATCCGGCTGTCGCCCCACCTCTACAACACCATGGACGACGTCCGCGCGGTCCTCGCCGCGATGTCGCCCTGAGCGCGGCGTGAGTTCCTAGTTCCTAGTTCCCAGTTCCCAGTTCCTGCAGTTCCTCAGATCTCCGCGCGCACCAGCCCGTACGTGCGCGCCCCTTTTCGCACGAGCAGGTATCGGCCGTGCAGCAGCTCGCTGCGGCCGATGTCGCGCGGTTCCGCGCCGAGCCGGTCTCCATTCACGTACAGGCCGCCCTGGTCCAGCGCGCGACGGGCTTCGCCCTTGCTCCTGAACAGCGCGTCCTTTCCCTGGATGATCGCCTCGATGACGTCGAAGGCGTCCCACGGTTCCTCCGCCGCCATCACGAAGGTCGGGATCTCCCGCTCCAGCAGTCGCAGCGCCTCCACGGACAGCGCCTTGGGGTCGGCCTTGCCGAACAGCAGCGCGGAGACCTCTTCCGCCGCCCTGGCGGCCTCGGTGCCGTGCACGCGTTCCGTCACGTCCAGTGCCAGCGCGCGCTGCGCCGCGCGCGCCTCGGGTCGCTCCGTGGCGTCGCGGTCAAGCGCCTCGATCTGCTCGCGATCGAGAAACGTGAAGTAGCGAAGCATCTGTCCCGCGTCCCGGTCGTCGGTGTTGATCCAGAACTGGTAGAACCGGTAGGGCGACGTTCGGTCGGGGTCGAGCCACACCGCGCCCGCTTCCGATTTTCCGAACTTCGCGCCGGCCGCGGTCGTCAGCAGGGGAAAGGTGAGGGCATGCGCCTCCGCGCCCCGCACGCGCCGGATCAGCTCGATCCCAGCCGTGATGTTCCCCCACTGGTCCGACCCGCCGACCTGGAGCGTGACGCCGTCGCGCTCGTGCAACTGGAGGTAGTCGTAGGCCTGGAGCAGCATGTAGGAGAACTCCGTGTACGACATCCCGGTCTCCAGGCGCGCCTTCACGGATTCCTTCTGGAGCATGTAGCTCACCGTGAAATGCTTGCCCACGTCGCGCATGAAGTCGAGCGCCTGGAGGGGCGCGAGCCAGTCCGCGTTGTTGCGAACCACGGCGCCGGTCTTTCCGCTCGTGTCCACGAATCGCTCGAGCTGGCCACGAATCGAGACCGTATTCGCGGCGATGTCGTCCACGGACAGGAGTGGGCGCTCCGCCGACTTGCCGCTCGGGTCGCCGATCAGCCCCGTGCCGCCGCCCGCGAGAAACACGGGGCGGTGTCCGTGTCGCTGGAGGTGTACCAGCCCCATCACCGGCACGAGATTTCCCACATGCAGGCTCGACGCCGACGGATCGAAGCCGGCGTAGCCTGAGATCATGCCGCGCGACAGCGCGTCGGAGAGTCCCTCCGTCTGCTGCTGGAGCATTCCACGCCAGTGCAGTTCGTCGAGCAACGGGTGCGGCGACATGGGACCTATAATAGGCGCGGCGAGTATCAAAGTCAGTTAGCTTCGGAGATTATGGCGCTGCAGCTGCGCAAACGATTCGCGGGATTCCGGGCGCGCCATCCGCGCCTCGTCCGTTGGACACTGCTCACCGGAACGTTCAGCGCTTCCCTGATCGCGGGATTCGCGTACGCGGGCTGGGCGCTGGTCTGTCGGCCGGGCGCCTGTCCGTCCGTGGATGAGCTCGATGCCTACCAGCCGCGGCAGACCTCCAAGCTCTTCGCCGCCGACGGCAGGTTCATCTCGGAGCTGGGGCTGGAGCGCCGCACCCTGCTCGCCATCACCGACATGCCACCGGTCCTGCGCGACGCCTTCCTCGTCATCGAGGACAAGCGCTTCTACGACCACGGCGGCATTGATTTCTGGCGCGTGCCGGGCGCCGCGTGGAACGTGGTCAAGACCCGCAGCTTCAGCCAGGGGTTTTCGACGATCACCATGCAGCTGGCGGGCAACATCTTCCCGGAACGCATCAACCGCCGGGAGACCTCGGGACTCGCCGCGCTCACGCGCAAGCTGAAGGAGATCAAGGTCGCGCGGGCCATCGAGGTCAAATACCCCAAGGATCGGATTCTCGAGCTCTATCTGAATCAGATCTACCTCGGGAACAGCGCGTACGGGGTGGAGACTGCCTCGCAACGCTATTTCGGAAAGACCGCCAAGGAGCTGAATCTCGCCGAAGCCGCCATGCTCGCGGCGCTGCCCAAGGGGCCGGAGCGCTACAACCCGCGCCGCTTCCCGGATCGCGCGGTGCAGCGGCGCAACGTGGTTCTCGAGCTGATGCGTCGCGAGGGCCGGATCAACGACGCGAGCGCCAGCCTCGGGAAGGCGTACCCGCTGCGGCTCGGAACGCGCACGACATCGGGGGACGTCGCTCCGTATTTCGTGGAGTGGATCCGACAGCTGCTGGACCAGCAGTTCGGGCAGCAGCTGTACGAGCAGGGTCTTCAGGTCTACACCACGCTGGACATCGACCTGCAATCCGCCGCCGAGCGCACGCTGGAGGCCCAGCTTCGCGCGATCGAGGCGGAACGTTACGGTCCGTACCGCCACCTCACGTACGAGGCCTACCTGGCGCAGCCCCCGGGGATCAAGGGAGAGAATTCTCCGTACCTCCAGGCGGCGTTCGTCGCGATGGACCCGCGCACCGGTGCCGTGCGCGCGCTCATCGGCGGCCGCGATTTCGATGACAACAAGTACAACCGCGCGGTGCAGGCGGCTCGCCAGCCCGGCTCCACCTTCAAGCCGATCGTCTACGCCGCCGCCATCCAGAACGGCCGGCCGCCCACCTATCTGCTGGACGATTCGCCGCTCACGCTCATGATGGCGGTCGGCGATACCTGGAGTCCGCAGAACTTCGACAACCAGTTCGAGGGCCAGATTCCGCTGCGGCGCGCCCTGTATCAGTCGCGCAACATTCCCACCGTGCGACTCGGCATGGAGCTGGGTGAACAGACGGTGGCGGACATGGCGCGGAAGCTCGGCATCAGCGCCGCCATGCCGCTGTACCCGTCCATGCACCTCGGGGCGGCGTCCATCTTTCCCATCGAGATGGTCGCGGCGTATTCCGCGTTTGCCACGCTCGGCCAGCAGGCCCGCGCGATGGGCATCGTCCGCGTCGAGAATGCGCAGGGCGACGTGCTCTGGGCACCCGATCCCGTGCGCATTCCGGCGCTCTCCGCGGAAGAGGCCTGGCTCATGGTGGACATGCTGAAGGACGTCGTCCGTCGCGGCACGGCGGCCGGCTCGGTGGGGTCGCAGTTCCCGCACCCCGCGGGGGGAAAGACCGGTACCACCAACGATGGCTGGGACGTGTGGTACGTCGGGTTCACGACGGACCTGGTCGCCGGGATCTGGATGGGACTCGACAAGCCGGACCGCATCAAGGCCAACGCGCAGGGCGGGTTGCTTGCCGCTCCGGCCTGGACGGCGTTCATGAACGAAGTCTATCGACGCAAGCCGGCCCCGCCGGACTGGCCGCGCCCCGCCGGCATCGTGACGGCCACCGTGGACCTCCTCACCAACCACGAGTGGGCTGACGGATGCCCCGGCATCCCCGCGACGGAGTTCTTCATCGCGGGCACCGAGCCGGTCGTCCCGTGCAACCTCATGCCCGGATTCGTGCCGGACTCGGGATACGATGCGTTCCCGTACGGCAGTCAGCCCCCGCTCGGAGCGACGTTCCCCCCGGTGCCGGGCAGCGTGTCGCCGCGCGATACGTTTGGTCGCGAGACGTTCGGTTCCGGCAGCCGCGTCGTGCCCGGCGCCGCGCCGGCGCCGAGGATTTCACAGCCGCGCGATACTGCGGGATTCGACGGCTACCGTGCGCAGCGCGCCCTGCCGGCGCCCGCCGTACCGCGCGCCGACAGCCTCCGCGCGCGCACCGACAGCCTGCTCAACATGCCGCGCGTGCGCGTGGACACCGCCTTCCCGCGGAGAGACACCAGCGCGATGCAGCAGGGACGGCGAAGGCCTCCAAAGCGGTAAACTTCCGGATCGGCACGGCTGTTTAACCGTTGTGCCAGAATCGGTTGGAGCATTCGGGCACGACCGTGCCTCTCTTGTCGAGCCTGGAAAACAAGCGTAGCTTCCGAGGGTGATACTCGGTTGCCTCGCGCTCAACGCTTCCTTCGAGCCATTGACCATGGTTCCGCTGAAGCGCGCGCTCCGGTTGGTGATTGATGGAAAGGCCGAGATCGTGGAGGCGGACCATGACCGGTCGGTGCGATCCGAGCGGCTCACGATCCCGCGTCCGGCGGTCATCCGGCTGATGCGGTTCGTGCACGTTCCGCGGCGCTTTCGCCGGCACGTGACGAACACGTTCCTGTTCGCGCGCGACCATTACCGATGCCAGTACTGCGGACGCCACATGACGGAGCTCAAGCCGCGCGAGGCGCTCACGCGCGACCACCTGATCCCGATCTCGCGCGGCGGAGCCAATGACTGGACCAACGTCATTACGGCATGCAGCCCGTGCAACACGCGCAAGGGCAGCCGGCTGCCGGATGAAATCGGGATGCATCCGCTCTCGCACCCGGTGGAGCCGCACTTCGTGCATCTCAGCTGGGCCGTCCGGCGGCTCACGCCGGTCCAGGCCCGCTACATCAAGACGTTCTATGGTGATCAGGTGCTGCACCAGCTCGAGGCCCTCGGCACTGGTGCGGGACGCTAGTCACGATTGTCGAACGTCCCCGACCTCGCTTCGTAGTGGCGTTTGTCGCCGCCGAGCACCCGTGACAGCAGCGTACCGATCCCCCGTCGCAGCGCGGTGAACGGGTCGCGCCTCCCCTGCACGGCCGGTTGGAGATCGCCACGCAGCCAGCGTTCGAGTTCGTTCAGGTCGCTGACAGACAGGGTCTCGACGTCCACGACCGCGTTGTAGTAGTACCGCTGGTTCGCGCGCCGCGGACGCAGCGCCACCGGGTACGCCCGCGCCAGCTCGGCCTCCGCCGCCTCCAGCGTGGTGAAGCCGCTGAGGTCCTCGGAGGCCCCCTGGCTGCGCCGGAAAACGGCATACTGCTGCGTGTAGGGCTCATAGCGCACGAGCACCTCCCAGGCGGCCGATGATTCGATCTCGTCGAACACACCGCCCACGCGCCACAGCTCCAGGCGAAAGCGGAGCCGTGCCGGAAATCCGCTCAGCAGCAGTTCCCTGGTCTTCGAGTCCTGCAGCATGCGCGCGGCACGCACGCTCGCGCCAGCCGACGGGGAGTTGCCCGCGAGCACGGACACTTCGATCTGCGGACCTCCCCGCTGCGCGTCCGCCGGACCGGCGACGCCGAGGAACAGGAGGGCGAGCGCGAATCGTGTTCGCACGTCAATCAGAAGCGATGGCGGATCCGCACGAAGAAGTTCGCGGGTTCAGTCGGCGCGCTCATCGCCTTGGCGACGTACACACCGATCACGTCGAAGTCGAGTCCCACGCCCACATCGGTGCGAAAACTCGAGAGCGGTGGCAGCTCGTTGCGCGCGTACGTCAAGGAATCCCCCGACGACCCGACCAGCCATCCCCGCCCGGCATCGGCGAAAAATACCCAGACGCCGGTGGAGTGGCTCCGCATGTAGTGGTCGTCGTCCCAGTCCGTGAAGAGATCGAAATGCAGGTCGCCACGGTACTCCACCTGGGCCAGTGCCATCCGGTCGCACTGGCCGGGCATGCCGGGCACGAATCCGCCCGAGGTGCAGGTGAGCGCGTTCGCGGACTGGGTGGATCGAAAATCGTATCCGGGCATCGCGCCTGGCCCGTCCACGGAAAACCGGCGCTGGAGGGGGAGTGGATCGCCGTTCATCCAGCCGCCGGTGACGATCCGGAAATTCAGCTGGGCATTCGGCGACACGCGGTTGTAGCGCCGCAGGTCCATGAAGGCGCGCGCGTACTGAATCGTGGGTGGCGACACGAGGCCGATCGGCTGGGCGCGCGGCGCATACGCGACGACATCGCCGAATCCGTGCTCCAGGTCCGCCACGATATACCAGCCGGACCACGGATTCTCGCGATCGTTTCGCGTGTCCACGCGGAGCGTGCTGTGCAACAGGTGCATCTGCGCGTCGTCGTACTCCGGATTCGGTCGCCAGTTCGCGCTGCGACGCGTGAGCGTCCATGGACTCTCCGACGGACGCGACAGCCAGCGTTCGCTGCCATACGAGGCGTACACGTCCACGCCGCGGCGCAGGAACAGCCCGGCGCGCACGTCGCCCCCATGCCGCTGGTAGTAGTCGCGGTAATCCCGGCGCATCAGGAACGCCGACAGCCCCGCTTCCAGGTCCGTGAGCTGCCAGCGCTCCGTGGCCTCAAGGACGTTGAACGCGCGCCCGCCCAACAGCAGCCCGCCGCGCCGACCCAGCCGCAGCTCGGCGTTCACGTTGTGCCCGATGTCCTCGCCGTCGCCACCGAAACTGGTTTCCGTGCGCAGCACCGCATAGGCGTCCAGGCGCGCGCTGCCCCAGGGGGCGTACTGAAAGAGCTGCGGACCCAGGTTGATCGGCAGCCCCTCGACGCGGTTGTAGGCTCCGGCGCTCGCGATCTGGAGCTTGCTGCCGCTGCGGCGCTGCGTGCGCTCCCACCGTTGCCACCAGCCGGTCTCCTCCGCGCGTGCCATGCGTTCCGGTTCGATCCCCTCGCCCGAGCGCGTGTACCGCAGGGACTGCCGGTAGATGCGTATCTCGCCGCCAATGTAGGCCGCGTGCCGGCCCTCCACTTCGCCGCCCACCACCAGGAGATCCCCGTCGATCCGCGCCGACGGGCGTAGCACCACGTCGCTGTTGATGGCAAGCACCCGCCCGCGCACGCGTCCGCTGATGAGGAGGGGTCCGTTCAGCACCGCCACGTCGCCATGGACTTCGCGCCCCTCGCCGATCTCCAGCCGTTCGTTCGCGCGCAACGCGGCGTCCTCGTTGTACAGCCGGGTCGCCTCGCGCGCCACGTCGCGCGGCAAGCCGGCGCGGTCGAGCATGGCGTCGCGCCGCTGTCCGGCCGCTTGGGCCAGGGCGCACGAGAGGGCAAGGAACGCGAGGGTGACACTGCGCATACGGTCTCCGGAGATTCAGGTCCGCCGCTCGGGAAAGCACTGCTCGTACCCGTGTTCCCACATGGCGGAAACGGCCACGACTGCGCGACTTAGCCAATCTTGCCGCCGAACGGCCGCCGCGCCATGTCCTCTGGAGATGGCAGCGCCTGTGTCCCTCCGACTTCATTCCTCCGAGTTGCCTAACCCCAGACGGCGCATGCGCCGATAAAGATTCGGCCGATCGGTCTTCAGCTTGCGCGCCGCCTCGGCCACGTTCCCCGCGGCCATGGACAGCGCCCGGGAGATCAGCATGCGCTCGTACTCGTCGAGCGTATCCGACAGCGAGTGGTCCAGGGCCGCCGGATCTGGAAGCGGCGTCGTCACGGGCGACCGGTCTACCGGCAGCACCCCGCGTACCGCGCTCTCGTCCACCTCGCTCCCCGCGTGCAGGATCGAGAGCCGTTCGATGATGTTCGCCAGCTCGCGGACGTTCCCCGGCCACCGGTGGCGCGTGAGCATGCTCACCGCCTCCGTGGTCCAGCGCGGCGGTGCCTGTCCGGTGCGCACGTGGTACAGCGCCGAGAAGTGACGCACCAGCAGCGGAATGTCCGACGGGCGTTCGCGCAGCGGCGGCACCGGCAGCGGGATGACATTGAGCCGGAAGAGCAGGTCATCACGGAAGCGGCCGTCGGCCACCGCCCGCGCGAGATCCTTGTTGGTCGCGGCGATGATCCGCACGTCCACGCGGATGGGGTGCGACCCGCCCACCCGCTCGATCTCCCGCGCCTCGATCGCCCGCAGCAGCTTGGCCTGCGCTTCGGCGCCCAGGTCACCGACTTCGTCCATCAGCAGGGTGCCGGTGTGCGCCAGCTCGAAACGCCCGATCCGGCGTTCGGTGGCGCCGGTGAACGAGCCCTTCTCGTGGCCGAACATCTCGCTCTCCACCAGGTCACGGGGAATGGCGGCGCAGTTCACGCGCACGAACGCGCGGTCGCGTCGCGCGCTCGCCGCGTGAATCGCCGCCGCGACCAGTTCCTTGCCAACGCCGGACTCGCCCGTGATCAGCACGCGCGAATCGGTGGGCCCCACCCGGCCGATCAGGTCGCGTACGCGCTGCATTCCGGCGCTCTCGCCCACCATCTCCGCCGCCAACCCGAGGTCCGCGCGGAGCGCGCGTGCCTCCAGCCGTGCGCGACGCAGCTCCATCGCGGATGCCAGCGCCAGGACGACGCCTTCCGGCGTCAGCGGCTTCTCCAGAAACGTGAACGCGCCGAGCTTCGTGGCGCGGACGGCATCGCTCAGTTCCGCGCGTCCGCTCATCATCACCACCGGGGAGTCCGGAATCTCCGCGCGCAGGCGCGCGAGCGTCGCCATGCCATCCAGCTCGCCGGGCATCATGAGATCGAGCAGTACCACGTCCGGTTCGCTCTCGCCGGCCCGACGCGCCCCGGAGGCCCCGTCCGACGCGTCGCGCACGTCGTACCCCTCGGCGCCCAGCAGCGCGCCTACCATCCGCCGGATGTTCGGCTCGTCGTCGATGATCAGGACGCTCGGCATCAGGACGTGCTCGGGTTCGTGTGTGGTGCCGCCGCGGACACCGGAAAGATGAACCGGATGGTCGTCCCGCGTCCGGACTGGCTTTCGGCACTCACGGCGCCGTGGTGGGCCTGGATCGTCTGGCGCGCGATCGCGAGCCCGAGTCCCGTGCCGCCGGGCTTGTGCGTCACATACGGCTCCCAGATGCGCGCGAGATGACTGTCGCTGATTCCACAGCCGGTGTCGCGCACCGTCAGCTCCACCACGTCGCCCCCGCCAGCCCCCTCGGGCCGCGCCACGCGGCTCACGTCCACGGCGATGGATCCGCCGTCGCGGCACGCCTCCACCGCGTTCAGCATCACGTTCGACAGCGCTCGAGACAGGGCGTCGTGATGGCCGTCGATCAGCGGCACGTTCTCACCGACGGCGATTTCCAACGGGACCTCCGGCGGCACGGACGACCGCGCCGTGTATCGCGCGAGTTCGCCCAGGTCAACGGGGGCGCTGGGGCCCTCCGGCAGCCGGCCGAACTGCGCGAAGCTGCGCGCCAGCTCCTCCAGGCGACGGGACTCGATCGCGAGTACCTCGATGCTTTCCTGCAGATGCGCCGGCGCGTCGCGGCGCAGCCGGTCTACCGCAAACCGGATCGGCGTCAGCGGATTCTTCAGCTCGTGTGCGACCTGCCGCGCCGTTTCGCGCAGTGCCGACAGCCGCTCCGCCTCCAGCGCGGCGCGCCGGCCTTGCTCCAGGTCGCCCGCCATCTGCCGCATGCGTGCGCGCAACACGCCGAATTCCGGTGCTCCGCGCGCCTCAGTCGATTCGGGAATCGGCTGTCCCTGCGAGATGCGCTCGGTCCAGCCCACCAGCTCCTGGAGCGGCCGGCTCAGGCTGCGGCTCAGGTGTCCCGCCACGCGGGAACCGATGACCAACAGCAACGCGAAGGCAACCAGCGCGAACAGCGTCGCCGCGGCGGCGGCCCGCTCGAAGACGTAGCCGGCCTGTTTGGAGCGCAGCTGGTTCTCGCGCAGCGTTCCCTCGTGCGCCTCGAGCGCCGCCCGCTCGTCCTCGGACAGCGGCCCGCGCTCACGCGCCACCGAAAGCGCGCGTGCCCCCGTCGCAGCGGTGGTGTCCCAGGCTGCGGTGGATCCCACCAGGGGAAGGAGCAGCCGCCCCGTCCCCCCCCATGCAAGCGTCAGCACGATGGAGGGGATCGCGGCGAACATGAGGAGGATCAGGAACAACCGGCCGCGGAAGCCGATCCGCTTCACAACTGCTCCATGATATTCACGGGGGGAGGAATGCCCCTAACATACAAGCACATCCTCACTCCAGCCCATGCGGACACACACCTCATATCTCACCTTCAACACCAGACGCCGTCAGGAGATCATCGACATCACCGACGAGGTGGAGGAGTGCCGCGCGGCCGCCGGCATCACGGAAGGGATGGTCCTCGTGTCGGCGATGCACATCTCCGCGTCGGTCTTCGTGAATGACCACGAGTCCGGCCTCTGGCAGGATATCCTCGACTGGCTGGAACGGGACGTCGCGCCATGGGCGCCGGAGCGATACCGCCACAACAGCGGGACCGGCGAAGACAACGCGGCCGCGCACCTGCGCTCGCTCACGGTCGGCCACGAGGTCATCGTCCCCGTGACGGCAGGGAAGCTCGATTTCGGACCGTGGCAGCGGGTCTTTTACGGGGAGTGGGACGGCATGAGGCAGAAGCGGGTGGTCCTCAAAGCCATGGGCGTCTGAGCCCCCCCCCGCGAAGCGTCCGGGGCCCATCGGGGACCGGTCCAAGCTGCCTTTCTGTCTAGACTTACGCCCGGTGGGCATCACCGCTACATTTGAGACTGCATGAATCATCGTCACCAGCGCCGCGAGCCAACGCGCTCGCAGAGCGCCCTCGTGCACCGGGGTCCAGGAGCCCACTCCGCACCGCACGCGACAGCAACGCCGCTCCAGCACGCACCGAACGCCGCGCTTCTCATCGACTTCGACAACGTCACGATGGGAATACGTTCCGACCTCGGCAAAGAGCTTCGGAACCTGCTTGGCTCGGACATCATCAAGGGGAAGGTCGCCGTACAGCGGGCGTACGCGGATTGGCGACGCTACCCGCAGTACATCGTTCCGCTCTCTGAGGCTTCGATCGATCTCATCTTCGCGCCCGCCTATGGCTCGTCGAAGAAGAATGCGACCGACATCCGGCTCGCCATCGATGCCCTCGAGCTCGTGTTCACGCGCACGGAAATCGGCACCTTCATCCTGCTCTCGGGTGATTCGGACTTTTCCAGTCTCGTGATCAAGCTCAAGGAGTACGGCAAGTACGTCATCGGCGTGGGCATCCGGGAGTCCTCGAGCGACCTGCTGGTGCAGAATTGCGACGAGTACTACAGCTACAACGCGCTCGCCGGGCTGATCAAGTCCACCGACGACGAACCCGCCCACAAGTACGATCCGTGGGAGCTCGTGAAGGAAGCCATCGCGCGCATGAAGCAGAACGACGACGTGATGCGCTCCGATCGCCTCAAGCAGGTGATGCAGGAAATCGATCCGACCTTCGACGAGAAGAACCTCGGCATCAGCAAGTTCTCCAAGTTCTGTCAGGAGGCCGCGGCCAAGGGGCTGCTGACGGCAAAGCGGCTCGAGAATGGCCAGTTCGAGGTCGCCGCCGCCGACGGTGCTGCCCCCGCTGCTGCCGTACCGAGGGATTCCGCGCGTGCCGCCGAAGAGGCGGGTGAACGCGGCGCGCGCCGGAGACGCGGTGGACGTGGACGTGGCGGCAAGGCTGCTGGCGGGGGGCGCGAGCGCGCCGCGCCGGGCGCCAGGTCCGCCGCTGCCCCCCCCTTGGGCACCGCGCCAGGCGAGTCCGCCGCTCCGGCCGAGCGTGTCATCCCCGTCGGCAGCGGCGGCGAACGGCTCACCATGCACGAAGCATTCGCCCTGCTGCGGCGGACTGTGGACTCGCTGACGGAAGGCGACGGCTCGGTGAGCGCATCCGCCGTTCGCGAGCGTGCCCGCGAGCTGCTGGGGCGCGACAGCGACAGTCTCAGCGACCGCAACTTCACCCGCATTCTCAAGGACGCGCACGACGCGGACGTGGTCGACCTGCGCCGCCGCGGTGACGACTTCGAGGTCGCGCGTTCCGAAGCTGCCCCCTCGGTGGGTGAGCAGCTCGCAAAGGCGCAGCCGGTCGTGCCGCCCAGGCCGACCGACGCCGGCGCCAGCCGACAGTCCCTGCGCGGAAGAGGCGCGGGCCGCGGGCGCCCCACCACGCTGCCCCCGGAGCTGCTCTCCATCGGCGTCGTGGGGATGGCAGCGCGCGGCGCTGGCAATGGCGCCGAGGCGGAAAGCACCCCGCCGGCCGCCAAGGCCAAGCGGGGCCGCGCCAAGCGTGGCAAGACGGCCGCCGAACCGGCCGATGCAGCGGCGAAAGCCGCCGCGAAACGTCCACGCCGCCCGCGCGCCAAAAAGGCCGCCAAGGGCGCCGACGAGTGACCCCGCGCGCCGCGCTCGGAGCGCGGCGCGTGGCGGGCGAGGCACTTCCAGCCACGTTTTTCGCGCGCGATACCGAGGACGTCGCACGCGATCTGCTGGGCTGCGTCCTCGAGTGTCATTCGGATGACGGTGTAGCCAGCGGCCGCATCGTCGAGACCGAGGCGTACATCGGCGAGCATGACCTCGCGTGTCACGCCGCGGCCGGGCGCACGACGCGGACCGCTCCGCTCTATGGCCCGCCCGGCATGTCGTACGTGTACTTCATCTACGGGATGCACTGGTGCTTCAACGCCGTCACGCGGAAGGCCGGGGCACCCAGCGCTGTGCTGATCCGGGCGCTCGAGCCGGTGGCGGGGATGGGCCTCATGCGGAAGCGGCGGCGGGCGGCGCGCCGCGACGCCGACCTCACAAACGGCCCGGGCAAGCTGTGCGAGGCGCTCGGCGTGACGGGCAGGCATAACGCGATGCCGCTCCAGCGCCCGCCCTTGATCATTCGCGAAGGCACCCGCGTCCCCGCGGGCAGAATCGTGCTGACGCCACGCATCGGCATCCGCCAGGCGGCCGACTGGCCGCTGCGCTGGTTCATCGCCGGCAACCCCTGCGTCTCGCGGACGCCCGCCGGATTCCCGCGGCATGCCGTGCGCCGATGATCCTTCGTCGCCGTAAAGCAAACCCCCGGCGCCGTGAACGGGCGGCGCCGGGGGGGCCAAGCTGCGCGTCAGGCCTGACCGCTTACTGCATTCGCTCGATCGAACTGCCCACGTTGTAGCGCAGCCCGGCTTCGATGCTGGTGCGGAAGTTCGAGTTGGTGTACAGGAAGAAGTTCTCGTTGGCGGGCGCCGCGGTGAACTGGATGAATGCCGACGCCAGCGGAAGCTTCAGCTGTGTGCCGAGGATGAAGATGGGCGTTGCGGTGGCGCGGAACTGCGCGATCGTCGCCTGCACCAGGTTGAACTGCTGATTGTTGCGATACGACCCCAGCGCGTCCGCCTTGCCCAGGTGGTGCAGTGTCGCGCCAAGGCCAAAGTAGGGTCGCGCCCACCGGGATTCGAACGGGAACAGCATGCCCGCGATTGTGTACCGGCGAAGGCTCCCGAGGTCCACCTGACGGGGCACGGTGTCCAATGGGCTGATCGAGTCGCTGATGAAGATGAACTGGTCGAAGAACGATTGGTCGACCGATACGTAGAGCCCTCCCTTCGTTCGCGTGATCATCCAGTCGAAGCCGACCAGCGGGGAAAGGGCGCTGCCGTCGAGGTCGCTCATGACCTGATAGGAAAGAGCGCCACCCTTGACTCCCCAGAACCAGGAATCCGTGAAGCCGCGCGTCGACTGCGCGGCGGCCGCACTCACGTCCACCACGACCAGGGCAACGACTGCCAAAGCACGAATGGCCCGCATACGCATCCTTGAAACGCGTGAAAGTTCGGTCCTGCGTGTTTCCACTTCCCACCGGACGAGGCCGATGGCGGGGAGGTCACGGGGCCGCCCTTCCGGGGGGCATTGGGTGCCTCTGGAGCCCCTCCACCACACCTCACCGGGCGGGCCGCCAGCCCCCTCTGGCTCTGCCGGATGCCGCGGTATATGGTAGGCCAATGTCGTCCATCCTCCCCAACTCGGAGGCGTTCCGCAGCCCGGTGTACGGAACGGTTTTCGCCCACCGGCGCGAAGTCGTCCACCGGCTGCACCCTGGCGACCGGCTGATCCTCGTGCCCGACCCGCTAGGGTCTGACCCGCCCACGGTCTGGGTCCATGCCCGGGGAGGGGACGTGATCGGTCATCTCTCGCCGGACGTGAATGCCTGGCTTGCTCCTGAGATGCTCGCGGGAAGCTGCTATGGTGCCGTCGTGGACGAGCTGCGCGGTGACGACGTGGCGAGCTGGAAGCGCCTGGTGATTTCGGTGCGGCGCGTGCGGGTGGGGGGGGGGGCGATCAAATCAGCCTGAGTTTCCTGCCCACGGTCGTGAAGGCAGCCACGGCGACGTCGAGGTCGGCCCGGGTATGTGCCGCGGAAATCTGGCACCGCACGCGCGCCTGTCCCTGCGGAACCACCGGAAAGCCGAAGCCCGTGACGAACACGCCTTCGTCCAGGAGCATATCGCTCAACTGAATGGCGGCGGCCGTTTCTCCAACGATGATCGGAACGATCGGCGTCTCTCCCGCGAGCGGCGTGAACCCCGCTTCCACGATGCGCTCCCGGAAATACTGCGTGTTGTCGCGCAGCGTGGCGACCCGTTCGGGATGGGCCTCGATGAATCGCACCGCGGCGAGTGCGCTCGCGGCGACGGTGGGGGGCAGCGCGTTCGAGAACAGCTGCGGACGCGAGCGCTGCGTCAGGAGGTCCGCGAGTTCGGACGGGCCGGCCACGAAACCGCCCGCCGCGCCGCCGACCGCCTTGCCCAGCGTTGACGTGATGACGTCCACCTCGCCGAGCACGCCGAAGTGTTCCGCGGTGCCGCGACCGGTGCGACCCAGCACGCCGGTCCCGTGCGAATCGTCCACGATCACGACCGCGTCGAACTCGCGCGCGACCTCCAGGATGTCCGGAAGCCTGGCGATGGCCCCTTCCATGGAAAAGACGCCGTCGGTCCAGATCAGCTTGCGTCTCGCCCCCCGATGCTCGGTGAGCTTCGCGCGAAGGTCGTCCATGTCGGAGTGCTTGTAGACTCCGGTGGTGCACCTGGTGATGGCTTTCGCCAGCCGGATGGAATCGATGATGGACGCGTGGTTCAGGGCGTCGGAGATGACATAATCGCCCTCCTGCACCAGCGTCGCCGTGAGTCCCTCGTTGGCATTCCACGCCGAGACGTAGGTCATGGCCGCGGGCGTGCCGACGAATCGCGCGAGGGCTTCCTCCAGCTCACGGTGCACCGTGAAGGTGCCGCAGATGAAGCGCACGCTCCCGGTGCCGGCGCCGAACTTTCGCAGCCCGTCGATGCCCGCCTCCACGACCGCCGGGGTATCGCAGAGGCCGAGGTAGTTGTTGGACGACAGGTTCAGCACCTCGCCCCGGCCCTCCATGGTCACGCGCGCCGACTGCGGTGAGTCCAGGTAGTTGAGCCGCTTGTAGACCTTGTCTGCCTTCAGCTGCTCGATCGCGGAGTGCAACTCCGTCGTGAATCTCGCGTTGATCGCCATGAGTTGGTGGTGTCCGCCGTGGCCCGCTTACCGCGCCGTCAGGCGCGGCCGAGAATTCCTATGCAACCTCGAAGATGACCTTGCCCGCCTCTCCCGACTTGATCGCGCGGATCGCCTCGTCGAAATCCTCCAGCGGAAAACGGTGCGTGATCACCGGCGTCGGATCGAACTGCCCCGAGCGCAGAAACCGCGTCATCTGATGCCAGGTGTCGTACATCCGCCGGCCCACCACGCCGTAGATCGTGAGCCCCTTGAAGATGACCTCCGTGGCGAAGTTCACGTCCATCGGGGTCGCCGGAATGCCCAGCATCTGTACCCGCCCACCCACGCGCACCAGCGCGAAGGCCTGATGGATCGCCGCGGGCACCCCGGACATCTCGAGTACGACGTCCACGCCCAGGTTGTCCGTGTGCTGCCGAACGACCGTCGCCGCGCGGTCAGGCGTCACCACGTCGTGCGCTCCCATCTGGCGCGCGAGCGCCATTCGTGTCTCGTTCACGTCGGTCGCGATGATCCGGGCGGCGCCCGCCGCTCGGCAGATGCCCACGGCAAAGAGCCCGATGGGGCCGCAGCCGGTGATCAGCACCGTGGCGCCCGGAATGTCCGCAGTGAGCGCCGTGTGAAAGGCGTTCCCCATCGGATCGTGAATGCCGCCGATGTCAAACGACACGTCGTCGTCGAGATGCCAGACATTGCTCGCCGGCATCGCGATGTACTCCGCGAAACAGCCGTCCCGGTCCACGCCGATGATCTTCGTGTGCGGGCAGACGTGCGAGTTGCCGGTGCGGCAGAGCAGGCAGCGGCCGTCCACGATGTGCCCCTCCGCGGTCACGCGGTCGCCTTCACGCACGTCGGTCACGAGCCGGCCCACACGGACGACGTCACCCGCGAATTCGTGGCCGACCACGATGGGCGGGCGCACGCGTCCCTGCGCCCAGGCATCCCATTCGTAGATGTGCACGTCGGTGCCGCACACGCCGGCACGCCGAACCCGGATCAGCACTTCGTCGTCGCGCATCTGCGGCTCCGGCACGTCACGCAGCACGAACCCCGGACCGGCGGACGGTTTCACCAACGCTTTCACACGCACTCCGAAAGAGACCCCCCCCCTCCATCGCGCTCCCACGAGCGCGCACGAAACCTGATCGTGCGGCACACGCGGCGGTAGCCTGCGCCGATGTTTTCTGTGATGCGTGCCCTCCGTGCCCTCCGTGGTTCGGACGTTGGACCCCACTTTCCAAACCATTCCCCGAAGACCCTCTATCGTTTCTTCTGCGGCCGTTGACGCAGGGACCGGTCAGCGGGCGTAGCGCGCGCTCGCCAGTTCGATGATCCGGGCGATGAGCGCGTGGTACGTCATGCCGCTCTCCACCGCCGCGCGCGCGAACTCTGCGTTCCGCTCCAGATAGCAGTTCGGGTTCACTTCGATCACGAAGATCTCCCCAGCCTCCGTGACGCGAAGGTCCACGCGGGCATAGTCCCGCAGGCGCAGTGCGTCGAAGACGTCCACCGCCGTGGCCTGCATCCGCTCGATCGCGTCGTCATCGAGATCCGTCGGAATCACGGACTTCGTGCCGGCGAACTCCACGGATTGCGCGGCTTCGGCCTCCGTTCCGGTGCCGTCCACCCCCCATTTCGCCTCCCAGCTGGCGATGCGTGTCGCGCCCGCCGGCAGCCCGCTGAAGTCCATCTCCATCACCGGCAGCGCCTCGGGCTGCGCGTTGCCCAGCACCCCCACGTAGAATTCGCGCCCCTCGACATACTCCTCCACCAGCACCGGCTGGTGAAATTCCGACTGCAGCGCGTCGATGCGCTCGAACAGCTCCTTCAGGTCGCGAACGACCGACGCGCCGGTGATCCCGATCGATGCGTCCTCCTGCGGCGGCTTCACGATGACGGGGAAGCGAATGTCTCCAGCCCAGTCCACCGAGCCCCGATAGACGGTCGCGAATTCCGGGGTCCGGATGCCGTGAAACCGGAGCACTTTCTTGGTCAGCGACTTGTCGCCCGCGATCATCAGGCCGGAGGGACTGGATCCGGTGTACCGCAGGTCCAGCAGGTTCAGCAGCGCCGCGACATTCGAGTCCAGCGAGCTGATGCCCGCGAACGACTCCGTGAGGTTGAACACCAGTTCGGGCTGCGCCTTGCGGAGTGCGTCCACCACCGGGGTGACGTCGGCGTCCACGGCGATGCGCGAGGCCGTGTGACCGAGCACCTCCAGCGCCCCTCCGACGTCCGCGAGCACCGGATCGACCGGTGGCTCCAGTGCATCGGCCGAGTGCAGCAGCACGATGCGCATCAGCGGGCCATCCCCGTGGCCCGCGTCCGGGCGCGCCCGATCACATGCGTGTGCCGATGGAGCATGACCACGGCGGTCGCGAACGCACTGAGTTCGATCAGTGTCGCCGCCTCGAGCGCGCCGACGCGAAGCCCGAGCGCCTCCGCGCGGCGCGCGAGCAGGTCGAGCAGCGAACGCACCACCGACGGATGTTCGCTCGTCCAGAAGGACGTGCGTGTGACGATCTCGCGGTAGTGGCGCAGCAGGAACACCGCCGCGACCTCGCCGGCGGGGGCGTCGGTCGCCTGTACGAAAATCTGCCGCAGGTCGGCGTCGAACTGGCGCTCGTCCTCCACCGGAATGGGATCACGCTCCTCCTCGTAGTGTTCGGCGAGACTGTAGCGCATCGCCTCCACCGGAAGGTCGTCGTCGCACGGCTCCAGGACGTCCGGCTGCAGTGGCGCCAGTTCCGCCATCACGCGATCGACGTACTCCAGCTTGCGCAGCGCCGGCCATCCGGCATACTCGCGGCGCCAGTCCGATTCGGGGGTGAGCCACACCGCGAATGTTTCGGCGAAGTCCTCGTCCGGGTGCTTCTGCGCATACCACGCCAGAATGTGCCGCACGTGATCCCGGGAAAACGGGTTCGCGCGATACCGGTCGCGGTAGGGAGAGGCGAAGGAGCCGAAGAGCGCACGCCAGTCGTCCCGTTCGTGCAGGCGGAACGCGTAGTTGTAGGCGTGTCCCGCCTCGTGCCGCAGGTAGCGCATCGCCTCGACGTCGCTTTCGACCGACAGCGACATCTCTGCCTCGATTCGTTCCAGCCGGGGATCCGCGAGATAGAAGGGCACCCCGATCAGGGGGGTGCCGTCCGGACATCCCCATTGGTCGCTGAGGTATGCCGGCGGCCGGAATCGCAGCCCGCGCGCAGCGAGCTCAGCGTCCAGTTGATCGATCAGACGCTCGACCCGGCTCCCGCGGATCGTCAGTCCAAGATCGGAAATGCGTTGACCGAGGAGCGCATCGCGCTGCTTGGCCCACTCGTCGCCCGGCATGGTGCTGACCCGGGCAAGCGCTGTACCGGCTGCTACGCCGCCTTCGGCTCGTTGTCGCCGAGAGCGGGGGCGGCACCCCAGATGTACGCGCTGAAAACGGTCGTCTTGGACTGCGGCGGCATTCCGGAAATCACGATGCCGACCGGCTCCTGAGACCCCTTGGGGTCCTTGGACTTCATTATATATGGCTCCGCTGGGACACTGCTCGGGGGGGGGGGGGTGCCCCGAGACCGGAC
>JBBDYA010000093.1:3566-5886 GCA_040902005.1 Gemmatimonadaceae bacterium | reverse complement strand
CCCCCCCCCCCCCCCCCCCCCCCCCCCCCCCCCCCCCCCCCCCCCCCCGCGACGAGAACGGTCGCCGCACGCCCCACTCTCACGCACGAGTGAAAGCACTAGCCCTAAAGCAGCGGTGATGCCACGCGACCCCGATTCGCAAGTGGATGATTCTTCATCACTTAGTGACAGCGAACGAGGTGCGGCCCTCGAAGACTGTGGCGTCGCGACACGTTTCGAACTGGGTGCTCCGTGTCAGTGTGAAACGCGCGACTCGCCGCTCTCCTTGCGCGCCAGGAAGACCTGCGCCTCTCCGTGCTCGGACTCGACCGAGATCTCCCAGCCGCTGTAGCGCGCCCGCAGTTCGTCGATGGCGTTGCTTCCCGCGGCGATCGTTTCCACCAGGTGAACGCCCCCATCGCTCGTCGCGCCCTGGAGCACGGCGATCACACGAGCCCGCTCGCGCGGCGCGAGCGCGTTCAATGCCGCGTGCGAGCAGACCACGGCTCGCAGGGGCGCTTCTGGCGTCCAGTGGGCGAGTTCGCCGGCCACGGCGTGCACGCGTTCGGCCAGGCCGGCCTGGATTGCCGCCTCGAGCACGCGGCGGATCGGTTCCTCCTCACTTTCGATCGCGGTCACGTCGCACCCGTTGGCGGCGAAGAAGAGCGCGGATCGCTCCGCGGACATCCCGGCGATGAGCACGTGACTGGCGCCATGTTCGGGGCGGGATTCTCCAATGGTACGCACGAGCGCGTCGCTCGCGCTCATCCCCCAGTGTTCGGGGCGGCGCATCTCCTCGTGCATCTTCACCCGCTTCCGGCGCCAGGTGTTGTATGCAGGAAGCCGAAGGCGGCGGAAAATGATGCGATCCACCTCCTCACACAGCAGCAGTTCGGTGAGCGTGAACTGCGCTTCGGACGCGAGCTTGGCGGCTGCCTCGTCCCCGATCGCAAGGATCGCGGCGCGCGGAATCGATTCCTTGTAGTTCTCGATTTCCTGCTCGAGGTACAGCTCGTACTCGTGACGGAGCGATCGAGCTGTTCGGGTAGCCATGCGCGGTGCAGGGTCGGTGACAGTGGGCAATGTCAGTGGGCGTATCTCGCGGCGCAAGGACGAATCAGGCGGGCTCCACGTGCACGGTGACCTTTCCGCCGCCCAGCTGCCGGGCAACGGCCTCTTCCACGACGTCTGCCAGCGCGTGCGCCTCGGTGACGGTGGCCATCCCGCTCACCACGATCGTCACTTCGGCGAAGGAGCGTGTCCCGGCCGCTCTCGACCGCACGTCCCGCACCTCCAGCACACCGGCCACGCCTTCCGCCACCGCGCGGATCTGTCCCGCGTGCACCGCGCGCTCGTCCACGAGCACCGGAATGCTCGCGCGGAGAATCCGCCAGCCTGTCCACGCGATGATGAGCGCGACGACGATCGCCAGCGCGCCGTCCACCCGCGGAATGCCGTGCCGGGTGAGCCACAGCGACACCACCGCGAGCACGGTCACGAAAATGTCACTGCGCGTGTGGGCGGCGTCCGCCAACAGGAGCTGGCTGTTCAGCTCGCGCCCCTTCCGCGATTCATAGCGCACGACGAACGCGTTGATCGCCAGCGTCGAAAGCACCACGCCGATTTCCCCGAGGCTCGCCGCTCGCACGGGCGTGGCATGCACCAGCGCGAGCGTCCCCTGGCGCAGTAGTTCGAAGCAGGTGATCGAGAGAAATCCCACCACGGCGAGGGCGCCCAGCGTTTCGAATTTGCCGTGGCCGTACGGGTGCTCGTCATCGGGCTCCAGGCGCGCGATCCGAATGAGCGCGAGGGCGATCACGTTGTTCAGGAGGTCCAGCGTGGACTCGAGACCGGCGCCAATGACGGTCAGCGCGCCCGTGCGCGCGCCGACGACGAGCTTGATCCCCGTGACCACGGCGTTGAGCGCGAGCACCACGAGCAGCGCGCGGCGAACTGCGCTCCAGTTCTGCGTCAATCCATCGCCTCCAGCAACGCGCCCTTGATGTAGCCGGTTTCCGGTATCGTGAGCACTTCGGGATGGTCCAGCGGCTGCCCTCGCAGCTCGCGCAGCGCCATCCGGCGGCCCGAATCGGCGGCGGCCGACTCGAGCATCTCGAGAAAGAGCGCCCGGGAGACATGAAAGCTGCAGCTCGCGGTGAACAGCAGGCCGCCCGGCGCGAGCAGCCGCATCGCGCGCAGGTTGATCTCCTTGTATCCGCGCAGGGCCGACGCCACCGACGCTCGCGATTTCGCGAACGCCGGCGGATCCAGGACGATCGTCTCGAATCGGTCGCGGGGGGGGGGGGGGGGGGGGGGGGGGGGGGGGGGGGGGGGGGGGGGG
>JBBDYA010000093.1:0-3556 GCA_040902005.1 Gemmatimonadaceae bacterium | reverse complement strand
AATCGGTCGCGTGCCCCCCCCCCACCCCCCCCCCGCTCGCGCTCCTTGAGATACTCGAACGCGTTCGCTTCGATGAGTTCCACATTGGCCAGCCCGTTCAGCGCGACGTTCTCCAGCGCGCGCGCCAGCGCCGGGCCGGAGGAATCGAGCGCGATCACCTGGTCCGCGCGGCGCGCGAGGTGCAGGGCGAATGATCCGTGATAGGCGAAGCAGTCGAGCGCGCGACCTCCTTCCCTGGCGAGCCCTCCGACGAATGCCCGATTTTCCCGCTGGTCGAGAAACGCGCCCGTCTTCTGCCCCACCCACGGCGCCGCGAGATAGCGCACCCCGTGCTCGCGCACCTCCACGGTCTCGGGTACCTCTCCCCGCAGCAGCTCGACCCCAACGGACAATCCCTCGCGGGCGCGCAGCGGGACGTCGTTGCGCGCCAGAATGCCGAGCGGCTGCACGGCGTCCGCAAGCGCCGTCACGATGTCGTCACGATGCAGTTCCAGGCCGGCGCTCATCAGCTGGACCACCAGCCAGCGGTCGTATCGGTCGCAGATCAGCGACGGCAACCCGTCGCCTTCGCCGTGGACAAGGCGGTACGCGTTGGCATGCGCCTCCAGTCCCGCCCGCCGGGCGACGCAGCCCTGGATGCGCCGGCGCCACCAGTCCGTGTCGATCCGCGCGTCGGCATCCCGGTCCAGCAGGCGCAGGCTGATCTCCGAAGCCGGGCTCCACAGGGCAATGCCCAGGGGCTTGCCGCGACTGTCGTGCACGGGTACGGTGCCGGCGGGTACCGAGGGCCGACGGACGATGTCGCTCCGATAGATCCAGGGGTGGCCGTGCTGCCACCGCCGCGCACCCTTCGCGGATACCACGGCCACGGGCCCGAGCGTCCCCATGCACGTCTACTATAGCGCAATCGATGCACCCGTGAGTTCGCTTCTTGCCGTGGAGCGGGTCGTGATTCGACCTGTTCGCCTGATCGCCGGAGCGGTGCTCGGCACCGCCATGGGTGCCGCGTTGGCGCACGAGCGGCGCATGCGCCGGCACGCGGAACGGTTCTCCGCCGCCGCCCTCGAGTCGCTGTTGCGGGCCATCGATGCCAATGATGCCCAGACGGGCGCACACGTGCGCCGCGTGGCCACGTACGCGCTCACGCTCGCGGACGCCTGCGGCGTGGACCCCCGCATGCGTCGCACCATCGAGCTCGGCGCGCTCTTTCACGACATCGGCAAGATCGACGAAGCCCTGTTCGACCTCGTGCACGAGCCGCGAAGCCTCACCGCCGCGGAGCGCCGCTCCATCGCCACACACCCCGCGCGCGGTGCCGACGTGCTCGCCCCGGTGGCGAACTTCTATCCGCATCTGACCGACGCGGTGCTCGCGCACCACGAACGATGGGACGGATCCGGGTATCCGCGAGGGCTCCGGAAGCACTCGATCCCGTTCGCGGCGCGCGTCGTCGCCCTCGCCGACACGTTCGACGTCATCACGTTCGGGCGGCGGTACCGCGATGGCCGAGCGGGCACCGTGGCCTGCGGGATCATCGCCAGCGCCCGCGGCACGCAGTTCGATCCTGACCTCACGGACCTCATGCTCTTTCCACCGGTCCTTGCCAGCATCATGCGCTCGCACCGCGCGTTCGTGCGCAGCGGTTCCCGCATCCCGCAGCGTCACATGAGTGTCGTTGAAGAACGGTCTCCGAACGTGCGCATTCGGTGGCGCACGCGAAGCAGCGCGCCCGCGAACATCCGGGTGAAGCTCCGCGAGTCGCGATGAGCGCGCGCGCCGTCAGCGCGGCGGCGTGACCGGGATCGGCGTCCGCCGCTGCTGCGCCCGCAGGGCGTTCCACTGCCGGCGCGCAAGACGTGCCGCGGCCTGATGCTCCTCCAGCCGCACGCGAAACTCGTGATGGCCGTCGGGAAATCCCACGAAGTACAGGTACGGCACGCTCGCGGGGTATAACGTCGCCTCGATGCTGGCCGCTCCAGGCGCGCCGATCGGGCCCGGCGGCAGTCCGGGATGCTTGTACGTGTTGTACGGGGACGCCACCTCCAGATGCCGGTGCATCAGCCGGCTCTGGTACTGCGGCAGCGCGTACTGCACCGTGGGATCCGCCTGGAGCAGCATGCGGCGACCGAGGCGGTTCCAATAGACGGCCGCGATCACCGGCCGTTCTGCCGGCAGCCTCGCCTCGCGCTCCACGATCGACGCCAGCGTCAGCAACTCGTGCCGGCTGCGCGCCAGGGTATCCAGGCGCGCCGTCCATTCCGGACGCCAGGCCTGCTCGAATCGCCTGACCATCGCCGCCACCGCCGCGCGCGCGGAGGTCCCCGGCGGAAACAGGTAGGTGTCCGGAAAGAGATAGCCTTCGGCGGTGGCGATCGGCACGTTCAGCCGCCGGAGCAACGTCGAGTCGGTAACGGCCGCGCGCACCGAGTCCGCCGGGACCGACAAGCGCGAGACGAGGAGCACCTCGATCTGCGCGAGCGTGAATCCCTCGGGCACCGTCACGGGGTGCACCAGGCCGCGGCCGTCGCGCAGGGACGACAATACCGTCTCCCAGCTGGCGCCGCGGTTCAGCACGTACATCCCCGGCTTGATGCCGCGGTCCGAACCGCGCAGCCTGGCGTACAGACGAAATGCATTGGGCGACCCGACCACGCCGGCGCGGTGCAGCGATTCCGACGCCGCGCGCATGGTGGCGCCGGTCGGGATCGTGACCGGTGCCGGCGCCTCGTTGCGGCCGCAGGCCGCGAGCGTGAACGCCAGCAGCAGCCCGGCGCTGTGCGGCCTACGGCGCACGGCCAAGCGCATGCTGGAGCAGCACCGTCGCGGACAGCGCGTCGATGTCACCGGGCCGTTCCTCGGGGCGGCCACCCATCGCGCGCACGGCCCGCCGCGCGGCGGCGGTGGTGTAGCGCTCGTCCACGAGCTCCACGGGCTGGCCGGTGCGTCGCGCCACCTCGGCCGCCACGGTCCTGACTTCCGCCGCACGGGGCGTATCCGTGCCCTGTTCATCCAGTGGTAGCCCGAACACGAACGCGATCGCCTCCAGTTCCAGGGCGCGGGCGATCAACTTCGCGATCGGCGGACGCTTACCGGCGCGCCGCAGGATGGTCCCGGCGGGTGACGCGATGATGCCCAGCGGGTCGCTGATGGCCAGCCCGATGCGCCGCTCGCCCCAGTCCACCGCCAGCACTCGGCCAGGTTCACGCATGTTCACGCATGTTCACGCATGTTCACGCCACGCTGCATCCCACGCGCGTGGGACGGCGCTATCCACCGTGCACCATCTGGTGAAAGAAGTCGCGGTTGTTCTTCGACCGCGCCATCTGCTTCAGCAGGAACTCGATGCCTTCCACCTCGGGCATGTCGCCGAGGAAGTTCCGCAGCAAATAGATCCGATTGCGCTCCTCGTCCGTCAGCAGCAGCTCTTCCTTGCGGGTGCCCGACTTGTTGATGTCGATCGCCGGAAAGATGCGCCGGTCCGCGATCTTCCGGGACAGCACGAGTTCCATGTTGCCGGTGCCCTTGAACTCCTCGAAGATCACCTCGTCCATCCGCG
>JBBDYA010000092.1:0-2904 GCA_040902005.1 Gemmatimonadaceae bacterium | reverse complement strand
ACCCCCACCCGGCGGCTGAACCCTGACGCGGCGCTCAGACTCTGGCTCTCCGCTTCGTGGGCTGTGGCAGCGTCAGCGCCTCGCTCACGATTCGCGCCTGCTCGTCCAGGTGTGCCTGGTGATAGCCCTCCGCCGGACTCGCGCGCTCGGGGCGGCCGAGGTATCGCACCGTGAGCTGATTCCCGGTGGACGCGCGCAGCCGGGGCGACACGAACGTCCAGGCACCCGTGTTCTTCGGCTCTTCCTGCGCCCACACCACGTCCTCGAGGTTCGGATATGCGTCCACCACGGCAGCCACCGCGTCGTGCGGCCACGGATACAGCTCTTCCACGCGCGCGATCGCGACACCGCTGACGCCCCCCGCCTTCTCCTGCTCGGCTCGGGCCGCGATCAGGTCGTAGTAGATCTTGCCGGTGCAGAACACCAGGCGGCGGACGGCGTCCTTCGACGACACCGCGGGATCGTCGATCACGGAGCGAAACGCGCTCGCGCCGAGGTCCTCGAGGGACGACGCAGCCTCCGGCAGGCGCAGCAGCGACTTCGGCTGCATCAGCACGAGCGGACGCTGCGGACGGCGGCGGCCCTGGCGGCGCAGCGCGTGGAAGTACTGCGCCGGCGTGGAGGGGTACGCGATCGTCATGTTGCCCTCCGCCGCGAGCTGGAGAAACCGCTCCAGCCGCGCGCTCGAGTGCTCGGGACCCTGCCCCTCGTACCCGTGAGGCAGCAGCAGCACGAGCCCGGAATCCTTTCCCCACTTGGCGCGATCGGACACCAGGAACTGATCCACGATCGGCTGCGCCACATTCGCGAAGTCGCCGAATTGCGCTTCCCAGAGCACCAGTTCGTTGGGCGCCGCCGTGCTGAACCCATACTCGAACGCCATGACCGCCGTTTCTGACAGTGGGCTGTTGTAGATCTCGAAGCGTGCCTTTGCCTGCGGCAGGTTGGCGAGCGGTGTGTACGTCTCGCCCGTCTCCGCGTGATGCAGTACCGCCTGGCGGTGCGAGAACGTGCCACGCTGCGCGTCCTGCCCGGTGAGCCGCACCGCCACGCCTTCGACCAGGAGCGACGCGAACGCGAGCGACTCGGCGTGTCCCCAGTCCACGCCGCGGTTGTGCAGCGCGTCGCGGCGCCGCGGCAGCGTGCGTTGCAGCGTGGGATGCAGCCGGAACGACGTAGGCCACTGGAGCAGTTGCTCGTTGAGCGCGACGAGCGTCTCGGCGCGCACGCCCGTTTCACTGCGCGTCGACGGCACCGCCTCGAACTCGCCCGTCGGATGCGCCTGCGTGTCCGCGTCCTTGATCTCGGTGAAGATCGTCGTGAGGGCGTCGGCCACCTCCTTGTCCATTGCGCGGACGTCGTCCTCGGTCAGCACGCCTTCCGCCACCAGACGAGCGGCGAACACCTGGCGCGCCGTGGGATGCCCCTTGATGGTGTCGTACATGCGCGGCTGCGTGAACGCCGGCTGGTCGGCCTCGTTGTGTCCGTGACGCCGGTAGCCCACGAGGTCGATCAGCACGTCCTTGCTGAAGTGCTGCCGGTACTCGATCGCGACGCGCACGGCGAGGATGCAGGCTTCGGCGTCATCGGCGTTCACGTGAATGACCGGCACCTCGAAGCCCTTCGCCAGGTCGCCGGAGTAGTGCGTGCTCCGCGCGTCGATGGGATCCGTGGTGAAGCCCACCTGGTTGTTGGCAATCAGGTGGAGCGACCCCCCCACGCGATAGCCGCGCAGCATCGCGAGGTTGAACGTCTCGGCAACCACGCCTTCGCCCGGAAACGACGCATCGCCATGCACCATGATCGGCAGCACGCTCTTCTCGTCGCGGGTGCCGTCGGCTCCACGCTGCCATGCGCGCGTCACGCCCATGAGCACCGGGTTCACGACCTCGAGATGGCTGGGATTCGGGACGAGTTCGAGCGTGACGGCCGCGCCGTCGGACAGGCGCCGCTCGCCGGAGTACCCCATGTGGTACTTCACGTCGCCGGTGCCGCTCGCGGAATTCGTGTCGTGATGCCGGCCGAGGAACTCCTCCAGCAGCCGCTCGTACGGCTTGCCCATCACGTGCGTCAGCACGTTCAGGCGGCCGCGGTGCGCCATGCCGATCACCGCGGCCCGCGCGCCGCCCTGCGCGGCGCGTACAATGGCCTCGTCGAGCATGGGGACCATGGCGTCCAGCCCCTCGATCGAGAATCGCTTCACGTTCACGAACGCGAGACCGAGAAAGCGCTCGAGCCCGTCCACCTGCGTGAGCCGCCGGAGCAACGCGATCTTCTCCCCGGCGCTCAGCGGCGCGGTGAGACGCTGCGACTCGATCGTCCTGCGGAACCAGTCGCGCTCCACCGCTTCCTCGAGGTGATCGAAGTCGAAACCGATGGTGCCGCAGTACAGGGAACGCATGTGCGCCACGACATCGGCCGCGGTGCCAGCGGACCCACCCAGGGCGGACGCCGGCACGTCGCTCAGATCCTGCTCGGCGATGCCGTGGAACTCGGGCGTCAGTTCGTCGGCGCCCGGTGGCGGGGATCCGAGAGGATCGATCTGGACGGCGAGGTGACCGTAGTTCTGAATCGCGCTCACCATGCTGGCGGCACCGGCCACCTTGCGCAGGAACGCGACATCGGGCGCGCCGGAAGCGGCGACGGCTGGCGCCGTGCCGGTCAGGCGCTCCGCGAACGCGAAATACTGCCGCCAACTGGCATCGACCGACCCGGGGTCGTTCCGGTAGCGCTCGAACAGCTCCGCGATGTAGCCGTCGTTGTAGACGCTGATGGTGGGGAGTGCGGCCATGGTGCCTGCAAATATATCGCCTGAGAAGTTCTCGGCCGCTCGAATAGTTCTCGGCCGCGCCTGCGGCGCGGGTAAGTTCTCGGCGGCGCGCTCCGCGCGCCGGTAAGCCTGCA
>JBBDYA010000091.1:0-20430 GCA_040902005.1 Gemmatimonadaceae bacterium | reverse complement strand
GCCAACGTCCACGTCCGCGATGTCGATCGAGAGGATCTCGTACGCGGTGCCGGCGTCGAGTCCCTTGCTGAGAATGTGCTTGGAGATGTGGTCGGGGTTCTCGAGCACGTCCTTGTGCGATTCCGCCGAGCCGATGGTGCTGACCATGCCCTCGCCCACGCGCGCGATGACGGTTTCCTCACCCGCGCCGCCAACGAGCCGGTCGATGTTGGTGCGCACGGTCACGCGCGACACCGCGATGAGCTGAATACCGTTCTTGGCGATCGCCGCGATGCGGGGCGTCTCGATGACCTTGGGGATGACGGACATCTTCACCGCCTCGAGCACGTCGCGGCCGGCAAGGTCGATGGCCGCGGCGCGCTTGAACGGCAGCGGGATGTTCGCCTTGTCGGCGGAGATGAGCGCGTTCACCACCCGTACCACGTTGCCGCCGGCGAGGAAATGCGCCTCGAGATCGTTGAGCGGGATGTCCAACCCTGCCTTCACCGCGCTGATGCGCGCCGTGATCACGGTGCCCGGCGGCACGCGCCGCAGCCGCATGCCCACGAGCGTCGGCAGCCCGACGTACGCGCCGGACGCCCACGCCGCGATCCAGAGATTCAGCGGCACCAGGTACAGCACGACGCCGAAGACGAAGATCAGGACGATCAACAATCCAATGCCGCTGCCAATCAGTTCGGTCATGATTCCTTGCTCCCGTCCATCACTGCGTGGTGACGCCGCACCACGACCCGGTTTCCGTCCACCCGGCTGACGACGATCGTCGCGCCAGTCTCGATCATTTCACCATCCGATACCACGTCCACGCGAGTGCCGTCGATCTCCATGATGCCCGCCGGACGTAGCGGCGTTGTCGCGCGTCCCGTGCGGCCGAGCCATCCATGGTCCGCCACGGGGGCCGACGCATATCCTCCACCCGACGCCAGCGCGGTGTCGAGCAGCAGCTGGCGCCCCACGGGCAGTCGTGGCAGGTAGCGCATCAGCACGAGGCTCGCCGCCAGCGCCACCACCATCGAGAACGCCACGCGGCCGAGCGCCGCGGCAATCGACGCGGCCGACGGACCGTGCCCGACCATTCCCATGGTGAGTCCCGCGAGCACCCCAATGAAACCGACGACCCCCGCAACGCCAAATCCGGGGATCACGAGCACCTCCACCGCGATCAGCACCAGGCCGATTCCGACCAGCAGGATTTCCTCCCATCCCACGAGCTGCACGATCCAGTGCCCGCCCAGCAGCAGGACGAGGCTCGCGACACCCAGCGCGCCGGGCACGCCGAACCCGGGCGTGCGGATCTCCATCAAGATGCCGAGCATGGCAACGGACAGGAGCAGTGAGGCGATGAGCGGACTGGTGATGAGCCGGACGATCGTCTCCCCCCAGTTGGGCGCCAGGCTGCGCACGTCGGCGCCGGCCAGCCCCAGCCCGGCGAGCACGCCCTCGATATCGTCGGCGCGGAAGTCCGCGAGCTTGTGCTCGATGGCCTCGTCCGTGGTGAGCGTGAGCAGCTTTCCCTTCTCGATCAGCCCCGGGATCGCGACGTCCGCGTCCACCATGGCTTCCGCGACGGCGGGCGGTCGTTTGCGGCTGTCGGCCGTGGCGCGGAACTCCTTGCGCACGTAGGACACGGATTTCTCGTCCACTGGCGACGGCGCCGCACCGGGCGCGCCCAGCTGCACCGGCGTGGCCGCGCCGATCGTTCCGCCATTGGCCATGACGATCCGTTCCGCGGCGAGACTGATGAGCGCGCCAGCCGAAATCGCGCGGCGGTTGACGAAGGCCACCGTGGTGACCCGGGACGACAACAGCGCGTCGCGGATCGCCACCGCCGCGTCCACCCGTCCGCCGAACGTGTTGATCTCGAGGATGACCGCCGCGGCGCTGTCGAGCGCCGCGTCAGCGAGCGTGCGCTCCACGAAGGGGACAAGTCCCATGTCGATCATCCCCTCGATGGGGATGACGTACACGAGCCGGCGCGCCTGGGCTGCGACGTCGCCCGCCCCGCCGGCGAGCGCGAGCAGGGCGATGCCAAGGAGCGCGCATCGCCTTCGTCCCCTGTGTGTGCTGCGTGACTGTCGCATGACCCGGATGCCTCGATGAGCCGCGGGAACCACGCGGGAAAGATATCGACTTTCCGGTTGCGCGGGCCTCGCGAACTATCTTTTGAGCGAAGACCCGCAACGGACGCGCGAGCGCATCGAGACTCCCATGCCACACGACTTGAAGTACCCTATCGGCAAGTTCACGCGGCCGGCCAAGCCGCTGGTGCAGGCCGATCGGAAGCAGATGATCGAAGCGATCGGGCAGACACCCGCCTGGATGCGCGCCGCGGTGCAGGGACTCACCGACGCGCAACTGGACACGCCGTACCGTCCCGGCGGATGGACCGTGCGGCAGGTGGCGCACCACATGCCGGACAGCCACATGAACGCCTACTGCCGGTTCAAGCTCGCCCTCACGGAGGACACGCCCACGATCAAGCCGTACGACGAGGCAAAGTGGGCCGAACTGCCCGACGCGCAGAGCAAGCTGGTGGAGCACTCCCTCACGCTGCTGGACTCACTGCATACACGCTGGGTGTTCATGCTCACGCGCATGAAGGCCGCCGATTTCGCGCGCAAGCTCGCCCATCCCGAATGGGATGCGCCCCTCTCGCTGGACGCGATGCTCGCACTGTACGCGTGGCACGGCAAGCATCACGCGGCCCACATCACCCGGCTGCGGGAGCGGAGCGGCTGGTGACTACTGGCGGCACTGCGCGTTCGGATCCGGTTTTGGCTTGTCCACCAGCACCCGCTGGTCCAGGTTGGCCACCGCGCGCGCGGTGTTGAAGATCAGCTGGGAGACGCGCGCGAGCTTGTTGTAGTCGAGATACTGCGCCTCGTCCGTGACCTGGTGGTACTCGGGGTGGCCGCCCGTGGACAGGAACACCACTGGAATGCCGTAGCGCGCGTACATGTAGTGGTCGCTGCGGCAGTAGAACTGCTGCGGGTGGGCATCGGCGTCGTACTGGAAATCAAACTGGAACGGCGGGTTGAACCGGCGGCCCTCCGCCTCCACGATGTCGCCCAGCTGCGTGGACAGCCGGCGCGCCCCGATGAGCTGGACGTAGCCCGGGCCGCCGCCGGGGGTGTCCATCGCGCCGCCACGGCCGATCATGTCCGCATTGATCTGCGCGACGATCGAGTCGCGCGGCACCGTGGGATGATCCGTGAAGTGCCGCGCGCCCAGCAACCCGCCCTCCTCCGCCACGTGCCACACGAACAGCAGCGTGCGACGCGGTTTCTGCGGCGACAGCGCGAACGCCTCCGCCACCTCCAGCATGGCCATGGAGCCGGAGCCGTCGTCGTCCGCGCCGTTGAAGATCGAATCGGGGCGCGCCGCGCGCAGCGCGCGGAGACTATCGAGCTTCGCGCGCACCAGCGGCCAGTCGCTGGCCGTCGCCGGCTTGTTGCCGTCGTCGGCGCCCTTCGGCCGCACCACGTGATAGAACGCGTACAGGGAGTCATGGTCCACCGGCGCGCCGAACCCGACGTGATCGCTGTGCGCGCCGACGGCGATGTACTGTCCGCGCAGGGCTGGATCGCTGCCGGGGATCATCGCGATCACGTTGCGCGATCCCGGGGCGCGCGCCTCGGTGTAGTTCATCGAGCCGGACAGGGTCCTGCCCGCCGCGCCCACCTGTTGCGTGCCCAGCGGGGCGGCCAGCATCGCGGCGGCCATCGCGTGCGTGGCGTAGAAGAACGCCGGCACCTCGAACCGCGGCGGCGTCCCGCTCATGGTCGGAGCGACCGGCTGCGTGAGCTCCTGCCGGACGGCCGCCGGCATCGAGTCCATCGTGCCCACGACGATCCCCGCCGCGGTGATGTAGCGCTGCGTGAGCCCGCCGCGGTTCGCCTGCCACCCGCGCGGCACCGCGAACACCAGCACCTTGCCCGCGCCCTGCGCGGGACTGATCATCGCCGCGGTGTCACCGAACATGCCGCCGTACACGACCGCCGTGTTGCGCAGCTCCCGCGCCGCCGCGCCAAAATCGCGCGCGTCGCGCGCGATGAAGTCCTGCCCCGCCACGAACGACCGGCCGTCCACCGTCAGCCGGGCGTCGGCAGCCAGCGTGCGGAACACCAGCGGAATGTGCTGGAACCAGGTACCGTTTTCCCCGGCAGGCACGAGGCCCAGGCGGCGCACTTCGCTCGCGATGTACTCCACGCCCTTGTCGTGGTAGATGGTGCCGGCCGAGCGTCCCATCATGGAATCGTCGGCGAAGATGTACACGCGGCTCATCAGGTCCGCTGGCGAGATCGCCGCGGTCGTGGGGCGGGCCGCGTACTTGAGCGGCAGTGGGCCGGTAATCTGGCGGGGGGACGGGACGACGGGCTCGGGTTGCTGGGTTGCCTGTGGAACACTGGACGTACAAGCTGCGAGCAGGGCGAGCGCGAAGTATGACGGACGCATGAGTACCTGGCGATGAAGGTGTTGTCGATTACACCAAAGCTATCACGGATGACGCGAATCACACGATGACACGATGACACGAACGCCACGGACCGACGCCCTCCGTGATTCCGCCCCCCCCCCCGAACGCTGGGGAATCCTCGCGCTCCTGGCCGTCGCGGAATTGCTCGGGATGTCCCTGTGGTTCGCCGGCAACGCCGTCGCGCCACAGCTCCAGGCCCAGTGGTCGCTGAGCCCGGCACAGGTCGGATGGCTCACCACGGGGGTCCAGCTGGGTTTCGTGGCGGGCACGGCGACCATCGCCGTGCTGAACCTCGCGGACGTCATTTCGTCCCGTGTGCTGTTCACGATCTCCGCGCTCGCCGGGGCGGCGTTCAACGCGGCGCTGCTCGGCGCGGACGGCTTTGGCGGCGCGGTGTTCACTCGCTTCGCCTGCGGATTCTGCCTCGCGGGCGTGTACCCGCCGGCGATGAAGATGATCGCCACCTGGTTCCGCTCGCGGCGCGGCCTGGCCGTGGGCACCGTGGTGGGAGCGCTCACCGTCGGCAAGGCCACGCCGTACCTGGTGCAGGCGTTCCCGAACGCGGGCATGCACGACATCATCCTCGCCGGCTCGGCGGGCGCGGTCGTGGCGGCGCTCCTGGTCTGGTGCGTCTACCGCGACGGGCCCTTCCCTTTTCCACCGCGCGCCTTTTCCTGGGCGCTGGCGGCCACCGTGATCCGGCAGCGGGAGTGGCGACTGGCCACGGGCGGATACCTGGGACACATGTTCGAGCTGTACAGCTACTGGACCTGGATTCCGGCGTTCCTGGCGGCGAGCGCGGTGGCCGCCGGCGGCGCGGAATCGTCGGCGGTATCCATCCTGGCCTTCGCGACGATCGCGATCGGCGGCGCGGGGTGCGTGTGGGGCGGTTGGGTGGCGGACCGCATCGGACGTGAACGGTTCGTGATCGTCGCGCTTGGTGCCAGCGGCGCCTGCGCGCTGCTGATCGGTTTCGCGTTCGGCCACGGCTGGCTGTTCCTGGCGCCGGTCGCGCTGGCGTGGGGGTTCTTCGTCGTGGCAGATTCCGCGCAGTTCAGCGTGCTGGTCACGGAGAGCGTGCCCCCGCACGCGGTGGGTACGGCGCTGATGCTCCAGACGTCGCTCGGCTTTCTGCTCACGACGCTCACGATCCAGTTGGTGCCGCCCATCGTGGCCGGATGGGGCTGGGCGTGGGCATTCCCCCTACTTTCCCTGGGGCCAATCGCTGGTATCGCGGCGATCAGGCGGCTCCTTACGTTGAGCTCGCGCAAGAATGCTATGGCGCGCTCGCTCACCTCCGGTTGAAACGTGGGCCGGGCGCGGGTACTATACGCCCCGACTCCGCTGCGCCGATTCCCTCGATCACATCTTGATGCAAGTCGCTGTGTTGACGGAAACCGCCGCGCGCGAACATCGCGTAGCGCTGACGCCCGATAGTGCCGGCCGGTTGGTGAAGTACAAGGTGGACGTGGCGGTGCAGCGCGGGGCCGGCGTGCGCGCCGGGTTCGCGGACGACGCGTACGTGGCCGCGGGGGCGCGTCTCGCGGATGACGCCGCGTCCACCTGCGTCGGCGCGCAGATCGTGCTCAAGGTGCAGCCGCCCTCCGACGCCGAGGTGGCACTGCTGCCGGCCGGGTGCCTATTGATTTCCCTCATGCGCCCGGGACAGCACGCGCCGCTCGCCGAGCGCCTGGCGACTGCGAAGGTCTCGTCGCTGGCGCTCGAGCTCGTGCCGCGCATCACGCGCGCCCAGACCATGGACGTGTTGTCGTCGCAGTCCACGGTGGCGGGGTACAAGGCGGTGCTCGTCGGCGCCGCGGAACTCGGCAAGTTCCTCCCGATGCTGACGACCGCGGCGGGCAACATCCAGCCGGCGCGCGTTTTCATCATCGGCGCCGGCGTGTCGGGGCTCCAGGCAGTGGCCACCGCCCGTCGGCTGGGGGGGGTGGTGTCCGCGTTTGACGTGCGCCCCGCCGCCCGCGAACAGATCCTCAGCCTGGGCGCCACCTTCGTGGCGCCGGACGCCGTGAGCGCGACGGCGGAGGCCGCCGGCGGCTACGCGCGGGAGCAGAGCGGCGAGGAGCGGGACCGCACGCTCGCCGCGATCGGGAACCACATGAAGACGATGGATCTCGTCATCACCACGGCGAACATTCCGGGCAAGGCCGCGCCCCGGCTGATCACCGACGCCATGCTGCGGACGATGCGCGGCGGATCGGTGATCGTGGATCTCGCGGCGGAGAACGGCGGCAACTGCGAGGGCACACGCCCGGACCAGACCGTCCACGCGCACGGCGTCACGATCCTGGGCCCCGTGAACCTGCCGAGTACGGTGCCGTTCCACGCCAGCCAGATGTTCGGGCGCAACGTGCTCGCGCTGCTCCAGCACCTCATCAACAAGGAAGGCGCGCTCACCGTCGATCCGGCCGACGCAATCACGGGCGCCATGCTCGTCACCCACGAAGGACTCGTGCTCCGATGAAGATTCTCGAGTTGTACGTCTTTGTTCTCGCGGCGTTCACGGGCTACATGGTGATCTCGCGGGTGCCGCCGCTGCTGCACACCCCGCTGATGGCGGCGACCAACGCGATTTCCGGCATCTCGCTGGTGGGGTCGATCATCATGGCCGGCGCGGACCACAGCCGGCTGGCCACGTATCTCGGATTCATCGCGGTGATCTGTGCCACCACCAACATCGTCGGCGGCTTCCTGATCGTGGACCGCATGCTGCGGATGTTCCAGCGCGGCAAGGGTCCGTCGGCGGCGGACCAGGCGGCGGACGACGAACGGCGGCGGGCGGCCCGGCGCGAGACGGACCCCACGCAATGACCATCTGATGCGCACCACGTTCATCCAGATCGCCTACATCACCGCGTCAATCCTGTTCATCCTCGGATTGCGCAGCCTGACGCGCCCGGACAAGGCGCGCCGCGGCATGCAGCAGGCCGCGATGGGGATGATGTTCGCCATCGCCGGAACGCTGATCAACCACCAGATCCTGGACTACAAGTGGATCGCGGTCGGCATGGCCATCGGCATCGTGCTCGGCTACCCGATGGGCATGTGGGTGCCCATGACGGCGATGCCCCAGCGTATCGCGCTGGCGCTGACGTTCAGCTCCCTGGCGGCGACGCTCGTGGGCATCGCGGAGTACTACACGTCGTTCCACGCGCCGACGGGGATCGGACACGCCAAGGCGGCGGCGCTCGGCTTCGAGGTGTTCTTCGGTTCCCTGACGGTGGCCGGCACGCTCGTGGCGGCCGGCAAGCTCCAGGAGTGGCTGCCGTCCCGGCCCCTGGTGTTCCGCGGGCAGAACCTGATCAACGGCGCGCTGTTCGCGTTCACGCTGGGACTGTTCGTCTTTGTCGTGTTGCAGCCGGAGTCGCCGCGGGTGTTCTACGCGATGATCGGATTCGCGTTCCTGTTCGGCATCCTGTTCGTGATGCCGATCGGCGGCGCGGACATGCCGGTGGTGGTGGCGCTGCTCAACTCCTATTCCGGGCTGGCCGCGTGCGCCACCGGCTTCGCGATCGACAACGTGGTCCTGATCATCGCGGGCGCGCTCGACGGCGCGTCCGGCTTCATCCTGTCGCTGCTGATGAGCAAGGCGATGAACCGGTCGTTCGCGAACGTGCTCTTCGGCGCGTTCGGAGCACAGGGGATGAACACCGCGGCGCGCGTTGCCGGCGCGCTCCAGGTACGGCCGATCAGCGTGGAAGACGCGGCGGTGCAGCTGGCGTACGCGCAACACGTCATCATCATCCCCGGCTACGGCATGGCGGTGGCGCAGGCGCAGCACCAGGTACGCGAGCTCGCGGAACTGATCGAGCGACGCGGGGGCGAGGTGAAGTACGCGATCCATCCCGTGGCGGGACGGATGCCCGGACACATGAACGTGCTTCTGGCGGAAGCCAACATTCCGTACGACAAGCTGTACGACATGGACGAGATCAACAACGATTTCGAGCGCACCGACGTGGTGATGGTCATCGGCGCGAACGACGTCGTGAATCCGGCCGCCCGCACCGACAAGCAGTCGCCGATCTACGGCATGCCGATTCTCGACGCGGACAGGGCGCGGACCGTGATCGTGCTGAAGCGCAGCATGGCCGCGGGGTTCGCGGGAATCGAGAACGAGCTGTTCTATGATCCCAAGACGAGCATGCTCTTTGGGGACGCGAAGGCGTCGCTCAGCGCGCTCATTGGAGAGATCAAGGCCGTCTAGGGAACCTCTTTGACCGCAAGCTTCGGATAGCCGCGCGACGCGCGACGCATAGTTTGCAGTCATGATTTCCGCGCTGCCCACCCGTGACATCGCCTGGCGCGCCGTCGAGCGCCGCGACCGGCGCTATGACGGCCGGTTCGTCTACGCGGTGGAATCGACGAGGATCTTCTGTCGCCCCTCGTGCGCGTCGCGCCGCCCCACGAAATCGCGCGTGAAATTCTTTCTGTCGCCGGGTGAGGCGCAGCGCGCCGGCTATCGCGCCTGCAAGCGTTGCCGGCCGGCGGACACCGGGCCCACCGGCATCGACCGGGCGGTGACGCGCGCCTGCGACTATCTCGCACGCCATGCGGACGAGCCGGTGACGCTCGCGGTGCTCGCGCGCGAAACGGGGGTCAGCGCGTTTCACCTCCAGCGCGCCTTCAAGCGGGCGCTTGGCATTTCACCGCGCGAGTATCGCGATGCGGAGCGCCAGCGGCGTCTCGCCGAGCGGCTGCGCAAGGGGGACACCGTGAGCAGGGCAACGTTCGAAGCGGGATTCGGATCCAGCAGCCGCGTCTACGAGCGGTCGAAGCGCTCACTGGGAATGACGCCCGCCGCCGTGCGGCACGGGGGCGCGGGACAGCGCATCCAGTTCGGCATCGTGGGTTCGCCACTGGGCCGGTTGCTCGTGGCGTACACGGAGCGGGGTGTGTGCTCCGTGGCGTTCGGTGACAGCGACCGCGAGCTGGAGCGCGCGTTCCGCGCGGACTTTCCCGAGGCGGAGATCCACGCCGCGGGCCCGGCACTGCACGAGTGGATCGCCGCGATCGTCGCCAGCCTGGACGGCCAGGGCTCCGCTGCGTCCGTGCCGCTGGACGCCCGCGGCACCGCATTCCAGTGGCGCGTGTGGAACGCGCTCCAGCGCATCCCGCGGGGAACCACGCTGTCCTACAGCCAGCTCGCCGACCGCATCGGGCAGCCGAGCGCGGCACGGGCCGTGGCGCGAGCCTGCGCCACCAACCCGGTGGCGCTCGTGATTCCCTGCCATAGAATTGTTCGGGAAGACGGCTCGCTGGGCGGCTACCGGTGGGGGCTGGAACGCAAGCAGCAGCTCCTGGACGCCGAGCAGCAGCCGCAGCGCTGACAACCGGGGCAACCGGGGCAACCGGGGCAACCGGGGCGACCGAGGTCGCGGGTCGAAGTGGCCGGGTGGCGCGGCATGGGCTCCTCAAACCATTCGACTGGTCGGACTGTCAGAACCGTTGTCTCAACCCGCGTGCCATGTCATTGCTCCGCAACCTGTTCCTGCTGCTCGTCGTCGGCTCGGTCACTGCGTCCGCGCAGGCCACCGACAATCTCTTCACGTGGTCGGGCCGGGTGCCCGCCGGCGCCACGTTCAGCGTCCGGCACTTCAACGGCCCGATCGACATTCGCGAATCCACGACGGACCGCGTGGAGTTTCGCGCGGATCGTCCCCGTCGCGCCGACCGGGGCGAACTGTCGTTCGAGGTGCAGAACCGCGCGACTGGCGTGGAGATCTGCGCCGTGTACGACGGACGCAACATCTGCGACAACGAGGGGCGCGGCTGGTCGCGGAACGGTCCGCCCTCCACGGGACTCACGGTGCTGCTGCCGAAGGGCGTTCGCCTGAGCGCCAGCACGGGGAACGGCGACGTGAGCGTGGAGCAGGCCAGCAACGACGTGGAGATCCGCACGGGCAACGGCGACGTCCGCATCCGGCTCACCGCCGGCGAAGTGGATGTCTCGACCGGCAACGGCGTACTGGAGATCGAGGGCGCCACGGGTCCGGTGCGCGCGAATACCGGCAACGGCCGGGTCTTCGTGGTGACGTCCAGCGGGCCGGTGAACGCGCGAACCGGCAACGGGGAGATCGACGTCCGCATGCGGGCCATTCAGGGATCGGCGGACATGACCTTCTCCACCGGCAACGGACCGGTGACCGTCGCGCTCCCGGGCTCGTTCGCCGGCGAGATCGACGCCAGCACGGGACGCGGCGAATTCCGGTCCGACTTCGAGATCCGGATCGTGGGCCGCCTGAACCCCAGCCGCGTGCGTGGCACGATCGGCACGGGGGGAACGCAGCGGCTCAGGATGTCGAGCGGAAACGGACGGCTGGAGCTCCGAAAGCTGGACTGACCGTCAGCTCACGCCGCCAGTCGTCGTGCCGGCTCCCAGAGCACCAGCCCGTCCAGCAGGGATTCCGTGCACTCGAACCGCGCGGGCGGAAATCCCTTCACGCCGATCTCCAGCGTGTCGCCGCGCGTCACCGGCATACGCTCGCCAATGAGCTGAAGCGCCTCGTGAAAGTTGGCGCTCTGAACGACGCCCGCCTGACGGGTCTCTTCCGACGTGCTGAGTGAGAATGTGAAGGTCGCCATGTGAGTACCTCCGCCAGGGGTTCACGTTTTCCTACCCAGCCCCGGCGCGTATTGTTCCGCGGTGATCGATCCTTCGCACGACCCCGGCGCAGCGGTGGGGGTGGCGCGTTCCGCCGCCACCGGACTGGCACATGTTCCCGTGTTCCAGGTGGCGAGTGGCGCCCGTGTCCGCGTCGGCATCGCCAGCTGGACCGACCCCAGCATGACCGCGCGCGGCGTGTTTTACCCGGAGGGCGTGTCCACCGCGGAGGCGCGGCTGCGCTACTACGCCTCGCGCTTTCCGATTGTGGAGGTGGATTCCACCTACTACGCAATCCCCGCCCGACGGACGGCGGAGCTGTGGGCGGAACGTACCCCGGACGGCTTCACCTTCGACGTCAAGGCGCACGCGCTCATGACGGGGCAGCCGTCGGAGGTGAACCGGCTGCCGAAGGACCTCAGGGCCGCGCTGCCGGCGGCGCTCGCGTCGAAGGCGCGCGTCTACGCGGACGACCTGCCCAACGAGCTGCGCGACGCGGTGTGGGAGGCGTTCCTCGACGCGCTCGCCCCGCTGCGCGACAGCGGCCGGCTGGGCGCGATCCTGCTGCAGTACCCGCGCTGGGTCACGCCGTCGCGGGCGAGCGCCGCGCTGGTGGAAAACGCGCGGCAGCGGCTGGAGGGATGGCGCGCGGCGGTGGAGTTCCGCAACCGGGCGTGGTTCGACGAGCGCACGCGCGGGCACACGCTGGACCTGCTGCGGCGCAACGAGCTCGCCCACGTCTGCGTGGACGCGCCTCCCGGGTTCGAGTCGTCGGTGCCGTCGGTGGCCGAGGTCACGTCACCCGCGCTCGCCATCGTGCGCTTTCACGGACGCAACACCGACACCTGGGAAGCGAAGGTCGCGCAGGTGAGCCAGCGGTTCCGCTATCTGTACGACGAGACGCAGCTGGCCGGGTGGCTGCCGATGATCCGCGCAATCAGCGAGCAGGCCGAGGAGGTGCACCTGGTGTTCAATAATTGCTATGGCAACTACGGAACGACGAACGCGCTGGAAATGACGAATCTCCTGCTCGCGTCGGGCGAGGACGATCGGGATCTCACTCGCCGTACGGAATCCAGATATTCTTGACCTGCGTGGCCTCGCGCAGGAATTCCCGTCCTTCGCCGTCGGCCGTGTCCGGCCAGTCGCGCGCGCGCCAGCTCGCCCACGTCCGCTTCATGTTGTCCGCCGACGCGAGCTCCACCGCCGTCACCCCAGCGCGGTCGCCGAAATACCACAGCCCCTCGACGTCGTCGTGCTCGGCGAGCGTCTTCGCGAGCGCGTTCTTGTCGCCGGTCACGATGTTGATCACGCCGGCGGGCACGTCGGACGTCTCGAGCACGCTGTAGAGATCCGTGGCCGACAGCGGATACGGCTGCGACGGAATCGCGATCACGGTATTGCCGCACGCGACGGCGGGTGCCACGGTGGACACGAAGCCCAGCAGCGGGAACTCGTCCGACGTGACGATGCCCATCACGCCGATGGGTTCGTGCATCGCGAGCGCCACGCCGCGGATCGGCACGCTGTGCACGGCGCCATCCCACTTGTCCGCCCACGCGGCGTACGTGAACAGCCGCCGCACGCTGGCGTCCACCTCGCGCAACGCGTCGCGCCGGGAGCGTCCGTCCATCTCCGACAGCCGCGCGCCGAATTCCTCCGACCGCGCGGCGAGGTTCTCCGCGATGTAGTACAGGATCTGCGCGCGCAGGTGTCCCGTCGCCTTGCCCCACGCCTTTGCCGCGTGCGCCGCCTCCACCGCGTTTCGCAGATCCTTCCGATTCCCGTCGGGCACCTCGCCGGCGAGAGTGCCATCCGGCGCGTCGATGCGTCGGCTGTACCCTTGATCGGGGCGCGACTGCTTGCCGCCGATGAACAGCTTGGGGGTGCGGTCGATGGTTGGCATGTCGCCGACGGGCCGGGGGTCCGCCCCCACCCCTCCGCCCTGAAGCAGCGCGCCGCTGATGCGCTTGCGCTTGGCCGTGTCGCGGGTGGCCTTGGCGGTGGCGGCGGCCGTGGGCCCCACGCGCTTCAGGTACTCCCACATGCCTTCGCGTCCGCCCTCGCGCCCGAACCCGCTCTCGCGATACCCGCCGAAGCCCGCGCTTGCATCGAACAGGTTGGTCGAGTTGATCCACACCACGCCGCTCTTGAGCCTGGGCGCGATGTCGAGCGCGAGGTTGATGTTCTCCGTCCACACGCTGGCCGCGAGCCCGAAGGGCGTGTTGTTGGCGAGCTGCACGGACTCCTCCGGCGTGCGGAACGTCATCGACACCAGCACCGGCCCGAAAATCTCGACCTGCGCGATGGTGCTCGACGGCGACACGTCCGTGAACAGCGTCGGCGGATAGAAATAGCCTTCGGTGGGGCACGCCCACGACGGTTGCCACATCGTGGCGCCTTCGGTCCGTCCTTCCTCCACGAGCGTCCGGATCCGGTCGAGCTGCACCGGCGCGACGATCGCGCCCATGTCCACCGCCTTGTCCAGCGGCTGGCCCACGCGGAGCCGCTCCATTCGCGTGCGCAGCTTTGCGATCAGGCGCTCGGCGATCCCTTCCTGGACCAGCAGGCGCGAGCCCGCGCAGCACACCTGCCCCTGGTTGAACCAGATGGCGTCCACGACGCCTTCCACCACGCTGTCGAGATCCGCGTCCTCGTAGACGATGAACGGACTCTTGCCGCCCAACTCGAGCGACAGCTTCTTGCCGGCTCCTGCCGTGGCGCGGCGGATGATCCTGCCGACGTCGGTGGAGCCCGTGAACGCGATCTTGTCCACGTCGGGGTGGTCCACGATGGCGGCACCGGTGCGGCCGTCGCCGGTGACCACGTTGACCACGCCGGGAGGCAGCCCGGCCTCGCGCACGATCTCGCAGAACACCAGCGCCGTGAGCGGGGTGAATTCCGCGGGCTTGAGCACCACGGTGCACCCCGAGGCCAGCGCCGGCGCGATCTTCCAGGACAGCATCAGCAGCGGAAAGTTCCACGGGATGATCTGCCCCACCACGCCCACGCCGTGGTAGCCGGCGAACTCGGTGTCGAGCAGTTGCGCCCAACCGGCGTGGTGGTAGAAATGCCGGGCCACCAGGGGAATGTCGATGTCGCGCGTTTCCCGGATGGACTTGCCGTTGTCCATGGTCTCGACGACGGCGAACAGTCGTGCGTGTTTCTGAACGCCACGCGCGATGGCGTACAGGTACCGGGCGCGCGCGTGGCCGTCGAGCCCCTGCCAGGCCGGCAGCGCCACTTTCGCGGCGGCCACGGCGGCGTCCACGTCCGCCTGGCTCCCCTGCGACACGCGCGCGATCACTTCGCGGTTGGCCGGATTGATGACGTCGAAGGTCTCGCCGGGCTCGGTCCACTCGCCATTGATGAAGTGGCCGAAGACCCGCTCGAACTTGGCCAGCCAGTGTCGCGCCTGCTGATCGCTCTCGGGCGCGGGGCCGTACTCCATGGACTTGAAAATCTCGGCGACTGAACTCATTCCGCGTGCTCCATTCCCATTCCCATTCCCACTCTCATTTCCCGCCTTTGCAGTTCCCCCATTCCCCCTTCCCCCTTCCCATTCCCCGTCAGTTCATGGCATCGGCTGACGGTGGGCCGCCGCGTACCGCCCGGTGACGAAGTGCTCCAGTTGCCGCTCGATGTCCGTGAGCAGCGCGCTGGCGCCAAACCGGAAGAGGTCGGGACGCAGCCAGCGGTCGCCCAGCTCCTCCTTCATGAGATACAGGTACTCCAGCGCCGTCTTTGCCGTGCGAATGCCCCCGGCCGGCTTGAAGCCGACGGCGAATCCGGTGTGTTCATAGTACTCGCGGATCGTGCGCGTCATCACGAGCGCGAAGGGCATGGTCGCGTTCACCCCTTCCTTCCCGGTGGACGTCTTGATGAAGTCCGCGCCCGCTTGCATCGCCACCACACTGGCCCGCGCCACGTTGCCCAGCGTCGCCAGCTCACCCGTGGCGAGAATCGCCTTGAGGTGCGCGTCGCCACAGGCGGCGCGGAACGCCCTGACCTCGTCGTACAGCGCGTGCCAGTTTCCCGTGAGCACGTGCGCCCGGGTGATGACGATGTCGATCTCCTTCGCGCCCGCGGCGATCGAGGCGGGAATCTCCGCGAGCCGCTGCTCGAACGGGCTGAGTCCCGCCGGGAATCCGGTGGAGACTGCGGCCACGGGAATCCCCGAGCCGCGCAGCGACTCCACCGCGGTGGCAACGTGCGCGTGATACACGCACACCGCGCCCACGGTGACGCCCAGGTCGCCGGCGCCAAGCGCCTCGACCAGATCGTCGCGGAGGGGGCGCCGGGCCTTGGCCGACAGCCGCTTTACGTTGCCCGGAGTGTCGTCGCCGGACAGGGTGGTAAGATCCATCAGCGTGATCGCGCGCAGCAGCCACCCCGCCTGCCACTGCTTCTTCACGGTGCGCCGCGTGGGAATCGTGGCCGCGCGCCGCTCCACGGCGCTGCGATTCACCCGAATGGCACGCACGGCGTCGAGGTCGAGCGGCATCCCCGGGTTGCGCTCCAGCGTCTCGCCGGGAGGCCGTTTCAGCGGGTTGACCGTGATGGAGCGGACGAGCTCGAGGTTGCGCGTGGCCATGGGAGGGAAACTTACGAGGTGCGCCGATGGAGGATAGAGGACGGCGGTGGCCCCCAGCTTGCCTTGACCCGACTGTGGCATAACCCACAGGATGATCTTATGACGCACGCCGCAGAGCTCGTCGCCGATCCCGTCAGTCACATCTCCATTTCGGGGGTGCACGGGCGCAAGGAACTGGACGAGCGCCTCGCTAGCGCCCCGCGATACGACGACGGCCAGGACCGTCCGCTGCCGGTGCTCCTCATGGGCGCCGCCATCGGCGCCGCGATGATCCTCTTCCTCAAGCGATGACCGCACGCGCGACGATCTCTCGGGACGAACTGCGCCAGAAGATCGATCGCGGCGACGCGTTCCTGCTTTTCGAGGTGCTGCCGGAGCCGTACTACCGGAAACACCATTTGCCCGGTGCGCGGCACATGCCGCCCACCGAGGTGGTGCCCGCCGTGGAACGGGCGACGGCGGACAAGGATGCGGAGATCGTGCTGTACTGCTGGGACGACCATTGACCCACCAGTCCGTACGCCGCCCGTGTCCTGGCGGCGCAGGGGTATCGCAACGTCAGGGAGTACGTGGAGGGAAAGAAGGACTGGCGTGCCGCGAAGTTGCCGCTGGAACGCTCGTCGCGCCCCCACCCCCCCGAACCCGCCGTTCCGTGAGGGCGGAATGTGAGCCGTACAGGCGCGACAGCCAGAGCATGCCGATCGCGAGGGGCAGCGAGATGACCGCCATGGTCACGCCCGCGGCTGTCGTTTCCATGAGCATCGGCACCAGCGCGAGGTCGTAGCCGTCCGGAATCAGCGGCCAGATCAGCACGATGCCGAACGCATTCCCGACCACCAGGGCGCCCATGACGTGCACCGTGGAACGCCAGGCCCGCACGTGTCGCCGGCGGACCGCGAAGATCACCACGACGAGAAAGATCGCGAGCGTGAGGATGCCCCCCAGCTCCATTCCTCCGGGGTTCTGGCGCAGCAACGCGTACAACCGTCCCGCCCGCGCCGCGCCGAACACGAGCACCACGATGCCCACAAAAGCCCAGGCGGGCAGCTGATCGATTCGCAAGGCAAGGCGCCGCATCCGTCCTGAAAAGGGCAACTTCTGTGCGCCCGTCAGCGGCTCAGCCAGTATGCGACCTTGATGAGAAACGTGTTGTCCGGGTGCAGCTCGAACAGGTTGTCGTATTCCTGCCGCCAGTTCAGGTTGCCGGCGACCGGCAGGAAGCCTTCGCGCCCGTGCGTCCAGACGGCGAACAGCGTGGAGCCCGGCCGGTACTCCCAGCGCAGCACCGTGTTGGATCGCAACTGCTTGAAGTTGAAGCCGAGGTCGGCGGTTGGCGGCGGGGTATACGGCTGATACCGGTTCTCGTACTCCGGCGCGCGGGGCGTGGCGCTCAGCTCGCGCACGTTGCTGTACTCGCCCTTCGTCGCGAACGGCTGCGCATAGACCTGGAGCGTGAGGTCCGGCGTCATGGTGTAACTCATGCGCGTGTTGAACGAGAACGTCCGCTGTTCCAGCCGTGCGAAGCTGTAATGCGTGACGCCTCCCCCCCCCCATCGGTGAAATTGCCGAACCACTGTGAATCGTCGTCGTTGTAGCTCATGTCCACGCCCAGCGACAGCTGCACCGCGGCGCTGGGGCGGATGTTCACGCCGGGGCTGTATGAGGTGTACGTGGACGCGCCGTAATCTCCGCGCCCGAGATTCATGAAGAAATACGGAGACACCCGCCAGCGATCGTCGCCGTCGAATCCGAACCACGGCTGGAGCCGCGGCGAGCGTCGGATCGCGGGCCCGCCCCGCGTGCAGTTGTCGCAGTACGAGCCCAGCTGGTTCACCGTCGCGCCCACGTGCCACCACCAGTTGCGCTTGTCGTTCAGGTGCCAGTTCGTGTTGAACCCCGTCTCGGTCTTCAGCCCGCCGGTGTTCCACATGTTCCATTCGTTGAAGTTCATCTGAAGCGAGCGGTAGAAGCGCGTGGGCGTGCGGTACTGGAGCGCGAACCACGTGGCCTGGCTCTGCTCGTCCGCGCGACGCATGAAGCCGAGATCGTTGATCTCGAACCCCGGCGACCGGCGCTGGTAGCTCGTCTCGAAGCGCGTGATGCCCCCGCCGAACTTCGCGACCTTGACCTCCTGAGCGTGCCCGGTGAGCGACGTGCGCAGGGGGTCGTACGGCAGATCGCCGTCGGGGCGCTGAAAGTTGTGCACCGGGTCGCGCTGCGTCGCATTGATCACCGCCGTGTCGCCCGCCACCCGGCTCAGCATGACCGAACCGCTCATCTCGTAATTCCCGCCCGGGAACTTGTGACCGAAGTCCGCGCCGCCCACGTACGCCGAGCGGCGCAGCCGCCCGCTCGTCCACTCGTCCACCGACCGGTTCACCCCCGTGCCGATGGCGCCCACCGTCGTGCCACCGCCCCGGAACTCCTGCTGCACGCGCGCCACCGTGTACGACGTGGCCGGCTCGATGGTGCGATTCGCGGTGCCCTCGAGGTGCTGCGTCACGGCCTCCAGCACGCCGACGGACAACCCACCCGGCCAGCGCCCCGTCATCTTCCCCGCCCCGAGAATGGGCGTGGCCGTCGGCGACCCCACCCCACCGTACGAGTTGAGAAGTTGCGGCTGACGCCCGATGCGGCGCGAGTAGAACAGCCCCTCGCCTCCGCAATTCACCACGTTGCAGTTCACCGAGAAGTTGTAGAGTCCGGTGCCCTCCACGAAGAACGGCCGGCGCTCCTGGAAGAACGTCTCGAACGCGCTGAGGTTCAGCACCGCGGGATCCGCTTCCACCTGCCCGAAGTCGGGGTTCACCGTGGCGTCGAGCATGATGTTCGGCGTGATGCCGTACTTGAGATCCGCGCCCGCCGTCGCGTGCTGCACCCGGTCGTAGCTCAACGGGCCCAGCTGGCGCGACACGCTCTTCGTCACCGTGTATGGCGTCACCTCGAGCCGCCGTGGCGACGAGATGCCGACGATCCCCTCCAGCCGTCCAAGCTGCGACGTCAGACCGTTCCTGCTGGAGCGGTATAGCGGCCAGCTCGTGCGCTCCTTGTAGCGCTCGATGTCGCGCCAGATCGCGATGCCGAAGGTGTGCGTCGTCGCATTGGCGTAGCGCATCTGGGAGAACGGAATCCGGAACTCGGCGGTCCATCCCAGCGAGTCGATGCGCGTCGCCACGTCCCAGATCGCGTCCCACGAGCCGTCCTCGTCACGATCGTTGTACAACGCGTAGTCGCGCTTCACGCCCACGGGATTGACCGCGAAGCTGTACCCGTTCCGCCGGTCGAAATACGAGTCCACCAGGAGCTTGATCTGATCCGACGTGCCGCGAACGTCGCGCCGGCTCAGGTCGCGCATGATGCTGTCGGGATGCGCGTCGTACGCGCGGACGAAGACGTACAGGTTGCGATCGTCGTACGCCGATTTGAACTCGGTGCGAAAGCGCGGTGGGTCCCCCTCGGTGGGCTGGAACTCGCGGAAGTCGCTGGTGCCCGTGGCCTGACGCCACACGTCGTCGGTGTCGCTGCCGTCGATGACCGGCGGCGTGGCGGCACGAACCGCCGTCGCGCGCGCCGAGCTATCAGGGGCAGGCGTGCCGTCGCCTTGTGCGACGAGGCGGCCCGGGAGGATGAGCAGGCCGAGCACTGCTGCGAACAGGACGCGAAAACCGACGGGACGCGACACGGTATGCTCCGGAGATGGCTGGGCGTTGGACAGCCACTACGTCGAAACCGTTGGGTAAGGACTCAATACACGAGAGGCGACTACAGCCGCTTGCACGCCTCGCCCAGGCGCACGGCCGACGTCGCGCACAACGCGCGGCCCAGCGCCGCACCCGTGGACGCGTCGCGCAGATAGCGTCCCGCGTAATGCGCATCGCCGTCGTACCGGGTTTGCGTTCGACGATCCTCGAGCGGAGGCGCGGCGCCAAGCGGTGCCGCGAACGGATCGCCCGGGTCGTAGACGTTCACCCAGCTGGTGACTCCGCGCGGCAACGCGGCCAACGCCTCACCGAACAGCAGCGACCGGATCTCCCGGAGGCCCAGGGGCGACCCCAGGGTGATCAACCGCAGGTCACCGCGAAGATCCGGCCGGTCCGCCGAGGAGAGGTAGTCGTACGCCACCAGCGCCCCCATGCTGTACGCCACGACCACCACCGGACGATCACTGGCGAGCGCGCTCTGGATCTGTCGCCCAACGCGAAGGCGCGCGGCGCAGCGGGCGGATGCGTCCAGGAAGTAGAGGAGTTCACCGACCACGCCGCGCGCGTTCCGGCTCTCGTTCTTCGGGATCGCGCTGACGAGCGACGCGAAAATGAAGCGCGCGATCGCATCGAATCCGATGTCCCCCCCCCCCTCCCCCAGCGTGTCCACTGGCCTCACGCACTCGTTGGAGACCTCCGGATCGAGCAGGTCCGCGTACCACGCAAGCCGCACATCGCCGTCCTCCAGTCGCGGCAGGCCCACGGACGCCAGCGAGGAATTCAGCTCGCGCTGCCAGTCTCGGCGCAGCGATGCCGTGTCCACGTCGAGCTGCCCGCGACCGTGCACGAGCAGCACCAGCGGCCGCGGCGGTGTGGCGCGTTCACGCGTGGACACCGCGCCGCATGCCAGGCTGACGAGCGCGAGAGGAAGCAGGACATATCGCATGCGGTTTGTACACCGCCAAGCGCGACAGGGTTCTCGGCCGGCGTGCTGCGTCGGCGTTCTCGGCGGCGCGCTTCGCGCGCCGGTAAGCCT
>JBBDYA010000090.1:0-20472 GCA_040902005.1 Gemmatimonadaceae bacterium | reverse complement strand
CCCGCGCCGCCTCGCGGAGGACCGCGTTGCGCCGCTCGAGCGCCGCCCGGTACTGCTGCAGGGCGCGCAGGTAGCCGCGGGAGGTGAGGGCGAGCATGATGTCGAGAAACCGTCGCCGCGCGCTCGCCGCGCCTGCCACGAGATCGACGTCTCCCGGCGAAAACATCACGGCCGGCAGCATCCCGAGCGCGTCACTCAGGCGTTCAACGATCACGTCGTCCCGTCGCACGCGCTTGCGCCGCCCCCGGCGCTCGAAGCCGATCGAGAGCCGGCGCGTCTCCGGCACGCACACGCTGGCTTCCAGGAAAAAGCCATCCGCGCCGAAGCGCGTCACGTCCGCGTCGCGAGCGCCGCGCACCGAGCGCAGCAGGCTGAGAAAGTACACCGATTCCAGGAGGTTGGTCTTTCCCTGGCCGTTCTCGCCCACGAGCGCGAATCCCTCACGGGGAAACTCGAGGTCCAGCCGCTCGAAATTCCGGAAATCCTTCAGGGAAAGCGTCGCGACGCGCCCGCGTGAATTCGTCACCCGGAGCCCGGCGCTGCGCTATGCGCCGCGGAAGTTCGGAGCGCGCTTGTCCAGAAAAGCCGAGGTGCCCTCACGCATGTCGTCGGTCGCGGCCAGCGTGCCGAAGGCCGCCGCCTCGAGCGCCAGCGCCTCTTCGAGATCGATGTCCGCGCCGCGGTTCACCACGTCGATGCACTGCGCCAGCGCGAGGGGGCCGTTCGCAAGCATCAGGCGGAGCATTGCCCGCGCGGCGTCCACCACCTGTTCCTCCGCACCGACCACGCGGTTCACGAGTCCGAGCCGGTAGGCCTCGGCTGCGTCGATCATCTCGCCGGTGAGCAGCAACTGCAACGCGCGGCCGCGCCCGATCAGGCGCGTGAGTCGCTGGGTACCGCCATACCCCGGTATCACCCCCAGCTTCACCTCGGGCTGCCCGAACCTGGCGGCGTCCGACGCCAGGCGCACATGACACGACATCGCGAGTTCACAGCCGCCGCCCAGCGCGAACCCGTTGACCGCCGCGATCACGGGTTTTGGCGAGGTCTCGAACCGGCGGAACACGTCCTGCCCGCGCCGCGCCAGGGCAAGCGCCTCCGACGACGACTTCGCGCGCAGTTCGGTGATGTCGGCGCCGGCCACGAACGCCCGGCCCGCCCCCGTGAGCACGATGCCGCCCACCGCGGCGTTGGTGCGCGCGTCGTCGATGGCCCGGCCCAGCTCCAGCATCGTCGCGTCGTTCAGGGCGTTGAGCCTGTCCGGCCGGTTGACCGTGATCGTCGCGATGCGATCCGCCACGTCGAACAGCAGGAATTGGTAGGTCATGACTCATCCAATTTACCCTCGGACTGGTTCTTGCGCCGGGCGGTCCGATATGGCCGAACGCTGGATCCTGCGCGTGGGAACGCCGACATCGGGTTTTCGGTACGTGCGTGAAGCAGGGGGCAATCTGCGCGACACGCGCACCCTCGCGCGCATCGAGAAGCTGAGAATTCCGCCCGCGTGGCGCGACGTGCACGTCTCGCCTGCGGCGCGGCGCTCCATCCAGGCCTGGGGGTTCGACGCCCGCGGGCGCAAGCAGTACCGCTACAACGAACGCGCGGTCGGCACGCGGGAGTTGCGCAAGCACCATCGCGTCCGCGCGCTGGCGAGGCAGCTGCCGCGCGTGCGCCGGGTGCTTCGCGCCCGCTCCCGATCGCGCCAGTTGTCGCGGGACGCCGCGTGCGCCATTGCGCTGCGCCTGATCAGCGAAAGTCTGTTTCGCCCGGGATCGGACCGATACACGCGCGAAAACCGCAGCTACGGACTGACCACCATGCGCAAGCGGCACGTGCGCGTGCAGGGACGCCGCGCGGTGTTCACCTATGTCGGCAAGTCGAATCAGCCGCAGCGACAGTTCGTCACCAATCCCGAGCTGGTCCGACTGGTCGACCGGCTGCGTCGCACGCCGGGGGATCGGCTCTTTCGCTACCGCTCGGAGGGCGTCTGGTGTGACCTTGATGCGCGTACGCTGATGGAGTTTCTCCGCCGGGAGGCAGGCCCCTTCGCGGTGAAGGACTTCCGCACGTGGGGCGGTACGCTGCGGGCCGCCACGGTGCTCGCCGAACTGGGTCCGGCGCGCACCAGCAGTGAGGCGCGCCGCAATGTGGCGCTCGTGATGCGCCTCGTCGCCTCCGAGTTGGGCAACACACCGGCGATCTGCCGGTCGTCGTACGTCCACCCCATGGTGGTGGCGCGCTACCTCGATGCGGGCGAGACGATCGTGCTGACGCGCAGGCGCGGCCGATCGGCGCGCCGGAGCGACACGTTCGCGCACTCCGACGAGGAGCGCGCCCTCATCGTGTTCCTCGACCAGCACTTCCCGGAGCGACGCCGCGTGAGACGCGCGGTAGCGACCGCGGTGTCGCGCGCGCTACCTTCTCCGGCGTGACGCAACAGGACGCCATCCTCGCCATCGACGAGGGCACCACGGGAGTGACCTGCCTGGTCGTCGGGTCCGACGGGCGCATCGTCGCGCGCGCCTACCGCGAGATCACCCAGCACTTTCCGCGTCCCGGCTGGGTGGAACACGACGCGGACGAGATCTTTGCGAGAACCGTCGAGGCGGCGCGCGAGGCGCTCGACGCATCGCCGCTGTCCGTCCGGGCGCTTGGCATCACCAACCAGCGCGAGACGATCGTCGTCTGGGACCGGCGCACGGGCGTCCCGGTCCATCGGGCCATCGTGTGGCAGGACCGGCGCACCGCGGACCGGTGCGCGGCGCTCGCCGGCGACGCCGCGCGCCTGCGGGCACGCACCGGCCTCGTGACGGATCCGTACTTCTCGGCGACCAAGCTGGAGTGGCTCCTGCGCGAGGGGCTGCCCGCCGGCGCCGACGAGCACACGCTGGCCGCGGGAACGATCGACTCCTGGCTCATCTGGCGGCTGACCGATGGCGCCGTGCACGCCACCGATCACACCAACGCGTCCCGGACGATGTTGTACGACATCGACGAGATGGCCTGGAGCGACGAATTGTGCCAGCTGTTTCACGTCCCGCGCCACCTGCTGGCGGACGTACGACCCTCCAGCGGTGATTTCGGTGTGGCCAGTGCACGCCACCTGGGTCGCGACCTTCCGATCAGCGGCGTCGCCGGTGATCAACAGGCCGCCATGTTCGGCCAGGGATGCTGGCACGCCGGACTCGCCAAGAATACGTACGGCACGGGCGCCTTCCTGTTGCTCAACACGGGAGCATCGCGCCCCACGGCCGCGGAGGGATTGCTCACGACCGTCGCGTGCGGGCCTCGCGGCGAACCCGCGTACGCACTGGAGGCATCCATCTTCATCGCCGGCGCGGCCGTGCAATGGCTGCGCGACGGACTTGGCATCATCGCCACGGCGAAAGAAACGGAGGCGCTCGCGCGCGCGCTCGACTCCAACGATGGCGTGTACTTCGTTCCGGCACTCGTCGGACTCGGGGCGCCCTGGTGGGAGCCGGACGCGCGCGGCACGATCGTGGGACTCACGCGAGGCACCACGCGCGCCCATCTCGCCCGCGCGGCAATCGAGGCCATGGCCTACGCCACGGCGGACGTGATGGACGCGATGTCCGCCGGAAGCGGCCACACGTTCTCGCGCTTGCGCGTGGATGGCGGGGCGGCGGAAAACGACTGGCTGATGCAGTTCCAGGCGGACCTCACTGGCGTGCCGGTGGAGCGTCCGTCCGTCATCGAAACCACGGCGCTCGGTGCCGCCGGCCTCGCCGGCCTCGCGTCCGGCGTCTGGAAATCAGCCGAGCGCTTTCTCGACGCCACGCGGTTCACGGTGTTCGAGCCGGCCGCGGCGGCCGCGCAATCGCGGGCTCGACTTCGGGGCGAGTGGAAGCGAGCCGTGGGGACCGCGCTGCACTGGGCCGCCGAGGGCCGCCGATGATCGCCCCGAACCGGTGCGTGCCATGATCAAACTGTTCCTGGTCGCCGTGCTGCTGGCGGCTCCGCCCGCCAAGGACCGCTGGTTCGGCGCGGACAAGGTCAAGCATTTCTTCATGTCGGCCTTCGTGCACAGCGCGGCGTTCTCTCTCGCGCGCGCGGCAAAGGTCGACCGACCGATGGCGCAGGCCGCGGGCGGGGTCTCGGCACTCGGTGTCGGGGTCTGGAAGGAGTGGAGCGACCGTCGCGCGGGCGGCCGCTTCAGCCGCGCCGATCTTGCGTGGGACGCGGCAGGGGCGCTCGCCGCCGCGGCGCTCCTGAACGGGACGCGCTGAGCGGGCACGTGATTCTCGTCGGAGAGCTGTCGCTGTGGCTCGCGCTTCTCATGGCGGTGTGGTCCGCCACCGTGTCGTTTGCCGGCGGCGCCGGCCGGCGTCACGACCTGATCCAGAGCGGCGAGCGCGCCGCGTACGCTGCGTTCGCGTTCACGCTCCTCGCCTCCGTCGGACTGTGGACGGCGCTTCTCACGCGCGACTTCTCGCTGTCGTATGTCGCGAGCCAGATCGCCGCCAACACGCCGGACGTCTACGTGCTCGCGGCCTTCTGGAGCGGACCGGCGGGCTCGATGCTATTGTGGTGCCTCGTGCTGGCGTTGTGCGCCACGATCGTCGTCTGGGCGAACCGCGCGACGCATCGAGAGATGATGCCGTTCGTCACCGGGACGCTTGGCGTGGTCATGGTGTTTTTTCTGGCGGCGACCGCCTTCACCTCCAATCCCTTCGCGCGTCTCGACTGGATTCCCCTGGACGGACGTGGCATGTATCCGCAGCTCCAGCATCCGGGCATGCTGGTGCATCCCCCGGCGCTGTACCTGGGACACGTGGCCACGACCGTCCCCTTCGCGTTCGCGATCGGCGCGCTGACCACGCGGCGGCTGAATGCCACGTGGCTTGCGACGATGCGCCGCTGGGTCCTCGTGTCATGGTCGTTCCTCACGATCGGAATCGTCCTGGGCATGTGGTGGTCGTACGTGGAGCCCGGGAGGGGGGGGAGTGGTTACTGGGCGTGGGAGCCCGCGCAGAACGCATCGCTGCTGCCCTGGCTCACCGGCGTCGCGTTCCTGCACGCGGTCATGATCCAGGAGCGGCACGGCGTGCTGCGCCCGTGGAGCGTAACGCTGGCGATCGTGACGTTCCTGCTATCCATCCTCGGCGCGTTCCTCGCGCGGAGCGCCGTCGGCGAAAGCGCGCATGCCTTCGCGGGATCGTCGATGGCCGGCTGGTTCGCGGCGTTCTTCGCGGTGACGGCGGCGGCTGGCGCGTCCCTCGTCTCTACCCGCCTTCGCGATCTCGAGGCCGTTCAGGGACTGGAGCGCAACGTGAGCAGAACGGGGGAGGGGGCGCTTCTCTGCAATAATCTGGTGCTCATCGGCATCGCCGCGTCCGTCCTCACCGGCACACTCCTTCCGATGCTCAGCGAGTGGGTGCGGGGATCGCCGATCCCGGTCGGTCCCGCCTTCTTCAACGCGGTCACTGTGCCGCTTGGCCTGCTGCTCCTCGCGCTCCTTGGCATCGGGCCGATGATCGCGCGGCGCGAGGCCTCGTTGCTGACTCTGCGCCGGCAGCTCGTCGCGCCCGTGGCCAGCGGGATCGTGCTGGCCAGTGTCCTGTTCGCGCTGGGCATGCGCAACGGCTATGCGCTGGTGGCGTACCTGCTGACAGCCTTTGTTCTGGCGGCGATCGCGCAGGAGCTGGTGACGGGGGCGCGTGCGTGGCGCGCGATGCACGGCGATCCGATCGCGATGGCCGTCCTGCGCCTGGTGTTGCACAACCGTCGGCGATACGGCGGTCTCGTGGTGCACGCCGGCATCGCGCTGCTCTTCGCGGCGTTTGCCGGACTCCCGTTTCGGGCCGCATTCGACGTCCGTCTCACCGCCGGTCAGGCCTGGGAAACCGCGGACCCGTATGGCGCGCGCTGGCGTTTCGTGAGCCAGGGCGTGTCCACATCGGCGTCGCTCAACCGCGAGATCACGGCGGTGGCGCTCGAGGCCTGGCGCGATGGGAAGCCGATGGGACTGATCAAGAGCGAGAAACGCCAGTACGTCGATGGCCAGCGTCGCCCGATATTCGAGCCGCGCACGGAGGCCGGCATCCGCACCGACGCGCGTCAGGACGTGTACGTGGTGCTCGCGGGCATCCGTGCCGACGCCGCCGAGATGCGTATTCACTTCAACCCACTCGTCGTCTGGGTCTGGGTCGGCGGCGGCGTCCTGGCGCTCGGCGCACTCATCGTGATGTGGCCGATGGCGGACCGGCGCGCTGAGCCGGCGAACGCGATCCCGGAGGAACTCGCGCGCCGCGACCCCGCGATACGGTGGGGGGGGGGGGGGGGCGACGCATGAGCGACGGGGTCCTCGCGCTCGTTGCCGGGACGACGCTCGCCGTCGCCGCGCTGGCATTCGTGCTGTACCCGCTGTTCTTCACGGTGCGCGAACCGGCGCGGAGTGCGCCGCCGGAGGACGCGATCGAAGCGCGGGTGCGCGCCTATCGGGAGGCGCGCCCAACGTGCGCGCGCTGCGGCTTGCGCCCCGAGCCGGACGCGGAATACTGCTCAACCTGCGGGGCATTCCTCTCCGGTGCCTGCCGGGCGTGCAACGCGCCGGTCACGGAGCGCGGGGCGGGGTTCTGCTCCACCTGCGGCGCCGCGCTGGGCGGCGGGCCCGGCGCGCTGGCCTGATCAGCGCTCGATGCGCTCCAGGCGCCGCAAAGCCACCTGAATGGGAATGACGGTCGTCGCGCCGCAGACCAGCGCCGCCATGCCGAAGCCGAAGAGCATCTCCCACGGATCCGCCTGGCCGCCGAACGCCTGCGCCCGAAGGTAGGACACGACCGGCCGCGCTTCGAAGATCACGACGGTGGCGATCATCGCGATCGCGCTCATCATGAACAGCAGTCCGCCGAATGACGTAGGGATCTGTGCGGCGTTCTCCGTCTCGAATTGTGGAAACAGCGTCCCGAAGCCGAGCGCGAGTCCCGCGATCGAGAACGTCATGGCCACGATGGTCAGCAGCGACACCGCGAACATGAAGGGCGACACGGCCAGCAGATAGTTCGTCACCCCCACGATCCCGACCGCGAGCACCAGCAACGGTGCGGTGCCGACCCAGAACTTCGACCACAGCAGGTCGCGCATCGACATGGGGCTGGAGCGCAACAGCCAGAGCGTGCGCCCCTCCAGGCTCACACCGGGAAAAATGAATCGGGCCGCGATCGACGCCAGCACGAACCCTGCGAGCACGAGGTTGAGAAAGGGCACGACGTTCAGCAGAAAGAGCGTGATGCCTTCGCCGCGCAGGGGGAGGTACTTGATGTTGAAGACGTAGACGACCACCAGCACGGCGAGGAGAATGAGCTGCGACCACTGCGTGGTGTCGCGGAAGAACAGGCGGATCTCCTTGAGCACGAGTTCGCGCTTGAGGGTGCCCAGGGGGCGCAGCACCCGCATGGCGACACGGTGCGTGAGGCCGGACCGCGCCCAGCGCTCGCCGCTCTCCTGTGCCTTGCTGAATCCCTTGGGGTACAGCCAGCGGTGCAGGATCGCGCCCAGGACGACCGCCGCCGCAGCGGTGGTCCACAGCAGGTAGTAGGGCAGGTACTGGTGATCGTAGGTGAGCCAGCCCATCGTCGCGTTCTGAGCCCACTCGCTGGGAAGGAAGGGGGATGTCGGCGTACGCAGAATCGCGACGAAATCCATCAGCGACCGATAGCCCTCTGGACTCGCCAAGCGCTCTGGGCGCACCATGCGGAAGACCAACACGATACCGCCGGCGGCGAGCACGGCGATCACGCTCAGGATATCCCGAGTACGCCGCGCGGGAAACACGTTCACGAGGGTCAGCGTAATCGCGGTGCCGATGGCGCCGGGGATGATGAGCAGCGGCAGGAAGACCGCGCCGGCGATGAACGGGAACCAGACGCCGCCGTCGTACACGATCCCGTACGCCGTGAACATCGGCACCGCCATCAGCACCACCATCCAGCTGGAGTTCACGATCGTCTCCAGCAGCTTCGCCCCGTACAACGTGAGCCAATCCACGGGCCCGGAGACGAGGAGGTCGAGATCCTTCGAGAGGAAAAAACTCGACAGCGCAGTGATCACATTCGACAGCAGCAGGATCGAGAAGAATCCGATCAGCACCAGCCCGAGCAGTTTCCCCGCGAGCAACGGGCCGATCTCCGGCACGCCGCGAAAATACAGGAGCAGCCGATACAGCACGCCGAAGATGAACGCCCAGAACAGCAGCCCAAAGAAGCCGAGGATCAGCGCTCGCATGCCACGGCCGCGTTCGCCGCTGACCGAACGCGCGCGCGCCGTGAGGTACTTCGGCCACAGGAGATGTGGCAGCGACGGATCCGGTGTCGCCAGCACGGCACCGGACGGCCGGATGGCGGCCGGCGCGGGATGGTCAGGCATCGAGCACGTCCACCAGTTCGCGCGCCGCGTTTTCCCCCGTCAGGCGCAGGAAAATGTCCTCCAGCCCGGACGCCCCTTCCGCCGCATGACTCCGCAGCTCCGCCATGGTGCCTTGCGCGCGGATATGGCCCCCCTGAATGATCGCGATCCGGTCGCACAGGGACTCTGCGACTTCCAGCGTGTGAGTCGACATCATGATGGTGTGACCGCGGTGCGTGTACTCGCGAAACAGGTCCTTGAGAATTCGCGCGGCCTTGGGATCCAGCCCCACCATTGGCTCGTCGACGACGATCACCTCGGGCCGGTGAACGAACGCGCTCGAGATGATCAGCTTCTGGCGCATGCCATGGCTGTAACTCTCCACCAGCTCGTCGCGCCATTCTTCGAGGTCGAACAGCGCCAGCAGTTCGCGGGCCCGGTGCTCCACCTGCGGCCCGTCCTGGTCGAAGAGTCCTGACACGAATCGCAGAAACTCCGCTCCGGTGAGCTTCTCATAGATGAACGGCCGGTCGGGAATGAACCCCAGCTTGGTCTTCGCGCCGACCGGATCCGTGTTGACGTCGATGCCGCCGATCTCCACGCGACCGCTGGTCGGGCGCAGGATGCCCGCGATCATGCGCAACGTCGTCGTCTTGCCGGCGCCGTTCGGGCCGAGAAAGCCGAAGAGTTCGCCGCGCGGCACCTCCAGGTCGATGGCGTCCACCGCCATGAAACTGCCATACTTCTTCGTGAGTGCAGTGAGTTTGATCATCGCGTGCCAACGACGTCGAGGGTCAGTCCGCCAATCGCGCGCAGCAGGTCCGCCTGGCGGCCCGCGCTACCGGTCACCAGCCGCACGTGCGCGGCGTCAGCAGGGAATTGTCCGAACGTGGGATCCACGGCGACCCAGCCGCGCAGCAGCACTTCGGGCCAGGCGTGGTAGTAGAACTTTCCACCCGAATGGAGCAATCCCGCCACGGAGCGCGCGGGAACGCCGGCGGCGCGCGCGAGCGCGACGAACAGCTGGGTGTGTTCCGCGGCGTCGCCGCGGCGCGTATGCAGCACATGCAGCGCGCTCGGAATGCCCGACGCTGGCTCCTTGTGGATCGAGTCGCGCATCCATTCCACGATCCGCTGCGCGACCACGCGGGGATTCCGGCTCTCGTCGGCGAAGCGTTGCGCAAGCGCGACGATTTCGGGGTGGTCCACCTCGAGGAACTCCTCCGCCCTGAGATCCACGTGGCCCGCGCGCGCACCGCCCAGGATGGTGAGGTACCGGGGCGCCAGCAGGCTCGAGTTCTCGCGCGTGACGATCAGGGTATCGCCGGCGAGGCGCTGCCGACCCCCGGCGAGGCTGGAGCCGTCGAGCGCAATCCCTCCCAGGCGTACGCGGAGTTCCGCCGTCGTGCCGGACACCCGACGACCGGAGGCAATCGCCGTCGCGGCCACGACATCGGGGTCGATCGGGAACGGCGTACGGGCCGCCGTGCTCGCGGCTCCGGGGTCGCCCTGGCGCCTCCAGTTCTCGAAGGCTACCTCGTACGGCTGGCGCAGCAGCTGGAACCCGAGCTGCGTGGTCGCGACCAGTCGCCCTTGCTCGTCCACCCATCCGCGCACGTCACTGCCGGCCTGCGGCACGATCTGCCATGCCCGGATCGTGTCCGGTAACACACCCTGCCAGCGCCCCGACGTGGAATCGAACACCGAGCTGTCGTTGACGACGAACAGCGATTCGGCGCGAATGTCGTATCGCGCCTGCGTCGGCGAGAGCGACCCGGGGTCGAAGACGGGCAGCGCGTACGACCTGCCCACGCGTGGCCGGTCGTCGAGCGCCATCGCCATCGGTGCCAGCGTCGCCAGCAGGAGCGGCCCCGCGATGGGCACGCGCTGCGTGTCGGGGGCGGCCGCGCCGCGCTGGACGGCAACCTGGAGCATCGTATCGCCGAGCATCTCGCCGCCCATGCGTAGCGACACGTCGCCCGCGTCCGTCGTGATCTCGAACCTCCGCATGCGCAGCGTGCGAGACAGGATGACGGTCGTGCGCATCTCGGAGCGCAGCACCTGGCCGGCAGAGACCACGTTGGTCACCAGGTAGTCGCGCTGCTCGATGGTCGTCGTCGTCGTATCCACCGTGGACGACGCGAATCCCACGTGCTGGTCACCCTGCATCACGGTGTAAAAGATGGCGCGGGGCGTCACCCGGAGCGCTGCCTGGGCGAGCCGTTCGATCGGGGATCGGAATAACTCCTGGCGCAACAGCATGCCGAGCCCGCCGATCCACGCGATCAGGATCGCGGCCGCCACCACGGGGCGGGACATCATGCGAACCGCGCAAGGCGGTCGCGCAGTGCCTGTTCCTCATGCGTCGTTTCCGCGATGATCACCACGGATGCGGGGTACGACGACCGCCGCATGTGCACGGTGATCACGTCGCACATGACGTCCGCGCTCTCCTCGATGTCGAGATTGCCGGCGCCCAGGCCAAAGGGAGCGATGGCCACGTTCCGCACCTGGAACGCATCCACGCGATGGAGCGCGCTGGCGAGCGCCATCCGGACGGTCGCGCGGCTTACCGGCTCCATGTCGCTCGACACGACGCCATGGATCAACAGCTCGACACCGAGATCGCCCGCCCCAGTGACGACGGCAGCGCCCACCGGCAGCGGCTCCGAGAGACGCGCGCTCTCCAGGAACGCCGCGCCAGCCGCCAACTCCAGGCGACGCATCAGCGGGGTCGTGGCGCGAAGCAGGTCGTTCACCGGACGCACGATCGCCTCACCCTCGAAGAAGCCGAGATCGTCCACCCGGACCTCGATCACGGCAGGCGCACCCGGGGCACGATTCACGTCAGCGAAAGCGAGGTCTCGCCGTTGATCCACTCGAGATACTTCTCCAGACCCGTGTCGACGGACAGCGCCAGGAGTTCCGGCACCTTGTACGGATGCAGTTCCCGGAAGGCCTCCTGCAGCGCTTCGACGCGCGCCGAGCGGGTCTTGAGGAGGAGCAGGGTTTCTTTCTCGTCGGCGATCTTCCCCTGCCAGCGGTACAGGGATCGGGCACCGGGCACGAGCGTGCCGCAGGCGATCAGTCGGCGGTCCAGCAGCGCACGCACCAGGCGAACGGCCTCGTCGTCGCTCGACACGGTCGTCAGTACCACGATGGCATCCGAGTGCGGCATGTGCGGCGAGGCGGGGGAGCCGTTGGGAGGGGACGGTCTAATCTAACGTCCGGACTGCGCGGGTTGTGTCCCCCCGGTACCCCGTCCAGCTTACTCAGGCTATGGCAGAAGATGCGCTGTTCATCCGGGGCGCCCGGGAGCACAACCTCAAGAACATCGACGTCACGATCCCGCGCGACAAGCTCACGGTCATCACCGGGCTTTCGGGATCCGGCAAATCGTCCCTGGCGTTCGATACGATCTACGCGGAAGGGCAGCGCCGATACGTGGAATCGTTGTCCGCCTACGCGCGCCAGTTCCTCGGCTTGATGGAAAAGCCCGACGTGGACCTGATCGAGGGCCTGTCGCCCGCGATCTCCATCGAGCAGAAGACGGCGGGGCACAACCCGCGATCGACCGTGGGGACGGTCACCGAGATCTACGACTACCTGCGCCTCCTGTTTGCGCGCGCGGGCACCCCACACTGCCCCAACTGCAGCCGCCCCGTACAGCGCCAGAGCGCGGCGCAGATCGCCGAGATCGTGCTGGCATGGGAACCCGGCACACGCATCGAGGTGCGCGCGCCGCTCGTCCAGGGACGAAAGGGCGAGTTCCGCGACCTGTTCGAATCGGTGCGGAAGCAGGGATTCATCCGCGCGTACGTCGATGGGGAGCTCGCCGAGGTCGCGCATCCGCCGAAGCTGAACCGCCGCCAGAACCACTCGATCTCCGTCGTCGTGGACCGCCTGGTGGTGCGCGCGGAGGACCGTGCCCGTCTCGTGGATTCCATCGAGACCGGACTGAAGCTCGCGGAGGGGCTGGTCCAGGTGGTGAACGCAGACACCGGATCTCCCGAGATGTTCTCGGAGAAGTACGGCTGCCCGGTGTGCGGCATCTCGATGCCGGAACTGGAGCCGCGGCACTTCTCCTTCAACTCGCCCTTTGGCGCCTGTGCCGCCTGCGGCGGACTGGGGACGCGGCGCCGCGTGAGCGAGGAACTCATTCTTGGCGACCCGCGCATTTCGCTTCTGGAGGGCGTGATCATCCCCTGGGGTGAGCCGAGCGGATATCTGCGCAAGGTGGTGCTGCCCGCGCTCGCGCGGCAATACCAGTTCGACCTCAACGCCCCGTGGGGAGCGTTGTCGGCCTCGGTGCGGCACTCCATCCTGCACGGCGACCCCCGGCCCGCCGGCGCGAAGAAGAAGGACCAGTCGATCTGGGAGGGCGTGCTCGCCAACATCGAACGACGCTATTCGGAGAGTGCGTCGGACTCGGTGCGCATGGAGCTCGAGGACTACATGCTGGTCGTGCCGTGCGACGAATGCGCCGGACGCCGACTGAAACCCGAGGCGCTCGCGGTGACGATCGCGGGACTCAACATCGGGGCCATTGTGGAGAAGCCGATCGCCGATGCGCTCACCTTCTTCATGAGCGTTCCGGTGCGCGGCAAGGGGCGGCCCGGCCTCGATCCCGACATCGCCGCGCCGATCCTCAAGGAAGTCCGGGAGCGCCTCCAGTTTCTCTCCGACGTGGGCCTCGAGTACCTCACGCTCGGCCGGTCCGCGGAATCGCTCAGCGGCGGTGAGGCGCAGCGTATCCGGCTCGCCACACAGATCGGCTCGCGCCTCGTGGGCGTGTTGTACATCCTGGATGAACCCTCCATCGGCCTGCACCAGCGCGACAACGCGCGGCTGCTCGCCACCCTGGAGCAGCTGCGCGATCTGGGCAACACGGTGATCGTCGTGGAGCACGACGAGGAAACCATTCGCGCGGCGGACTACGTGGTGGACCTCGGTCCCGGCGCCGGCAAGCACGGCGGTCACGTGATCGCCACCGGCACCGTCGACGACATCATCGCCGCGCCCGACTCCCTGACGGGGCGGTATCTGTCCGGGGAAAAGTCCATTCCGATTCCGCGCACGCGGCGAACGGGCGACCAGCGGCGGATGATTCGCGTGGAGGGCGCCCGCGAACACAATCTCCAGTCGCTGGACGTCGCCATTCCACTCGGCGTGTTCGTCGCTGTCACGGGGGTGTCCGGCTCGGGAAAGTCCACGCTCATCGAGGACATCCTCCACCGCGCGCTGGCGCGGCATTTCTATCGGGCACGTGTCATTCCCGGGGCGTACACGCGAATCACCGGCTTCGAGCACATCGACAAGGTGATCGACATCGACCAGAGTCCCATCGGCCGCACGCCCCGCTCCAACCCGGCGACGTACACCGGCCTGTTCACTCCGATTCGCGAGTTGTTCGCCGAGCTGCCGGACGCGAAGATCCGCGGCTACGGGCCCGGGCGGTTCTCGTTCAATGTGAAGGGTGGGCGCTGCGAGGCGTGCCAGGGCGACGGACTCGTGAAGATCGAGATGCATTTCCTCCCGGACGTCTACGTGCCGTGCGAGGTGTGCAAGGGAAAGCGCTACAACCGCGAGACGCTCGAGGTGCGGTTCCGGGGGTTGAGCATCAGTGAAGTCCTCGAGCTCACGGTGGAGGATGCCCTGGCGTTCTTCGAGAATCAGCCGCGCATCCGCCAGAAGCTGGCCACGCTCAACGACGTCGGGCTCGGCTACATCCACCTGGGCCAGAGCGCCACCACGCTCTCCGGTGGGGAGGCGCAGCGAGTGAAGCTCGCCACGGAACTGTCCAAGCGCGATACGGGCCGTACCTTCTATATACTGGACGAGCCCACGACCGGACTGCACTTCGAGGACGTGCGGCTGCTGCTGGAGGTGCTGCACCGCCTGGTGGACCGCGGCAACACCGTGCTCGTCATCGAGCACAACATCGACGTCATCAAGACCGCTGACTGGATCATCGATCTGGGCCCCGAGGGGGGCGTTCGCGGAGGTACCATCGTCGCCGCCGGAACGCCGGAAGACGTAGCATCCGTGGAGGCCTCATACACGGGCAGGTACCTCCAGCCCCTGTTCAGGAAGCTGCGGCCGGGCAAGCGCAAGGCAGGATAGCTTCCAGCCATGGTCTCCCTGCTCGACATCATCGGGCCGGTCATGGTGGGCCCGTCGTCATCGCACACGGCTGGCGCCTGCCGGCTCGGGCTACTGGCGCGCAATCTGGTTGACGGAACGCCGCAGCGTGCCCGCATCGAGCTGCACGGCTCCTTTGCCCGCACGGGCGAGGGCCATGGCACCGACAAGGCGATTGCCGGCGGCCTGATGGGCTTCCGGCCGGACGACGAGCGCCTGCGGACCGCGCTCGACATCGCCGAGCGCGAGGGGCTGGCCTACACCTTCGAGAAAACGAAACTGGGCGACGAAACGCTCCATCCGAACAGCGTGCGCGTGACCGTGGAGCGCGGCGATCGCCAGGTCGTGATGCTCGGCTCGTCGCTGGGCGCCGGCCGGGTGCTCGTGAGTGAGATCGATGGGTTCCCCGTGGAGATCCACGGTGCGTACCACGCCATCGTGCTGGTCGCCGAAGATGTGAAGGGCTCCATCGCGCGCATCGCGGCCATCCTGGCGGACGATGGTCTCAACATCGCCACGTTGCGCCTCACGCGGAAAGAACGCGGCGGCGATGCCTTCATGGTGATCGAGCTGGACGAGGCGCCCGACGACAAGGCGCGCGACGACATTCGCGCCCTGTCCTGGGTACGGTGGGCGCACCGGCTCGATCGGGTGAGCGGCTGACATGTACACGTCGCTGCGCGAGGCCATTCGCGACGCGGAAGCGCGGAAGATCTCGCTCGCCCGCCTCGCGCTCGAGCTGGAGGCGAAGGACCAGGGCCGTCCCGTCGGGGAGATCCGGGACGCGCTCCAGCGCGCGCTCGACGTGATGCGCGGGGCGATCGCGCAGGGACTCACCGGCGAGTTCAGGTCGGCGTCGGGACTGGTGGGCGGGGACGCGGCGAAGCTGCTGCACGGACCGCCCGGTCCACTGGCCGGCACGCCATTTCGCGACGTCCTGGCGCGCGCGCTGGCGGTCCAGGAAATCAACGCGGCCATGGGCGTGATCGTCGCCGCACCCACGGCCGGCGGCGCCGGCGTCCTGCCCGCGGTGCTCACCGGCCTCGCGGACGCGCGCGGGCTGGACGACGAGCAGTTGGTGGACGCACTCGCCACCGCCGGTCTGATCGGGGCGGTCGTTGCGGTCCGGGCGTCGCTGTCTGGTGCCGAAGGTGGATGTCAGGCGGAAACAGGCGCGGCGGCGGGCATGGCAGCCGGCGCGGGCACCGAAATGCTGGGGGGCACGCCCGCCCAGGTGGGGCACGCCGTCGCCCTCGCGCAGCAGGGAACGCTCGGACTCGTCTGCGACCCCCTCGGCGGCCTGGTCGAACTCCCGTGCGTCTTTCGCAATGCGACCGGGGCCGCGATCGCCCTTGCCGCCATCGAGATGGCGCTGGCCGGCATCACCTTCGCGATTCCGGCGGACGAGGTCATCGACACCATGGGTGAGATCGGCCGCGAGATGGACGTGCGCTATCGCGAGACCGCGGGTGGCGGCCTGGCGGCGACGCCGACCGGGCGGAAGCTGGCCCGGGAGCGGCTGGTGCAGATCAAGCGAGGGTAGGGAAGCCGAAGCGGCCGGGCCAATCCCTAGCCGCTGGGCCACGGCATTCCTAGCTTCACCGGTGAAACGCCGGCCGCGCCACACCGTAGGTTCACCAGACGCCACGACGGATCGGGGACATGGTCACCAGAGAAGACATCGAGGGCTTTCTCGACCGCATTGCGGCCGAGGGCGGCTCCTACAGCGAGATCGAACCCGGGCTCTGGGCGGTGAAGCCGAGCGGGGAACTCGATTTCACGGTCGTCGTGCATTACTCGCCGCCGGTCGCCATCCTCCGCGTCAAGGTGATGGAGCTGCCCAAGGAGAAGGGAAAGCTTGCGACGCTCAGCCGGCGATTGCTGGAGCTGAACGCGTCAGACATGGTGCATGGCTCCTACGGCATCGAGCAGAATGACATCGTCCTCACCGAAGCGCTCGAATTGACCCACCTGGACTTCGAGGAATTCCTCGTGGCGTATGAGAGCATGACGCTCGCGCTGGCTTCGCACCTGCGCGAAATTGGTTCGTTCCGCGGGGGACGCTGATCATGGGCATTCTCGACAGGCTGTCGGCGCTGCTGCGCTCGAACATCAACGATCTGATTTCCCGGTCGGAAGATCCGGAAAAGATGCTGAACCAGATCCTGGTGGACATGCGCGGCCAGCTGGCCAAGGCCAAGCAGCAGGTTGCCGCGGCGATCGCGGACGAGAAGCGGCTGCGCGACCAGGCGGATGGCGAGTACAAGCAGTCGCAGGAGTGGCAGCAGCGCGCGGTGCTCGCGGTGAAGGAGAATCGCGACGATCTCGCGAAGCAGGCGCTCGTGCGCCAGAGCGAACACGAGATGCACGCCAACCAGCTGGAGCAGACGTGGGAGTCCCACCGGTCGGAGACCGAGAAGCTCAAGGCGTCGCTGCGCGACCTCAACGACAAGATCGAGGAAGCCAAGCGCAAGAAGAACCTGCTCATCGCTCGGCAACGCCGGGCGCAGGCGCAGCAGCGCATCCACGAGACCATGTCGTCGATGTCGGAGAAATCCGCCTTCGAGGCGTTCGCGCGCATGGAAGAGCGCATCGAAACCAACGAACGCCAGCTGAAGGCGTCGGTCGAGATCGAGGAGGAGTTCACCGGGGACCGGCTCCAGCAGGACTTCAAGCGGCTGGAGCAGAGCGCCACGGGCGCCGCGGTGGACGACCGGCTGCTCGAGCTCAAGCAGAAGATGGGCGTGCTGCCGGCAGGTTCCTCCGGTACGCGTGGCCAGCTCGGCGCGGGCAAGTCGCGTGACGCGGAGACGGTGAACGCCGACGTCGAGGACATCCCTGACCCGAAGAAATCGCGTTGATCGCTGAGACACTCCGGCGCTTCAGGTTTGCGCCGATCCTGACGGCGACGGTCCTGACGGTTCTGCTGCTGCTCCTCGTCAAGACCGCCGCGCAGATTTTTGTCCTGCTGCTCCTGGGTGTCCTCATCGCGCTGTACCTGCGCGCGCTTGCGGCGCTGCTCGAGCGCCGGCTGCGACTCCCGGACCCCTTCTCGTACGTTGCCGCGCTGCTCTCGAGCGTCGCGGCGCTCGTCGGCCTGGTCTGGGTCCTGGTGCCGCCCGTGGTCGACCAGACCCAGCAGCTCTTCACCGTGCTGCCGGACTACATCGCCGGCTGGGAACGCAGCCTCGAGGGGGCGATGGCGCAGTACCCCGCGCTCCGGGACATCGTCGGTCCCGGTGATCATCGCATCCTCCGCGCAGTCTACGACCGGCTGGCCGGCACGGTCGGCGACGTGGTGCCGCGGGCATTCGGACTCATTCACGGCGCCATCAACGTGTTCGCGGTGGCGGTCATGGGGATCTACCTCTCCCTGCACCCCGCCCTGTACCGCGAATGGCTGATCGCGCTCTTCCCGCCGATCCATCGTGACCTGGTTCGCGACGTCCTCGGCGACCTCGGCGGGACGCTCCGCTCGTGGATCGTCGGCATGCTCATTGGCATGTTCGTGCTGGCCGCGCTCACGGCGCTCGGTCTGTACGCGCTCCAGGTGCCCTTCTGGCTGCCGTTCGGCGTGTTCACCGGAATCGTGGCCATCGTGCCGTTCTTCGGCACGCTCGTCTCCACCGTCCTCCCCGCGCTCTTCGTGCTCAATGGCGTGGGGATCTGGGGATTCGGTCCGTTCGGACACAGCATGCTCGTCATCCTTCTCGGCGTCGTCATCCACCTCGTCGAGAGCAACGTGGTGCTCCCCCTGCTCATGTCCAGAAAGGTGGACATGCCCCCCGTGCTCTCCATCATGTCGGTGCTCGTCATGGGAACGCTGCTTGGTCCCATGGGACTCATCGTCGCCGTGCCGACACTGGCGTCCGTCCTGGTGATCGTGCGTCGCATCCTGATCACCCGCATCTACGAGGGACAGGGATTCCGCCGCACCACGCGGGAACGTCCGCTCGTGTTGCGCGTGCCCGCGCCGGGCGGTGGGGTGCTGGTGCCACCAGAGCCGATCGACGTGATCTCATTCGCGGAGCGGCGCGTCCACGCGGTAGGTTGATCCATGGCGGCGACGACCAGCGACGGCGAATTCCGTCTCTTCAACACGATGACGCGGCGCGTGGAGCCGTTTGCCCCCGCCGACGGCTCCACGGTGCGCATGTACAGCTGCGGTCCCACCGTGTACAACCCCGCGCACCTCGGAAACTTCCGGACCTTCCTGTTCAATGACCTGCTGCGTCGCGCGCTCCGGATGCGCGGGTGGGGCGTGCGTCAGGTGATGAACCTGACCGACGTGGACGACAAGATCATCAAGCGCGCGGTGGAGCAGCAGAAGGACATTCGCGCGATCACGGGACCGGTCACCGACATCTTCTTCGCGGACCGGGACTACCTGCGCATCGAGCCTGCCGAGCAGTATCCCAGGGCCACCGATTTCATCCCGCAGATGATCGCGCTCGTGCGGCGCCTGATGGAGCGGGAGGTTGCCTACCTTGCCGATGACGGCTCCGTCTATTTCGCCATCGGCCGGTTCTCGCAATACGGCCGGCTGTCGCGGCTGGACACGCGCGAGGTGCGCGCGGGCGCCCGCGTGGCGCAGGACGACTACAGCAAGGAGAACGCGCAGGACTTCGCGCTCTGGAAGGCGGCGAAGCCGGAGGACGAGCAGACTGGCGCCGCGTGGGATTCGCCGTGGGGACGCGGCCGTCCGGGATGGCACCTGGAGTGCTCGGCCATGGCGATGGACCTCCTGGGCGAAACGCTCGACATCCACACGGGTGGCATCGACCTGGTCTTTCCCCACCACGAGGACGAAATCGCGCAGTCGGAGGCAGCGACGGGGAAGCCATTCGCCAGTTGCTGGTGCCACGGCGCGTTTCTACTCACGGACGGGGCGAAGATGGCCAAGCGTCTCGGGAACGTTGCAACGGTGCAAGCCCTTCGCGCGCAACGGTTTTCAGCCGCGGCCATCCGCCATTTCGTCTTCACCACGCACTACCGCAAGGAGTTGAACCTCTCTGAGGAGGCGCTCGAGGCGTCCACAGAGGCCGTGCGCCGGGTCGGCGAGTTCGCGGAGCGGCTGGAGGGCGCGACTGCGGGCACCGCCGCCTTGGCAGCGGCAGCCGATGTGGCGGAATCGGCCTTTCGGTCGGCCCTCTTCGACGATCTGGGAGGCCCGGAGGCGCAGGCGGCGCTGTTCACGTTCATCAAGGCCGCCAATCGGGAGCTTGACCAGCGGGGCTCGGACCCTGAGGCGCTGCACCGGGCTCGGGCCGCGTTCGCCTCGATGAACGGTGTCCTGGACATCGTTCCGGATCGCGAGAGCGCCACGGCGGAGCTTGCCAGCTGGGTCGAAGAACGGATCGAGGCCAGACGGGCGGCCCGGAGTCGAGGGGACTTTGCGGAAGCGGACCGCATTCGTGCCGAATTGTCAGGCCGCGGGGTGGCGGTGGAAGACGCGGGCGGAGGAACGAAGTGGAGAATCGTGGGACCGGGCGGGACGAGCTAACTTCGCCATCCACCGCGCCTTGACACACTTTTTGGCGCTGGCTATCCTAAGAGTCTCGCAAAAATGACCTACTGTCGCTGACGTAGCTCAGATGGCAGAGCAGCCGCCTTGTAAGCGGCAGGTCGTGGGTTCGATTCCCACCGTCAGCTCTCGATCTGCGCGTCAGGGTCGCGTCTGCGTCCGGGCATTAATGCGAGACAGAATCCGCTTGTCGGCCGAGCGGCGTGGCGCGTCGGGGAAAGACGGGCATGCCGTCGGCTGACACGCTGCTTTTTCGGTGGGGTACCCAAGTGGCCAACGGGAGCAGACTGTAAATCTGCCGGCTCACGCCTTCGAAGGTTCGAATCCTTCCCCCACCATTCGTGAGGGAGCTTCGAGGCGGTGCCGGCATCAGGAGAAATGAATTGCGTCGCGGGAGTAGCTCAGCTGGTAGAGCGCAAGCCTTCCAAGCTTGATGTCGCGGG
>JBBDYA010000089.1:0-20530 GCA_040902005.1 Gemmatimonadaceae bacterium | reverse complement strand
GTCTGGCGCGGAATCACGAGTAGGGATATCATCCGCGCCCACCAACACTGTACTCCACGCGCGAGATCGGGTTGGACGAGCCATTTATCTATAGGAAGGAGCACCGCCATGACCCACCCCCTGAACCCACCTGCCGGTCCCGTAACGCTTTCCCAGAACGCGCGAACCGTTCTTGGCAAGCGGTACCTCGTGAAGAACGAGAAGGGGCAACCGGTGGAGCAGCCGGAGGATCTCTTCTGGCGCGTGGCGACGGTGGTGGCGGAGGCGGACGGCAAGTACGGCGCGTCGGCGGGGGCGGTGAACGAGGTCGCGGAACAGTTCTACTTCCTGATGACGCAGCGGCGGTTCATCCCGAACAGCCCCACGCTCATGAACGCCGGCCGCCCGCTGGGCCAGCTCTCGGCGTGCTTCGTGTTGCCGGTGACGGACGCGCTGTCCAACGGCAAGGACGGCATCTACGACACGCTGGCGCACATGGCGCTCATCCACCAGAGCGGTGGGGGCACGGGGTTCAGCTTTTCCTCATTGCGGCCCACGGGCTCCATGGTGCGATCCACCACCGGCGTCGCCAGCGGCCCGGTGTCGTTCATGAAGCTGTACGATGCGTCCACCGACGCGGTGAAGCAGGGCGGCACGCGCCGCGGCGCGAACATGGGGATCCTGCGCGTGGATCACCCGGATGTCCTGGACTTCATCACCTGCAAGGAAGACCTCACGCAGATCACGAACTTCAACATCTCCGTGGCCATCACGGACAAGTTCATGACCGCGCTGAAGAACAAGACGTCGTACGACCTGATCGATCCGAGTAACGGCAAGGTCACCGGCCAGCTGGACGCGAACCTGGTCTGGGACAAGATGATCCTCGGCGCCTGGCGCACCGGCGAGCCCGGCGTGTTCTATGTGGACGAAGCCAACCGGTACAACCCGGTGCCGCACCTGGGGGCGTACGAAGCCACCAACCCGTGCGGTGAGCAGCCGCTGCTGGCGTACGACGTGTGCAACCTGGGCTCCATCAACGTTGGGCATTACGTGAAGGACGGCGCGCTGGATTGGGATTCCTTCCGGCGCGACATCCGCCTCACCACGCACTTTCTCGACAACATCATCGACGTCAACAAGTACCCGCTCGAGGCGATCACGGACCTGTCGACGCGCATCCGGCGCATCGGGCTTGGCGTGATGGGCTTTGCGGATGCGCTCGTGCGCCTGGGCATCGCGTATGACACGGCAGAGGGTGTGGACTTCGGCCGCAAGGTGATGCAGTTCGTTGACGTGGAGAGCAAGAAGGAGAGCGAGCGTCTGGCCAAGTCGCGTGGGCCGTTCGCCGAGTGGGAGCAGAGCATCTGGGGGCCGGACAAGACCGCCGCGCGCGACGCCGAGGGCAATCGCATTCGTGCCAAGCAGAAGCTGCGCAACTGCAACGTGACGACGGTGGCGCCCACGGGAACGATCTCGATCATCGCGGGGTGCTCGTCGGGACTGGAGCCGCTGTTTGCCGTTGCGTTCATGCGCAACCAGGCGGGGGTGATGATGCCCGACGTGAACGAGGACTTCGTGGCGATCGCGAAAAGGGAAGGCTGGTACAGCGAAGAGCTGATGGAGCGGATCGCCAAAGATGGTTCAGCAAAGCATCCCGAAGTCCCATCAAAGTGGCAGCGCGTATTTGCGACAGCAAATGAGATCGCGCCCGAGTGGCACATCCGGATGCAGGCCGCCTTCCAGGAGCACTGTGACTCGGCGATCAGCAAGACGACGAACTTCTCGCACGCGGCGTCGATGGACGACGTGCGCGCGATCTACGAGCTGGCGTACGAGCTGAAGTGCAAGGGCGTGACCGTGTACCGTGACGGCAGCCGCGACAACCAGGTGCTCTCGACAGGCAAGACAGAGGAAGCGGCGAAGAAGCGTGTCGAGAACCGGGAACCGGCCCGTGCCGAAGGCGCGGCCGAGAACAGGTTACAGCGCGAGCGCCTCGCCGAGCTGGTGGGGACGCTGGCGGAGAAGGAGGCCGAGGTCGAGGCGCTGAAGCAGCGCGTGATCGACGTGGAGACCGAGAATACCAACAGGCGCCAGAAGCGCGCGCGCAGCGACAGGCTGAAGGGCACGACGTACAAGAAGGAGACGCCGCTGGGCGTGATGTTCGTGACGGTGAACGAGGACGACAAGGGACAGCCCTTCGAGGTGTTCGTGACGCTGGGGAAGGCGGGCGGTTCAGCGATGGCGGACGCGGAGGCGATGGGTCGGCTGATCTCGCTGGCGCTCCGGTCTGGCATCCCATTGCAGTCGATCCACAAGCAGCTGCGCGGGATCTCGAGCGATCGCGCAGTGGGACTGGGCCCGAACAAGGTGCTGAGCGTGCCGGACGCGATCGGCATCGCGCTGGACGACTGGTGGCGTGACAAGGTGCAGGGGGTGCAGCAGGAGGTGTTCAATACGTCGGAGTTCCGCGCGCCTGGCGCGCCGAGCGCGGACGAGCCGCCTGCGGCGAAGCCGGTGATGGTGCGTCCGATGGGTCAGGGCGGGGAGCAGGGGGAGATGATGGGCCGGCACGACTCCGCGGAGAGCTTCATGGGCACGTGTCCCGATTGCGGGTCACAGCTGGAGTATGCTGAGGGGTGCGTGAAGTGTCACGTGTGTGGATTTAGTGAATGCGGCTAAGCTGATCCAGCTCGCGACACTGGAGGGCTCAGGCATTGCCTGGGCCTTTCCATTTTCTGATACTCTATTGGCCGCTTGAGGACAGCGTTCCCTGACGCCTTTCCATCGCTGTCGACGCAAGCTACCAGGCGGATTTCGCGCTCCTACATTCCTCTTGACAGCTAGAGAAGGCGGGTGAATCTTCTCCAGACCGCTGGAGGAGAACCGCATGCCCGCGCGTACCGCCACCGATGCTCTCCGGGGATCCCTCGACCTCCTCGTGCTCAAGACGCTCTCACTGAGCCCGATGCACGGATGGGGTATCAGCCAACGCCTCGAGCAGATCTCCAACGGCTCACTCGACGTCAATCAGGGCTCCCTCTATCCGGCCCTCCAGCGACTCGAGACGGACGGCCTCATCACGAGTGAGTGGGGCACCACCGACAACAACCGCCAGGCCCGCTACTACCGCCTCACCGCGGCCGGTCGCCGAGCCCTGGGCCAGGAGATCGAGTCCTGGCGACGCTTCGCCGCCGGCCTCGAATCCGTGCTGCGCACATCATGAACGGCCACGCGCTGCTGGCCCGGCTGCGGCTGCTGGTCCGCCGCGACGCGGAGTCCAGGATGGACGCCGAGTTCCGGTTCCACATGGAGATGGCAATGGAAAAGCACATCCGTGAAGGATCGTCTCCCGAGGAGGCGCGCCGGCGCGCCGCCGTCGACTTCGGTGGCGCCGAGTCGCACCGCGAGTCGATGCGCGACGGTCGCAGTCTCGCCTGGGTGGAGAGCTGGGCGCGGGAGCTGCGCCTCGCGGGACGCACGCTGCTCCGGTATCCGGGATTCAGCGTGGTCGCCGTCGCGACGCTCGCCATCGGCATCGGTGTGAACGCGGCGATGTTCGGGCTCATCGACGCGCTGCTGTTCCGCCCACCCGCGCACGTCGCTGCGCCGGAACGGGTCGTCCGCGTGCAGTTCACCAGCGAGGACGCCAAACGCGGAGAGAACACTTCCGGCGCCTGGTACGCGGCGAACTATCCCGCGTACGAGGATCTGGCGCGCAGCGGCGTCTTCGAATCGGTCGCGGGATACAATGATGCGAAGGTCTCGCTGGGGCGCGGCGCCGAGGCACAGGAAGTCAGCGCCATGATCGTGACCCCCGGCTTCTTCCGGATGCTCGGCGTGCGCCCGGTGCAGGGAACGTTCTTCGGCATGGCGCCCGGCGACACCGTGGGCGCGAACCGCGTCGTGATCTCCGAGGGGCTTTGGAACCGGCAGTTCGGCGGCGACCCGCAGGTGATCGGCTCGTCGGTCGTGATAGGGTCGAGCAGTTACACGGTGGCGGGAATCGCTCCAGGGGACTTCACGGCGCTCCAGGATGATGCGGCGGATGTCTGGCTGCCGATGGACGAGGCGGCCGGCGGATACATGTTCCGTGACTGGAAGACGAATAGTGGATCCTTCTGGCTCCAGGCGGCCGGACGTCTCCCGCCGTCCGTCACCGCGGCGTCCGTGCAGGATCGCGCCAGCGCGCTCCTGAGCGCGATGGAGTACGACCGCGGTGAAGACGTGCCGACGGGCATCATTACGTCGCCCCTCGTGGCCAGCCGCGGCGACCAGCAGTCGCGCGAGGTGAAGGTGTCGCTCTGGCTCGCTGCGGTCGCATCAGTCGTGCTGCTCATCGCGTGCGCGAACATCGCGAACCTCATGATCGCGCGGAACGTCGCCCGCGGACGCGAATACGCGGTGCGGCTCTCACTGGGAGCGAGCCACTGGCAGCTGCGCCGGCACCTGCTCGCGGACATCGTCGCCATCGCGATCCCCGGGATGACCGCCGCAATCCTCGTTGACTACCTGATTCGTCGCGCGATGCGCGCGTTCATCGAGGCCGAGGTGCCGCTCCCCGCCGACATGTTCGACGCGCGCATGCTGGCGTTCATCGGCGTCGGTGGGGCGATCACACTGCTGTTTGTCGCAGCCGTGTCGCTCTCCCAGGTGCGCCCCGGTCGCCTGGTCTCGGCGCTCATGCCGCGCGCGGCAGACAGTCGCCGCGGCGGACGATGGGTGCGTCACTCCCTGGTGACGGTGCAGTCGGCGCTCTGCGTTGCGCTCCTCTTCAGCGCCGGCCTCTTCGCGAAGAGCCTGTCGCGCGTGCTCGCGCTGGATCTCGGCGTGGACATGGATCGCACGGTGCAGGTGAGCTTCAACGTGGCGCGTGGCCTGCGCACCAACGCCGAGTTGCAGGTCCTGTACGACGAGGCGATGGCACGCGTACAGCAACTGCCCGTCGTGGAGCGCGCGGCCATCGCGAGCGCGTATCCATTCCAGTCCGGCAGCGGCGTCGGGCCCTTCACCGCCGAGCGGACGGAGGAGGAGCTGTGGGCGGGCGCGGGAGGGAGCGGATTCGTGTCGTCCGTCGGCGCCGGCTTCTTCGAGACTGTCGGAGCGGCAACATTCACAGGACGCGACTTCACCGACGCGGACCGTGCGGGCGCGCCGCTCGTCGTCATCCTGAACACCAACATGGCGCGCAAGCTGTTCCCGGGAGGGAATGCGCTTGGCCAGTGCATCTTCCTGTACGAGACGCGCGAGTGCCATCGCGTGGTAGGCATACTTGGCGGCACGTGGAAGCTCCGCGCGCTAATGCGTGATCAGATGACGGTGTACCTGCCGCTCGCGCAGACCGCGCAGGGTGCGCCCGGATCGCTGTTGATCCGTACGCGCGGCGATTCGCGTCCGCACCTCGCGCAGCTGCGAACGACGGTGCAGAGCGTCGCGAGCGACCTGCCGGCGGTGAATGTGTCTCGCGCCAGCGATCTGGTGGCGAACGAGTTCCGGCCGTGGCGGCTTGGGGCGTCGCTGTTCGGCGGGTTCGCGATGGTGGCGCTCGTGATCGCGGCGGTGGGACTCTACGGCGTCGTTGCCTTCACCATGACGCTGCGGATGCGCGAGATCGGCGTGCGGATGGCGCTCGGCGCGCGTGCCGCGCACATCATGCGCACCGTCGCCGGGTCGGGACTCGCGGCGGTCGTGGTCGGGCTGGTGCTGGGGTCGGTCGGATCGCTGCTGGCCAGCCGCTGGATGGGGGACGTGCTGTACGAGACGTCGCCGCGCGATCCGGTCGTTCTGGGGCAGACGTCGCTGGTGCTGCTCGCCGTGGCGGTCATCGCCGTTGCCGTTCCAGTCGCCCGCGCGCTGCGACTGCCTCCTTCGGATGTGCTGCGGTCGGAGTAGGCGCGAGGCGCGAGCAGCCGATATTAACAACCGTTAATATGCGTGTGGCCACGGCTAGCGAACTCATACATAACAACTATTGTGGCAGGAACAGCGGGTGCTTAGCATAGGATAACGGCACCGAGCCGACGCGCGACGCTGCGTGATGCTGCACACATCTCGCACGGAGGCGTATCATGAAACGAATGGGTCGTCTGTCCCTCGCCGTGGTTGGAGCAATCGTACTCTCGCCGGTCTTCACCGTGCTGCCGGCGCCCCTTGCCGGCGGCATCCTGATGGCGCAGCCAGGCTGCACCACGACCGCCAGCTGCTGGCAAACGGAGAAGAAGAAGTACGTGTGCTGTGACACGGGATACAGCTGCGTATCCTGTCCGGCGCAGACGTGAGACTCGACGCTGGCCGGGCGACCTCCTGGTCGTCCGGCCTGCTGGCCGGCGTTGCGCTCATGGCCGCATGCATGGGCGGCGACGGCAAACCGCCATCCGGTGATGGCGTCACGCAGAGCGGTGCGCCGGCCAGGGTGATCAGTGTGGTCGGGGGCCGCGACATCACCGCGTATCGCAAGCAGCCCCTCACGGAGAGCGGGCAGCTGCGTCAGGCGGTGATGGCGACGATCAGGCTTGGCACCGTGGACTCCACCCAGCCAGTTGACGTGCAGGATGTCGCGTTCCGCGGCGATACGGCATACGTGCTGGACGCGGAGACGCGCCGGCTCAGCGCGTACAACCGCGCGGGAACACGCCTCTGGTCCGCCGGCGGACGGGATGCCAACGATGGACGCCTGGTGCGGCCGCACCGCCTTACGTTGGCGGGAGATACCCTGTACGTCACCGATCTCGGTGCCGTCAATCGCATCAACCTCTTCGACCTCGGCGGGCGCTTTGCGCGCGGGTTCGACGTGGACAGCGAGAAGGACGTGCTTTCGCTCGCCGTCGCCGGCGAGCGGTTGTTCGTCACCATCCCAAGCCCGGAGCCCGATGACACGACACTCAGCGTCGTGCTGATGATGGACCGGGACGGAAAGCTGCTGGGCCGGGGATGCACGCAGCATCCGACCGTGACCACGAGCATCAGCCGCCGCGGGGTGCTCGGCGCGTATCGCTTTTCCTATGTATGGTCGTCCGGTGGACGGGTCTACTGCCAGCAGGGAGTCACGCCGGTAATCCAGGTGCTGGACGGCGCCGGACGGCTCGCCGGCACGGTCGATCGCGCACCCGAGTTTTTCGTGGATCCACGGGATGAGCCGGAAACGACGAATCCCCGCCGCATGATGGCGCACAGCGCCACCTGGCTTGCACCCACGCGCTTCCTTCCGAGCGCGCATGGCTTCGTGTGGTCCTTCATTGCGTACGACACCGTCACGCAGCGCTCCAGCTTTCGACTGTTTGCGTGCGATTCTGCCACCGGACCCGCGCAATGCGCCGTGGGTGAGACGCCCGATCGCCCACTGCAGCTCATCGGCGCCGATACGCTTCTCCTGTTGCGGGAAGATCCGAACCCGGAAAGCGTTCCCACGCTCATCCTGGTGCGACTGACTGGAACGATCCGGTGATGCGGCCGGGTGCTCGCGTGGCGTTGGCGATCGTCGCCTGGGGCCTGGTTGGATGCGCGCCCGGAGAGGGCGCTGTCGTTGAGCGGTCGGAGCGCCTCATGAATGCCACGAATCTCGCGTTGGGGCAGCGCGTCCCATCCATGAGTCTCACCTGCGCCGACTCGCTGCCTCGCACCATCGCCGCGCCCGGCACGTCGCAGCTCGTGACCTTTGCCACAGTGTCCGATTGTGCAGCCTGCGAGGCGCACATGAGCGGACTGGAGACACTGGCCAAGGCCGGTGCGTTGCCCGTCGAGACGATGGTGGTGTTCTGGGCTCCTCGCGCCGACGTGGCGAGAGCGCTACGCCTCATGCGGTCCAGCATCGCGAGGCCGCTCTGTCGCGACGAGCATGATAGCTTGTGGATTCGTCTGGACATCACCCACACGCCCGTGACGGCTCTCATACGCGATGGTCGCATTGCCCTGCTCGACGATGGTCCGCTGTTCTCGCCAGTCGAGCAGCGCCTCTTTGCCGATCGCGTGCGGCGACTGAGCGTGGATCGGTAGGCGGCACGTGCTCGAGCTGCGGTATGCGCTCCGGCGCCTGCGACGAACGCCGTCGCTGGCCGGCGTCATTGTGGCGACGCTCGCGTTGGGCATCGGGTCCTCCTGGATGGTGCTTGCTGCTGTGCGCGGCGCGTACTCGCATACGCTGCCCTTCCCACGTCCCAGTGAGCTGGCGGTCATCGGCGCGACGGGGAAGGTCGACCAGAGCACGCGCATCTCGATTCTGTCCGCCGATGAATGGGCGGCGCGATCGCGCTCGTTCTTCGTCATCGCCCCCTACATCGGTGCATCACTCACGGTTCGCGTGGGCGACCAGCTGGACCAGGTCTACACGGCGACGGTCACGCCGGCCTTTTTCCGGGCGCTGGAGGTCACGCCGCTCGTGGGCCGCGTCATCGAGTTCGCTGACGATCGAACCGGCGCCGAGCCGGTCGTCGTGCTGAGCCATGCGGCGTGGCAGCGATACTATGAGGGACGGAAATCCATCCTCGACGAACGCGTGACGCTCAACGACAGGACGTACCGCGTCGTTGGCGTCATGCCCGAGGGGTTCGTGTTCCCGGCGCGCACCGGTGGAATGTTCGGATGGATTCCCCTGGCCGATCAATACGACGCGATGAAGGAGTCTGACTCGCGCGTAGCGCACGCCATCGGTCGCCTTGGTCCGGGCATGTCCGTCAGAACCGCCGATCGCGAGATCCGCGCTTTCGGCATGCGGACCAAGCCCGGAAGCATGGGCTTGAAGGACGCGACGCCATTTGTACGGTCGCTCAGCGATTCCGTCTTCGGCGAAGTCCGGGGCCGACTGGTACTGATGGCCGCCGCGGCGTGCCTGATCGCACTGCTCGTCTATGCAAGCGTCGGCAGCCTGCTGTTCGCCCAGGCAATGGCGCGGCTGCGGGAGTTTGCCGTTCGATTCGCGCTTGGCGCCTCGCCGTGGCAGATCGTCCGCCAGCCAACCACGGAAGCCGTCATGCTGGGTCTGACTGGTGCGGCACTCGGGCTTGTGCTGGCGGCTTGGGGCCTCACCCGGCTGCGCGAGGCCATGCCGGGGACCTTGCCCGAAGCGCAACACATGAGACTCGACCTCGAGAGCGGTGCCGCCGCGCTGGCGCTGACGCTGGTCATGGCGGCGGCGCTTGCACTGGCGACGTGGCGGGTATCCCGGCGGCGATCCGTTGTCGATACCCTGCGGGATGGCGGAAGCTCGGCCGGCAGAAGTGAGCTCTGGTTGCGCCGCTCGTTGCTGGCCGTGGAGATCATGGCCACCGTGGTCCTCCTGAGCGGGGCGGGACTACTCGTTCGAACGGTTGTCCGACTTGCGACGTCGAGTCCGGGGTATGCGGCCGACGGGGTATTGTCCGCCGGTGTCACGCGCCCGTATGCCATAGTCATGGGCGCCGAAGCGCAGGAGATCCGGGCCTGGGTTCACCGCATGACCGAGGCCTTGAATGCCTCGGGCGCTTTCGTGTCGGCCGCGATGGCCAGTGACGTTCCCGGCAAGGGCGCTGCATTCCAGGTCCAGGCGCACCTGCCCGAGCAGACGCTGGCGTCGCCCGGGTACGCCGTCGGGGTACACTCGATCACCGCCGGCTATTTCGCAACGCTTGGAATCCCGATTCTCGCGGGGACGACCTTTCGCCCGACGGATGACGAGCATCACGTGCACGCGATCGTGATCGATGAAACGCTTGCGCGCCGTGCATTCGGTCGCGAGAGCGCGGTGGGGCGGCGACTGCGGCTCGACAACTTTGGCTACACGGCCGAGATCGTCGGCGTCGTGGGTGCCACGCGCCAGTTCGCGATGGGTTGGGAGTCGTCCCCATCGGTCTACGTGCCACTGGCGCAGCTCCCCGTACCGCGGCTCACCGTGCTGGTGCGTCAGCGGAGCGCGGTCAGCGGCGCCGCCAGTCTGCGGCGGATCGTGCACGAGGTGGACCCCAATCAGCCGCTGGGAGATCTGGAACCGCTGACGGCGGTCATCGAGCGGGCCGAAGCGCGCCCACGGTTTTATCTCTGGCTGCTGCTCACCTTCGGGGCCATCGCGCTGGTGGTGACCGGGCTGGGACTCTACGGGATGATCTCGCTCTCGGTCACGCAACGCACCCGGGAGCTTGGGATACGAGCCGCGCTCGGCGCGGAAACGCGACGTCTCGTGGTGGCCGTGCTGAAGGACACGATTCGAGTGACGGCGATCGGGCTGGCCGTGGGCGCCGTGCTCGCATGGATGTTCCTGCGCTTTCTCACGACGTTGCTGGAGGGGTTGGGAACGGAGAGCTACAGCGCGCTTGCGGCCGGCGTGCTTCTCTGTGCGGCACTGATCGTCGCCGCCACGCTGCGACCGGCGCTCCGCGCCGCCAGGATACGCCCGAGTACTGCGCTTGGTGCTGACTGACGCACCTTGACGTCAGCGCTGCCGGGACTGGGCCATGGCGCTGAGCACCGCGAAGCGAACAGCAATGAATGTCACCGCCGCCCACGCCCCCAGGCCCACGAGCGCGAGGACGATGAGGCCAAGCGGATGACTGATCGGGCTGAGTGCGGCCAGGCGCGTCATGGGCTCGCGAAGCTCTGCAACGTCTGCGAGCGGCTGGCGAAGCGCCGCGAGTTCCCGCATCGATCCCTGCAGCTCCGCGACGGCTCGCAGCTCCGCACTCAGCGACGCAACCCGCTCCATCGGATCGCGCAAGGCGCTCACGCCGTCGAGACTCGGGCGCATCAGGGCAACGCGGTTCATGGGCTCCCGCAGTTGGGCGAGTGCGAGCATGTCCGGCGACAGACCGGCCACGGCCCGCATCGGCGCGTCGAGCGCCGCGACGCGGGACATGGGGCCGTCCAACGCGGCCACCGAAGTCAACGTCGGGCTAAGTCCGGCCACGGCATTCATCGGCTGCTCGAGTGCGCGCAGTCCCTCCATCGCCGGAAGCAGCGCCTGGGTGACCTCAGCGGAGCGTTGCACCATGCGCGTGTTTTCCGCGATTCCCTCGGTGCTTGCCTGGACTGTCCTGTTGTTCTCCTTGATGATGGCGGGCAGGTTGCAGCCCTGGCCAGTCACCAGGGAGCAGGTGAGGAGAGCTCCCATGCGATAGCGCCATATTTCACGCATTGTTATTTCCCGGTCACAGGTGTCAGACGCAGGGCCGCGGAGCAAGCCCTGCGCCAGACTCCCTCTCGCCCGAACACTATGATCAAGGCCAGGGATACGGTTCCTATGGTGTGGCCACACGGCGCGATCACGTGATGGTTTCGTTGCGAAGGATCAAATAGCCACGCGCAACTCGGGGCAGTTAACTTTGGGCATGACACTCCGCCTTCCCCTGTCGGTGCCCCGACGCCGGCTCCCGGTTTTCGTTGTCGCGCTTGCCACTGTCGCGGTCGCATGCTCGAGAAGCGCTCCTGCACCGCGCGCTGAGCCAGCCGAGACGCTCGCAACACGCGAAGCGCGGCAGTTCGTGGACAGCCTGCGGCAGTCGCTGTCGATCCCAGCGATGTCCGCCAGCGTCGTTCGCGACGGGCGCGTGGTCTTCAGCGCGGGCACGGGCATGGCGGACGTGGAGCGGGGGATCGCCGCCACACCCACCACGAAGTTTCGCGTGGGCAGCGTGTCGAAGATTCTCACCGCGGCGGCGCTCATGCGCCTCATCGAAGACGGGGTGCTCACCCTGGATGAACCGGTGCGGCGTCGTCTGAGTCCGTATCCGGCGCACTGGCCGGAGATCACGCTGCGCCAGCTCGCGCAGCACAGCGCCGGAATACGCCATTATCGTGGCGCGGAATTCTTTTCGCGAACGGCGTATCCGTCGCTGCGCGAGGCCATCCACGTCTTCGAGGCCGACTCGGTGCTGTTCGCGCCGGGCACGCGCTACGCCTACAGCAGCTACGGGTACAACCTGCTGGGTGCCGTGATGGAGAGCGTCGCTGGCGAACCGTTCCCGGCCATCATCGAGAGGCTCGTCGCTCGGCCGCTCGGCATGTCCGCGACCGTCGCCGATTCGGCGAACCGGACGATCCCGGGGCGGGCGGTGATCTACCGCGTGACCGCGGAGGGAGTCGGCATCACGCCGGAGGACGACCTGAGCTCGCGCTGGCCGAGCGGCGGTTATCTGTCGTCAACGGCAGACCTGGCGCGGCTTGGGAGCGCGTTCACGGAGGCGGGATTTCTCAGTCGCGAGTCATTGCGTGTGATGCGGACGCCATTGGTCCTGGCGAACGGCGACACGGTGCGCGTCGGAATCGGCTGGCGTGTGGGCGTGGATTCCTCGGGCAGGGAATATATGCACCACGGCGGGTCGTCGAACGGTGGGTCCGCGTTCCTGCTCGTGTACCCGCGGGAGCGGCTGGTGGTCGCGATGGCGGCGAATGCGTTCGCGAACTGGGGAGAACAGCAGGCGCTGCGTCTCACGAGCATGTTCCTGGAGTGAGAACGGTGCCGGTCGCGGGCCACTGGCTTGCGATCTTCCTGCTCACGCTGGTCGGCGGGCTGCTCGTGCGCGCGGCGATCATCCGAGACCCCGGGCTCCACGTTCCCCCCGTTGTTGCGTACATCACTGCCGCCGTATTCTTCATGGCAGCAGTCGCCGTCCTCAAGCAACTGCTCGGCGTCCAGTCCGACGTCGATGGCCTCGCCCCCCTGATCCTCGCGGGGCTCACCGCGATCGGCGGATGGATCGCGCTCTCGCCGGAGTCGGGCGGCTGCAGCATGAGCGCCGACGATGGCCCAGGCGTGGAAGTGTCCGGCCTGGGCTGCAGGATCCCGTTCGGAATCGGCGCGTTCCTTACCGGCATGATGTCTGTGTACTCCGGTCTCGCCTGGCTACGCGCCCGCAAGACGAGGAACTCGTCGATGAAGCCGTAAGCCATCACCCCGCTACGGAGCGCAGCGGATCCCCACCGCGCATGAGCACCGCGCGAACCGGCAACCCTGCGAGGATCAGGACCACACCTGCCATGGACGGCAGTGGCGCGTAGCGAAAGCTTGCCACTGCCATGACCGCCACCACGCAGACGAACGCGGCAGGCAGCACCGGATACCACGGTACGGAGTAACCGCGTGGCGCGCCGTGCCGGGCCCTGATGATGAACAGCGACACCACCGCCAGGCCGCTGAACACAACGATCGCGAAGCCGGTGAACGCCACGATCTGCTCGAACGACCCGGTCAGGATCAGGACAATCGTCCACCCACTCTGCGCCAGGACGGCTGCTGTCGGCACACCGCGCGCATTGACGCCGCCGAACATCGCCGGCAGCGCGCCGTCGCGCGACATTTCACGGTAGATGCGTGGCCCGGTGATCATCATGGCGCACACGCTGCTGGCCAGCGCGATCAGCACGAGCGCCCCAACGATGCCGCCGCCGAAGCCGCCGAGCGACGCCCGCGCGGCATCCGCGACCGGAGCGGCAGATCCCGCCAGCTCGCGCAATGGCACCGTGCGCATGAGTGACGCGTTCAGGGCGACGTACAGGGCCGACACGGCAAGCGTTCCCCACACGAGCGCCCGCGGCAGTGAGCGCGCCGGGTCGCGAAACTCCCCGGCGACGTATGCGGCGGCGTTCCAGCCGCTATATGTGAAGAAGATCGGGACCAGCGCTGCGAGCGCGCTCAGTTGGGGACGCTCAGTGACGGCGGCAACAGGGTTCAGCCCGGACGCCCCGGTCGCCCCAGTTGCCACCAGCACCACGATCAGCACCACGACGAGCACAGCAAGGGCATTCGTGGCCAACTTTCCGGCGCGCATGCCCGCAAGCACCACCGCCGTAAACACCACGACCAGGCCCGCCGCGATCCAGGGCGTGCCGTCCGACGTCATCAGCGTGTTGGGCAGCACCTGCTGCAGTTGGGCGCCAAACCCGACTGCCGCCGCGGCGATCGCACCGGAAAACCCGGCGATGAAGCTGGTCCACCCGGAAAGAAAGCCGGTCGTAGGGCCCAGGGCCTCACTGATGTAGACGTACTCGGCGCCACCTCTCCGGAAGCGCGTCGCCAGCTCGGCGTAGCACAGCGCGCCCGCCATGGCGATCAACCCGCCCGCGATCCACAGGACGATCGCCACCAGCCCTGAACCCGAGAGGCGCGCGACGTAGGCCGGCACGGTGAAGATGCCCGCGCCGACCACCGTCGTCACGACCAGGGCGGCGCCATCCAGCGCGCCGAATCCCGGTCGCCTCACCGTATCCTCTTGCGGGCTGAGATGAGCCACTGACGGTGCGTATGCGTGTCGTGCTTGTGCAGGACGAATTCAGGTTGCACCGACACGATCTCGAACCCATGCGCCTCGAGGTCGTCGCGCGCGAACGCCGGCGCCAGCGTGTGATTCTGCGCCTGTTCACGTCGCGTCAGTACCGTGTCGGACGGAGCTGCATCGACGATCACCAGCAGGCCGCCTGGCTTGAGCGCGCGCTTGACTCCGTCAAGAACGGCCACCCGTTCCACGAATTCGTGATACGCGTTCACCACGATGACCGCATCGAGGGTGCCGTACGGCAGCCGAGGATCGTCTGCCTCGGAGAGCACGAGTTCCACCTGCCCGGTCGAGTCCCCGAGCGCCTCGCCAAGCGATTGCAGCGCGCGCTCGCTGATGTCCGCGGCGAACACCCTGCCGCCCGGGCCCACATGGCGCGCAAGCCGGGTGGTGAGCCATCCTTCGCCTGCGCCGAGATCCGCGACGCGGCTGCCCGCACGCAGCCCTGCCGCGGCGAAGATGTCCGGCGCGCGCTGCCAATCGTCGCGCCGTTCAGGGGGGGGGGGGGGGGGGGGGCCCCGGCCGGTGACACGCCTTGCGGGCTGCTCGTTCGGGACTGTTGGGCCTGGCCTTGTGCCGCGAGCAGGACCGCCGCGGCGAGGGAAAGGATGTGGCGCATGAATGCCTCCGTGAGAGTGGATGCATTCTCGCGCGTGTGCCGCCTCGTGTGGCGAGAGCGGTGTGACGGAGTTGTGAGAGCTGTGCTGGGAAGGGGGGGAGGGGGGGCGGGCGGGGCTACGGACGCAGTCGATATCCCACCTTGTGCACAGTGAGAATGTGCGTCGGCTCGGCCGCGACTCGCTCGAGCTTGCGACGCAGCTCAGCGACGTGGGCGTCCACGGTCCGCGTCGTCACCAATGCGTCGTACCCCCACACCGTGCGCAACAATTCGTGCCGGCTCAGCGGCGCGTCCCCGTTCCGCAGCAGGGCCAGGAGCAACTCGAGCGCCCGCGGGGTCAGCTGGACTTCCTCTCCTGCGCGTGTCACACGGCGCCGCGCGACGTCTACCTCGACTTCCCCGAACCGGAACCGCTCGCGCGCCGGGGAGTGCCGCGGCGAGGTGCGGCGGAGAAGCGCCTCCACACGCAGCAGGAGTTCCATCACCCCGAACGGCTTTGTCACGTAGTCGTCGGCGCCGGTCCGGAATCCGCGCACCTTGTCGATTTCCTCCGCTCGCGCGCTGAGGATCAGGACGGGGCACTCGAGACCCAGCTCGCGCATCTGGCTCAGCACCTGGTAGCCATCGATCCCGGGCAGCATCAGGTCCAGGATGACCACGTCCGGCCGGACCCCAGACTTCACCCGCGCCAGCGCATCCTCACCCGTCTCGCTGACGAAAACCTCATACCCTTCGACCTCCAGGTTGGCCCGCAAACCCAACGCGAGATTCGGCTCGTCCTCGACCACCAGCACGCGGGTCATGCGCCGGCGTTCACAGGTTCGTTTGCCGCCGCACCCTGCGTCGCCGGAAGGGTGACGAGAAACCGTGCCCCGCCCTCCGGAGATCGCTCGACTCGCACCGTGCCCCCATGCGCATGGACGAGGTCACGGACCACGGCGAGGCCGATCCCCGTGCCCGACCCTCCGCCCTCCAATCGGACGAAGGGCTCGAAGACACGCTCCCGTTCCTGCTCGGGAATGCCGGGACCGGCGTCGTCGACGACGATCTCGGCCAGCCCAGCCCTGCTTCGCAGCATCACGCGGACCTCGCCGCTGCGACCGCCGTGCTTGACGGCGTTGTCCAGCAGGTTGAGGACCACCTGGCGAAAGGCGCCCGGGTCGACTGGCGCGCGCACATCCGCGGCGTCGTCATACACGATGCGCGCGCCGGTGGACCGCGCGATCGGCTCGTACGCATCTACGGCGGCGGCCAGCTCGGCGTTCAACGACGACTCTTTGACGATCAGCGCGTGGGCGCGGGTTCCGCGCTCCAGGCGCAGGACGCTCTCCACGAGCGTGGTCAGGCGCCGAGCCTCGGCCACAATGATCTCCGCGAACCGCCGGCGCTCGGCATCTCCGCGCTCGCGGCCAAGCGCGAGTGTCTCCCCGAACATCGAGATCTGCGCGAGCGGCGTCCGCAGCTCGTGGCTCACGTTGGCGACGAATCGCCCGCGGAGCGCATCGAGCTCGCGCGCCCGCCGGTCCTGGCGCAGCCCGACCACCGCCAGCCCCAGCGCGACGGCGAACATCAGCAGGAGGGCGGGGAGCTGCGTCGATGGCGTGTGTGCCAACAGCGCCCTCGCCAGGCGCGGGGAGAGATCGATCGTCACGCGCAGCTCCCCATTCTGAAGCCCGGTGCTGTCGGTTGCGGCAGTGCTCCCCGGCGCCAGCGGTGTCGCGAAGACGACGCCACCGTCCCGGCGCGTGAGTCGCACCGCCATATCGGTAGGAGCGAGGCGCGGCGCTCCCGACGTTGCGGGGAGGAGATCGGCATCGGTGATCGCGGCGGCGAATCGCGCTCGCAGCGTCGCCGGGTCCGAGACCACCCCATATGCTCCGCGCAAGTCGCGGGGGCCGGCGATCGTCCAGAGCGCGATGGCCCAGGGGCGGCCGGCCGCCGTGTCGAACAGCATGTGGTGCGGTTCACCATCGGTGTGCCGGGACGCGGCAATGCCGGCCAGTCGTCGCTCGATCATGCCCTGCACGCCAGGAACATCCGCGTCGCTGGCGTATACCGTTCGCCCTGACGAGGCATCCCAGGTGAACGCAAGCCGGGCCGTACCGAGAAACGCCGACGCGGTATCCGGGCGCGTGGCCAGGAGCGAATGCGGACTCGCCAACCGCGGCGCGGCACCCAGCCGCATGTGGCCAGCGCAGCAGCCGAGAAAGGCGGCCATCACCTCATCGTGCAGCGCCTCGCTCGCGCGTCGGGCGTACTGCCAGGCCGCGATGGCGGCATAGTCGTGCACGACGCGATCGGTCACCTGTGCATACGTGCGCTCTGCGCGCCACGTCATTGCTGTCACAACCGCCAGCAACAGCACCGGTGTGAATAGCGCTGCGGCGACCAGCCAACGGCGTCCATGCATGCGGGGAAAGCTACGGGACGACCTGCGACTCAATGGTGCCGCCTTGTAAAAGAATCGTGAATTTCCACGTGCAGGAGCGTTCGCCCGAGAGTGCTTCCATGCGTGGCAAACGTGAGCGTGGCCTAGATTGCGGCGAACCCGCCTGCGCACGCGCGCACCTCATGAACATGACAGGAACCGCCACGCTGTCCATCGTCGTCGCGGAGCGCTTCCGCTTCGTGGCCCGCCTCGAGGAAGCCCTCGCGCCCACGACGTGCGCGGCGTTCCGGACGCTGCTCCCCTACAGGCAGCGCATCGTCCACGCGCGCTGGAGCGGAGAGGCGTGCTGGATCCCGCTCGGCGACTTCAACCTCGGTGTCCCCCAGGAGAACTCCACGAGCACGCCGGACCCCGGCTGCATCCTCTGGTACCCGGGTGGCATCTCGGAGACGGAGCTCCTGTTTCCCTACGGCGTCTCGCGGTTCGCGAGCAGGGCGGGGGAGCTGGCCGGAAACCACTTCCTCACCGTCACCGAGGGCCGCGAACAACTGGCGGAGTTGGGCAGGGTCGTCCTGTACGAGGGCGCGCAGGAAATAGTCTTTCGTGAAGTCAGCTAGGGAAGCTCTGAGAATGTCATTCCGAGTCGCGTAGCGACGAGGAATCTGCCATTGAATCTCAAGAACTGCAGATGCCTCGCAGCGCTCGGGATGACAGTCCAATTTCTTCAGAGCTTCCCTAGGGCGCGACCGTGACCGAGCCGCTCATTCCCAGATGGATCGTGCACTGATACCCGAACGTTCCGGCCGCGTCGAACGTCCGTGATTCACTGCCAGAGCTGCGATCGCCGATGTGGGCCGGCGCCCCCGCCGTGGCGCCGAAGGTGACGTTGTGCCCCGAGGCGCCCGGCTGCCACTCCCACGTCACGCTCGCCCCGGTGGCGATCGAAATGCTGGACGGCGTGAACATATTGTTCGAGACCTGGACGATGGCCGCCGCCGTCGTGGTGAAGGTCACCTGCGGCGCGCCGGGGAGGGCGGGCGCGGTTGCCGTCGCGGTTTGCGCTCCGCTGCTCGCGCCGAGCGTGCGCGTTGCCGCGGCGGTTCCGGTCGCACCAGTCACGTTCTCGGCCGGGGTGATCGAGCCGCCGCCGGTGGCCACCGCCCACTGGATGGTGACGCCGCCGCGCGCGTTTCCGCGCGCGTCCCTCGTGACGACGGTGTGGACCACCTGCGTGCCCGGCGCGGCCGTCCCGTCGTCCGAGTTCTTCGTCAGCGTGGTCGCATTGCCCGCGGTGCCGGTGAGCGTGAACGCGACGGGCGAGCCGATCAGCCCCGACACCGTCGCCTGCGCTCCATGTGCGCCAGCGGTCGGACCGTAGGTGTACTGCACCTGAGATTCTCCGGCCGCGTTCGTCGGCACCGACGCCGCCGAGACCGATCCCCCCCCCCCACCGGACACGCTCCATTGCACGTTCACGCCGGCCACGGGCGCGTCGTTCTCATCGGAGACGAACACGACGAGCGGCTCGGCGTTCGTGCCCAGCGTCGTATCGGTCAGTACCGCGGTGGCGCGACTCGCGATCCTGAAGGCGCCCTGAACGCGCGCGGTGGAATGGAAGACGATTTCCACCACGTCGACCCCCGCCAGGGTCCCATACACGCCGGCGGAAGGGCCGAGCGTGCGCAGGGCCCGCGCGACACCCGCCGCGTCCGTGACCGACTGTTCCGGCGAGACACTTCCGCCGCCCACCATCACTTCCCAGAAGACGGTCACGCCGCTCAACGGAGCGCCGTCGCTCGCGCGCTGCACGATCACGGCCAGGGAGTCCGCGAGCGGCTGCCCCGCCTCGCCTACCTGGTCGTCGCCGCTCGATGGCGCCAGCGTGATGACGGGATTACCGAGTTCCAGTTCGAGGACGTCGCTGCACGCGAGCAGCAGCGCGCACGAGACGAGCGCGGTCCTGGCGACTGATCTGAGGCGTATGTCCACCTCAACACAACCCCGGGTCCGGCCATCGCGTCACTTCGACCAGCGCGGTGCCCCTGCCATGACGGAGGAGATGCGGTGCTGCGGCGTGCCGCGCCGACGCGCGACAATGCTTGCGTCATGCCGAGTGTCTTAGTAGTCATGCACCGCATGTTCCGATTCGCCGCACTGAGGAGGCACGCACATCGCGGTGCCCTGATCGCTCTTGCAATCCTCGCCTGCTCACGTGCAGGGGCGCAGGACTTCGCCGCGCGTGTCGCGCACTACGTACAGCAGCGCGCTCCTGCTCCGTTCAACGGGGTGATTCTCGTCGCGAACAGCAGCGGCGTCGTTCTCCATCAGGCGTACGGGGTCGCCGGCGCGGACCTTGGCGTCGCGCTCCGCCCCGACCACCTGTTTGGCATCGGCTCCCTCACCAAGCCGATCACGGCCGCCGCGGTGATGCGCCTCGTGGAGCGGGGCGCCCTCCGGCTGACCGACTCCGTCTGCAATTTCCTGACGCCCTGTCCGGCGGCATGGCGGAGCGTGACGCTGGCCCACGTGCTCGGCCATACGTCGGGCATTCCCGATTACTTCGGTGAGCTCCCAGCTGCCCCCGTGGATTCGACCCGCGCGATCATCGATCGCGCCGCGCAGCGACACCTGCAGGATTCCCTGCTGAGCGCACCCGGGACGCACTATCGCTACAGCAACTTCAACTATGTTCTGGTCGGATACGCCATGGAAGTCGCGACCGGTCAGCGGTGGGAGTCCGTTCTGCGAGCAGAGATCCTCGGACCGGCAGGGATGGAAGACACTCGGTACGACGACGTCTGGGCGATCATTCCCGGGCGGGTGCGCGGCTATACGATGGAGAGCGGCACGCTCAGGCACATTCGTTATCGCGATCACTCGGCATACGCGGCGGGCGGCCTGCTCTCGTCCGCGTCCGACCTGCTTCGCTTCGACAGGGCATTGACCGGCGGCGCGCTGATGTCCGATTCGTCGTTCCGGCGGATGACGACGCCTGGATACGGTGAATACGGCCTTGGGTGGCAGATCACCCGGCAGTTTGGCCGGACGGTGCGAAATCACACCGGCGGGACGAATGGATTTGCGTCACACCTGGCCACCTACGACGATGGCCTGACGATCATCGTGCTGAGCAACGTCGAGAGCGAGGCTGCGAAGGCCACCGCGTGTGATATCGCGGCCCTGTACCATGGGTTACGCCTTTCCGAACGCGGCGCCGGGCAGCCCGCGTGCCGACGAGACGCCTGATTTTATGGGCGGAGCACGCCGGCGAGCGCCGCGATGGCGGCTACGGCTCCGCACCAGAAGACA
>JBBDYA010000088.1:80087-101777 GCA_040902005.1 Gemmatimonadaceae bacterium | reverse complement strand
TCACCGGATACCATTGAAAGACAATGCCCACCCTTCCCGCAACGCTCGGCGAACTCAAGCGCTCCCCCCATGGCGTTCCCGAGCGCTATCGCCGTTCCGTGAAGCAGGAAATGCGGCAGAACCTGCTCGCCCGCCTGTGCACGGGCGGTCCGCTCTTTCCCGGCGTCATCGGCTACGAAGACTCGGTGATGCCGCAGATCGTCAACGCCGTCCTCTCGCGGCACAACTTCATCCTCCTCGGCCTGCGCGGTCAGGCCAAGTCGCGCATTCTTCGCGCACTGATCGTCCTGCTGGACGACGTGATGCCGATCGTGGCCGGCAGCGAAGTCAGCGACAATCCCTTCGCGCCGATTTCGAAGTTCGCGCGCGACCGGCTGACGGAAGCGGGCGACGGCACACCGATCGGGTGGGTCCATCGCGACGAACGCTACATCGAGAAGCTGGCGACGCCGGACGTGACGATCGCGGACCTCATCGGCGACCTGGACCCGATCAAGGCAGCGCGCGGCGGCCACCTGCTGTCCGATGAGCTCACGATCCACTACGGCATGCTACCGCGCGCCAACCGCGGGATCTTCGCCCTGAACGAGCTGCCGGACCTCGCCGGAAAGGTGCAGGTGGGCCTGTTCAACGTCATGCAGGAAGGCGATGTGCAGATCAAGGGCTATCCCGTGCGCCTGCCGCTGGACGTGCAGCTGGTCTTTACCGCGAACCCCGAGGACTACACCGCGCGCGGCAAGATCATCACGCCGCTGAAGGATCGCATCGGCAGCGAGATCATGACGCACTATCCCGACAGCGTGGAACTCGGCATGCAGATCACGCGACAGGAGGCGTGGGTGGCGCGCGATCATCGCCCGGTGCGCGTACCCGATTTCATCGGCGAGCTCGTGGAGCGTGTGGCGTTCGAGGCGCGCACCGACCGCCGCATCGACCGCCGCTCCGGCGTATCGCAGCGGCTGCCGATCACCGTGCTGGAGAACGTGATCTCGAACGCGGAGCGGCGCGCGCTGGTCTCGGGCGACGACGAGGTGGTGCCGAGAGTGTCGGATCTGTACGCCGCCCTTCCCGCGATCACCGGCAAGATCGAGCTGGAGTACGAAGGCGAGCTGGTGGGCGGCGGTGCGATCGCGCGGGAGCTCATCCGGCGCGCCGCTGATGCCACCTTCGAGGGACGCGCGGGCGGCGTCAACGTCGACGACGTGATCATGTGGTTCGACGAGGGGGCGGCGCTCCAGGTGGACGACGACGCCAGGTCCCAGCTCGTGCGCCAGGGCTTCGAGGTGGTGCCCGGACTGCTGCGCGCGGTGTACGACACCGGCCTCGCGTCCGAGGACGATCCCGCGCAAACGGTGGCGGCCTGTGAACTCGCGCTGGAAGCGCTCGTCGCGCGCAAGAAGATTTCCCGCAGCGAGTCCGGCGCGTACGGGCGCGCCACGCCGGAACCGCGCCGGCGCCCGAACGACCTGTTCGGCGGCGGTGGGGGGGGGGGCCCGCTCGGATGACGAGCGACGCGCGCGTCACGGTCAGGCAGGCCACCGCAGGCGATCTCGAGACCGTGGTGGCGTTGCGCGTGGCGCTGCTGCGCGAGTACGGCGACCATCCCACCTACGGCCGGCTGCGCTCGAACGCGGAGCAGCTCGCGCGACCCGTCTTCGCGCTCCAGCTGGACGCGGGGAACGAAGCGACGTTCCTTGCCGAGATCGACGGGGCGCCCATCGGCATCATCCGGTGCGTGGAGACCGCGGCCTCCCCACTGCTGATCCCGGACCGGTACTGCTACGTGTCGTCGGCCTACGTGAGGCCCGACCAGCGCCGCCATGGCGTGCTGCGCGCGCTGCTCGCCCGGGCCACCGACTGGTGCTGGCGACGCGGGCTCACCGAAATGCGCCTGCACAACGTGGGCACGCGGGCGTCCGCGGTGGCGGCGTGGGACTCCACCGGCTTCGAGGTCGTGGAGCAGGTGCGCGTGCGTCGCATCCCCGCGGGGGGGGCCACCGCCGCGGCCACGACAAACGCTGTGGGTGCCTCGACATCGTTGCGCCCGTGATCATTACCATCTCGCGCATGTTCGGCTCCGGCGGCTCCGACGTGGCCGCGAAGGTGTCCCGCGCGCTTGGCTGGACGCTGCTGGACAACGCGGTGGTGGACGAGGTGGCCGACCGGCTGGGCATCTCGCGGTCGGAGGTGTCGTCGCTCGAGGAGCGCGTGCCGTCGCTCGCCGAGCGGATCGCGAGCAGTCTGGCGATGTCCGCACCGGAGCTTGCGGTGCCGGTGGCCGACGCTCCGATGATGGACACGGCGGAGACGCGGGTGGTGGGCGTCACCAGGCGCGTCATGGACGAGGCGATCCAGCAGGGAAACGCGGTGCTGGTGGGACGCGGCGCGCAGTCCATGCTCGCCGACCGGCCGGACGCGCTGCACGTCTTCTGCTATGCGCCAAAGGCATTTCTCGTGCAGTACGCGATCGCCAACCGCGGCGTGAACGCCGCCACCGCGGCGCAGGAAGTGGACAAGATGAACAAGCAGCGCGAGCAGTACGTGAAGCGGCACTGGGGGCGCGACTGGCGCTCGTTCGACAACTATCACCTCTGCATCGACACGGGGCGCCTGGGCATCGACATGGCGGCGCAGCTCGTGGTGCGCGTGGCGCGCGAACGATTCAGTCTTCCGGCCTGAGCTTCTCCAGACGCGCCTCGGTGTCGCCAGGCAGTAGCAGGTCGTCGGCGATCTTCGCGATCGTTTCCGCGTCTCGCCATGCCGCCTCGAGCAGCGCCAGTTCTCCCTCCATGGCGCGACGCTCCTGCTCCTCGTGCGACGCCATCTCGAGCGCCAGCCGCACGTCTGTTGGGAGATGCAGGATGGTCCGGTTGCGCGGATCGCGGCGAAACTCGCGCTCGTCCACGGTCGCGTACCGTTGAAAGAGATCGCCGGGGCCGCGCGCCGCCGAGATCAACTGGACGGCCGATTGCACGTCGGCGGGCTTGCCGCCCTTCTCGTTGATCGCTGGCAAGACGCGGGCGGCTGTGACGAGCGCCTGTGGGCCACGGTAGAGGAAATCCCGGTTGCGGTCGGCCGCCGGCCGGGAGCGCTTCTCCACAAGACCCATCCGCAACGCCCATCCGTACTCCTCATCGCGCACCAGCGCCGCAAAGTTCAGCTCCCCCTTCCGCAGCGCCACCACCTGCTCGCCCTCCGGCAACCGCACGCGGGCACGCACGCGACGCGCGTCGTACGCGCTGTACGCTTGCCACAACGCCTGCCACGTCATCCAGCCGCCACCGGCAACGAGGCCTGTCACCGGACCGAGTATCACGCCCGCGGTAATGATGGAGGTGCCGGCGGCGGCCAGCAGCATCTGCTTCCGTCGACGTCGCCCGAACTGGTCGCCATACCGCCACGACGCCATTTCCGGACGGAGCGCAGCGCCGATCCGGATGAGCTCCAGCCCTTCCGGAAGGCGTGCCAGCCCGATGTTGTCCGTGGTGGCGCGCAGTCGCGTTCCAGTGAACACGCGCTCCGCTTCCTCGATCGCTTCCCAGCGCTCCTCCAGCGGCGTGAGGTTCCATCGCTCACACTGGCGGCACACCACCCACAGGCGTCCCTTCGTTGCGTCGAACGCGAGGCGCCGACCCACCGGAAAGTGCTCGATGACCTCGTTGCTGCCGAGGTCCCGGTTACAGAAAAGACAGGTCGAGTACATGCTGTATCCGATTGCTCCGCGCCATGTGGTTCACCCGGTTCCCGGTGCCTCCGGGCGTGCGGCACCCGGTCCCGACACGAGCTCGCGCAGCACGCCCTTGCGAAACGCGTGCAGGGAGTACGCGAACATGATCACCGCCCCGATCGCGATCGCCCACTGTACGCCGACCGCGCGCGCCACGATGCCCGCGCCGAACGAGCCCACCGTCTGCGATAGCCCGACCACCACGAACGAGTACGCCGCCATCAGCCGGCCTCGCATGGCGTCCGGCACGATGTGCTGCAGCAGGGTGTTCGAGACGGCGCTGTTCACGATCATCGCGACGCCGGCGAGCAGCAGCAGGCCGTACGCCAGCCGCGGTTGCGTGACGGCCGACAACAACAGCAGGATGGCCGGAAACGCGTACGTCGCCGCGCGAAGCGTCCGCGTCCCCGCCTGGCGCCCTGCCTGGGCGGCGATGCCCAGGGCGCCGAGCAGCCCCCCGATCCCAACGCAGGCGAGCAGCAGCCCGTAGCCGCTGGCCGTCATCCCCAGCCGGTCGCGTGCGAAGACCGGCATCAGCGCCATGTACGGCACGCCGAGGATGGCGTACACGGTCACCAGCTTCATGAGCGCCGCCACCATCGGCGTGTCCCGCATGTAGCGAAGGCTTTCGCGAATGCCCTCCAGCGGACGCACCAGCTTCGCGGTCGGACGCCAGGGCGTGATGCGTACCAGGAACAGGCTGAGGAGCACCGTGAGATAGCTCAGGGCGTTGAACCCGAACGCCCACGCGATGCCCAGCTTCGCGATGACCAGCGCCGCGAGCGCCGGACCCACGATGCGCGCCAGGTTGAAGCCGCTCGACTGGAGCGCGATCGCCTGCGGCAGGTCGTCCCGCCCGACAAGCTCCACGATCAGCGACTGGCGCGCCGGAATCTCCACCGAGCTGATGACGCCCTGGAGCGTGGCGAAGACGAGTAGCCAGGCGATCGAGATGTGCCCGGTGAGTGTGAGCCAGAACAGAAGCCCCGCCTCGACCGCCAGCAACGACTGGCTGATGCGCACGATGCGCAGCCGCTCGTATCGGTCCACCAGCACGCCCGCGTGCATCGAGAACAACAGAATCGGAAACGAGCCCGCCGCCACCACCAGTCCCACGAGGAACGCGTTGTTGCTGAGCTCGAGCGCCAGCCAGCCCTGCGCCATGCTCTGCATCCACGTGCCGATCAGCGAGGTCGTCTGGCCAAGCCAGAAGAGCCGGAAGTTCCGGTGGCGCTGGAGAACCGTGAACGGGTTGAGCGGGGGCACGCTCGAAACTTAGGGAAGTGGGAAGGGGGAACGGGGAAGAGGGAAAGAGCAACGGCGGGAAGGGGGAGTGGGAGTGGGAGTGGGAACGCGCGACTCCCCTCCCCCTCCCCCTCCCTGTTCCCGCCGTTGTTGTTTCCCTTTTCCCAATTCCCCCTTCCCACTTCCCAGTCCGTCTGCGCAGTTTGCTAATGTGCGCGCCCATACCTACTCGAAGTTCAGCCCCGGAAACGCCGACGCGGTTGACCTGCAATCGCTGCTCGACAAGCTCGCCGACTTCCTGCTCCAGTCGGGATTCGCCGGCGGGAGCGATCCGTCGCACGGCTTCGATTTCGGTGACGAGAACGACCGGTCGATGGACGCGCTGCGCCAGGCCATCATCGACGCGCTCATGGCATCCAACCAGTTCACGCCGGAGATGCTGGAGGCGTTGCGGGGAGACGGAACGCCGGAGTCACAGGCGCAACTGGCGAAGCTGCTCGACGACCTGGTGCAGCGGCTGGTGAACGAGGGGTACCTGAATGTCACCGCGCCTCCCCAGATGCCCGCAGGTCACCGGCAGATGGAGGGGCCGGGGAGCGTGGCGCGGGCGGCGGCGCGCGACGTCCAGTTCAACCTCACCGAGAAGGGCGTGGACTTCCTGGGGTACAAGACGCTGCGCAACCTGCTGGGCTCTTTCGGCAAGTCCAGCTTCGGCAGCCACGACACCCCCTACCTCGCCACCGGTATCGAGACCGATGGCTGGAGCAAGCCGTACGAGTTCGGCGACACGCTGAACCTGGACGTCAACGAAACGCTGAAGCGCGCGCTCGCGCGCAGCGGCTCCGTCACGGTGCCGATCGAACTGGAGTACGGCGACCTGATGGTGCACCAGGCGGAGTACCGGTCGTCCTGCGCCACGGTGCTGATGCTCGACTGCTCGCACTCGATGATCCTGTACGGCGAGGACCGCTTCACGCCGGCGAAAAAGGTGGCGCTCGCGCTCACGCACCTGATCCGGACGCAGTTCCCCGGCGACTCGCTGCGCGTGGTGCTCTTCCACGATTCCGCCGAGGAGATCCCGTTGCCCGCACTCGCGGGCGCGCAGGTGGGGCCGTACCACACGAACACGGCCGAAGGGCTGAAGCTCGCGCGACGTCTGCTGCTCGCGCAGAAAAAGGATATGCGGCAGATCATCATGATCACGGACGGCAAGCCCAGCGCGCTGACCATGCCGAACGGGCAGATCTACAAGAATTCGTTCGGGCTGGACGCGACGGTCATCGCCCAGACGCTGCGTGAAGTCGCGCACTGCCGTCGCAGCGGCATCATGATCAACACCTTCATGCTCGCGCGCGACCGCGCACTGGTGGAGTTCGTGAAAAAGGTGTCGGAGATCTGCCGCGGAAAGGCGTACTTCACCACCACCATGTCGCTCGGACAGTTCATCCTCATGGACTTCCTGCGGCGCAAGACGCGCAAAGTCTCCTAACTCGGGCCCAACGTCCGAACCAGGGAGGACACGTAGGGCACGGAGGAGCGCGAAGTAAAGACGCAGCTGCTGTCCTCCGCGTCCTCCGTGCCCTCCGTGGTTCGCATCGACCCACCCACACGAATCCACGCAATGCAGAAATGATCCTGGTGGCGTTGAATTGGTGACGCGCGCCCGGCGGCCCGGGTGCATCCTCTGGCGAACCACACTGGGAGCCCCTACGCCATACACCCTTTGGAGCCGCAACCGCCTGCTTGGCGAGTCCGAGCTCGACTACACCTGTGAAATGCCCGGCAGCATGATGGGCGATTTTCTCCCCACTCCGCTCGGGGAGCAGCTGATGTCCGTGCTCGCGGGCGCGGGCCCGGCAGCGGTCACCCTCGGCCGGCTGCGACAGTCCGTGCTGCCGGAGCCTCACCCAGATTCCGATGCGGCCGGCGGCCGGGAGCACAACGACGCGCTACAGCAGACCACCGAGTTCGCGGACTACGCGTCCAACCAGGTGTACCTGGAGTCACTGGAGCTCGAACTTCGCGGGCCGGACGGGTCGGTCATTCCGACGGAATCGATTGGGCTGCAGGACACCGAGTACCTGCTTGCGCTGGCCTCCGAGGCGGACCCGAACGACACCTGGGAATCGGACCTCGAGCCGCCGCTGGATCCCGAACTCGAGGCAGCGATCGACCATGATGAGCGCCTGATTAACGAGTGGTTCAGCCAGGCGACGGTCCCGGAGTGGGAGGAAGACGACGCCGGACCGCCGGCGTTTCCCCGCTACCAGATCATGGTTCGCCGCGTGAACTGAAGCATGGTGGGCCGCCGCCCCGCGGCGCGTGGCCTGGGGATAATTTCAGAGCTCTCCGCTGAGAATCCGGCGAAGAACCGCCGTATCGATGTTCGCGCCGGAGAAGATCACCCCCACGCGCTTGCCGCGCAGCTGATCCCGCAGCTTCAGCGCACCGGCGACGCCGAGCGCGCCGGCGCCTTCCACCAGGTTGTGCGTGCGCTGGAGGATGACGCGAATCGCCTCGGCGAGTTCGGCGTCCGTCACCGTCACGAAATCGGCGAGCCCGGCGCGCAGCGTCGCAAAGGTGAGCGCATAGGGCTGGCGGGTCGCGACGCCTTCCGCGAAGGTGTCGGCGCGCTCTGTCTTCACCGGCACGCGCGAATGCCAGGAGTCGTGAATGGCCGGCGCGCCGGCGCATTGCACGCCGAACACCGGCAAGCCGGGCGCCATTTCGCGCGCGACGGTGAGCGCTCCCACCGACTGCGATCCGCCGCCGATGGCGACGACCATCGCGTCCAGCCCGGCGGCCTGCTCGAACATCTCGAGACTCATCGTCGCGGCACCGGCCAGGACGTTCGCGTCGTTCGTGGAATGCGCGACAACCAGCCCCCGTTCCTCCGCCATGCGCAGCATCGCCTCCACCGACTCGTCGTAGTCGCGGCCGGTTTCCACGACCCTCGCGCCCCACGCGCGCATCGACGCGCCCTTCTCCGGATTGTTCCCGACGGGAACACAGATCGTGGCGCACACACCCAGCAGCGACGATGCGTACGCGATACCCTGCCCATGGTTGCCGGTGGACGCGGCCACAATTCCGCGGGCGCGATCGTCCGCCGACAGCCCCGTCACGAACGACAGTCCGTTGCGCACCTTGAACGAGCACGTCGGCTGATGGTTCTCGTGCTTCACCAGCAGCGACGTGCCGCCGCCCAGCAGGTCGTCCAGCAGCGGGTAGTGCCGCAGGGGCGTTGGCGTGAGATACGGTGCCAGCCGCTCACGGGCGCGCAGCACATCGTCAAAGGAAATCGGCCAGGCCGCCGTTGGTTCGAGCGCGATGGGCGCAGACCTGATCGCCGTGCCCGTCACGGGATCATGTCGCTGGGCACGGGCGTGACGATGAGCGTCATCGTCGCCGCCAGCACGAGCGCCGCAAAGAACAGTTCGGCCGACGCGCTCAGGCGCACGTGGCGGGTGGCCGTCGCCATGCCCAGGCGCCGCCGCGCCCGCAGCGAGTTGTAGAGCCCCAGCCCCACCACCATCACGAACAGCGCGAGCTTCCAGAGCAGCGTGACGCCGTATGCTGTCGCCCAGAGATTCGACAGATTCCCCAGGCGCAGCCAGCTGGACCCGAGGCCGGTGAGCACAACCAGGGGTGCGCACAGCAGTGCCAGCGGATGGAACGCATTGACCAGCCCCGCGACCGCGGAATCACGCGTGTCCTCGGGCAGGCGGCGCATGGCCGGAATCCCCGCGATGACGACCAGGAGCAACCCACCAATCCACAGGCCCGCGGCGGTCACGTGCAGGACGTCGAGCGCAATGCCGAGCAGCGCCGGCGTGGAACCCGCCGCATGCCCTGAGAGCGCGGGCGACATCGCCAGACCCAGCGCCCCCGTGATCACCACGGGCGTTCCGATGTCGCGGCTCTTCGACAGCTTCCAGCCCAGAAAGACGAGCACCGCCCCCGCGACTCCGGCGCCCCAGCCAAATCCCCACGTGGTGGCCGTGAGCATCGGGAGGAGCTGATCCGGGTCCAGCGCGCGCTCGGCGCCATGCACGGCCACCGATTCCGTGTACAGCCGCACAACGGCCGCCAGCAGATACAGTCCGGCGGCGCTCTGCCCCAACCGGCGTGCCCGATCCCCCGCGTCTGCCGTGGAAACGCCGCGCGCCGCCAAGGTAGGAAGCACGCCGGCGCGCAGGCCGAGCACACCGAGAATGGTGAGCAGGGCCACGAACTCGACCCACCGAACGGTGCGGTACTCGGAATGCCGCAGGTGCGCTTCGGGACTCGGCGCGTGGTCCGCGTGTTCGTCCCCCCCCCCCGCGGCGACCGGCGTCGCGGGGACGGGTGCCTGTGCGCCATCGGCGGTCAGTACCGTGAAGGTGAATTCTCCACGGATGGGATGACCGTCCGCGCTCGCGGTCTGCCACTGCACCCTGTATTCGCCAGGGGGCAGCCGCTGCCCGATGTTCGCGGCAATCGCGTTCACCGTGTCCGCGGTGGGGCGCTCCATGGGAACCTCGCCGTCCGGGCCCAGGAGCCGGATGCTGGAGAAGCCAAGTTGCGGGCGCGCCGTGAACCACAGCGTCACGCGCGCGGGCGCGGTGGCGAGTCGGCTATCCTTCGCTGGGTGACTGCGGCTGAGCGCCGTGTGCGCGCTGGCCACCGAGGGCAGGAGCATCAGCCAGAGCGCGACGGACAGTAGTCGTCTCGGCGTGAACGATCGCGGCATGAGCGTTGAAGATGATGCCGGGCTATCTTTGCGCCAACCCCTATGACCCTCCTGCCGGCTCTCGCTTTCGGATTCGCGCTTGGCGTGCGGCACGCCACCGACGCCGATCATATCGCCGCCATCGGAACGTTCTTGTCGTCGAAGCGGTCCACGGGCGGCGCCGCCGCGGTAGGCGCGATGTGGGGCCTTGGCCATTCGCTGAGCGTGCTGCTCGTGGGCGGGGCGCTGGTGCTCCTGCGGCTTCCGATGCCGCCGACCGTCGGGCTCGTGCTGGAATTCCTGGTCGCGCTCATGCTCATCGCGCTTGGCGTGCGTTCGCTGCGCGCCGGCCGGCGCCACGAAGCGCCATCGAGGGTGAGGCCATTGCTGGTGGGGGTGGTGCACGGACTGGCGGGATCCGCGGTGCTGGCGCTGATGGTGCTGGGAACGACCACCGGCCCCTGGGCAGCCGCCGTCTACCTGATATGCTTCGGCCTCGGCACGATCGGTGGCATGATGCTCGTGACCGTGCTGCTCACCCTGCCGGTGCGGCTCAGCTCAGCGCGCGCGATGACGATGGAGCGACTGGTGCGCGTCACCGCGGGCGTCGCGAGCGTGGTGGTCGGCGTGCTGCTGGCGCATCGCGTTGGCGTACAGGATGGATTGTTCGCGGTGAGTGTCTTCGGGCCGTGAGTCGCGGAGGCGGTGCGCGGCGTGCGCGGCGTGAGCAGGTGGATCCGGTTCGCGCCTCCGCTTTCAGCTCCGCACTTCGCGCATGGTTCCGGAAACATGGACGGTCGCTTCCCTGGCGCGAGACGCGCGATCCGTACCGCGTGCTCGTCTCCGAGGCCATGCTCCAGCAGACGCAGGTCTCGCGCGTGGTGGACTATTACGCGCGCTTTCTCGAGCGCTTCCCTACACTCGACGCCCTGGCAAGGGCGCGGCCGCGACAGGTGCGGGAGAGCTGGGAGGGCCTCGGGTACTACGCCCGTGCGCGCAACCTGCATGCCCTTTCCCGCGCCGTGACGTCATTGCCATCCGACCCGGCGGAGCTCAGGAGGTTGCCCGGCGTAGGGGCCTACACGGCGGGCGCGGTGGCGTCATTCGCCTTCGAGCGGCGCGCCGCGCTGGTGGACACCAACGTGGCCCGGGTGCTGCGGCGCGTGTTCGCCCCCCGCGCCAACTTCAAAACGGCCCGCGGACAGCAGCGCTTGTGGGCGCTGGCCGAGCAGGTGCTGCCGCGCACCGGCAAGCTGGCCTGGACGCACAATCAGGCGATCATGGAGCTTGGGGCGATGATCTGCACGGCACGGATCGCCAGGTGTGAGCGGTGCCCGGTGATTCTGAGCTGCAGAAGCGGGAAAGGGGAAATGGGAACGGCGAACCGAAACGGCGGGAAGGGGGAAAAGGGAAAGGGAGGGGGAAAGGAGCCCTGATCGGCCTCTTTTCCCCTTCCCTGCTCCGAATTCCCGCCGTTGTCGTTCGCTTTTCCCTTTTCCCAGTTCCCGATTCCCCGTCTACTTGCGTGCCTTGGGAAATTTGTTGGTAAGCGAACCTTTATAGGCGCGCTCTGACGGGCCCACGTAGATCTGCCTCGGCCGCGCGATCTTCTGCTCCTTGTCGCTCAGCATTTCCTCCCACTGCGCCAGCCAGCCGGCGGTGCGCGCCACAGCGAAGAGCACCGTGAAATAGTCGGTGGGAAAAGCCATCGAGCGGTAGATCAGCCCCGTGTAGAAGTCCACGTTCGGGTAGAGCTTGCGCGAGACGAAGTAGTCGTCGTTCAGCGCCGCTTCCTCCAGCTTGAGCGCGATCTCGAGATCCTTGTCCATTCCCACCTGCTCGAAGATCTCGTAGGCGAGCTGCTTCACGATCTTGGCACGGGGGTCGTAGCTCTTGTACACGCGGTGACCGAAGCCCATCAGGCGGCTTCCCTTCCCGTCCTTCACGTCGTCGATGAACGACTGCACGTTCTTGGGCTCACCGATCTCCTGGATCATCCGGAGCACGGCTTCGTTGGCGCCGCCGTGCAGCGGACCGTACAGCGCGGCAATGCCCGCCGCGATCGCCGAGAATGGGTCCACATGGCTGGAGCCCACGGCGCGCACGGCGCTGGTGGAGCAGTTCTGCTCGTGGTCCGCATGGAGGATGAACAGCACCTCGAGCGCCTTCACGAACGTGGGATTCCCCTCGTACTTGGGCTCCGACATGCGCGCGACCATCGAGAGGTAGTTCTCGACGTACCCGAGGTCGTTGTCCGGATAGATGAAGGGAAGGCCCTTGGAGTGCCGGTAGCAGAAGGCCGCCAGCGTTGGAAGCTTCGCGAGCAGGCGCACGATCGAGATGTCGCGCTGCCCGGGGTCCTGGATGTTCTTCGCCTCCGGATAGAAGGACGACAGGGCGGCGACGGCGCTGCACAGCATCGACATCGGATGTGCGTCGTACCGGAAGCCACCGAGAAACGCCTTGATGTTCTCGTGCACGTAGGTGTGGAACGTGATGTCACGCACCCACTTGTCGTACTCTTTCTGATTTGGAAGCTCTCCGTGTCGCAGCAACCATGCGACTTCGAGAAACGAGGCATTCTCCGCGAGCTGCTCGATGGGATAACCGCGGTACCGCAGGATGCCCTTGTCGCCATCGATGAAAGTGATAGCGCTCTTGCACGAGGCGGTGTTCATGAACGCCGGATCGTACGTCATGAGCCCGAATTCGCCTTCCGCGACCTTCACCTGGCGCAGGTCCATGGCGCGCACGGTGGTGTCGCCTTCCGTGCCCGGCTCCATGATCGGGACCGCGTAGGACTTGCCGGTGCGGCTGTCCTTGATGTCGAGCGTGCCCGACGAGGGCTCCGCCGCTTTACCGCCGCTCTTGGCCGCCTTCGTGGCGCTCATGCTACGTTCTCCGTAGGGTATTTCCGCACGCTCACCGTGCGCGCGCGTCACACAATCTATTGGCCATGTTCCGCCCGCAACATTGCCCCTGACACAACTGGTCCTGGTGGTGCTTGCCGCGATGATCGGCGGCGCCATGAACTCGATCGCAGGTGGAGGAACACTCCTCACCTTTCCCGCCCTGATCGCGCTGGGCGTTCCCCCGATCGTCGCCAATGCCACGAGCACCGTGGCGCTCTGGCCCGGCGCGCTGGGAAGCATGTGGGGATACCGCGCCGAGTTGCGCGGGGCCCGGCCGTGGGCCATGGGCTTCGCGGTGCCGAGCCTCCTTGGAGGCCTGGTCGGCGCGTACCTGCTGATCGGGACCTCCGAGGCGAGGTTCTCGGCACTCGTCCCCTGGCTGGTGCTCGGAGCCACGTTCCTGTTCATGATCCAGCGCCCGGTGATGCGATGGATTCGCGAGCGGACTCTGGCCGCGGCGGCTGGCGGTTCCCCGGCGCTCGAGACGGATGCCACGATCACGAGCCGCTGGCCGCCCCCCTCCGTGCTCGTCTTTCAGTTTCTCGTGGCTATCTACGGCGGCTATTTCGGGGCCGGCGTCGGCATCCTGATGCTCGCGGCCCTGGGGTTCATGGGACTCGGCAACATCCACCGCATGAACGGGCTGAAGAACTGGGGTGGCGTCTGCATGAATGCCGTGGCTGCCGGCATGTTTGCGTTCAGCAGTCTCGTGAACTGGCCCGTGGCCCTCGCCATGGCCATCGGGGCGGTCTCCGGTGGGTATCTCGGCTCCCGCGCGGCGCAGCGCGTGCCCCAGGCCCTCGTGCGGGGCGCCGTCGTCGCCATCGGACTGGTGAGCGGCGTCCTCCTCTACGTCAGCCGATAGATTGCGGACATGGACCAGGCATTGACCGGCTATAGCGCAATGCTCGGGATACTCCGCGTCGCGCTCTTCTGGCTCGCGCTCGGCGTGGCGGTCATCGCCGTGCTCGACTGGGCGGTTCGCACCCGGAAGGTCAATCCGTTCGGCCCCGCGGGACGCTTCTGCCGCCGCTTCGTGGATCCGCTCATGGCGCCGGTCGAGCGGCACGTCGTTCGTCGTGGCGGACTGCCAAGCAGCGCTCCGCTGTGGACGCTGGTCGTGGTGATCGTGGGCGGCATCCTGCTGATCGCTCTGCTGAACCTCCTTGGCCGGGTGTTCGCCGATGTCGCGTTCGGGATAAGCAGCCCCGCACGGTTCGGGATGCTGCTCCTGACGTGGGCATTCTCGCTCCTGCGGATCGCCCTGATCGTTCGCGTGATCTCCACCTGGATCCAGGTCTCACCATTCTCGATCTGGATTCGCTGGAGCTACCTGCTTACGGAATGGATGCTCGCCCCTCTGCGACGTGTGATCCCCACGTTCGGGCCGGTGGACATCACGCCGATCGTGGCGTTCCTGCTGCTGGGAATCATCCAGAGCCTGCTGCTGTGACCGTCACGCCGGGCAGGGTGCGGCTCACCGTGCACGTGCAGCCGCGGGCCCGCTCCAACGAGATTGTCGGACGCCACGGCAACGCGCTGAAAGTGCGCCTTACGGCGCCGCCCGTGGACGGCGCGGCGAACGAAGCGCTGGTGGCTCTGCTCGCCGGCACTTTCGGTATCCACCGACGAGCCGTTACCATTGTCTCAGGGGCGGGCTCGCGAAGGAAGGTCGTGGAGCTCGAGGGTGTTTCGCAGGACCGCGTGAGAAGTGTTGGGGGGGGGGGCTAGGTGGAAACGACGCATGGCAGGGGCTTGGTCGTGATGAAGGTGCTGCTGGTCGGAAGCGACGGCGCCCTTCTCGAGGGGTTGGCGCAGGCGTTCGCGGCGCAGGGGTACTCTCCGCGCGCCGTGGCGACGCTGCTCGAGGCGCGCGACGCGGCATCCGGTGATCCGCCGCTTCTTGCGGTGCTGGAAGGGTCGCTTGCCGCCGAGTCGGTGGCGGATGTACTCGCCATCCCGCTGCTGCCTGGCGGAGCGCTCATGCTGTTCTCGCAGCGCGCGGACGAGCACTCGCTGCTCTCGCCGGCGCTCCGGCGCGCGGTGCTCGCCGAGCTGACGCTCCCGCTGGAGCGCAACCGGCTCATGGCCCTGGCACAGCACGTGAGCGACCGCGTGATCGCCACCGGCCGTTCGGGGCGGAGAACGCCACCGGAGCAGCGCGCCGTGTAGCCGGACCTTCATCTTGCTCCGGAGAAGCCGCCTGAGTAATGTCAGGCACAACCGGTTCGTGGCGATTTAACGGCAACTTGCGGCCACGTTAAACAAACTGCTAAAGCGTCCGGCCCGACGCCTATGCGTTTGGGCCATTTTCTTTTTTTTGCACCACATGACTGCGCTTCCCTACAGGACGACATACCTCGACGCGCTTCGCGAGCGCGTGCTCGTATTCGACGGTGCCATGGGCACCAATATCCAGCTGCATCCTCTCACCCCCGATGATTTCGGCGGCAAGGCGCTGGAGGGATGCAACGATCACCTGGTCCTCACGCGTCCGGACGTCATCCAGGGCATTCACGAGTCGTTCCTCGCGGTCGGATGCGACGTCGTCGAGACCTGCACCTTCCAGTCCACTCCCCACCGGCTGCGCGAATGGGGCATCGAGGAAAAGGCGCACGAATTGAACGCGCGCGCCGCGCGGCTCGCTCGCGCTGCGTGTGACCGGTACGCCACGCCCGAACGGCCGCGGTTCGTCGCGGGGTCCATCGGTCCCACCGGCATGCTGCCGTCCAGCAGCGACCCGGTGCTCTCCCGGATCACGTTCGCCGCCCTGGAAGTCACCTTCCACGCGCAGGCGAAGGCGCTTGCGGACGGAGGCGTGGACGTGCTGCTCGTGGAGACAGCGCAGGACATCCTCGAGGTCAAGGCGGCGATCGCCGGATTCGAGCGGCTGTTCCGCGAGCTCGGCTACCGCATCCCCATCCAGGCCCAGGTCACGCTCGACACGAGCGGCCGCATGCTGCTGGGAACCGACGTCGCCAGCGCGCTGGTCACGCTGGAGTCGCTGCGCGTGGACGTCATCGGCCTGAACTGCTCGACGGGCCCGGAGCACATGCGCGAGCCCATCCGCTACCTCACGTCTCACGCGTCATGCCCGATCTCTGTCATTCCCAACGCCGGGCTTCCGCTCAACACCGGAACCGGCGACGCCGTGTATCCGCTGGAGCCGGCGCCAATGGCCGCGATGCTCGTCGAGTTCGTGACCGAGTTCGGCGTGGGCATCGTGGGCGGCTGCTGCGGCACGACGCCGGAACATCTGCGCGCGATCGTGGATGAATTGCAGAAGCGTTCGGCGTCCGGCGTTGGCCGTGCGGCGTCGGGTATTTCACGCCCTCACGGTACTCATGCGCCGTCAGTCAGCAGCGCCATGCGCGCCACCACCCTCCGCCAGGAGCCGGCACCGCTGCTGATCGGCGAACGGGTGAACGCGCAGGGATCGCGAAAGGTGAAGCGGCTGCTCCTGGCCGACGACTACGAGGGCATTCTGGAGGTTGCCAAGGACCAGGTGGAGAGCGGCGCGCACGTCCTGGACGTCTGCGTGGCGGTCACGGAACGCGCCGACGAAGCGGAGCAGATGTCGAAGGTGGTCAAGCTGCTCTCCATGAGCGTGGAAGCGCCCATCATGATCGACTCGACCGAAGCACCGGTCATCGAGGCGGCGCTCGAGCACATCCCCGGCCGCGCGATCATCAACTCCATCAACATGGAGAACGGCCGCGAACGCATCGACAAGGTGGTGCCGCTCGCGAAGAAACACGGCGCCGCGCTCGTCGCGCTCACCATCGACCAGGTCGGCATGGCGAAGACGCGCGACCGCAAGCTCGAGGTCGCCCGCGCCATCTACGACATTGTCGTGGGAGAGTACGGCCTCGCGCCCGAGGACCTCATCTACGACGACCTGACGTTCACGCTCGCCACCGGCGATGAAGAGTGGATCAATTCCGCCGTCGAGACGATCGAGGGCATCAAGCTCATCAAGCGCGAACTGCCCGGCGTCTTCACGTCACTCGGCGTGTCCAACGTGAGCTTCGGCCTGGCAACGGAGGCGCGGGCGGTGCTCAACTCCGTCTTTCTGCATCACTGCGTGGAAGCGGGGCTGGACATGGCCATCGTGAACCCCGTGCACGTGATGCCGTACGCCGAGATTCCCGAGAACGAACGGGCGCTCTCGGACGAGCTGATCTTCAACCGCCGTCCGGACGCGCTCCAGCGCTTCATCGAGCACTACGAGCAGCGCGGAGCAGGCGGATCGCGCGGATCGCGCGGATTGGAGAAGGAAGATCCGACCGAAGGCATGACGCCCGCGCAGATCGTGCACTGGATGGTGGTGCATCGCAAGAAGGAAGGCATCGAGAGCGCGCTCGACTCCGCGGGGGTGCGCGAGGCGCCCGTGCGCGTGCTGAACGAGGTGCTCCTTCCCGCCATGAAGGAGGTCGGGGACAAGTTCGGCGCGGGTGAGCTGATTCTTCCGTTCGTGCTCCAGAGCGCCGAGGTGATGAAGAAGGCGGTCAAGCACCTGGAGCAGTTCCTCGAGCGCGCCGAGGGCTTCACGAAGGGGAAGGTCGTGCTGGCCACGGTGTATGGCGACGTGCACGACATCGGCAAGTCGCTGGTGAACACGATCCTCTCGAACAACGGCTACACGGTGTACGACCTGGGCAAGCAGGTGCCGGTCAATATCATCATCGACAAGGCCGTCGAAGTCGGCGCGGACGCCATCGGGTTGTCGGCGCTACTCGTGTCCACGTCAAAGCAGATGCCGCTCTGCGTGCAGGAGTTGGACAAGCGCGGCCTCACCTACCCTGTGCTCATTGGGGGCGCCGCGATCAATCGCCGCTTTGGACGCCGCGCGCTCTTCGTGGACGGCGAGCGGGCCTATGCGCCGGGCGTATTCTACTGCAAGGACGCGTTCGAGGGGCTGGACACGATGGACCGGCTCCAGGACCCGGAGCGGCGGGGCGCGTTCGTGGACAAGGCGCTCGCGGATGCGAAATCCGATGTCTTCCTGCACACCACCGTGGGCAAGGACATTGCCGTCGGCGACGACGCGGGCGCGCGCAGCGCCGTGTCGGCCGATCACGCGGTGCCGACGGCGCCGTTCTTTGGCACGCGCGTGCTCGACGAGATCCCGATCGACGAGGTGTTCCAGTTGCTCGATCTCGACGAACTGTACCGGCTGCAGTGGGGGGCGCGCGGTTCTGGCGCGGAGTACGAGAAGACTGTCCGTGAGATCTTCGAGCCCACGCTGGCGCGGCTGAAGCAGCAGGCGAAGGACGAGGCGTGGTTGAAGCCGCGCGCGGTCTACGGGCTGTTTCCCGTGCAGTCGCGCGCCAACGATCTCGTGGTGCTCGAGCCGGAACCGTATACGAAGGACGGCACCCTGAAGGAGCTGGCCAGATTCCATTTTCCACGCCAGGAAGGACGGGACCGACTTTGCATCGCCGACTACTTCCGCGGCCACGACTCCGGTGACGTGGACGTGGTCGGCTTCCAGATCGTGACGGTCGGCGACGACGCCGCGCGAAAGTTCGAGGAACTCCAGTCGGCCGGCGAGTACAGCGAGGCGTACTACGTGCATGGGCTGGGCGTGGAGACCGCGGAAGCCGTCGCGGAATGGCTGCATCGCAAGCTGCGCCATGACCTGGGCATTCCTCCGGGACGCGGCAAGCGCTACTCGTGGGGATACGGCGCCTGTCCCGATCTGGAAGACCATGCGCAGCTCTTCCGGATTCTCCCGGCAGAGAGCGCCCTTGGCATGGAACTGACGTCGGCCTTCCAGCTGATCCCCGAGCAGAGCACGGCGGCCATCATCGTCCACCACCCCGAGGCGAAGTACTACGCCGTGCGCACGGGCAACCCCATGGGCGCCGAGCAGGCGGTCGGCTCGCCATGAGCAACGCGGCGCTCGACCGGCTCCTGGACCCGTCTCGCATCGTGATCTTCGATGGCGCGATGGGAACGATGCTGTATGGCGAAGGCGTGTTCATCAATCAGTGTTACGATGAGCTGAACCTGCGCGCCCCGGATCTCATCCGGAAAGTCCATCGCGCGTACGTGAAGGCGGGCGCGGAGATCCTCGAGACCAACAGTTTCGGCGCGAACCGGCCGAAGCTGGCACCGCACGGGCTCGAGACCCAGGTGCACGAGATCAATCGCGCGGCGGCGGCCCTGGCCCGCGAGGTGGCGGACGAGGCGCCCCGCCCCACGCTGGTGGCCGGCGCGGTGGGACCGCTTGGCGCGCGCATCGAACCGTTCGGGCCAACGAGTCTGGACGAAGCGCGCGGCTATTTCCGGGAGCAGATGGAGGGGCTGCTGGAGGGCGGCGCGGACGTCCTCCTGCTGGAGACGTTTGGCGACCTGCACGAAATCGAACAGGCGCTGCGGGCCGCCCAGGAGGTGTCGTCAGACACGCCGGTCATCGCGCAAATGACCGTCGGTGCCGACTGCCTCACCCCGTTTGGTGCCACGCCGGAAGACATCGCGCGCGCGCTGGACAGCTGGGGGGCGGACGTCATCGGCCTCAATTGCTCGGTGGGTCCTCAGATCATCCTCGAGGCGATCGAGAAGATGGCGACGCAGACGAAGAAGAAGCTGAGCGCGCAACCCAACGCCGGCATGCCCCGCGATATCGGCGGCCGCACCATGTACATGGCCAGCCCGGAGTACATGGCCAGCTACGCGCGGCATCTCGTGCAGGCAGGCGCCCGCATCGTTGGCGGATGCTGCGGCACGACACCGGAGCATATCCGGGCGATCGCGGAGGGAGTGCGTCCCCTGGCGCCGCGCCTGGCGAACCTGACGTCGCCGCGGACCTCCGCGACACAATCCGGCCAGGCGCCCAGGAGCGTGCCTCCCGTATCCGTGGTTCCATTGCGGGAACGATCCCGCTGGGGCGCGAAGATCGCGGCGAAGACGTTCGCCACCTCCGTCGAGATCGTGCCCCCGCGCGGCGTCGACGCCACCCGAATGCTCGCTGACGTGAGGAAACTCAAGGACGCCGGCGTCGACGCGGTGAACGTGCCCGACGGGCCGCGCGCACAGAGCCGCATGGGCGCGCTGCTGACCAGCGTGATCATCGAGCAGCAGGTGGGCATCGAGACCGTGACCCACTACGCCTGCCGCGACCGCAACCTGCTCGGCATGTTGAGCGACCTGCTGGGCGCCGCGGCGGTAGGCCTGCGCAATCTCCTGCTGGTCACCGGCGACCCGCCCAAAATGGGCCCGTATCCGGACGCGACGGCCGTCTTCGACATCGACGCGATCGGACTCACCAACCTCGTCGCGAACCTCAATCGCGGCCAGGATCCGGGCGGCAACGCGATCGGCAAGCCCACGAGCTTCGTCATCGGCGTGGGCGTGAACCCTGCCGCGATCGATCCCGCGCACGAGCTGAAACGCTTCGAATGGAAGGTGGACGCCGGCGCCGAATACGCGATCACGCAGCCGGTGTTCGACCCCGCGCAGCTCGAGAAATTCCTGCGGACGGTGGAGCACGTCCGCATCCCGGTGATCGCCGGGATCTGGCCGCTGGTGTCCGTCCGCAACGCCGAGTTTCTCGCGAACGAGGTGCCCGGCGTCACCGTGCCTGACGAGATCATCGCGCGCATGCGCCGCGCGAGCGACAAGTCCAAGGAACACGCGGTCGCCGAGGGCATCGCGATCGCGCGCGAAATGCTGGACCGGGTCCGCGCCGGTGTGCAGGGCGTCCAGGTGTCGGCGCCATTCGGAAAAGTGGAGCTCGCGCTCCAGGTGTTCGAGGGAAGCATCACCCCGACCGGTCAGACCGCCGCGAGCGTGTAGCACTGAAGACTGTCCTTCCGGCCACGCATCCACGTCATCCGCGTCATCCGCGAAAATCCGCGCCCGCATCGTATATTCTCCGCATGCCAAGCGACCTCTCCGCCGCCCGTCCTCCGCTCACCCTGCTGAGCGACGAAGAGCTGATGTTCCGCGACGCCGTCGCGTCGTTCGCCGAAAACGACGTGCGACCGCGCGTAAAGCAGATGGAATCCGCCGGCAAGCTCGATACGGACATGATCCGGAGCTGCTTCGAGCTGGGGCTCATGGGAATCGAGGTGCCCGAATCGCTCGGCGGCGCGGACGGATCGCTCTTCATGGTCGCCCTCGCGGTGGAGGAGATCAGCATGGTGGACGCGTCGTCCGCGATCCTGGTGGACGTGCAGAACACGCTGGTGAACTACCCGATCTGCCGGTACGGCTCGGACCACGTCAAGTCCACGTATCTGCCGAAACTGACGAGCGACACGATCGGCGCGTACGCGCTGTCCGAGCCCGGATCCGGATCGGACGCCTTCGGTCTCACGACAAAGGCGGAGCAGCGCGGGGACGGCTGGGTGCTGACCGGACGCAAGATGTGGATCACCAATGGCGCCGAGGCGGAAGTCTATGTCGTCTTTGCGAACGCGAACCCCTCTGCCGGCTACAAGGGGATCACGGCGTTCATCGTGGAGCGCGGGTTTCCCGGGTTCTCCGTGGGCAGAAAGGAGGATAAGCTCGGCATTCGCGCCTCCAGCACCACAGAGCTCATCCTCGAGAACGTGGAGGTGCCCGCGGCCAACGTGCTTGGCCCCGTGGGCCAGGGCTACAAGATCGCGATCGAGACGCTCAACGAGGGACGCATCGGCATCGGGGCGCAGATGATCGGCGTGGCGCAGGGAGCGCTGAAGGCAGCCACGGACTACGTGAAGGAGCGGCAACAGTTCGGCAAGCCGATCGCGGAATTCCAGGCAATCCAGTTCCAGCTCGCGCAGGCGCGCGCGGAAGTCGAGGCGGCCCGGCTGATGGTCTACAACGCCGCGCGCATCAAGGACGCGGGACAGGACATTGCGCTCGAAGGGGCGATGGCGAAGCTCTTCTCATCCCAGGTGGCCGAGCGCACCACGTCGCTGGCCGTGGAACTGTTCGGTGGCTATGGCTACACCAAGGACTTCCCGGTCGAGAAATTCTATCGCGATGCGAAGATCGGCACGATCTACGAGGGAACGTCGAACATGCAGCTGCAGACGATCGCGAAGCTGATGCTCAAGTAGTTCTCGGCCGCGCCCTTGCGGGCATGGGTATGGACGTGCAGGCGG
>JBBDYA010000088.1:50701-80077 GCA_040902005.1 Gemmatimonadaceae bacterium | reverse complement strand
CCCCCCCCGCGGCCGAGAACTTTTTGGCCGAGAACCCTTTGGCTAGAACGCCTTACGGATTCGGCGTTGGCGCCGGCGTGCTCGGTGCCGGTGCCGGTGCCGGTGCTGGTGTCTCGATCTTGGCGTCGATGTTGATGTCGCGGTCGCCGTCGCCTCCGCCCATGCCGCGCCCGAACACGAACCACGCGATGATGGCGAGCAGGACGATGGCCACGATGGCCCACGCTGCGCCGGAGCCTCCGCCGGTGCTGACTGGCTGTGGCGTGCTGCCGCCGGGCGACTGATTGACCTGTACGTCTGACATGTGAGAGCTCCGCCTGTGTGACGTGAGAACCGATCATCTGAGACCGGTCGGTTTGCGGCGTCCTCCATTGCGTGGTCCGTGCCACCAGTGCAGCTGCGCCGTCGTGGCGGACTGGACCGGCATTGACTGCTGGCGGGCGCGGGACACTGTACCGTAGGACCAATTCAGCCCGGAGGCTGGCGCGTGGCATCCCTGTTCGATCGTCTGCGGCCTTCGCTGCGCATGCTGGCGCGTCACAAGCGCTTTTCCGCGCTTGCGGTGCTCTCACTCGGATTGGCGATCGGGCTCAACACCACGATGTACAGCGTGCTCGACGCGCTGATGAACCCGGTCATCGAGATGCGCGATCCGGACAGGCTGTTCCGAGTCCGGTGGTACGGCGACATGCGTCAGCCGCGCCGCCTGACCGACCAGATGCACTTCGACGCCCTTCGGAGCCTCAGGTCCTTTGAGGCCGGCGCCGGCATCCATTACCACAACCTGCGCAGTCAAGGTCCGAACGCCCACCTCGCCGAGCGCGGTTCGCAGTCCTACCCCGTCACGATCCGGAACGTCACCCCCAACTACTTTGCCGTTCTCGGCACGGTTCCGCTCCGCGGGCGGCTGCTGTCGGAAGCCGACGTCAACGTGCAACCGCGCCCAGTCGTCATCGGCGAGCGGCTCTGGAAGCAGCTCTTCCCGGAGCAAGACGCGCTCGATGCCGCGACGATCGTTTTGGAGGGTGAGCCGCGGGTCGTCATCGGCGTGATCACGAGGGAGGCCGACTTTCCGGGTTCGCTGGTGGACGTCTGGCAGATCCTGCCGCCCGACGCGCTCCATTTTGGCACCCCGATGAACCTGCTGCGACTGCGTCCCGACGTGACGATCCGTCAGGCAAGGGCGGAGTTGCGCGTCATCGCCGACCGGTTCGCGGCGATCACCGGCGAGAGCCCGCGCTCCGTCGCCTTTTTTATCACACCCGCCATCATAGAGGAAGTCCGTGTCGGGCAATTCCACTACGCGCTTGGGCTCGCGGTGCTCGCCGTGCTTCTGGTGGCGTGCGTCAACCTCGCGAACCTTCAGCTCGCGCGTGGGATCGCGCGAGCGCGGGAGTTGGCGACCCGATCGGCGCTCGGCGCCTCGCGCGGGCAACTGGTGCGGCTGCTGGTGTCCGAGTCGGCATGGCTCGCCGCGGCGGGACTCGCCGCCGGCCTGCTGCTCACCGCCTGGGGAATGCATTTCGTCGCCACCTCGCTGCCGCCGTCGTTCGACGAATTCACCCTGCGCGCGCGCGCGAACTGGCGGGTATTCGCGTTCGCCGCGCTCGCCACGTTCGTCGCGCTGGGATTCGTCGGCCTGCTGCCGGCTATCCGGCTGTCGCGCGTGGACATCAACGAGGTGATGAAATCAGGCGCGGGCACCGGGCGGTCGCGCCGGGCCAGCCGGCAGTACGGAACGCTGGTGGTCGTGCAGGTGGGCTTTGCGCTGGCGCTGCTGGTCGGGGCGACGCTGCTCATGCGCGGTGCGGTGAGCCTCTACACGATGGACATCCCGCCACACTACAGCCGGCTGCTGCTTGGACACGCGCGCATCTTTCCCACCGGTCGTCCGATCAACGGCAAGCAGCCCGAGGATGGTCGCCGGCTCACTGACATCGGCAACCACCTGCTCAATCGGCTGCGCGCCCTTCCCCAGGTCGAGCACGCCGCCGTGTCCACGTCGCAGACGCCGGTTGGTCTCACCATCGCGCTTGCCGATCCTGGCGGGGTGGCGAAGGAGATCATTACCGGGCTGCAGTGGTCCTATCGCAGCGTCAGCTCGGAGTATCCCCGGGTGCTCGGATTGGAGGTGCTTCACGGGCGCGCTTTCCGGCCGGGCGAGTTCGCCGAACCCCTCGTGATGGTGGACGATCGCACGGCGCGCTTCCTGTGGCCGGGGCAGGACGCCATCGGACAGCATATCAAGCTCGGCCGCGACAGCTCTCGCGCCCCGTGGCTGGAGGTGGTTGGCGTCATGCGGCACTTCAACTTCTATCGTCCGTACCAGGAGACGAACCAGGAGGAGCGGAACGCCTCGCGCATGGGCGCAGTGTTCGTGCTCAACGGCACGAGTACGTCGACGGTGGGTCGCGGGGGCTTCTTACAGCTCGTCGTTCAGGCGCGGAGGCAGCAGGACATGCAGAAGCTTCCCAATCAGGTGCGCGAGGTGCTGCAGGAACCGGGGCGCGGCATCGGCATCGGCTACGCGGAATCGTGGTACCAGGTGACCGGACTGGACCGGCTGCGCGAGCGGCAGACGTTCATCGCCAGTCTGTTTGCCGCGTTCGCGCTGCTCGCGCTCGGCATCGCAGCTCTGGGCGTCTACGCGATCGTCTCGCACAGCGTGTCGCAGCGCACTCGCGAGTTCGGCGTGCGCATCGCGCTGGGCGCGGAGGAGGGTGACATCAGGCGCGTCGTGCTCTCCGAGGGCAAGCTGTTGGCGCTCATCGGCATCGCTGTCGGACTCATGTTGGCGCGCGAGTCGGTACCCCTGCTCGAGAGGTTCCTGGTGTACCCGGACGACATCTTCAACGCGCCGCTGTTCGGGCTCATTGCGTTGGCGTTGTTCACCGTGGCGCTGCTGGCGAGCTACATCCCGGCGAGGCGCGCGATGCGCATCAACCCGACCGAGGCGCTGCGGAACGAATGAGAGGGCTGCGGCTGCCGGTCGAGTATCTCGCCCCCTCGCTTCGGTTGGTGTTGCGGCACAAACGCTTCACGGCGCTCGCGGTTGTTTCGCTCGGCGTCGCCATCGCTTTGAACACGACGATGTACAGCGTGCTCGACACGATGATCGATCCGAAAATCGCCATGCGCGAGCCGGATCGCCTGATCTCGTTCCGGTTCTATGGCGACTATCGCCGGCTGATTCCCATTCACGAACTGAACGCGGCCGTAGTGGGCACGACGTTTCACGACGGCATGATCGGATCGCGGGGGTCGTACGACGACCGCATCGTGGAGCATGGCAACCGACTTCGCGAGGCCCGGGTCCTTTCGGTGACGCCAACCTACTTCGCGGTACTCGGGGTTCGGGCCAGCGCCGGTCGGTTGCTGTCCGCGCGAGACCTGGACCAGGAAGTCAGGCCGGTCGTGTTGAGCGAACGGTTGTGGCGGCAGCTGTTTCCGGAACTGGACGAGTTCGAGCCCTCCTCAATATTCGCCGGCGGCGAGGCGCGCGTCGTGGTCGGGCTCCTGCCATACGAAGCCGACTTTCCCCAGCGGTACACGGACGTGTGGCAGCTGGCTACACGGGACGAACTTCCGGAGTTGGCGCTGTCCATCGCGCGGCTCAAGCCTGGCGTTTCGCTCGCGGAGGCCCGCGTCGAGCTGAATACGCTCAAGTTGCGCTTTGCGCAGCGCACCGGAGAGTTCGGCCGCAGCGTCGGCTTCAACGCTCGGGATCTGAGTCGACCGCCCTTTCGGCCCTGGCGGTTTCACTGGGCCCTCATCGGCTCGGTTGTCGCCGTGCTCCTGATCGCATGTGCGAACCTCGCGAATCTGCAACTGGCGCGCGGAGTGGCGCGCACTCGAGAGCTGGCGACGCGAGCCGCGGTCGGGGCGACGCGCCGGCAGATCGTCGGCCAACTACTGGCGGAGAGCGCGTGGCTGGCGCTCGCCGGCCTCGCGCTGGGGGCCATTCTGACCGCGTGGGGCATGCGACTGGTGGACGCGTCCGTTCCGCCCACCATCTCCGATTATGTGGCGCATCCGCAGGTGAGTTGGCGCGTGCTCGCATTCGCCGTTGGGGCCACGTTGTTCTGCCTGATGCTCGTGGGACTGGCGCCGGCGCTCAAGCTCTCGCGCGTGGATATCAGCGACCTGCTGAAATCGGGTGCGGGCACGGGAAAGACGCGCTCCGCGCGCCGCCAGTATGGCGCATTGGTAGTGATCGAGGTGGCCCTGGCGTTGTCGCTGTTGTCGTCGGCGTCGCTTCTGATGACCATGGCCGTCCAGGTTCGCGCGTACGATCTCGGCCACGACTACCGTGGGCTGGTGACGACGTTCGTCGGCGTGCTGCCCGAGGGACCGGCGGATCGTCGAACCAAGCGTGACTGGTCCGAGCTGCTGATCAGACAAGCACTCGCTGTACCATCGGTCACGCATGCAGGGACGATTGCCCGAAAGGGGCCCCCACGGCGCGCAATGTCGGTTGATGATCCGGGTGGCGCTCCGATCGTGTATCGAACCGCGGCCTCGAGTTATGCTGTCGTATCGCCGGACTATTTTCGCACGATGCGAATCCCGATGGTGCGAGGCAGAGACTTTTCGCCGGGCGAGTTTGCCGAGCCTCTGGCCATCGTGAGTGAGCGGACCGCCCGATGCCTGTGGCCGGGCGCCGATCCGATCGGCCGCTTGATCAAGCTGGATTCGGCGCACACGAGGGAGCCCTGGCTTCGAGTCATTGGAGTCGCGGGCAGTACGCGCACGAGCGTCAACCGGGACCAGGACGCGTTGGAACGACTGGCGATGCGTTGTCCGGGTCGCGATCAGGTCACTTCTGCGGGCGGCGTTTTCGTGCTGAATGCCGCCGATACCGCGCAGATAGTGGTCAGAGTGACCCGCACGGGATTCCGTTGGGGGGAGTTCATAGAACTCGTCGCGCGAGGGCCCGGCGACGCAAATCGCCTGTCGCTCGCATTGCGGCGTGGGCTGTCGGCGCTGACTCCGGCAACCACGCTCGGGTACCCCCAAAGCTGGGCGCAAGCCACGGGAATCCAGGCCTTGAGTGATCGGCAGGACTTCATGGCGTCGCTGTTTACCGTGTTTGCCGTGCTCGCAACGGCGCTCGCCGCGCTCGGTGTCTATGCGATCATCGCGCACATGGTGGCGCAACGCGCACGCGAATTCGGTATACGCATCGCACTCGGCGCGAGCGCCCGGGAGATCCGCGAGCTGGTGATCCGCGAGGGCAACGTGCTCACGCTCCTCGGAATCGCGGTCGGCCTGTTGGTCACCTGGCAGAGTGCCGCTTTCCTGCGCGCGTTCCTGTTGTCCGACTGGGACCGGTACGACTCGCGCGTCTTCGCCGTCGCCGCGCTGCTCCTGTTCGCGGTTGCCTGGCTTGCCAGCTTCATCCCGGCACGGCGTGCGATGCGCATCAGTCCCACCGAGGCGCTGCGGAACGAGTAGGTACGGCTGCCCGCCCAGGGAACCTCTGAAGAATGAGTTGGCTGGAGGTTCCCTACGCGTACAGTTTGTCGATCTCGCTCTTGTACTTCTCGGTCACGACCTTGCGCTTGACCTTCATCGTGGGCGTCAGCTCACCGCCCTCGATCGTGAACTCGTGCGGAATGACGCGGAACTTCTTCACGGCCTGTACGCGCGCGAGTCGCGAATTCACGTTGTCGATCTGACGCTGGAGGAACGCGAGAAACTTCTCGTCGCGCGAGGCCGTCTCCGCGTCGCGCGCCCCGCTGCCGCACGCCTCCGCGTCCTGCTTGATCCGGTCCTGGTTCAGCGTCAGCAGCACCGAGAGGTACCGCTGGCGATCCCCGATCACCACGGCCTGGCTCACTACGGGAATGCCCTTGAGGTATCCCTCCACCAGCGCCGGCGCGATGTTCTCGCCGCCCGCGGTGATGATCAGGTCCTTCTTGCGGTCGGTGATCTGGAGGAATCCCTCCGCGTCGATGGTGCCGATGTCGCCGGAGTGCAGCCATCCGTCCGAGTCCATCGTCTCGGACGTGGCCGCCGGATCCTTGAAGTACCCCAGGAACACGTGACGTCCGCGCATGCAGACCTCGCCGTCCTCCGCGATCTTGATGTCCGCACCGGGCAGCGCGAAGCCGGCCTTCCCCGTGCGATACCTGTCCGGGATCGACGCGGTCGCGGGACCCGTGCATTCGCTCATCCCGTAGACCTCACAGATCGGCAGGCCCAGGCTCAGGAAGAACTCCAGCGTGTCGCGGGAGATCGGCGCCGCGGACGTCACGAGGATGCGCGCGCGATCCAGCCCGAGGGTCGCGCGCACCTTCTTGAAGACCAGCGCCCGCGCGATGGCGTACATCGGCGATTTCGCGACGTGCTGCTGCTCGGCATACCCCCCGACGAGTCCCTGCCGCCGCGCCCAGGCGGCGATCTTCTTCTTGAGCGGCGGATTCTTCGCCCCCGCCGCCATGATTTTCTCCTGGATCTTCTCCCACACGCGCGGCACCGCCAGGAAATAGTGCGGCCGCACCGCCCGCAGCGCGTCCCCCAGCTTCTCCATGCTCTCCGCGAACGTGACGCAGGCGCCGAACGCCATCGGCCCGTGCAGCGAGGCCACCTGCTCGGCGATGTGGCTCAGCGGCAGGTAGCTCACCACGTGGTCGTCCACGTTCCCCCCGATCAGCCCGATCGCGCTGTTCGCCGTCCACGTGAGGTTGTCATGGGACAGCATGACGCCCTTCGGCGTTCCCGTCGTGCCCGACGTGTAGATCAGCGTGGCCATCCCGTCCGGCGTCTGCGCCGCGATGCGCTTGTCCAGCTCCGCCTCCGGGGTTCGCACCCCCAACTCGAGAAACTTCGCCCAGGAGTACACCCGCGGCGCCGATGACTCGCCGTGCATGAGCACCAGCGCCTTCAGGCCTGGCAGCCGGTCCCGCACGGCGATGAACTTGGCCAGCTGCTCCGCGTCATCGACGAACACCACCGGCGCGTCGCAGTGCTTCGCGATGTACTCGCACTGCTCCGGCGAATTCGTCGCATAGATCCCCGCGGGCACCGCGCCGGCATAGATCGACCCGATGTCCGCGAAGAACCACTCCGGGCAGTTGTAGCCGATGAGGCACACGCCGGCGCCAGGCGGCACGCCGATGGCGATCAGCGCGCGCGCGACCTGGCGGCACTGCTGACGGTATTCGTCCCACGTGAACGTCCGCCACGCGCCGTCGCGCATTTCGCGCAACGCCGGCCTGGGGCCGTAGGAGCGCGCCGTGCGCTCGAGAACGTCCATGACGCGCAGCCTGGCGTTGTTGGGGCTCATGACTCACCGGTACCGTGCGGGTGGTGGTTTCTTCCTCCCCTCTTCTACCTTCCAGCCATGCCTCGTGCAAGACTCCCCGTGCCGGGAGCCGCCGTCCCCCGCGTTGGTGGCCTCCTGACGAGCGCCATCGGCAGGATCGCCTTGCGGATACTCCGGTGGCGCGTGGAAGGCGCGTTTCCCGACGTGCCCAGGGCCGTGCTCATCGTGGCGCCGCACACCTCGAACTGGGATTTTCCGATTGGCGTGGCGGCGAAACTCGCGCTCCGGCTCCGCGTGATCTTTCTCGGCAAGCACACGCTGTTCACGTTTCCCCTGGGCATCCTGATGCGCCGACTCGGCGGCATGCCCGTGGACCGCTCGGGGTCCTTCGACATGGTCAACAGCATCGTCGTGGAGTTCCAGCGGCGCGATCGCCTGTTCCTGGTCGTCGCGCCGGAGGGCACGCGCAAGCACGTCGAGCGGTGGCGCACGGGGTTCTACCACATCGCTCACCGCGCGGGCGTGCCCATCGTTCCCATCGCGTTCAACTGGCGCGACCGCGCCATCCAGATCCAGCCGCCCTTCGACACCACCGGGGACGCCGACGGGGACATCGCCCAGCTCCAGCAGCGCTATGCCGGTATCCCCGGCCGCTTTGGCCAGCGCCAGGGAACCTAGAACGTCCAGCGCATGCCGAACGTGACGCCACCCGCCTCGGGGTGCATGTACATCGACGAGGTCTGGAGCGCCGAGGGCGCATCGCGGCGCGACAGACTGCGCCGCGCCACCTCCTTGCCGATCGCATAGCCGAGCACTCCACCGATCACCGTGTCGGAAAACCAGTGTGCCTCGTCCGCCAGCCGGCCAATGCCCACGGCCGTGGCCACCGCGTACAGGGCGGGCTCGCCCGCGCCCCACTCGAAGCGATGGTTCCAGTAGCTCGCGCAGGCCATGGCGTTCGCAACATGGCCGCCGGGGAATGACCGCATCATCCAGTCATCGCCCGAGCCGGGCCCGCCCCACTGGTGGGGATCGTCGGGCACCGAGTCGGGGCGTAAGCGTCCGACCAGGCGATAGGACACCTTTCGCAGATAGGAATTGGCCGCCCAACTCGCGGCGCACCCGGTCACAAAGTCGCGGACTCCCTGATTGTTGAACACCACGCCGGCGACATACGCAAGCGCGATCGGCGGCACCACGTATTCTCCGGCGAACAGCACCCCGCCACGCCGCAGAGGACTGATCGCGCGAAAAGCGGCGGCGTCCTGGTTCCTTATCGCCCAGTCGCTCACCGGTTGGTCCACGAGCATGGAAACGCCGGTGACGGCGAAAGCCGCGCCGGCGATGAGCCAGTCGCGGCGGGATGCGTCGAACGGCGAGGCCCAGACGGAGAGGACGTCCTTCCCTGCGTCGCGCCAGTCGATGACGAGTATTTCGCCAACCGTCTGCGCCCTTGCGGGCACCGCCAGCAGAACCGGCAGGGCGAGTACCGCGATGAAGCGAATCTTCATGTCGTGTCGTCTCGTTGCTGTGCTCGCTGGATCGCGAGTCGTTCGCAACGAGGAGTGGGCAAGGTCCAAGCCCGCGCCGTTATGCCGGCGATGCCGGCGCGGTGCTTACGCGAGCCTGATCGCCTGGCGGCTATCCGGTGGTCCGAATCACGGCCTGGGGTGTAACATTCCCCACTGTGAAAGCTTTGACCGTCTTGAAGGGGCTGCTGGCGCTGCCGCTGGCAGCCACTGCCCTGGCCCAGCAGCCGCCCACGACCGCAAGCGTCTTCGGAACGGCCTACGACAGCGTGCGATTTCGCCCAATGGCGGGAGCGCGCGTGCGCGTGGATACGTCCGACCTGGTGGGCGTCGCGGACGACCACGGACGATGGCAGATCGCCGGCGTGCCTCCGGGAGAGCACTACCTCCGGGTGGAGCACCCGATCCTCGATTCCCTCGGGGTGACGCTGAGAACCGCCCGCATCATGTTCCTCGCGGGCAACGGAACCATTCACGAGCTCGCCACGCCCACGTCGACGGTGCTGATCGAACGGCTCTGCACGCCCGCCTGGAGGGCCCGTGGCCCCGCGGCCCTCATGGGACGCGTCCGGGAGGCCGATACGCAGGCGCCCGCCGTCGGCGCCAGAGTTTCGCTGGTATGGTACGAGGTGGAGATCGCCAATCCCACGAAGCCGGTGCCGCGCGTGCGCGAAGTGCAGGTGGGGCAAGACGGCACGTATCGGATCTGCGGCCTGCCTGCCCAACTCGATGGCAAGGTGCAGGTCATTCGCGGCAACCTCACGAGCGGTGACATCCCGATGAACTTCGGCGAGGACCTGCTCGGCGTGCGCAGCATGTCGATCGCCGCGCCGGGCGCGGTCGTCGCTGTCACCACGGACGCGAGCGACAGCACGCTGGCGCGCGCGCCGGAGACCACGCTGGTGGGCAACGCGCGGCTCACCGGCCAGGTGCGCAACAAGGCCGGCGCGCCCCTCGTCGGCGCGCGCGTGATGCTCGAGGGCACCGCGCGCGCCGCCAGCACCCGTACCGATGGGGGCTTCGTGCTCGACAGTCTGCCGCCGGGCACCCAATCCGTCGCCGTTCGCATGCTGGGATACGCCCCCACGGAAGCGGCGGTCGAGCTGTCGTCGGCCGCCAGCCGGCGCGTCGTGATCACGATGGAGGACTTCGTCCCGACGCTGGAGACGGTCCGTGTGAGCGCGCAGCGCGATCGCGCCCTCGAGAACATCGGCTACGCGCGACGCAAACGCCTCGGCAGCGGATACTACCTGGAGGGCACCGAGATCAATCGCGAGTCGCTCCACTTCAGCGACGTCCTTCGGAATGTCCCCGGCATTCGCATCGTGCCGGGAGGCGGCGGACAGTACATCCAGAGTGCGCGCGGTCCGATGACCTGCGTTTCCATCTGGATCGACGGAACGCAGTGGCAGCAGATCGAGCCGGGGGACATCGACGACTACTTGAAGCCCAACGAGGTCGGCGCTATCGAGGTATACTCGCCGTCGAGTACCCCGATGGAGTTCCAGGGACGTGGGGGCAGCTGCACCACCATCGTGGCGTGGACGGCCCGCCGACTGTCACCCAGACGCTGACGCCGCCGCGGTGACCGCGACCACCGCGACGCTCCGCCCATGGTGGCGGCAGCGCTGGCAGATGATTGCGGCCGGATACGCCCTGGCGTTTCTGACCGGACTGGCCTTCGCCCGATGGCTCACGCACTACGGCGACTGGAGCGACGGCCTTGCGTGGGAGCGCGGATTCCTGCGCGCGGTGAATGTCGAGCTTCCATCGTGGCTGGACGCTGTGCTGGGTGCCACGCCGTGGCTCGGAACCAACATCACGCTGCTCCCGCTCAGCGCGCTGATCGTGACATGGCTGGCCTGGCGGGAGAAGCGTTACCATGACGCCGTCTACGTGGCGGTGGTGCAGATCGGCAGCAACAGCCTGAACCCGGCGCTGAAATTCCTGCTCGAGCGGGACCGGCCGGACATCATTCCTCGCCGCGGATGGTACGACTGGGCGGCGTACCCGAGCGGCCATGCCATCGCGAGCATCGCCGTGCTGCTCACGCTCGCCATCGTGCTGCATCGCGTGAAGGGATGGCGCTGGCCGGCGTACGTGATCGTCCCACTGCTCGCGATCAGCCTGTTTTCCCGCGTGTACCTGGGGGTCCACTGGCCCACCGACGTCGTGGGAGGCGTGTTGATCGGCGGGGTGTGGCTGGCGTTCACGTACTTCGCGTTTCGCGAGAGTCGTGGCCGCTCGCGACCGACGGATCCCGACGCCGCTACAGCAGCGTCTTCAGTCGCTCCAGATCCACATTCCCGCCGCTGATGATCGCGGCCACCTTCGTTCCGCGCTCGAGCTGAACCCGTCCTGACAGGAGGGCCGCGACCGCTGCGGCCCCCGCCGGTTCCGCCACGAGCTTGGTGTACGCGGCCAGGTCGCGCATCGCCGAGAGAATGTCCTCGTCGCTCACCAGCACCACGTCCTCCGCCAGCCGGCGCACGGCATCCAGTGTCATTTCGCCCACCATGGGGGCGGCCAGCCCGTCGGCGACCGTGCTGGGCGAAATCTGCTGTGGCGAGCCGGCGTCCAGGCTCTTGCGCATGGTGGGCGCGCCTTCGGGCTCCACGCCAAATACGCGCAGCGCCGGCCGCAGTTCCTTGAGGGCCACGGCCATCCCCGCGATCAGGCCGCCACCGCCGATGGGCACGACGACGGCGCCAAGGTCCGGGCATTGCTCCAGGAGTTCGAGGGCCACGGTTCCCTGTCCCGCCGCCACGTTCGCATCCTCGAACGGATGCACCATGACGCGGCCGCCCGCGGCGATTTCATTCGCCCGATCGAAGATGCGGTGCCGTTCGCCGCCCACCAGTTCCACCTGCCCGCCATAGCCCTGGGTGGCCCGCACCTTGGACTCCGGGGCGGACTCCGGCATCACGGTGATGCACTCCGCGCCCACCAGGGCGGACGCCCACGCCAGCGCCTGCGCGTGATTGCCGGCGGACACGGTCACTACCCCCTTCGCCCGCTCGGCGTGGCTCAGCTGCATCATGGCGTTCAGTGCCCCGCGCGCCTTGAAGGAGCCGGTGCGCTGGAGCGACTCGCACTTCAGCAGCAGGTGCACGCCGCCGGAACGGTCGCCCAGACGGGTGGACCTGAGCAGGGGCGTTTCATGGACGTGCGGGCGAATCCGTTCGCGCGCAGCGGCAACGTCGTCTTTCGTGATCATGTGCTGGGTTGTAGCGTACGACGCCTAAGCTAACTCCCTCAGACTCACATCCGTCCTTGACCATTCGCGAACGCCGATACGACGTCGTCTCGGCCGAGCAGCTCGAGCAGCTCGCGTCGCAGACTCTGGAGACGGCGTCCGCGTCCACCCGGGTGCTGTACCGCGAGCTGTACGTCGATACCGCCGACGACCTGCTTCAGCGCCGCGGGCTCACGTGCCGCCTGCGCGTGGGCTCCGACGATCAGCGGGTGCTCACGCTGTTCGTCGGCACCTCGAACGACGCCGCCCCGCCGCGTCGCCACGAGGCAAAGGTGGATTCCATCGATCCGCGCGTGGTGCTGGCCGGCGACACCGAACCGGCGCGGCGGTTGGCCGCCGTCGTCGATGCGCGCCTGCTCCAGACGCGCATCGAATTGCACGTGGAGCGCACGCTGCGCACGACCGACGCCGACTGGCTCGGCCGTCCACGGCTGCGGCTCATGTACGACCGCGTGCAGGTGCGCAGCGGAATGTCCACGCGCGCCTTTCACCAGCTCACCGTCCGGTCGGACCGCCGCGACGGCCGGGCGTTCGAGCGCACATGCGCGGAGCTGCAGAGCGGCGCCGGCCTGCGTCCGATCGTGGCCGGCACGCGCGAGCGGGCGCAACTGCTGCTGAAGTGGATGGAGCGTGAGGAGCGGGGGCGCGCGAAACTGTCGGACTCCGGCGTGGCACTCGTGCTCACGCGCGCCTCGCGCGTGGCGCTGTTCAAGCGGGGCGACGTGCTCTTCCTCCCGCTGGAGCGGGGGGTAGGCGTGGGAGCCGCGCGCACGCTCCTCGATCGCTGCGCGCGGGACGCAGGCAGCGACACCCGCCTCCTGGGCCGCGTCAGCTCGCTGGGGCCGATGCCGGCCGTGGAGGTCTGGACGGCAGACGTGCGCCCCGACGCCGCGATCACACCCGACGAAGGCGAGGTGGTGTGGCTCGGCCTGGAGGAGATCCTCCAGTCCGCGGCCACACTGCACCCCGATGCGCTCGCCGCACTTGCGGTCGCGTCACGGTCGGGACTGATCGCCGAGACGCGCGAGCCGCGCGCCGAGATGCGCCGCTCCATCGAGATCACCGGGTTCGGTCGCGCGATGACCGGGTCGGCCGAAGGCGAGGCCGTGCTGGGTGATCCGCGCTTTCTCAACGCGGAGATGAGCATCCTCGAGTTCACTACGCGCGTGCTCGCCCTCGCCGAGGACATCAGGACGCCGCTGGGCGAACGATTCCGCTTCCTCGCCATCGTCAGTGCGAACCTGGACGAGTTCTTCATGGTGCGCGTCGCGGGGCTCAAGCGCTCCGCGCTGGAACAGTCGGAAGAGCGCACGCCCGACGGACTCACCCCGCGCCAGCAGCTGGACCTGATCTCGCTGCACGTGCGATCGCTGGTGGCACGCCAGCACCGCTGCTACGCCGCGTGCGCCGCCGAGGCAGCGGCGCATGGCCTGCGCCTGGTGGCGTGGCACGAGCTGGATGTCAGCCGCCGCGACCAGCTGCGCGCCCTGATGCGCGACGAGCTGCTGCCCGCACTGACGCCGCTCGCGATGACGCTCAGCCCGGGGCATCCCTTTCCCCGGCTCAGGCACCTGTCGCTCTCGCTGGCCGTGGTCCTGCTCGATCGCCCCGGCGCCGCGCCGCATTTCGCGCAGGTGGAGCTGCCGGACGACGCGCCCCGGTTCACCCCCGTGCCCGGCATGAACGCCGTGATCTCGCTGGAGGAGCTGGTCCGCGCGAACCTGGACCTGCTGTATCCGTCGTCGGTGGTGGAACAGGCGTACTCTTTCCGCGTGACGCGCGGCGCGGAGCTCGAGATCGACGAGGATCGCTCGCCCAGCCTGCTGCACGCGGTCGAGGAGGCGTCCAAGAAGCGCTTCGAGCAGCCGGTCGTGCGCGTGGAGGTGGAGCGCGCCATGCCGGCCGTTCTGCGCGACGTCGTGGTGCGCGAGCTGCGGCGGGAGCATGGCGGCAGCGCGCTGGACACCGAGGATCTCTACGAGGTGGACGGCCCACTGGATCTCGGCGCCCTGGCCGAACTCCCGCTGCTCTCGGACCCGGCCCTGGCGTTCGCCCCGTTTCACGGGGGCGATCCGTTGCCGCCCGATCGTGACATCTGGTCGGCGATCGCCGAGCGCGATCGGCTGTTGCACCACCCCTTCGATGCGTACGACGCGACCGTGGTGCGTTTCTTCCGCGAGGCCGCCGACGACCCGGACGTGACGACCATCAAGATGACCATCTATCGCGCGGGGGCCCGGTCGCCGATCATCGCGGCGCTCGTGGATGCGGCCGCGCGCGGCAAGGACGTCGTGGTGTTCATGGAGCTGAAGGCGCGCTTCGACGAGGAGCGCAACGTCGATTGGGCCCGGCGGCTCGAGCAGGCGGGCGGGCGCGTGGTGCACGGCCTCGTGGGAGTCAAGAACCACGCGAAGGTCGCGCTCGTGGTGCGTCGCGAGGGCACGCGCTTGCGTCGCTACATCCACGCGGGCACCGGCAACTACAACGTCGAAACGGCAGGACGCTACACGGACCTGTCACTCCTGTCGGCGGATGAGGAACTGTCGGCGGATGTGCAGGACCTCTTCAACGAACTCACGGGCAGTTCTCGTGCACCGCACCAGCTCACGCGCGGCTGCCTGATCTCTCCACAACAACTGCTGCCGGAGCTGCTGGCGAAGATCGAGCGGGAGGCGGCGCACGCGCGGGCAGGCCGCGGCGGGCATGTGCGGATGAAGGTCAACGGCCTCTCCGAACCCGACGTCGTGAGCGCCCTGTTCCGGGCGTCGCAGGACGGCGTGCGCGTGGAGCTGGTGGTGCGAAGCGTGTGCACCATGCGCCCCGGCATCTCCGGCGTCTCCGAGAACATCACGGTCGTCAGCGTGCTGGGCCGCTTCCTGGAGCATGCGCGCGTGTTCCACTTCGCGAACGCCGGCTCGCCGGAGTACTACATCGGCTCCGCGGACCTGCGGCCGCGTAACCTGCGCCGCCGCGTGGAGCTCCTCACGCCGGTCCGTGACCGCGCCTGTCGCGCCCAGCTCGACGCGTTGCTCGACGCCTACCTGAACGATCCCACCGCGTGGGAACTCACGTCGGCGGGCGAGTACGTGCGACGGCACGGCGCCGGCGCCAGCGCGCAGGAGCAGCTGGCGGGCGCCGTCATGACGCCCGCCTGACCGCGTGCCTCAGGCGGCACCGCCCAGGCACGCGCCGACGATCTCTTGCCGCGCTTTCTCCGGGTCGTTGATGATCGCGTAGAAGGCGTCGAGGTACTCCAGCGTCTTCTTCACCACGTCCGGCGCCATCAGCGCGCCGACGTCGTCCCGATACAGTGCATAGATCGCGTCCTTCCGCTCGCGGAACAGCGCGAACACCTTCTCGTATTCCTCGGCCGGCGCACAGTACCCTCGCATGATGCGCTGCGTGACGCCCCGGATCTTCAGTACGGGATTAGGTTTGGCATACCGGGCATTCACCAGCCCCGACCAGTCGAAGTCGCGCGCCGTTGGAACGTGGTACGGTTCGCGGTAGAGCAGCACCACGTTGTGCAGCTCGCGGATGGAGAAGTCCGAGTTGCCCACGAAATACTGGAACACGCCAAAGAAGGCGCTTTCGTACGGATCGAGGTCACTGGGGCCCGCACCGCGCTGCTCCACGAGCATGAGCCCCACGCGCTCGGCGAACGGGTCGTCCTGCTCCTGGAGAAAACCCCAGCGGCGCGCAACGGTGTCCCCGCGCTCCGAGTCCACGTACGTCATGCGCGTCAGCCGCACATCATAGCTCAGGGGAGTCAACAGCCGTTGCACCCGGTAGGCCTGGAATTCCTGAAGGACGTACTGCTCGTACGTGTCCTGGTTCCGGCAATGCATCGAGAGCCGCAGCCGGTCGATCCGGGCGAACGGCGTTCCCTTCACCGAGTCCTTCACGAAGTTGAACAGCAGGGGCGGTATCTCGCAGTTGTTCTTGCGCCACACGCCGCGCGTACGCACGCGGACCGGCACCGATGCCACCCCGGCGTCGCCCGTGTACGACACGCGTGCCGCACGCCAGTCGGTGTCCGGCGACCGATCCTTGCCCAGTTGCCGGAACGGCGCGTGCAGCGTGAGCTCCAGGGGCACGGTGCTCTGGAACAGTGGCACCGGCACGTAGGGTTTTGCGGACGTCGTGTCGCCCTGCGGCTCCTGTGCCAGCAGGGGGGTACAGAGCATGCCCGCACCGAGGCAGCCGAGCACCAATCCGCGCGCAGCGCGGCCGAGAACTGTGTTCATTTGATCTCCGCTCCGATGATCTGCGACTTGGCATTCAAGGCATCCAGCAACTCCGCGGAGCGCGCCGTCTTCTTGAGCTGCACCGCGTACTCCACGACATGGGTACCGTCTTGCTCGTGCACCACGCCGCCAAAGCGCCACTTCTTCAGAAATTCGTCGAACATCGCCTCCACGGCAACGCGCAAGCCATCCGGATCCTGCGTGCGCAGGCGCAGGAGCACGTCCCGCCGCTGCATCTCATCGTCTTCCGGCGTGTCGGTATCCATGCGCCGCCGGCGACGCCAGGCGCGGTCGGCCGCCGCCTCGAGCTGCTCGGGAGTCATATTCTCGAAGATCTCCTTGTCGAGCACTGCCACGAAACTGCCGGTCTGCCGGAGCTTGACCCGCTGCGCCTCGAGATTTCTCTTGGCGCGCGCCCCTTCGTACGCGATGGACTTGCCAAAGTCGGTGTACCAGAGCGCGAGGATGATCAGGTTGAACACCACCGAGATGACCGCGGCCACCGGCAGCTGCACCGCCGCCGCGAGCCCGATCGCCGTCGACAGGAAGATGTAGACGGCATCCTTGCTGTCCTCGAGCGTGTTCCGGAAGCGCACGGCGGCCACGATGCCGGCCAGGGCGAACGCCAGCGCGAGCGAGTACTTCACCAGCACGACCACGCCCGCCACCAGCGGCGGAAGGACCATCAGCGTCTGCACCACGGACTGCTGGTAGCCCCGCTTCGCCCGCGTGAGGCCATAGATCCACGCCACCGGCAGGGCGAGCGCAACGGCACCGATCATCGCGGCGGCGACCGTCACCGCGAGCGTGGTCCCGTCCACCGTCGCCGTCCCCACGCCCTGGAGCGACGAGGCCCGGCCAAGGCCGGCGAACCCGCCATCCGCCAGCAACGCGTTGAGCGAGCCCTCCATCACCTTCTTGGCCCACGGGAACTGCCACAGCCAAGCGGCCATCCCGAACAGGGCCACGTAATAGAGGGCCGTTCGGAGAATCACGTTGTTCATGACGCGGGACAGTATTCCGTTCGAACTGGGCACGGGGAGCCGGGTAGGAGTAATGGTTAGAATACGAAGAGTGCCACCCCTTCGCCACGACCGGACGCCTTGACGATGGCGTCCGACATTCCGCTGCTTCGAGGTTTGACAATCATGTTGTCGTCAGTCCGTCTGCTGCAGGTCGCAATTGCAGCACTTACCGCGGTTTCGTGCGCCCCGCCCGCATCCGGGGGACAACCGACATCCGGCGCCTCTCCCGCATTCCACGCGCAGGGCGCAGCAGGATCACTGAGCTCGCCCACGCTGGTCGTGCTGCTCGCCGTCGATCAGATGCGCTTCGACTATCTCGACCGGTTCGGTTTCCATCTCTCCGGTGGACTGGCACGGCTGCAGCGAGGCGGCATCGTCTTCACGAACGCCTGGCAGGATCAGGCGATCACCAAGACAGAGCCTGGCCATGCCGCGATGCTGTCTGGCCGATTCCCTCGCAGCACGGGCGTCGTGGCACACACACAGATCCTCGAGGACTCGGCATACCCACTGGTAGCTGGCTCGGGTCCCGGCGTTTCTCCTTCGAAGTTCCGCGGCACCACGCTCTTTGACTGGATGCATGCGACGGATCCCCGTTCGCGCGCGCTTTCCGTTTCGCGGAAGGACGACGCCGCGATGCTGATGCTTGGTCGCGCGCGGCAAACCGTGTTGTGGTACCGCGGGACCGGCGAGTTCACGACAAGCCGTTACTACAGCGATACGTTGCCAACATGGGTGGATGCATTCAACACCAGTAGGATTCCCCACCAGTATGCCGGACGTGAATGGACGCCGCTCCTGCCGGAGCGAGAGTATGCGGAACCCGACGATGTCCGCTTCGAGAGCCTGGGGCGCAATACGACGTTCCCGCATCCCTTCCCCCTGGATTCGGCCTCCACGGCCGCAGCGTTCATTGCGTACCCGGCGATGGACTCGCTCTTGGCAGCGTTCGCGCTTCGGGGGGTCACCGCCATGGGACTCGGGGCCGGTGAAGCGACTGATCTGCTTGCAATGTCCTTCTCCACAACGGATGCCGTGGGACATCAATTCGGCCCCGACTCGCGAGAGATGCACGACCAGATCCTGCGGCTGGATCGGCACATCGGGGGGTTTCTCGACTCACTCTTCCGCTTGCGAGACTCGTCGCGCGTGATCGTCGTCCTCACCTCCGACCACGGCGTGACGTCGTATCCTGAGCTCGTTGCCGAGCGCCACGGTGGCCGCCCGATGCGCGTCGACCTCGGGCCCGCACTCGACGAGTTCGATGTACAACTGCGGCGACGCGGCGCCGGCTTCGGCGGGAGCCTGGCAGACGGCATCGTGTGGATCGATCGCGAGCCGCTTCGGCGGGCGCGGCTGAATCCCGACAGCGTCGTACGGTCGCTCGCGGCCAGACTGCGCCGGGTGCCCAACGTCCTCCGCGTCGACCAGGTGAATACGCTCGCACGCCGAGACACCGCAAAGGATGACATCGCGCGGCGCTGGCTGCATGCGTTGCCCCCCGACTTGCCCGCCGACCTTGTGATTACGCTCAAGCCGGGCGCGTACTGGGCGTCGACGATCAATGCCTACCATGGGATGCCGCACGCCGATGACGCGCGCGTTCCCCTCATTTTCTATGGAATGGACATCCGGCCCGGGGTGCGACGAGAGATGGTCCGCGTCGTGGACATCGCTCCGACGCTCGCGGCGATCCTCGGCATAACGCCCGCCGAACCACTGGATGGCCGCCCCCTCTCTCTTCGATAGCGAGCACATGTCACGCATTTCAGCGCTGGTCGGCCGGCATTGCTTCGCGGGTTCTCTGTTCCTGTCTGGCCTGCCCTCGCTGGCGGTCGCGCAGCGGGCTGACGTGCCTGCCTCCGGTCATCCCACCCTGGTCGTCCTCATCGTGGTCGACCAGATGCGAGCCGACTATCTCGATCGTTTCGCTGCTGACTTCAGGCACGGCTTGGGTCGCCTGACGCGGGGCGGCGCCGTGTTCACGGCCATCCACGACCAGGCGATCACCGAGACTGCACCTGGACATGCGTCCATACTCTCCGGCCGCTACCCGAGGAGCACCGGAATCGTCAATAACAGCCTCGGAGTTCCCGATCCCCGCGCGTCGATGCTCGGTGGCGGCGGAGACGGGGCGTCGCCGTTCCGTTTTCGCGGCACTACGCTCTTTGATTGGCTACGGGTGCGCGACCCGCGCTCGCGTGCACTGTCGCTTTCACGAAAGGACCGCGGTGCGATTCTACCGATTGGACGGGCGCCGGAGGAAGTGTTCTGGTACGCACTGAATGGCCAGTTCACCACGAGTACCTGGTACGCTGACACGCTGCCGCAATGGGTACGAGCCTTCAACGAGCGTCGGATTCCGATCCGACTGATCGGCGCGACATGGGACCTCCTGCTGCCGGCGTCGAGGTATCCAGAACCTGACAGCGTGTCCGTCGAGTTCGACGGCCGTCACGTTGCCTTCCCCCACACCCTGCCCAGGGATACGGCACTCGCTCTGCGGGAATTGCGATACGTCCCTTTCATGGATTCGATCACCGTCCAGCTGGCGCTGGCCGGTGTTCACGCCATGCGGCTTGGAACCGGGCCCCAGACTGACTTGCTGTCGGTAAGCCTGTCCACCACAGACGCGATCGGGCACCGGTATGGGCCGGATTCGCGTGAACTGCATGACCAGCTCGCGCGGGTCGATCGCTATGTGGGCACGCTGATCGACTCTCTCTACAGGTTGCGCGACTCCGCGAGTGTCGTGTTCGCCCTCACCTCGGATCATGGAATCAGTTCCTACCCGGAGCTTGTCGATCACCCTGACTCTCTGCCGCTCCGCGTCAGCCTGAATGATCTCATCGCGGACCTCGGGCGCGCGCTGCCCCGAAGCGGAGACACGTCAAGCGTGAAGGCGGCTCGCGGCCTCGTGACGTTCGCCGCCGCCGCGATCGCGGGGGCAGGCCTCGACGTGGACTCGGTGGTGCGGTCGGCGGCCGCGAGAATTCGGCTGATACCCGGCGTCCTGCGTGCCGACGTCATCAGGGAACTTGCCAGCGCGGACACCACACAGGACCTTCTGGCCCGCAAGTGGCTTCGCGCGTTGCCTCCCGGCACACCCCCTGCCATCGGGGTCACCTTGCACAGGAACGTGTACGTCGGCCGGCGAGTCGCAGATTCGCGGGCCACGCTCGAGGCGCAGCACGGAACGCCCTACCATGACGACTCGGCAGTGCCGCTGGTCTTTTACGGACCGGGATTCGTGAGTCAGAAGTTCACGCAACAAGTCGAGGTGGTCGATCTGGCGCCGACGCTCGCAGCCCGGCTCCGCCTCGCCCCCTTGGAAAGAGTGGACGGCCGAGTACTGCGGGAAGCGTTGAAGCCGTGAGCCGGGCTCGCACGTTGCTCATCCTTGAGGCCATCTGAGAGAGGACCACACATGCGCGTACTCGCTCCGCTCCTCGCCCTGGCGCTGCTCGGATGCTGGCCATCCGCTGCGCCTCCGCCCGCAATTCACGCCCCTGCGCTACCGAACGACGTCCGCTGGGTCCGCACCTCGGCGGAGTATCGCGGCCTGGCAGGCCAGACCTACAGGTTGGCCTCGGGCCGAGTCGCCGAGCTGGCGAGCGGCCTGCCGCCCCGGTCGTGGGCAGTCATCCTCGACGCCGATGAAACTGTCCTGGACAACTCCGAGTATCAGAGACGTCTTACGTTGTCAGGCCAGCGGTACTCGGAGGACACTTGGGCGATGTGGGTCAAGGAGCGCGCCGCGTTGGCCATTCCGGGTGCCGTCGAATTTGCTGCCCGCGTGCGCGAACTGACTGGCCGTCTGGTCATCGTCACGAACCGGGCGGACTCGCTTTGTGCAGCCACCCGCGAGAACCTGCAAACGGTCGGTTTCCCTGCCGACCTCGTCTTGTGCAAGCCGGTGGGCGAATCGGACAAGAATCCGCGCTTCCGGCGAGTCCAGTCCGGCCAGGCCGCGCCGGGGCTGCCGGCGTTGACGGTGGTCGCCTGGATGGGAGACAACATCCAGGACTTTCCGGGACTCAATCAGGAGTCGCGCTTGAAGCCGGAGACACTGCGCGACTTCGGTGTGCGATTCTTTCTGTTTCCCAATCCGATGTACGGGTCGTGGGAGCGAAATCCCGACCCGTAACCCCTGTCTACACCTTGGGCTCCGTCACGCCGCCCGAGACCACGAATGCCATCACCTCCGCGCTGTCATTGCTCAGCGGGCGAACGTTGCGCGAGGGGAACACGCGGATGACGCCCGTGAAGGTGTAGGAGAAGGGCAGATACACCGTCACGTGATCTTCCAGCCCAAACCGCGTCATGCTCTCCTGCGTGATGAATCCGAAGGCCTTCTCCTCTCCGTCCGGGCTCATCGCGACGAGTACGGGTTTGTCGAACCGGCGCTTCTCCCCGACGAACGCCTCCAGCAGATCGCGCGTGGACGCATAGACCAGCCGCACCAGCGGCAGCCGCGCGAACGTGTTGTCCATGAACCCGACCGTCCAGCGCGCCAGGAAGCTCGACGTGAGAAACCCGAACAGCGTGATGAGCGCGACCGTGACGACGAAACCGGCGCCGGGAATGCCGAAGCCCACCCACTCATCGACCTTGCTGATGATCAGCCAGAAGACCCAGATGGTGATCGCGGCCGGGGCCAGGACCATCAGGCCGCGAAAAAAGTAGTCGAGGACGCGCGACACTCAGGGCGCGGTGAACGGAACCGACCACTCGGTGGTGTCCCACCGGAGACGAAGGACACCGCCATTCGCACCGACCGCATCGATCGCGATCGTGAATCGCTCCACCACCGATAAGAGCTCCGTTCGCGCGAGAGGCACCCGAATGAGGTCCTGGGCCGGGTCGTACACCGTCCCCCACTGTCCCGTCTGGCGATTGATGATCAGCTGAGAGCGGCCGGGGATCGCCAGCGTCCAGAGGGTATACGTCCCCGCGGGAACCGTGTGGCCGGCCATGGTGAGCGGCGCGCTGGTCCGGAACTGCGTCGCGGCGTTGGCACCGGTGCGCCAGAGCGTGTCGTTCAGCACGCCGCTCTCACCGAACACGCGGCGTCCGCGCGCCGCCGGCCTGCCGTAATCCACCCACAGCCGCGTCGAGCCGATCGTCGCACGTACGGTATCGCGTGACGACAGGGGCATCCGCGCGAGCGCGCTCCACGCCGAGGCGATCCCGGATACGTCGGCGCTGCTCTGGCGCTGGGCGATGAACTGCTGCGTGGTGCCGGTGCCATCCACGCTCTGCACCACGCCGCGGCCATTCGTGCGGACGTCATGCTGATACGCGCCGATGGTCACCGTGTACCGGCCCAGGTCGCGCCGGGCGACCGACATTGGCGTGGTAGTGCCTCCGCCCACGGGAAGAATGGCGTACCTGGCGCTGTCCCGGTTCGACGCGCGCAGCGCGGCGATCGGCAGCTGCATGAATGCCATCGAATAGTTGATGTACGGAAATGCCATGGCGGCCGCCACGCGCGTCGTCACGAGCGTGTCTCGCTGCTGCCGCGTGATGGCGCTGTCGGGCGTGTAGGTCACGGTCGTGCTGCGCACGTTTCCAGGCGGAACGAGACCGCCGTCGGCGAGGCGGCGGCTGGACTCCACGAGCGAGACCGTGCCGTCCGGATTCAATGTGACGAGATAGTGCGTCACCACTGCCTGCGGATACCGTGTCACCAGCGCTCCCTCCAGCCGATCGCCTACGCGGGTGAACTGGTCCACTGCCAGCGTGTCATGACCGAGCCGGACCACGTACGCGCTGGTCTCGGCTACCGTCGGCACGGGCGAGCTGGAGGCTCGGCATCCGATAGCGAGCGCAAGTGCGAGTACGAGGGCAAGACGATGCGCCATGCGATTCCGACGGAAGGGGACCGGATGATTCTACGGGTCACCGGGAGCGGGCGTAAGCAGTGTGGCCCCCTGCTTGCGCCCAGAGGACCCGACCCTACCACTCTCAACGGAGAAGCTCATCCATGGCAAAGGACAAGGGACGTCAGAAGGGCGCGCAGCGCCACGCGGAGGGACAGCATGGCCAGGCCACGCACCGGCGCTTCATCGAGCAGCTCCAGGAAGGCTCGAATGCCGCCCAATCCGACGAGAGCGCGCCGATCGAGGGAAACCACCGGCTGGATCAGGATCGGCAGCAGCACGACGAAGCGGAAAAGAACTCGGAGAAAGCCGAGGCGATCCGTGAAGCGCGGCGTGGCCACTAAGGGACGACCGTGAAATTCCTCCTGCTCTTCGTGCTCATGTGCCTGGTCGGCGGCGTCGGGGGCGGGGGCGGCGCCCTCCTTGGCGGCGGCCTCGGGCGTGGGGGCGTCTTTGCCGGCGGGTTCGCGGGGGGCACGATCCTGGTGGTCGCCGCTGGATTCCTCGCGGCGAAGGTTGGCTGGGTTCGACCGGAGCAGCGATTCTGGACCATCGTCGGCGCGCTGCTGGGGTTCGGCGCCGCCGCGATCGTAACCCTCGCCACCCTCTCGTCTCCCATCGGGCCGGCGGCGAGCACGCTGCTCGTCGGAATGGGGGCGACGCTTGGGGCGTTGATCGGCCTGAGCGCGCATCGCCGCCTGGACGCATGACTTGACGAGCACCGGCCGCGTCCGGTAGGGTTGTGTCGCTGCCCCTCCCCCACCCTGCCGGGATCCCATGCTCGTTCCAATCATCCTGCTGGTCGTCCTCATCATCATCGTCGTCGTCGGCAATTCGATGAAGAAGAAGGGGACGATGACCGAATCGGCCTACCAGACGCTGATCAGTGTCTCGTCCATCATCGTGACGGTGGCCGCGGTGGCGCTGCTCGTCATCCGGCTGCGCGGCTGATCAGCGCCAGGCGCTCACAGCAGACGCTTGTGTCTCTTGCGACGCCGCGACTTGCTCCCGGGACGATAGCGCACCGATACGTGGCCCGCGATCGCGCGAATCGCGATCTCGGCGGTGTGGTGCGACAGCCGCCAGTCGATCCGTCCGCGCCGGGACTGGCGGATCTCGTCGATGCGGATCCGGATCTCGTCGGTGTGATGCAGGGTCACGGCCGCGTACGCACCGGGGGTGGCGGCTTCGAACGGTCTTCGTACGGACGCAGGATCCACTCGAAGAACACCCACGTGCGGTTCCACGAATCGATCTGCGCCGGCGAGTCCACTCGCTCCAGGGTCACCGGATCCACGCGCCGGCTGAAGGCGTGCCCGATCGAGTTACCCCACGGTGCCGGATCCACGTAGGTCTTCGTTTCGGCAAGATCGGGTTGGCGCGACCGCAGCGCGTCCACCATCTGTTGATCCTCCACGTAGTCGACGTCCGTGTCGTTCGTCGCGACGTGCACGAGGATCGGCACCGTCAGCTTGTCCACGTGGTACAGTGGCGAGCGCCTGATGTATTCCTCCTTTTTCTCGTGCGGCATGCCCCGAATGTCGCGCTGGGTCGAGAAGTTGCGCGCGTACCCCGGACCCTTGTAGCCAAGCCGGAACACCAGGTTCGTCACCGGAACGATTGCCGCCGCCGCCTTGAACGGATGCTGTTCGCGAAACACCAGGTGCGCGGCGATGAATCCGCCGTGGCTCCACCCCATGACGCCCACACGCTCGGCGTCCACGTGGGGCAGCGTTCTCAGGAAGTCGAGGGCGGACGCCACGTCGTCCACTTCCTTGCCGCCGTAGTCGATGGCGTTGAAATGCTCGGCGCCATACCCCGTGCTGCCACGGTACTCGGGCGCGATGATCACGTAGCCGCGTTCCACCGCTTCCTTCACGAACGGGAAGTACATCGTGCCCCAGTCGCCGTGCACCCCACCATGCACCCAGACCATCGCCGCGTGCCCGCGCGCGCCGCGCTTGTTCAGCGGCTGAAAGAGGTATGCGGGAATGGTCATCCCGTCCACGCCGCTCCTGTACGAGATCTTCTGGAAATCCATCACGCCGCGGCTGCGCGCGCCATAGATGCTGTCCGTGCGCGCCTTGCTCCGGACCTGGTCGTCGAAGTTCCGCTGCGGATGATCCTCGGGGCGGTCGCTCACGTACAGCGCCGCCGCGCGCGCCGAGTCCCTCGGCACGGGCCGCGTCGTGGGATTCTGCGCCGACAGCGTCGTTGCCGTGGCGACCAGGACCATGGCGAGGGGGAGAAACCCTGACGGTGTGTGGGAGGAATTCGGCATGTGGATCGCTCCGGCGGTTGCTAGACTGTGAAGCATGCAATATCGCGCTTTGGTCCGCTATGCGGGCGTGCTACTCCTCGGTTCCCTGGTCTCGGCGTCGGCACCGTCAGCGCCCACTGCGCCGGGGGCCGCCACACGCGTTACGGTCTTCAAGGATGCCAACTGCGGCTGCTGCAAGGACTGGATCGAGCACCTGCGGAAGCATGCCTTCGAGGTCGTGTCGCGGGACACGTCGGATGTCGTCGGCGTGAAGCGGGCGGGACGCGTCCCCGAACGCCTGTACTCGTGTCATACGGCGTTCGTTGAGGGCTACGTGGTGGAGGGTCATGTCCCGGCCGCGGACATCCAGCGCCTTCTGAAGGAGAAGCCGAAGGTCGCCGGCATCGCGGTACCGGGTATGCCCGCGGGTTCGCCGGGCATGGAAGTCGGGGGGCGCGTGGACCGGTACAACGTGATCGCGTTCAACCGCGACGGCACGACGAGCATTTTCGCCCGCCATTAGTTCGTGACGCACGCGACCCTCGCGCGCCGCGCGCGCGCGCATCTCCGGCGCGTGGACCCGGTGATGGCAAAGGTCATGGAGAGCGTGGGGCCATACCGTCCGAGGGATGGCACGGGCGGGTCCCACTATCTGGCGCTCGTCCGATCGATCGTTTTTCAGCAGCTCTCCGGCAAGGCGGCCGGCACGATTCACGGCCGTCTGCTCGCGCTCTACCCCGGGGGGGCACCCACACCCGCACAGATCCTCGCCACGTCCGAGGAGCAGCTTCGCGCGGTCGGACTATCGCGACAGAAGATCGGCTACCTCCGCGACCTGTCCGCGCGTTTGCAGGCCGGCACACTCCCACTGGACCACGTGGACTCGCTGGCCGACGCGGAGCTCATCGCGCACCTCGTGCAGGTGAAGGGCATCGGCCGCTGGACCGCCCAGATGTTCCTGATGTTCAAGCTCGGCCGCCCGAACGTGCTGCCGGACCTGGACCTCGGCATCCAGAACGCCATCAAGCGGGCCTATCGCAAGCGGAAGGTCCGACCAAAGGATGTGCAGCGCATCGGGGCGAAATGGACGCCGTACAGCAGCGTCGCCTGCTGGTACCTGTGGCGGTCGCTCGACAATGACGGGGGCCAGCTCGGTGCCGAATAGGATGCGACCCGCACCCGTGAGGCCGTTCATGAATCGACTGCTGCTCGCCGCGCTGCTCGTCGCCGCGGCTCCGTGCCACCTGGATGCGCAATTCTCCGTCGCCGAGTACCAGCAGCGCCGCGACGCGCTCGTCGCGCGCATGCCCGACGCGGCAATCATGGTATTCGGCGCGCGCGCGCCGGAGCACGACTATCTCGAGTTCTTCCAGAACCCCGAAATGCTGTACCTCAGCGGCATTCGTGAGCCGGAAGCGGCGCTGCTGATGGTGAAGGAGGGCGGTCGCACCACGGCTACGGTCTTCGTTTTGCCGCGCGATCCCGCCGTGGAGCTGTGGAGCGGCGCGCGTATCGGCCTCGATGGTGCCACCAGGATCTCGGGAGTGGCCGCGCGCGTTCGCGGCGAGCTGCACACGGTGCTCGATTCGCTCGCCTCGAGCGGCCGGCTGCCGCTGCACGTCGGCGGCGGGGTGACCGGCCCGAGGCGCGCGCCGGGCCAGGCGCTCACGCCCGAAGACCAGTACCTGGCCGCGCTCAGCGCTCGGTACCCGCCGCTGCGCGTCGTACCGACGGTGAACGCCGCGGTCACGCGGCTGCGCGGCACCAAGTCTGCGGCCGAGCTGGCACTGATCCGCCGCGCCGCCGAGATCACGGTGGCGTCGCACCTGGAGGCGATGCGCGCCATGCGCCCACGCATGCACGAGTACGAGATCGAGGCGACGATCGAGTACGGTTTTCGTCGCCGCGGCGCGGAGCGGCCGTCCTTCGCGTCGATCGTGGGCTCGGGTCCGAACGCCACCGTGCTGCACTACAACGCCAACGACCGCCAGATCGAAGCGGGAGACATGGTGGTCATGGACGTCGGCGCGTCGGTTCAGGGGTACGCAGCCGACGTGACGCGCACGATACCGGCCGCCGGTGCCTTCACGCCGGCCCAGCGCGACATCTATCAGATCGTCCGCGACGCGCAGGCGGCCGCGGAGCGAAATGCACTGCCCGGAATGCGGGCCCAGGCCATGAGCGACTCGGCCACGGCGGTCATCGCGGCCGGACTCGCGCGGCTCGGCCTGATCGAGTCTCCGGCGGCCACGTACGACGTGGTGGGTCAGGGCGGCGCGATCAGCCAGGCGCCGCAGATCCGCCTGTACTTCATGCACGGACTGGGACACGGCATCGGCCTCGAGGTGCATGACCCCGACCAGTACTACCTCACGGGCACGATCGCCGCGGGCAGCGCGTTCACCATCGAGCCGGGCATCTACGTGCGCGGAAACCTGCCGGACGTCCTGGCTGACACGCCGCGCAATCGCGCCCTGATCGCCAGACTTCGTCCGGTGTTGGAGCGCTACCGGAACATCGGCGTGCGCATCGAAGACGACTACATCGTGACCGAGAACGGGCTGGAGTGGATATCGCGCGCGCCGCGGGAGATCGCGGAGATCGAGGCGGCGATGCGACCGGTCCCCTGAGACCGCGCGGCGCGACAGCGCAGCGCCGTTCAGAACGCCGGAAAGACCTCGAACAGTCCCGCCGCCCCCATCCCTCCACCGATGCACATCGTCACCAGCCCAACGCCACCGCCGCGTCGGCCCAGTTCGTGGACCAGCTGCGTGGTGAGCTTCGAGCCCGTGGCCCCCAGCGGATGTCCGAGCGCGATCGCGCCTCCGTTCACGTTCACGCGATCCTCCGACATCTCCAGGTCGCGCACCACCGCTACCACCTGCGCGGCGAACGCCTCGTTGAACTCGATGAGAGCGATGTCCTGCATGGACAGCCCCGCACGCTTCAGGGCCTTTGGCACCGCCTTGATCGGCCCCACTCCCATCACGTCCGGCTCCACCCCTGCCGCGGCGAACGCGATGAACCGCGCCAGTGGCTTGAGCCCCAGCGCTTTCGCGCGCTCGGCGCTCATCAGGAGCACTGCCGCCGCGCCATCGGAGTAGGGACTCGCATTTCCGGCGGTGACCGTTCCGTTCACCTTGAATGCCGGCTTCAGCTTCGCGAGTCCTTCCAGCGTGGTCCCGGCGCGCGGCAGTTCGTCACGAACGAACGGTGTCGTGCGCTCCTCCTTCTTCGCACCGCTCCACGTCACCTGTTCGGTGGGAATCGGCACGATCTGACTGTCGAATCGTCCGTCATCCCAGGCACGCGCCGCCTTCTGCTGACTGCCGGCCGCCCAGCGGTCCTGGTCTTCACGCGAGACCTTCCAGCGTTCGGCGACCCGCTCGGCGGTGAACCCCATGCCGATATACGACTCGGTGAGCTCCGGATCGAGCCGGGTGTGATAGCCCGACATGGGAACCTGGCTCATCATCTCCACGCCGCCGGCGAGCACCACGTCGGCCTGGCCCGACATGATTTCCTGGGCGGCAAGGGCCACGGTCTGCAGGCCCGACGAACAGAAGCGATTGATGGTCGCCGAGGGCACTTCCACCGGGATCCCGGCGCGCAGCGAGGAGAGGCGTGCGACGTTCAGTCCCTGCGACGCCTCCGGCATCGCGCATCCCCAGTAGATGTCGTCCACGATCGCGGGATCGATCCCTGCCAGTGCACCGCGCATCACGCACGCCGACACCTCGGTGGGGTGTACCGCCGCCAGCGCGCCGTCCTTTTTTCCCTTGCCCACCGCCGACCGTACGGCCGACACGATCACAGCTTCCGTCATGATTTCCCCGCCGGTAAGTCCGCCGTCACGTCCGCCGTCACGTCCGCCGTCACGTCCGCCGTCACGTCCGCCGTCACGTCCGCC
>JBBDYA010000088.1:0-50601 GCA_040902005.1 Gemmatimonadaceae bacterium | reverse complement strand
GTCACGTCCGTCGTCAATTTCGCAACGGTTTCCCCGTCTTGAGCATGTGCTCCATGCGGTCCTGCGTTTCCTTCGTTCCCAGCAGTCGCAGTAACGCGTCCCGTTCCAGGTCGAGGATGTCCTGCTCGGTCACCGTCCTGGGCGGACCATCGCCGCCGCAGAGGACGTACGCGATCTCCTGGGCGAGTGTCACCTCGTAGTCCGTGATCTGCGACGCCTGCCGCATCGCCCACGCAGCGTACTTGAGGTTTCCTAATCCCTCCTTGCCGATGGCGGTGATGCGCTGCATCGTCGGTGGGACGTACCCCGGCGCGAGAGCGAGCACGCGCCGCTTTGCGTCCGCGATGAGGAAATCGCGATTCATCGAGATGCCGTCGCTCGCGCGCAGGAACCCGAGCGATCGCGCGTCGAGCGCGCTCGTGCTCGTCGTCCCCATCGCGATGAGCCTGAAGGCGCGCTTCACCCCCTCGAAAGGATCGGCCTCCTCGTACGCAGCGAGTTCCCTGGTGAAGCGGAACAGCAGTTCCTTCGTGCCGCCCCCTCCCGGAAGCAGCCCGACGCCGACCTCCACGAGCCCCATGTACAGCTCGGCGTGCGCCTGGATCGCGTCCGCGTGCAGTGAAAACTCACTGCCGCCACCCAGGGTGAGCCCGAACGGGGCGGCCACCACCGGAAAGGGAGCGTATCGCAGCTGCATGGCGCGCTGCTGGAAATCGGAGATGGCGGTCTCCAGCGTCTTCCAGTCGCCCTTTCGCACCAGTGCGCCCACCATCGCCAGGTCCGCCCCCGCGGTGAACGTGCGCGGGTCGTCGTTGCCGATCACGAGGCCGGCGAGGTTGCCGCGCTCCACCCGCTCCAGCGCGTCGCGAAGCCCCGTCAGCACCCCTTCGCCAATCGTGTTCATCTTGCTGTGGAACTCGAAACAGGCCACGCCGTCTCCGAGATCCACCAGGGAGGCGTCCGCGGATTCGAAGAACGGCTCCCGCGCGCGCCGCGCGGCGGCCAGCGACACCGAATTCGCGACGGGAGGCACGGCGGCGTAGCTGCCGTCGAGCTGGAGCACCGTCGTGCCCCCGTCGGCGTAAAAGCTCTTCTTCGCCATTCCGAGCAGCGGCGGCGGCGCAAGCTTGTGCTTCTTGAATCCCGCGCGCACGAAATCGAGGCCGAGCAGGTCCATCTGCCGGTACGGCCCCGCTTCCCAGGCGTAGCCCCATTCCATCCCACGGTCCACGCTGGGCAGATCGTAGGCGATGTCCGGCGTGCGCTCCAGCACGAAGTGCGACAGCCGCAGCAGGTAGGCCCTCGCGAACTCTCCGTATGTCCCGGAAAGGTCCCGGACCGCCGCAAACCGTTGCTCGAGCGGCAGTCGCGCCAGCGCCGCGAGTTCCTGCGATTCCACCGTGCGCTGCGGACCGTACTCCAGCGTCTTTCGATCGAGCGTCTGAATGTCCTTCCCCACCTTCTTGTAGAAGCCGGCGCCCGTCTTTTCCCCCAGCTGTCCGTGGCCGATCAACTGCTTCACCCAGTCGGGCAACTCGAAGTCTTCGCCGGTGGCGTGCGTGAGCTCCTTCGCGACGTGGTCCAGCACGTCCAGCCCGGTGAGGTCCGCGGTGCGGAACGTCGCGGACCTGGCGCGCCCCAGGGCCGGCCCCGTGAGCGCGTCCACTTCATCGATGCTCAGGTCGAACTCGTCCAGCATCCGGAGCGCCAGCACCATGCCGTAGACGCCGAGGCGGTTGGCCACGAACCCGGGGACGTCTTTCGCGCGGATCGTTCCCTTGCCCAGCACGCGCTCGCTGAAGGCGCGCGCCACGGTAAGCGTCTCCTCGCTGGTCTCCGGCGCCGCGATGATCTCCAGCAGGTGCAGGTACCGCGGCGGATTGAAGAAATGCATCCCCAGAAACCGCTCGCGAAATGCCGATCCCCGCCCGTCCACCAGCAGTCGCATCGGAATGCCGGACGTGTTGGACGCGACGATCGTGCGCGGTGGGATCACCTGCTCCAGCCGTTCGTACAACGCCTTCTTCGGCTCGGCCTGCTCGATGATCGCCTCGATGACCAGATCGCAGTCGGCGAGGAGCGCGAGATCGTCACGGGTGTTGCCCACGCGAACGAGGTCCGCGCGCGCCGTGTCCATGAATGCCGCCGGGCGCGCCTTCAGCTGGCGCTCCAGCCCCTTCCGGGCCGGCGCGCTCGCGTCTGCCCCCCCTCCGTCCGCCGCGGGAACGTCCAGCAACACCACCGGCACACCCGCCGAGGCAGCGAGGGCGCCAATGCCGGCGCCCATCGTGCCCGCCCCGACTATCCCGATGCGACGAATCCGCATCTCACTGCTCGGGAACGCCGAAGGGATCTCCCGGCGGCGCAATCAGTGCCGGCGTCAGCGCCGGAACCTCACCCTGCTCGATCCAGCGATCGATGTCCCGCGCGATCGCCGTAAAGTGGGCGCGCCGCTCGAACGGGCCGGCCGCGCTGCGCGTGCGCGCCTCCGTCCGCAGGTCCATGAGCTTCAGATTCACGATCGCGCGCACTTCCGGCGCCGCAGAAGAATCCGCGGCCAGGTTAATCAGGCGATCCGTCACGGCGCGCTGGGTCACGCGCTGGAGCGCCGCGAGCTTGGGGGCCGAAGGAACGGCCCGCCGCCAGGTATCCGCCACGAGCGTGTCGATCACCATCGGCAGGGTAAGCTGCGTGCCGGCGCGCGTCGCGAACTGCACCAGCCGCGCGGCCCGCTCACGCTGCAGGATCAGGTCAACCACCATCTGGGACAACGTCCGCGCTGCGCCCAGTTCGTCGAAGGCAGGGCGCGTACGCGTGCCGAAGAGCTCCACCTGCGGCGTCACCGCGCTGGCGCCCGGCACCATCAGGGTGAGCACCGTGTCCGGGATGGCGAGTTCCGCAGGCTGGAGCGCCGCGATGAGTTGTCCGAGCGCCTCCAGCTGTCGGGCGGCGCCGATGGGGCGTGTCGCCTGCTGGCCGTCTCCGCTCAGGGGATTCGAGTACTCCATGCCGCCGATGGTCTTCGCCAGGGAGTTGAGCGCGAACCGATGCATGAAATACACAGGCGCAAACCGCTCCTGGAGCAGCCCGATGGGCTGCTCGGGACGGATGTTGCGCAACCCGAACCGGCGCATGGCGACGCGACGCACGTCCATCTGATGTCGCAGGAACTCGGACGGCGTCGCGGCGTCGTCCCAGAGATTGGTCCGGGGGTCGGACGCGAAGTCCGGGCGGGCATCGCCGTCCGAGAGATACAGGTAGCCGCGGCGCACTCCGTCGGCGACGATGGCGCGCAGCGAATCCCGCTCCGTGGCCGGCGGGAAGATGCCGTAGCCCCACCGGATCGCCCACACATCGTACGCGCCGGGCCCCACATCGTACGCCGCCGAGATGTCGATCTCGCCGTTCGCCGTGAGTCGCACGCGTGGCGGCGGATAATCCATCGTCGAACCGCGCTCGTACGTGGACGCGATGTAATTGTGGCTCAGCCCGATCGTGTGCCCGATCTCGTGCGCCGTCACCTGCCGCACCCGCGCGAGCACGAACGCGGTGTCCGCGGCCGACGGCGACGCACCCATGAGTCCCGCGTACAGGTTGTAATCCGTGCGCGCGCGGTGCGAATCCATCCGCGCCATGCCCTTCAGGATCTCTCCCGTGCGCGGATCGCCCAGCGAACCGCCCACCGACCACCCGCGCTCGTTGCGGTTGATCCATTGCACCACGTTGTAGCGCGCGTCCATCGGGTCGGCGCCTTCCGGCAGGAGCTCGGCGCGGAAGCCGCCGCGCAGCCCGGCGCGGTCGAACGCCTGCTCCCAGAACTTCGCCCCCTCCAGCGTGGCGGTCCGCAGTGGCTCCGGAATGCCGCGATCCACGTGGAAGACGATGGGTTTCCTGAATGCTGAATTGGGATCGTTCGGGTTCACGCGTTCCAGCCGCTGCCGCCGGATCCACCGCACCTGCAGCGGCTCCTGGATGGGGCGTGCGAAGTCATGAAAGGCGACGGCGCCATAGCCGACGCGCGGATCCCACTCGCGCGGCCGGTAGTTGTCGTCGGGCAACCGGTGCAGCGTGATGTGATGGCGCAGTGTGAACGCGCGTCCGTCGGGCACCGTCTGGTTGACGATCCCCCCGGGCCTGCCGCCCGAGAGCGCGTAGGTCAGCGTCACGTCGATCTCCGTGTTGTCGGGAAAGGCCCGCGTCAGCGCGCGGTTGATGCCGGAGCGGTCGCGCGCCACGCTGTAGCTCCCCTGCTGCGCCCGGGACATCGTCTGCGCGACCTCGGTCCAGTCCCGGATCGCGAAGTCCGTGGCATCCACCAGCAACCGCCCCTGTTCCTCAGCGAGCAAGGGAAGCGCCGCGATCGTGCTGGACGGAAACCCTTCCTCGATCGTCCGCTGATGCGCGGCATTCCCCGCGGCGGACGTCCGGTATCGCGTGTTCTCGATCACGACGAGGACGCGGTCCCCCTCGCGAACGAACCACACCAGGTCCGCGCCCTGGCTCGCGCCTCGATCGATGCCGATCGGGTTGGAGCCGAACCCAGTCGCCTGCGACAGCAGCAGGAGCGCGCGTGTCGAGTCGCGGGGCAGTTCGAGCAGGAGCTTTCCGGACTTCGCGTCCACGAAAACCGGCACAAAACCATCGCGGCGCTCGAATCCTGTAGTTTTCGACGCAATCGAGGCCGGGGTCCCCTGGGCCGATGCGGAGGTCGTGGCCAGCGCGAGCGCGGCCGCGACGGCGATCATGGCGAGTCGTGTGGTCGTCGGAAGTGTCATGGTCTTGTACGGTAGCACTGTGAGGGAATGCGTGCGAATTCGTGTTGCCACCATCGTAATCGGTCTCGTGGGCCTCGCGTGCGCCAGCACGCCGCGGGTCGGTACGCTTGGCGAGGGATCTGCCCACGAGCCGCGCATTCTGGAGGTCGATACCGGCTCTCCTCCGCGCTACGCAGTCGTGCAACTCCAGGAGCAGTCATTCGTGGCGCTGGTGCTCGTGGCACCCGGGCACAGTGCCACGTTGCTCTACCCGGACTCCACGACGGAGAACCGGTTGGCGTCCGGCACGCACCGTCTCGACTTCGCGATTCCGGATCTGCTCATCCGTCGCGACACCACCAACCGCCAGCCGGGAAGTGAACGAATTCGTGCCCGCACGCGCCTGGGACTCTCGGCGATCCCTCCGGAGACACCCACCTTCCTCCTGCTGGTCACGTCGCCGCAGGCACTCAGCTACCCGAGGCTCTTCGGAGTCACCGCCGGCGTGTCCATACCGCTCGTGGAATCCGAGGCGCTCAGCGCGGTCGCCAAGGCAATCAAGTCGACGATCGCGAGCGAACCGCGCGCATGGGCAGGGGCCTACCAGCTGGTCGAGTTGCTGCCGCGCCCCTGACGCGCTCGCCATCGGACAACGAAAATGACCGCCGCGATCGTCGCGGCGGTCATTCGAACCTGTTGCTGCTGCTTACTGACCCTCGCCCTCGCCATCCGCGCAGGTGCTGTCGGAGCGGCCGGAAACGATGACGTAACCCGACCGGCAAGTCGTCTCGCCTTCGTCTTCAGTCGTTGTGGTGGTCGTGTTGGTCGTGGTGGTCGTGGTGGTCGTGGTGGTCGTCGTCGTCGTATCTTTCTTGGCTTTCGCGAATGACACTTCGCCACCGGCTCTGGCGCCGGCGTTCGGGGCCACGCTGTCGCTGCAGGCGGCGAGCACCAGCAGTGCACCACCCAGGAATAGTACGCGCTTGATAGTCATTTGACCTTCGTCGGTTGGCTTGACTGTCTTCTTAGACATCTTTTGTCGTCCGTTAAGCTAGGGGGAAGGCGAGGCAATCGCTACGGGCAACAATTTGCGCGGGATGGGCCGCCCAAGCGGTAACCCGCATCACACAGGGGTCGGCATCTTTTGATAACGAGCTAACTCATTTGACGACAACGTTTTCCGGAACATCATGGTTGACCCCAGGACGTCTTCCGCAGGTTAGGTCCATCCTGCTGGGCTTAACGCTGTTCGTGGGTCTCACAATCTGGGCGGCGTTCTCCCTGGGATTGGTGCCGCAGGGCACACATCTCGTCGGCAAGCTCCGCGCGCTCGGCGCGATGACCTGGTTGTACGCCCTGATACAGATCATCGACATCAAGGTGTGGCACGGGCGGTTGTCGCGGCGACGCCGGGAAACGGCGCGCCTTCCTCAAGTGCTGGAGGGGTGGTTGTTCGGCCAGATGTTCGCGTGGTACGGCATTGCCTATTACGCGCTCACCGACGACGCGCGCTGGTACGTCGCGGGCGTCATACTCTTCCTGTTCAGTTTTGTCGTGTTCCCGATACCCGAAGAACGGTGACCGCATGTTGAGCACCGACGCCGTCGCCTTTCTGAAGCGCCTCCTGGACGCACCGGCGCCGTCCGGATTCGAGACGCTGGCCGCGCGCTGCTGGCGTGCCGAGGCCGCGACGTTTGCGGACCGGGTGACCACTGATGTGGCCGGAAACAGCATGGCGGAGGTTAATCCGGGCGGCAGTCCGACGATCCTGATCGATGGACACATCGACGAGATCGGTGTCATCGTGCAATACATCGACGACGAGGGCTATCTGTACATCGCCCCCATCGGCGGCTGGGACCCGCAGGTCCTCGTGGGGCAACGGATCCGGTTCCTCGCTTCGCCAGGCGAGGTGATCGGCGTGGTCGGGCGCAAGCCGGTCCACCTCGTCAAGACGGCCGATCGCGAACAGGCGGCGAAGTTCACGGACCTGTGGGTGGACATCGGGGCCAGCGGTCGCGGGGACGCCGAGGCGCGACTCTCGGTCGGTGATCCAGGCGTCATCGACTCGCGTGCGCACGATTTTCCGGGCAACAAGATCGTCTCGCGCTCGATCGACGACCGCATCGGCGCGTTCGCTGCGCTCGAGGCGCTTCGCCGATACGCGGCCAGGCCTGGAACCGCCCGCGTCGTGGCAGCGGCCACCACGCAGGAGGAAATCGCCTGGACGGGCGGCGGCGCACTCGTCGCCGCGAATTCAATCCGCCCACGCATGGCGATCGTGGTGGACGTCACCCATGCCACCGATCACCCGAACATTGAGAAGAAGGAGATCGGCGACCATCGCCTCGGCGGGGGTCCGGTGCTCGCACGGGGCGCCCTGCTCTCGCCCGTGCTCTTCGAGCTGTTGCGAGCCGCCGCGCGCGCGCGGGACATCCCGTTCAGCGTGCACGCGGTGGGTCGCGATACGTCCACGAACGCGGACGCGATCCACATCGCGCAGGAAGGGGTCGCCACCGCGCTGGTGTCCATCCCCAGTCGCTACATGCACTCGCCCAACGAGATGGTGAGTCTGGAAGACGTACATCACACCGCGGAATTGATCGCGGAGTTGTGCCGCATGGTGGACGACTCGACCGACTTCACGGCCCGGTAGCCGTCCTGGGGATCCTCCCTATCGGCCTGCGTGCGCCAGCGCCCGGCCGGCAGTGTCGCGCACCTCGCGCTCCTTGTCGCCCACGAACTCACGCAGCGCGGCAATGGCCGCCGGCGTTCTGGCCTCCCCGAGCGCCTGGATGGCGGCCACCCGAAGGCTGGTGTCCTTCTTCCGGAACAGCCGGCCCTCGGGTTCGGCGATCTTGACGAGCTTCTGCACGGCGTCGTTGGTGGCGACGCGGCCGAGCGCGGCGATCATCACGAGCTGCACGTCGCCATCGGCCTCCTCGTCCACGGCGCGGATCAGCGTCGTCGACGTCTTGCTGTCCTTGCGATTCGCGATCGCGGCCGCGACCTGCATCCGCACCTCGGGGGACGCGTCGTGCACGGCGTCGTAGATGCCGCGCAGCGCGTCCGGGGTGCCGAGCTTCATGAGGGCGCCGGTCACTGAGCGGCGCACGCGGTCGTCGGCATGGCGCAGCAGCGCGATGAGCGGACCCTCCGCCTGCACGGCGCCCATCTCTCCCAGGAGGTCGGTGGCGTTGCGCACGACGAACCACCGCGAGTCGCCGAGCATGCGCACGAGCGCCGGCACCGCGTCGTCCAGCACCGTCAGCACCTCCATGAGCATGACGCGGTCGGCCGCGGTCGGCGCCTGCGTGATCTGCTCGATCAAGGCGTCGGCGCCTTCCTCCCCGGTGCGGGCGAGCACCTCGTAATACTGCTGCCGTCGCTCCGGTTTCCTGGGAATCATCGAGGCCACCGCGCGCAGGAGCGTCGGCTTCGACAGTCGCCTGATGGCCATCACGTACGCGCGCTTGATCTCCCCGTCCGGCAGCGTCTTGTCGCGGGACACGATCTCGTGAAAGATCGTGCCCACCACCGGCGCCTTGGCGATCCGCACGGAGTGCTCCGCCAGCGTGACGAGATCGTCCAGTGCCCTGGTGACCCCGTCCACGTCCCGGGCGTTGGCGAGCGCCGCGAACAGCTCCTCGGGACTGAGCCTCGTGACATCGCCGGCGCCGATCGGCGTCACCAGCGTGATCGCTTCCGCCGCGGCCGCGCGAGAGGGTTCGCGTTCGCGCGAGGCCTCCGCCGGTGCAGGAGCCGGCGCGACCGGGGGTGGGGCGGCGGGTGCGACCATCACGGCGGTAATCGTCTTCGCGGACAGGGCCGCGAGCTTCTGCGTTGCCTGCGCACCGCCATCGCCCGTGGCCGCTGTGGCGGCGAGGATCCGCGCCAGGCCGAGGATGTCCGCCGCCCTGGAGTTCGCGTCGAGCTGAATCCTCTCGACAGAATGCGCCGTCATCTGGGACGCAACATCCCGCACGCCTGTCAGCGCCCCCGGCACGAGCTGGTCGTTGGCGAGCAGATGCAGCTCGTGCACCAGCAGCGTGACCGGTCCACCCCGGCTCACCGTCACCAGGGCGCGCAGCGACATCTTCTGCTCATCCACGCTGCCGACTTCGTTGATGAGCAGCCAGACGAGCCGGGCAAAGTGGCGCGCGAAGGTCGCTGAATGATCCATGGAGGGCGCTGGGGACCCCGTCGTCGGCAGACGCCCGTGGGCGGGGAGCATCCGGCGTCTCGACGGAAACTAGGAGCGCGGCTCCGGGCTCGCCACGGCCGCGGTTAGACTACAGGCCATGCGCAATCGATACGTGGGCGGTGCCGTCACGCTCCGGTTGGTGGCGTTCCGGCACGGCTGAAACATGCCGCCGATTCCACCCCCCGATTCGTCCGGCAGTACCACCACCACGGGCAGCCCGTTGTACTGGTGCGCCTACGGCCGCCCTGGCGCGCCCCGTCTCCTGGTGCTGCACGGCGGACCGGGCGCGCATCACGATTACCTGCTGCCGCAGATGCTGGAGCTGGCGGGCACCGCGGGTGGCCGGGAGCTGTTGTTCTACGATCAGCGCGGCGGCGGTCGCTCCCGCGATGCCGGCCGCGAACCGATCACGTGGCGCACGCAGGTTGCCGACGCCGGCGCGGTCATCGCGGAATTCGGTCTCGAGCGGCCGATCATCGTGGGCTATTCCTGGGGTGGCCTCCTGGCGATGCTCTATGCAGGCGAGGCGGCCAGGGATGCATCCCTCCCGCGCCCGGGCGCACTCGTGCTCATCGATCCGGCGCCAGTCACCCGGGCACATCGCGCGCGGTTCGAGGAGGACTTTGCCCGGCGTCAGCACGGCGCCGACGTGGTGCAACTGCGCCAGGAGCTTGCGGACTCCGGCCTGCGCGAATCCGATCCCGCGGCGTTTCGGCATCGGAACTTCGAGCTGAGCGTCGCGGGATACTTCCATGATCCCCGCTCCGCCAGGGACCTCACGCCGTTTCGCGTCGCGGCCCGCGTACAACGGTCTGTGTGGGAGAGTCTGGGCGACTTCGATCTGGTGCGCGACGGTACGCTGGCGGCGATCGAGTTGCCGGCGCTGATTCTGCATGGGCGGCAGGACCCGATCCCGCTCGCGTCTTCGGAAGCGGCGGCCCGGGCGATGCACGCGGAACTGGCTATCCTTGAGGATTGCGGCCACGTTCCATACGTCGAGCAGCCGGCGGCGCTCTTTTCCCGAATCGACGCGTTTCTCTCCACCTGACCTGGTCGGCAGTCAGCGTCCAAACGAACGGCGATCCCCCCCCCCGCATGGCCCTTCACGACACCACTCAGCCGCACATCGCGACCATCGAGCACGACGCGCGTCAGCTCGACGTGTCCTGCCGGATCGTGTTCGATGGTATCGAGTACGTGGGTCGCCTCTGGTTCGCAGACGTCGCGGTCGCGGACTCGCAGATTCCCGATCGCGGTGGCCTGCCCGGCCGGAACCGCGATGAGGTGCTGGCGCTCGCGCGGCGGCTCACGCCTCCGGAACTGGCGCTCCGCTATCGCCGCGCGGTGTCCGAACGGCGCCGGTACTTCGAATTGCGCCGCGCCACGGAAGACGTCATCTCGAAGATCCGCTACCTCAACCAGGTCTCGATTTCCATGCGGGCGGGTCTTCTGGATGCCGACGGCGCCGCGCAGGAAATGGAGATCACGGAGAAACAGCTGCACGAGCTGGTGGACCTGCTGCGGCACGTCGCGGGACTCGAAGGGGACACGACGCACGAGGCGTGAGATGGACTCCCGCACGGCCGCGCACGTGCTGGCGCAAATCGCGGCGTTGCTCGAGCTGCGCGGAGAGAATCCGTTCAAGGTCCGCGCCTACCAGGCCGCCGCGCGCGCACTGACGACGATTGCCGCGGATGATCTCGCGCCGCTGTTGCGCTCCGGCGACCTGGCGAACCTTCGCGGGCTCGGCCCCGCCACGCTCGCCGTCGTTCAGGACCTCGTGGACACCGGGGAATCCCGCCTCTTCGACGCGCTGCGACAGGCCACGCCCGAAGGGTTGCTCGACCTCATGCGCGTGCCGGGACTCGGCACTGAGAAGATCCTCACACTGCACCGCGAACTCGGCATTTCATCGCTCGAGGAACTGGAGCTCGCCGCGCGCGACAAGCGCCTCTCCCGCATCAAGGGACTGGGCCCGAAGTCCACGCAGAAGATTCTCGCCGGCATCGCGTTCCTGCGAGATGCCGGCACGCTCACCCTGCACCCGAACGCCGCCGCTCAGGCGAACGGACTGCTGGCCACGGTCCGCGCGCACCCCCAGGTCACGCGCGCGGAGATCGCGGGATCGCTGCGGCGACTGCGCGAGGTCGTGGCCGACGTGGACATCGTTGCCCAGTGCGACCGCGACCCGGTGGCCGTGGCGCAGTCCTTCGCGCACGGTCCAGGCCTGCGGTCGTCAACCGGTTCCGGCGCCTCCGTCGCGCTCCGGTTCATGGATGGCGCGAAGCTCGACTTGCACTGCGTCGCGCCGGACGCCTTCCCCGTGGCGCTCTGGCGCGCCACGGGAAGCGCCGAACACGTCGCCGCGGTGAGCGATCGGCTGCGCCAGCGTGGCGTGCGCCTCTCGGACGATGCACTCGTCGATGCGTCGGACCGCCCGATTCCCGTTCCTGAGGAGCACGCGCTGTACGCCGCGGCGGAGCTCGCGTGGGTGCCGCCGGAGCTGCGCGAGGCGCGTGGCGAGGTGGAGGCCGCAGCGGCGGGCACGCTGCCGCGCCTGATCGAGCCGTCGGACCTGCGAGGCGTACTGCATTGTCATTCCCTCTACTCGGACGGCAAAGCCACCATCGCGGAGATGGCGGAGGGCGCGCGCGAGCGAGGGTGGAGTTACCTCGGCATCTCGGATCACTCGCAGGCCGCCTTCTACGCGTCGGGCGTTTCGCGGGAGGACATGCTGGCGCAGCACGACGAGATCGACGCGCTCAATGCCACCCTGAAGGGATTCCGCGTGCTGAAGGGGGTGGAGGCGGACATTCTCGCCGACGGGCGACTGGATTACGATGCAGAGCTTCTCGGCCGCTTCGACTACGTGATCGCATCCATTCATTCACGCTTCCAGATGGAGGGCGCCGCCATGACCGAGCGTGTGCTCCACGCCATGGATGACCCGCACATGACGATTCTCGCGCACCCCACCGGACGGCTGCTGCTCTCGCGGGCACCCTACGCGCTGGACGTGGACGCGGTCCTTGAAAAGGCCGCGGCGGTCGGCGTGGCGGTGGAGGTCAACGCCGACCCACACCGCCTGGACCTCGACTGGCGGCACCTCCAGCGCGCGAAAACGCTCGGCGTGCAGGTGGCGATCGGTCCCGACGCGCACTCGCGCGCGGCCCTGGCATGGACCGACCTCGGCGTGTCCATGGCGCGCAAGGGATGGCTCGAGGCGGGCGACGTGCTCAATACGCGAGACGCGTCGGGTGTGACTGCGTTCGCGCGGCGGCGGCGCGCGTGAAAAAGCGGGTCAAGGCCGCGAAGCGGTCGCGCCGGCCGGCGGCAACGGCGCGTCGCGGGCGCCGCGCGGCGCCTCCCGCCGAGCGCGCCCCCGAGATCTACCGCCGACTCGCGCGCGAATACCCCGACGCAACCTGCGCTCTGGACCACCGGAATCCGTACGAGCTGCTGGTCGCCACAATTCTCAGCGCGCAATGCACGGACAAGCGCGTCAACATGGTGACGCCCGCGCTGTTCGCGAAGTATCCCGACGCGGCGGCCCTGTCCATCGCCGACACCGACGAACTGGAGGCGGTGATCAGGAGCACCGGATTCTTCCGCACCAAAACGAAGAATCTGCTGGGCATGTCGCGCGCGGTCACGGAACGCCATGGCGGCGCCGTGCCCGACTCCATGGATGCGCTGGTTGCGCTGCCGGGCGTGGGACGGAAGACGGCCAACGTCGTCCTTGGGAATGCATTCGGTCGTGACGAAGGCGTCGTGGTGGACACCCATGTGTCGCGGCTCAGCCAGCGATTGGCCTTGAGTCGGAACGACGACCCCGTCAAGATCGAGCAGGACCTGATGGCGCTCTTTCCGCGGACACACTGGACAATGCTCGCGCATCTGCTCATTTCGCACGGCCGGGCGATCTGCGATGCCCGTCGTCCATTGTGCGCGAAGTGCGTCGTCAACGACATCTGCCCTTCCTCCCGAGTATCGACGTGAAATCCGTATTGCTGATCGCGATCGCGCTGGTCACCGCCGTCGCGTGCTCGCCGCCGCGGTCGGAGCAGGTCGTCGGTGTCCGTCCCATGGAGTCGCAATCTCCCGTCGCGCAGGGGGATTGCGCGGAGGCGGTGCGGCGCGCCGTGGCGGAACCGGACCTTGACGTGGACAGTCTGCCCCGGCCGGTCACGCAGCGGCCTCCCCCATTCGCCCGCATGCCCTGGGCGGTGAAGCAGAAGATCGACGCGGAGGGCTCCGCCGTGAAGGTCGAAGTGCTGGTGGACACGCTCGGCCGGCCGGTCATGAAGACGTTCACGGTGGTGGAGAGCTCGCACCCCTGGCTCGCGGCGAACCTCAAGTCGTCGATTCCGAGCTGGCGATTCCGGGCGGCGCGGCTTTCGGGATGCAAGGTGCCCCGCGTGTGGAAGTTCTCCGCCACGTCTCAGGCCAGGGGCTAGATTCCCGCCATGCCAAAAACCGCTACGTTTGAAACGAATCGCGGCACCATCGTCGCGGAACTGTACGACAAGGATGCGCCGGGAACGGTCGCGAATTTCGAGAAGCTCGCCAATGCCGGCTTCTACGACGGCGTGAAGTTTCACCGCGTCATCGAGGACTTCGTCGTGCAGGGGGGCGATCCCCTCTCACGCGATCTCCCCGATGGCGATCGGCGGGTGGGCACGGGCGGACCCGGGTATCAGATCAAGTGCGAGACAGCGGGCAATCCGCGCAAGCATGAAGTCGGCGCCCTGTCGATGGCCCATGCGGGGAAGGATTCGGGCGGCAGCCAGTTCTTCATGGTGTTGAGCGAGGCGAATACGCGCCATCTCAACGGCGTCCACACCGTGTTCGGCAAGATCGTGAAGGGCCTGGATGCCATGAAGCAGATCAAGCAGAGTGATGTGATGAATTCCGTAAAGGTCTCCGGATAGGTGCGCCGTTCCCCCCCCCTTCGCCGCTTTCCCTTTTCCCCGCTTCCAGTGGCCACCGACCATAAAGCCGATGCGCGTGCCGCATTCATGGGACTGATCTTCGGCGCCGTGTTCCTGCTCGTCGTCTGTTACACGATCGTGCTGCTGACCAACAGGAAGTTCGAGGGACACGCCGCCGCCGCATCGGCCGCGCAGCACTGAGCACGGGCCGGCAGCCCGGCGATATTCGAGGGATGCCTACCCCCCTGCCGTTCCGCGAGGAGGCCCTCGCCCTCCAGCACGAGTTCACCGCGAGCGACTCGCTGCGGAAACACATGCTCGCGGTGGAAGCCGCGATGCGCGCCTATGCCGCGAAGTTCGGCGAGGACCCCGAGCGCTGGGGACTGGCAGGGCTCATGCACGATTTCGACTACGAGCGCTTTCCGAACGCCGATCATTCGCCACAGGAGGGCCACCCCGCCGAGGGGGTTCGCGTGCTCCGCGCGCGTGGCTGGCCGGAGGACATCCTCCAGACGATCCTTGGCCACGCCACGTACAGCGGTGTGCCCCGCGAGACCACCATGGCGAAGGCCCTGTTCGCCGTGGACGAGCTGTGCGGACTCGTGACCGCGACGGCGCTGGTTCGCCCTTCCCGCAGCGTTAACGAAGTGGACGCGCGAGCCGTCCGAAAGAAGATGAAGGACAAGGCATTCGCTCGCGGCGTCAATCGGGAGGATGTGCTGCTCGGCGCCCGCGAGCTGGGGGTCGAGCTCGACGCGCACATCGACTTCGTGGTGCTCGCCATGCGCGGCGTCGCCGACGCCCTGGGGTTGCAGGGCCAGCCGGCGCCCGGATGAGAGCGCGCGGGGTCCAACGGCCGGCCCCGTCGGCGCGTATCTCTCACAGGACATTCTTCACGGGAGAGCATGACCGCAGCCGTTGCGATTCGACCGCTACTTTCGCCGCCAATGCAGGGTGAGCCGGCGAAGGCGCTGACGGAACGCGACTACGTGATCGCTGCCCAGAAGGGGAGCCATTCCGCGTTTGCCGAGCTGGTGCGCCTGCACCAGCGGCGGGCCTACGCGGTGGCGCGGGCGATCGTGCTCTCCCATGAAGATGCCGAAGATGCCGTTCAGGACGGATTCCTCCACGCGTTCCGCGCGTTGGACCGGTTCCATTCTGACCAGCCCTTCGGCGCCTGGCTCAATCGCATCGTGGCCAACGCCGCGCTGGACCTGGTCCGGCGGCGCAAGGTGCGCGACGCGGATGAGCTGCCGGACAACGTGGCCATGCCCTTTCGGGACCCGGGCGAAGCCGACGAGCTGCGCCGGAGGCTGTCTGGCGCGCTGACGCATCTGACGGAGCGGCAGCGCGCGGTGATCGTGATGCACGACGTTGAAGGATTCACGCACGGCGAGATCGGCGGCACGCTCGGAATTCCCGAGGGAACGGCCCGGTCGGACCTGCACCATGCACGCGCCGCGCTGCGGCGCCTGCTGAAGGACGTACGGAGCGATTCATGAATGACTACCTGAAGCTGCACAGCGATGGTGGCGACGATGAGACCGCCCGCGGACTGCGGGAGCTGTATGCCCCGCCCGCGGACGGTGCGTATTGGCGCGGCCTCGAGGCGCGGATTCTTTCGCGACTCACGGAGAGCGCGGGCACGACCGTCTGGTGGGACGAGCTGGACCGCTGGATGCGGCCGGCCCTTCTCGCCGCGGCAGTCGCCCTGATGGCCGTCGGCATCGCGCTCTTCCGCGCGCGGCAGATGGAGCACGACGTGGCGTACGAAGCCATGCTGACACCAACCACGCTTCCGATCGAAACAGCCGTGCGCCCGATGCTCCAGGGGCAGCGCGAGGCCACGTTCCGCTATCTGATGACTTCCCGTTAAGGATTCGAGACCATGCAGCGTTCGAAACAGCAGGCGTTGATGTTCCTCGTTGGAGCCGTTCTCATCGGCGGACTCCTCGGATTTTCGGCCGATCACGTCCTGAGCGATCAGCCGAAGAACTGGGCACCACGCATGCGCATGTACGACGACCTCGCGCTCAGCCAGGCTCAGCGCTCCACGATGGATTCCGTGCTGGACGAGCGGAATTGCCAGGTCAGCGCCGCGATGAAGCCCGTCCGCCCGCAGCTCGACTCCATCAAGAAAGCGGCGCACGAGCAGGTGTTGGCGGTGCTGACCCCGGAGCAGCGCCTCAAGCTGGAACTCCGTGTGCAGGAGTCGGCTCGTCGTGACAGCGTTCGCGCCGCCACCAGACCCCTCAGGGAGTGCAAGTAACCGATGTTGAACCAGGTTCTTCTGTTCGCCGCCCTTCTCTCCCCGCTCGCGGGCGCGCAGGCGCAGGACGCCGCGTCTCCCGGCGATTCGCTGCGGCACATCTCGCTGGACGAGGCCGTTTCGCTCGCCCAACGGAACAACCCGGCGGCGGTCCAGGCGCGGGGCCAGCTCCGCACCTCGGCCTCCGCGGCCCGGTCCGCCTACGGCGCATTCCTGCCGAATCTCAGCTTCAGCATGGGCCGCAACACGCAGAGCGGCCAGCGGTTCGACGCGCTGCGCAACCAGGTGGTGACGGTCACAAACCCGTCCAGCTATTCCGCGGGCCTCAGCAGCAGCATCGAGCTGTTTGACGGTGGCCGCCGATTCTCCGATCTGCACGCGCGGCGCGCTGATGTGGATGCGGCGGAAGCGAACGAGATCACGCAGCGCTACGGCATCGCGCTGCAGGTCAAGCGCGAGTATGCCAACATCCTTGCCGCCCGGGAGTCGGAGTCGGCGGCGCGCGCCCAGTTGGAGCAGGCGGAGGCCCAGCTTGCCTCGGCGGTGGCGCGCGTGCAGGCCGGCGCCGCGACCATGTCCGATTCGCTGCGCTCACTGATCCAGGTGGGCAACGCCCGCCTCGCGCTGCTGACGGCGCAGAACAACGTCCGGGTCGGCAGCGCATCGCTCACGCGCCTCGTGGGAACGCCGTTTCTCGTCACGGCCGATCCCGTGGATACGCTCGACCTTCGCATGGCCAGTGTCGACAGCGCCTCGCTCGCGACCATGGCCATGCAGGGCCCGCTCGTCCGCGAGGCGGAATTGCAGTTGCGGGCCGCCCGCGCCGCGGAGAAATCGTCCAAATCATCCTATCTGCCCGTGATCCGCATGTCGTACAGCTATAGCGGCAGTGGAACCAACCCGTACGGCTTCAGCAGCGACACGGCGCAACGGTTCCTCTACGGCTCCGGTCTCAATTTCAGCCTGAATTTTCCCCTGTTCAACAATTTTGGCCGGGAAGACCAGGTCCTGCGTGCGCGAGTGGCGCACGACAACGCGGCCGCGCGGATGCGTGACGCGCAGCTTGCCGCCCAGCAGAGCATGGTGCAGCAGTTCGGCGCGCTGCGCACCGCCGAGGAGCGCATCCGCATCCAGCAGGCGTCGGTGCTCGCCGCAGATGAGGATCTTCGCGTGCAGCAACAGCGGTACGCGCTGGGGGCGTCCACGCTCCTGGATCTTCTCACCTCGCAATCGCAGCTCAACCAGGCCCGTGCCGCGCTGATTCAGGCCCGGCAGGACTATCGCATCGCGCGCGCGCAGATCGAAGCGACCATCGGACGAGACTTGTAAATGACACTCCCCCGCCTGTTCCCGCTCGTCGCGCTCGCGGCCATCGCCATCGCGCCCGCCTGCAACCGCAACAACAGCCGTCCAGCCACCGTGCAGACGGCGCCGGTCGTCCGGCGCGACATCGTCGTGGACGCCCAGGCGAGTGGTGTCGTCGAGCCCATCAACATCGTGGAGGTCAAGTCCAAGGCTTCCGGCATGATCACGAGGATGAACGTCGAAACCGGTTCGCTCGTGCGACCCGGGGAGCTGCTGGCGCAGATCGATACGCGCGACGTGCGGAATCAGTACGACCAGGCCGAGGCCGATGAACAGGCGGCGCAGGCCCGGCTCGAGGTCTCGATCGCGCAGAAGCGCCGCTCGGACGAGATGTTCGGCGCCCGCGTCATCACCGCGCAGGAGCACGAAACCGCGGCGCTGGACTTCGCGAACTCGCAGGCCGCGCTCATTCGTGCCAAGGCCAACCTGGACCTGGCCAAGCAGCGTCTGGAAGACGCCACCGTCTCTGCGCCGGTCGCCGGGACCATCATCGAGCGGACCGTGTCCGAAGGCATGGTCATCACGTCCGCGACGGGTGGGGTGAGCGGCGGCACCACGCTGCTCAAGATGGCCGATCTCACGCGTGTGCGGATGCGCGCGCAGTTCAACGAGACGGACATCGGCCAGGTGCGCTCCGGCCAGCCCGCGATCGTGATCGTGGATGCCTACCCCGACCGGCGCTTCAACGGCGTGGTCGAGAAGATCGAACCGCAGGCCGTCGTCAACCAGGGTGTCACGATGTTCCCGGTGCTCGTCACGCTCAGCAATGCCGACGGCGCGCTCAAGCCGGGGATGAATGGCGAAGTGCAGGTGCAGATCGACCAGCGCCTCAATGTGCTGGCCGTGCCGAACGACGCCATCCGGAACACGCGTGAGGCGATGGCGACGGCGCCGCTGCTCGGCCTCAATCCCGACAGCGTGCAAGCGCAGATGCGCGCGCAGTCCGGCGCCGGCCGCGGAGGCATGCGGGGCGGCCAGCCCACCGGCGCCAGGCAACAGGGCCGCGTCACCTCATCGCCTGGCGAAGTCGCGCTGGACCCCACGCAGCAGCGCCAGTTCCAGTCGCCCCAGGTCACCGATGCGGAGTGCACGGCGGTCCAAACCGCACTGAAGAAGAAGCCCGCCGAAGCGAAGAAGCTCGACGCACTGCGCGATCGCATGCGCGCCGCCGACGCCGATCGGAACGCCATGCGCGAAGAATCGCAGACGATCTACGCCGCGCTCGGCGTGGATGCCCGGATCGCGAACGCCTGCCGGATGCGCGAGATGCGCCCGGCCGGCAACGCAGCGCCCAGCGGCGGTTCGCCTGCAGCCACCCCGGCGAACGCCGGCGGCGCGCAGCGCCAGACGGCGCCCGCCACGGTCGGCCAGCCGGAGTTGCAGCTGGGCAACACCGAACGCGGCGGCGGCGGCGAGCGCGTGCGGGCAGCGCTTGTCTTCGTCGTGAAGGGCACCACCTTTGAGCCGCGGATGGTGATGCTCGGGGCCGGCAATTTCGACTATACCGAGGTCGTGAGCGGACTGCAGGAAGGCGAGGAGGTCGCGCTGCTCGCTGCGCTCTCGCTCCAGGCCCTGCGCGAGCAGAGTGCCGACCGGATACGCCAGAACATGGGCGGCGGCGTGCCGGGCATGAGCCAGGGCGCGACGCCTGGCGGCGGCCGCCGTTGATCCGGCAGGAATAGATCCCATGCTGTTCGGAGAGACCGTCGCCGTCGCGCTGGCGGCACTGCGGGCCAACAAGCTGCGCTCGATGCTCACGATGCTCGGCATCGTCATCGGCGTCGCGGCCGTCATCGCGATGGTCGCGCTCGGCACCGGTGCGCAGACCGCGGTCAAGGACCGCATCGCGTCCCTGGGAACCACGCTGCTGACGGTCACGCCGGGGCAGCAGCGCGGCATGGGCGTCGTGGTCATGGATCAGAACGCCCGGCTGATCATGGAGGACGCGAAGGCGCTGGAGGAGCGCGGCGAAGGCATTCTCGCCGTGCAGCCGGAGATCAGCCGCAACCTCCAGATCACGTTCTCCAACAGGAACGCGAGCGCGTCGGTGGTCGGTACCTCCTCCAACTACCTCGAAGTACGCAAATACAAGCTGATGGCGGGGCGGATGTTCACGCGAATGGAGGATGAGGGCAATCAGCGGGTCGCGGTCGTCGGTCCGGCAGTCGCGACGAACATGGGCCTGTCGACACCCGACGCGCTGCTTGGCGAGAACATCCGCATTCGCGGCATCCAGTTCGCCGTGGTCGGCGTGCTCGAGTCCAAGGGGCAGGCGTCACCCTTCGGCAACCCAGACGAACAGATCCTGATTCCGATCAACACTGGTCGATTTCGCGTTTTCGGCACGAACCGGCTTCGCTCCATCAGCGTGCTCGCCGTGTCTGAGGAGAGAATCCCGGAGGCGATGGCGGGCATCCAGAAGGTGCTTCGCCGCGAGCACCGCCTCCGCCAGGATCGTCCGGACGATTTCCAGATGCGGAGCCAGGCGGATTTCCTGAACACGCTCGGTGAGACGACGCAGGTGTTCACGTATCTGCTGTCCGGCATCGCCGCGGTGAGCCTGCTGGTGGGCGGAATCGGCATCATGAACATCATGCTGGTGTCCGTCACGGAACGCACCCGCGAGATCGGCATTCGCAAGGCGCTCGGTGCGACGCGCGCGAACATCCTCTGGCAGTTCCTGATCGAGGCCGTGGTGCTGTGCTGTCTTGGCGGCATCGTGGGCATCGTCGCCGGCAGTGGCGGCGCCGCGGCCATGAGCCGGGCATTCCAGTGGAACGTGCAGGTCGATCCGGCCGCCATCGCCCTCGCCTTCGCATTCTCGGCCGCCGTGGGCGTCATCTTTGGCGTGTGGCCAGCCCGTCGCGCGGCCATCCTCGATCCGATCACCGCGTTGCGGTACGAATAGGTTCGAGGAGCTCCAGGGAGTGCCCTTCGCACCATCAGCGGCCCCGCCACGCGGGGCCGTTTTGTTGCTGACAGGACAGTGATTCTGTATCGTGGTGTTATAGTCCAGCTACGCACGTTGACACGATATGATACAGTTGTGCTGAGCGTCACAGAGTGTTTGCTGGCTTAACCACTTGCAGCAAAAGCACTTAACTGTTTGGACCGGACGTTGCTATGGAGGACGCCATAGAAACGTCCAACCGGAGTTCGACAATGGGAACGCGCGGCAGGTTACTCACGGCACTTTCAGCAGCGTCGCTGGTGGTGGCAGGGTGTACTGAAGCGGCCGTCACTGGCCCGCCACGTCAGGCACCTGCCGAGCGCCAATCGCTGCTTGGCGGATTGCTGGGCAACACGATCAGCACGGTGACGTCGATCCTGATACCACCCGTCAATCGCACGACGCCGCTCGCGAGCGATGTGTCCTGGTCCTTCACGGTCGGCACGGGCGGCGGGTCGTCAAGCAATTCCGCCGTGGGGCTGTCGATTTCCGTTCCCGCCGGCGCGGTTTCGGCGCCCACGACCATCACGGTGACGGCGCTCGCCGGTGCGCCAGTCGCGTACCGGTTCGAACCGCATGGCCTCGTGTTCAGCAAGAATATTTCGCTGACGCAGAAGCTGAGCGGCACGACGGCCGGCGGGCTGTTGTCGCTTCCCGTGCTGAGCGGCGCGTACTTCGCCACGGATGACCTCGAGCTGACGGAGTCGGGGCTTGCCACGGTCACGGAAGTCATCTCGGCCAGCGTCAACCTCCTGACGAAGACCGCCACGTTCCCGGTCGGGCACTTCTCAGGCTACATCCTGGCCTCCGGTCGCGGCTCCAGCAGTGACGGCAGCGAGTAATCTGCGCGAGGACGTACTCGGGCAGTACTCAACGTCGCGGTGCATACGAAAGGCGGGTGCAATATGCAGTTTGAACGAGGGGCTCCGTTGGAAGACGCACGAGCCCTTGCCCGCGAGGCGCTGAGTCGGCTGCGTGGGAGCAATCCCGACTACGCGATCGAAGCATGCGACCACGCCCTCGGCCTGCTGCTTCCCGCCGGGCCCAGTGACGCCCTGTCGGACGTCCTGCGCTGGAAAGGATCGGTGCTTCGCGACCGCGGCAGTCACTCGGCAGCAGCGGAGCTGTACTCTCAGAGCCTCGCGGTGGCCGATTCGCTGGGCTATCAGCCCGGCAGGGCGCACGCCCTCAACTGCCTGGGCACGGTGGCGCATTTCCGCGGCGATCTTCTCGCGGCGGAACGCTGGTACGGCGAATCCGCGCGCCTGGCGCACCGTCTTGGGGACCGCCGGCTTTCAGGGATGGTGCAGCAAAACCTTGGCGTGCTCGCGGACGTTCAGGGGCGCACCGATGAAGCCATTGCACATTTCCGGCTGGCATTGGTCGCATTCGAGCAGGAGGAGCAGCGGGACGCCGCGCTCTGGGTTCTCAACAATCTTGGCGTGCTGTACACGCGAGAAGGCGCCACAGCGCGGGCCCTGGACACACTGGACCGCGCCCGGGACCTTGCCTGCGAACTCAAGGACGTGGTCTCCGAGGGCACGGTGGAAGAGAATCGCTCGGCGCTGTTTGTGGAGATGGGGCGCCTGGAAGCCGCGGAACTCGCGGCGGCCCACGCCTTTGGAATCGCCGAGCAGCGAAGCGACAATACGCGCCGCGCCGCGGCACTCCGGGCCCTTGCCCGGGTGACTCGGGCCCGCGATCCGGAATCGGCACAGGCGCTCACGCTTCTGAATCGGGCCGCGGCGCTGGCCGACCTCACCGAGGATGCGCTCCTCCGAGTCGAGGTGCTGTCAGACTTTGGCGACGCATGCCGGGACTGCGGGGAACTGGCCCGCGCGCGGGAATGTTGGCGGCGCGCGCTCGATCTCGCGCGGCTTGCAGGGTTCGCCGGAGTGATTGCCGGATTGCAGACTCGGCTTCGACGGCCGAGTGCGGAGGAAACCGAGGCGGTGGCGGAGGCCACGGCATGAGCGCGCCAGCCACCATCACGTCAGCGCGCGGGGCGGGATCGCCCGACTTCGGCTTTCAGAACATTCTCGGCAAGAGCGCGGCAATCACGGATGCCCTGGAACTCGCGCGCCGCGTGGCTGATGCGCCGCGCACCACTGTGCTGCTGCTCGGGGAAACGGGCACGGGCAAGGAACTGTTTGCGCGCGGCATTCATTACGCGTCACCCAATTCGGAGCAACCCTTCGTCGCGGTGAACTGCGCGGCGATCCCGGAAACCCTGCTGGAATCCGAGCTTTTTGGGCACGAGCGCGGCGCGTTCACCGACGCGCGCAAGCGCAAGAGCGGCCTGTTCGAGCTCGCCGGATCCGGTACGCTGTTTCTGGACGAAATCCATCAGCTTCCCTACCCACTCCAGCCCAAGTTGCTGCGCGTCCTGGAGTCGCGCCGGGTGCGTCTCCTGGGCGGCACGGAGGAGATCGAGATCGGGTGCCGGCTGATCGCCGCCGCCAACCCCTTGCTGGAACAGTCGGTCACGACCGGTACGTTCCGGGAAGATCTGTACTATCGCCTCAACGTCTTCAGTATCTCGCTTCCCTCGCTGCGTGAGCGCCGCGAGGACATCCCGCTCATCGCGAAGCATTGCCTGGCGGAGTCCGTCAACGAACACGGCCGCATCAAGGTGCTGGCGCCCGCGTCGATCGAGGCGCTGGATTCGCACCGCTGGCCGGGCAACGTTCGCGAACTGCGCAATGTGATCGAGCGCGCCGCGATTCTCAGCGGCGAGGAGCGCACCATTCGACCAGAGCACCTGCTCATCCAGCGGCGGTCGTCGTCGCTGGAACTGGACTCCGGTGGAGAGATCCGCATTCCACGCACTGGAAAATCGCTGGCCGTCGTGGAGCGCGAAGCCATCGAGATCGCGCTTCGCATCACCGGAGGGAATCGCTCGGCGGCTGCCCGAATGCTCGGCATCTCGCGCCCGCGTCTCGCGCGCAAGCTCCGGGACGCGAAGCAACTGCCGGACTTCGCACGCGCATCGGCGTGACAGACTCCGGTTCACCACCCCGACCCAGCACGGCGATCCCCGCGTCCGGCGCGCTCGCGGCCGCGTTGATGGACGAGGCGCATCGAGCCGCCGCATCTGGCCGCCGCGAACTTGCTCGCCAGCGGTACGAAGGGGCGTTATACCTGCTCAGGGACGCGACCGAAGCGACGGCCGCGTCAACCATCCTGCGACGGGTGGGACGCACCTACCTGGACGATGGCGACGTGGAGGCGGGCGTGGATTGTCTGACGGCGGCGCACGCGGCTGCCACGGCCTGCGGCAACTCCAGCGAAGTCGCGCACACGGTCAACGTCATGGCCATCAGCTACGTCCAGCGCGGACTGCTCGAGGAGGGACGGCAGCTGTACGAAGAGGCGAGCCGAATGGCGCGTCTCGCCGGGGACGAGCGGCTCATCGCCATGGTGGAACAGAACCTCGGGGTCATCGCGAGCATGCACGGAGAGGCAGAGCGCGCACTCGAGCACTATCGCGACAGCCTCGACCGATATCGGTCGCTGGGCCTGCTCGAGGATGTCGCGCGTCTGCTGAACAACATCGGCCTGGCCCATGTCAGGCTGGAGAACTGGGACCAGGCGGCACGCACCTACGTCGAGTCCCACGCGCTCGCCAAGGCCTGCGGCGACGGATGGACGCGCCTCATGGTCGAGGTAAACACGGTGGCGCTCCTGATAGCGAAGCGGGATTTCACCAATGCCAAGTCGGCGTGTGATCGCATTCTGCTCGAGGCGGGGTCACTGCACGAAAGGCGACTCATCGCCGAGGCCTACAAGCACGCGGGAGTCATTGCCCGAGAATCGAACCGGCTTGCAGACGCCGACAGTTTTCTGCGCATGGCGTACGAGGAAGCCATGGCGCGGGAGGATCTGCTGCTTGGCGCGGAAATCGCCCGCGAGCAAGCGGAACTCTTTCTCCTCCTCGGCCGGAATCGCGCGACGCTCCAGGCCCTCAGCCTTTCGCATCGGCATTTTTCCAATCTGCGCTCCCAGCAGGACCTCGCTGACATCCGGCGGCGGATGCGCCTGCTCGAGCAGCGGTTCAATGACGCGGTGGAGGAATGGGCGCAGAACATCGAATCCAAGGACGAGTACACGGCGGGCCACTGCCAGCGTGTCGCCGACGATGCCACCGCCATCGCGACCGACATGGGGTTCGACGAGTCGAACCTTTTCTGGTTTCGCGTGGGAGCCCTGCTGCATGATGTCGGCAAGATCGTCGTGCACTCGGACATCCTGAACAAGCCGGGACCGCTCACCCCGGACGAGCGCCGCGAAATGGAGAAGCACCCCGTGGCCGGCGTCGAGCTCCTGCGTGACATCGACTTCCCGTGGGATGTGTTCCCCATGATACGGGGTCACCACGAGCGGTGGGATGGCCACGGATACCCCGATGGCCTCGCGGGAGAGGACATCCCGCTTGCCGCGAGAATACTGTGTGTCGCCGACGTCTATGATGCCTTGACGAGCGACCGCGCGTACCGCCGGGCCTTCGCGCCGCGGGAGGCATTGCGCCTGATGCAAGCCGACATGGGCCGCGGGTTCGATCCCGACATTCTCGCCGTGTTCTTCCGCATCAAGCTGGCCGATCCGGCGGTCATGCGAGCCGCGGCCACGCCAGACGCGCTCGCCGACGCCCCCCCCCACGCACCTCGCCCCTCGCAGCCGCGGCCGGCATTGCCCAGCTAGGCGAAAAGAGGACGCGAGCGACCCCGAAGGCGCCGCCCGCGTCTCTTGTGCGGATTCGATCGACTTATCGGTCCCGGTCCGCGTCCGATTTCAGTTCGCCGATCTTGCGCTGCGCCTTGCCCTTCAGCTGCTGCCCCTTCCCCTTCAGTTGCTCGGAAGAATCCCCGGTCAGCCCGCCGACGGCGTCCCGCACACGGCCTTCGGCTTCCTTGACGGTTCCCTTGATCTGATCCTTTCTGCCTTCGCGGCCGAGATCGTCAGTCATTGTCAGTACTCCGGTTGCGTGGAACACCAGATCGGGCAAATCGCATTCCGACCGCGACTCGTAAGCGCTGGTCCGCTCACTGGTTCGCTTCGACCCACATGACCCGTCCCATGTGCGGGGGCACCTTGCGAAGCGATTCTCGCCGCTATATCGTCAACATATCAAAGATATATCGTGAGGAACGAGCCATGAGAGTATTTGCGTTCGGCATGCCCTGGTTCAATGAGCAGTGCGCAAGTTCCCGGGGGCGCTGGGGATGGGGGGGCTTCGACGGATTTGGTCCGGAGTTCTGGGGACCGAAAAGCCGGCACCGCCGCGGCCGCATGGGACGCGTCTTCGAGCAGGGTGACCTCAAGTACGTCATCCTCCGACTCCTCCAGGAGAAGCCTCGACACGGCTACGAGGTGATCAAGGAGCTGGAGGATCGTTTTGAAGGCGCATACTCGCCGAGCCCCGGCACCGTGTACCCGACGCTCACGATGCTCGAGGACCTGGGGTACGCCCGCGTCTCTCAGGACGATGGCGGACGCAAGGTGTACACGATCACGCCCGAGGGCAGTGCGTACCTCGCCGAGCACAGCACTACGGTGGACTCGATCTTCGACCGCATCGCGCGATTCGTGGAGGGCTTCCTCGATGAGCCGATGATGGCCGTGAACCACGCCTTTCGTCGGGTCGGGCGGGCGGCCTATGGCCACGCATCGCGGAACGTGAATGATGCCGCCAAACTGGAGCGTGTGCGTGCGATCCTGGACCGCGCCACAGCGGAACTCGAGGAGCTCGAACGTTCAGAAAAAGGCGGCACCCGCTAGACTGGAGCACTCGCCTCCCTAGATTGGTGTTCCGGGCCGCGGCGATTGCCGCGGCCCGTTTTCGTTTGCGAGGCCGTTTGGCAGACCTGACCCCTTCAGAACCGCCTGCACCACCCTCGACGCCGGCGCCGGATGCCCCCCGGTCGCCGGGGGCGGCGCGCCCGAGCGTGGCAATCCCGGTGATGCCACCACAGCGGTCCCACGGCGGCGCGCCGCCCGGCGGAAAGCGGCTCGCGGCGCTCTCGCTGGCCGCGCTGGGCGTGGTGTACGGTGATATCGGAACGAGTCCCCTCTATGCCATTCGCGAGGCGTTCTCCGGACGGCACCCGTATCCGGCGTCTCCGGCCAACGTGTACGGCCTGCTGTCCATGATTACCTGGGCGCTCATCCTGATCGTGAGCGTGAAGTACCTGGTGATGGTCCTGAAGGCGGATAACCGGGGTGAGGGCGGCATGATGGCCCTGCTCGCGCTCGTGCTGCAGCAGGAGCGACGCGAGGAGGATCGCCACAAGCGCATCGTGCTCGTCCTGCTCGCCCTGTTTGGAACGGCGCTTCTGCTGGGTGACGGAATGATCACCCCCGCCGTGTCCGTGCTGAGCGCGGTGGAGGGGTTGAGGATCGCGACGCCGGCCTTCGATCCCTTCGTCGTCGTCATCGCATTTGCCATTCTCGTCGGACTCTTTTCCGTGCAGCGGTTCGGCACGGCGCGCGTCGGAAGGGCGTTCGGTCCCATCACGCTCGTCTGGTTCCTGACGATTGCCGTGCTCGGCCTCAGGGAGATCGCCCGCGATCCGCACATCCTGATGGCACTGAGCCCGCACCACGCCCTTGCATTCTTTCTCCGGATGGGGCCCGGGGGATTTTTCATCCTTGGCGCGGTGGTGCTCGCCGTGACTGGCGCCGAGGCGCTGTACGCGGACATGGGCCACTTCGGCAAGCGGCCGATCCGGATGGCCTGGTTCGCCATGGCGCTCCCGTGCCTGCTACTCAACTATTACGGTCAGGGCGCGCTGGTGCTTCGCGACCCGTCGGCGGCCACAAACCCGTTCTATCGCCTGGCCCCGGAGTGGTTCCTGTACCCCCTCGTGGGGCTGGCGACGCTCGCAACGATCGTCGCGTCGCAGGCGATGATCTCCGGCGCCTATTCGCTCGCCCAGCAGTCCATGCAGCTGGGGTACTCGCCGCGACTGAGCATCATCCACACATCCTACAAGCAGGCAGGCCAGATCTACGTCCCCGAGGTGAACAAGGCGCTGGCGATCGGCTGCCTGCTCCTGGTGGTGACGTTCCGCAGTTCCGAGAATCTCACCGCGGCGTACGGCATCGCGGTCACGGGCGCATTCGCGATCACGAGCGTGCTTTACGCCGTGGTCGCGCGCCAGACCTGGCACTGGTCCGCGCGCGCGGTACTGGCCTTTCTCGCGATTTTCCTCGTGATCGATCTCTCGTTCTTCTCGGCGAATGCCACCAAACTGCCGAGCGGGGGGTGGGTCACCATCATGATCGCGACGATCGTCTTCACGATCATGAGCACATGGAAGACGGGACGCACGATGCTCAACCGCATCCTGCAAGCCGGCTCATTGCCCATGGATCTCTTTCTCGACGACGTGCGACGGCGGAAGCCACCGCGCGTGCCAGGCACGGCCGTGTTCATGACCTCCAGCTCGGACGGGGTGCCGGTGGTGCTGCTGCACCACCTGAAGCACAACAAGGTGCTCCACGAGCAGGTGGTGCTGATGTCGATCAAGACGGAAGAGTATCCCGAGGTGCCCGCCGAAGAGCGGCTGACCATGGAGGAACTCGAGCTCGGCTTCTTCCGCGTCAACGCGCGCTACGGCTTCATGGAGACGCCGGACGTACCCGAGATCCTGTACCGGCTGCGGCAAACCGGGCTGAAGGCAAAGCCCAACGAGACGACCTTCTATCTGGGCCGCGAACGCATCCTCGTGCTGGACCGCCGGCGCGGGCCAAGAACCGGCACGCGCACGGCGCCAGACGGGATGACGCTCGACATGGCTGGCTGGCGAAAGAAGTTGTTCGTGTTCCTCCAGCGGAACGCGCGCTCGGCCACGGAGTTCTTCGGGATTCCACCGAACCGCGTGGTGGAACTCGGTGCGCAGGTGGAGTTCTAGGGGAGGCTCTGAAACAGGGCGAGTAGGAAGCGCGATAGCTCCCCGGGGCGCGAGCGTAGTATCAATACTGAGACGGGGGCCCGGATGGGCTTGTGAGGAGTTCCGCATACTCGTCTCAGTATTGATACTGGCTCGCGCCCCGGGGAGCTATCGCGCTTCCTACTCGCCCTGTTTCAGAGCCTCCCTAGTCGAGCAGTTCGCGCAGCGCGCCAACCAGCTGGTCGGCGGTGAAGGGCTTGGGAAGAAAGCGCGTGGCCGCTGCGTCCATCGACGACAGTTCGAGCGTGCCCTGCGTGTAGCCCGACATGAACACCACGCGGAGGTCCGGCCGGCGCTCGCGTAGCGTTCGGGCAAGCTGCGCCCCGCCCATCGTCGGCATCACCACGTCGGTGAGCACGACATCGACCTCGTCGGCGTGGCCCTCCCACAGCGCGAGAGCGTCCTGTCCGTTCTTCGCCTCGATCACGGTGAAGCCGTGCTTGCGCAGCATCCGCCTGGCCGCTTCGCGCACGGCGGCTTCGTCCTCCACCAGCAGGATCGTCCTTCCATTCGCGGAGCCCGGCTTCACCAACTGGGACGTCGAGGGCACCGGATCGGCGGATTCGAATACCCGCGGCAGATACACGGAAAACACCGCCCCCCTGCCCTCGGCGGACTCCACCGCGATATATCCGCCGGACTGCTTGACGATCCCGTACGCCGTGGACAGGCCAAGTCCGGTCCCGCTACCCGCGGGCTTCGTCGTGAAGAACGGCTCGAAGACCCGCTTCCGCGTTTCTTCGTCCATGCCAAGACCGGTGTCCCGAACCTGGAGGACGACATATCGCCCCGGGCGCAGACCGGGATGCGCCTCCGCTTCCACCGCGTCCACGTCGCGATTCGATGACTGAATGCCGATCTGGCCGCCCTGTGGCATCGCATCCCGCGCGTTGACGCAGAGATTCACGAGCACCTGGCCCAGCTGGCCGGGATCCGCGCGCACGTGTCCGGTCTCCGGGTCGAGCGCGACCGTCATGGCGATGTCCTCGCCGATCAGGCGCCGCAGGATCTGCTCGGCGTCGCGCACGACGGCGGTCATGTCCAGCACGCGGGGCTGGAGCACCTGCTTTCGACTGAATGCCAGGAGCTGTTGCGTCAGCTCACGCGCCCGGCGCGAGGCGCTTCGAATTTCGTCGATGCTGTCGATCGCGGGAGAACCGGCGGGAACGTCGAGCGCCGCGAGTTCCGCGTTGCTCATGATCGCCATCAGCAGATTGTTGAAATCGTGGGCAATGCCACCCGCAAGCTGGCCCACCGCTTCCATCTTCTGCGACTGGCGGAGCTGGACCTCACTCTCCCGCAGCGCCTGCTCGGCTCTGCTGCGGGCAGACACGTCGCGAGCCACCCACACCACGCGGTCGTCGGGCAGCGGCGAGATCGTCGCCTCGAAACAGAGCGTTCCCCCATTGACGTGCAAGTCGTACGAGCATTCGACCGGCGCCCGGGTTTCGAGCGCGCGCCGGATCATCCCGAGAAAATGGTCGGCGCGGTCGCGCGGAAAAATGTCGTGCAGACGGCGTCCGAGCAGATCAGCGGGCTTCCGATACAGCTTGTCGGTCGCGCTGGGCGCGATGTCCACGTACGTGCCCTCGTGATCCAGGACGAGGATCACGTCCTGCATGGCGCCGATGAGTGCGCGGAACCGGGCTTCGGCCCGCTGCAGCGCATCTTCCGCCAGCCTCCGGTCACTGATGTCGATGACCTGCGAGATGATGTACGACGACTCTCCCGACTCGTGCCGCACCACCGTGGTGGTGAGGAGCGCCCAGAGCGCGACGCCGGACTTGTGGATGTACCTGCGTTCGCAGCGCGCCTCGGAAGCGTCCCCGCCGAGCATCCGATTCCTGATATCCGCGGCGCGAGCCTGGTCGTCCTTGTGCATCAGGTCGGCCATGCTCAGCGTGCGCAGCTCATCCAGCGAGTAGCCCACCAGCTCGCAGAACGCCGGATTGGCGTGCAGATACTCGCCGGACGGCGCCGCAACGGAGATCCCGGCCGCCGACTGCTCGAACGCGACGCGAAAGACGTCGTCCAGCGGCAGCGAGGACACGGACTTTGAACCGGGATTCGCCGCTCGGATGGTTGCCTGACGGGGCATGATGCTTCAGTATCGGCCCTGACCGCACCAAGTTTAATGTCGCTGCCCCGGTGGTTCCGTGGCGGCCCCCCCCCACCCGTTGCCTCCCTCCCCCCGCCCATGCGCCGCACCGCCGTTCTGCTTGCCCTGGCCGCCCTCTCCACGGCCGCCACTGCCCAGATGCCGACGTCCCGTGACTCGATTCGCGACGATCGGGACTTCTCATTCTACGACCGGGGCCCCTACCGGGCTCAGGTTCCACGCCCCGACTCCCTCCTCGGCTACGGCGTCGGGGAGACGCACACCCAGTTCGCCGGACAGGAGCGCGTGTTGCTCGCCATCGCCGGCGCCGCGCCGGACCGGGTTCGCGTCGAGGAGATCGGCACCACGACCGAGCGGCGGACCCAGCGGCTCTTCATCGTGTCGGCTCCCGAGAACATCGCGCGCCTGGACGCGATCCGGGCCGACCTGGCGCGCCTGGGCGACCCGCGCACCATCGGCGCGGCCGACGCGGATGCGCTCGCGGCCCGCATGCCGGCCGTGGTGTGGATCAACGAGAGCGTGCACGGCAACGAGGCCCCCGGATTCGAAACGGCAATGCAGACGCTCTACCAGCTGGCCGCCAGCGACGAACCGGCGACCCTGGCCGCCCTGCGCAACGTGATCGTGGTCCTGAACCCGAGCACGAATCCCGACGGCCACGAGCGGTTCGCCGTCTGGTACAACTCCATCAGCGTGCGCAGCCCGGAAACGGTGTCGCTCGAGTACGCGGAACCGTGGAGCATTCAGGGGCGGTACAACCACTACCGATTCGACATGAATCGCGACGTGATGACCACCACGCAGCGGGAAGTGCGCCAGCTCGTGGCGGGCGCGATGCGATGGCACCCGATGGTGACCATCGATCAGCATGGCTACACCTACAGCTTCTTTTTCCCGCCCACCGCCAGGCCCATGAACGCAAACCTGGGTGGCGACTTCCAGAAGTGGATGGAGGTTTTTGGGCGGGCGAATGCCGCCGCGTTCGATCGCTACGGCTGGATGTATTACTCCCGCGACGTCTTCGATTTCTACGGCCCGTTCTACTGGGACAGCTGGCCGTCCTTCACGGGCGCCATCGGCATGACGTACGAGACGGATTGCCGCTACGGCATCGTGACGCGCCGCGAAGATGGCACCCTGTGCTCGTTCCGCGCCGCGATCGCGAAGCACTACGTCTCCGCCCTGGCCACCATCGAGGCCACGGGCGCACGGCGCGCCGAACGCGTGCGGGACTGGGTGACGTTCCGGCGGGAAGCGATCCAGGAGGGACGCACGCGCGCGATGAAACGCGTCGTGCTCGACCCCACGCGGGATCCCGCGCGGACGGCGGCGCTCGCCGCGACGCTGACGCGTTCGGGCATCGAGGTGCAGCGCGCCTCGAATCCGTTCACGTCTGCCCGGGCGCACGCATACGCGACCGGCGCGGTCGCGTCGCGCCGGTTCGACGCCGGTGCGTACGTCATCGATCTGGCGCAGCCGATGGGACGCGCCGCGCGGGCGGTGCTCGAACCTTCGCCGACGCTCGACTCCGCGTTCATCGCGTCGCAGATCGAGCGCTTCCAGCGCAACCAGCGGCGCGGCGCCAACGTGTCGCGCGAGGGCTACGAATTCTACGACGTCACGGCCTGGTCGCTGCCGGTGACCTTCGGCGTGGACGCATACTGGACGGAAGACGCGGGCGCCGTCGGCGGCACGCTCGTGCGCCGCGATGAGCCGGCGGTGTTCGGCGGCGTCAGTGGCGCGCGCCCGGCGCGATCGGCCTACGTCTTCTCGTCAGAACGGAATGGCGCGCCGCGGCTCGCCTACCACCTGCTCGCGGGCGGCTATCGCGTGAGCATCTCCGAACGTCCGATCGAAGCGGGCGGGCGCGCCTTTCCACGAGGGACGTACGTGGTGCGCGTAGCGCGAAACGACACCTCCGTCCACGCGCGAATCGATCAGCTGGCGCGCGAGGCCGGCGTGGACGTCGTTGGCGTGAACTCCGCGTTTGCCGAGACGTCGCAGTTCGGTATCGGATCGGAATCGATGTACGACCTGCGCGTGCCATCGATCGCGGTGGTGGGCGACGAAGGGATCGGGCAAACCAGTTACGGCGCCGTCTGGTACGTGCTGGAGCAGCGCTATGGCATTCCGTTCACCCCGGTCTCCACGCGCTGGCTCGCGAGCGGTGACCTGTCGCGCTTCAACGCCATCATCCTGCCAGATGGGTCGGCCGGCGCGCTCAACCGCGTCCTGGGCACCGACGGCGCCAACGCGATCCGCGAATGGGTGCGGCGCGGCGGCACGCTCGTCACGATGGGCGGTGCCTCGGCCTGGGCGGCCCGCGAGAACGTGAATCTCACGAGCGCGCGCGTGGTCGGGGCCGACGCCAAACCCGATTCGGGCGCGGCTCGCGGTGACACCGCCGCGGCGCGCCGCCGCGAGCTGGCAGACGACCTGCTCGCAACGACCAGTCCCTCCGCCACCACCGGCCGGCCGGCCCCCCTGCCGGGCGCGCATTTCGACATCATCCTCGATCGGACGCACTGGTTGACGAGCGGCTTCGACGATCCGCGCCTGACGGTCATGCTCGATGGCTCCACCTTCCTCGGTCTCTCCAGGGAGGGAGCGAACGTGGGGGTGTTTCCGAGGACGGGCCCCATGCACCGGGCGGGATTCGTCTGGCCCGAGAACACCGAGCGCCTGATGCGGAATACGGCGGCGGTCATCGTGGAACCCACCGGCGGCGGGCACGTGGTGCTGTTCGCCAACGAGCCACTCTTTCGCGCCTGGTGGCACGCGCTCGACCGGCTGGTGCTGAACGCGATCGTGCTCGGCCCCACCTTCTGAATGATGGCCGGGCCGGGAACATCGGCCCGGCCACCAACTGGCTCTCAGATCGTCACGCGCGTCGTGAATGCCCGACGGATCGTCGGCGCCACGCGGCTCCTCTCGGTCTCCAGCCGCCGGAGAAGCTCGGAATCCATCTGGATCCGGGGGGACATGGGCGCGCGCGGCGTGACCGAGCCGCCGATGATCACGGAGCCGCGGCGCTGGATCGAGGATGCCTCGACCGTCCTGAGTTTCACGTCGCGCGTGCGGCCGGCCCCCACGTAGACGCGCAGCGTCACCTCGTCGCCCGCCTTGACCTTCTCGAGTTCACGCTGCAGGCGGCGCACCATGGCGCTCGACATGAATTCATCGCCCGCATCCTCGCGGTTCACGCGCAGGTTCACGCCGTTCAGCGCCGCGACGCGGTTGCCTTCCTCGAGGCCCGCCTTGGCCGCGGGCCCCTCGTCATTCAGCCCGCTGATCAGCACCCCCAGCGTGTCGCGCGCGCTTCCGGAGCTGCCCAGGGAGATCCCGAGGACGGCGCGGTCGTCCGACGCCATGCCCATGCGATACAGGGACGGATACAGACTGTCGGAGGACACGGTCTTCACCTTCACCGCGCGCGTCTGCCCGCCGCCGTACACCCGGAGATCCGCTTCGTCGCCCGGCTTCAGCTTGCCGAGCTCCCGGGTGAGGCGACGGCTCATCGCGCTCGACATCTCCCAGTCGCCGACGTCCACGGCGGAGAGCTTCAGATTCACGCCGTTGATCGTCGCAATACGATTGCCCTCTTCCAGGCCAGCCTTTTCGGCGGGACCGCCGGCGGTGATGGAGCTCACGAGCACGCCTAGCGTATCGCGCACGCTGCCCGTCGATGTGGTCACGCCGATCACGGCGCGATTGGCCTCGCCTTCCGTCGCGAACGAAAACGCGCGTCCACCCTCACCGCTGTAGACGCGAACGTCCTGAGCGAATAGCGCGGCGGGCAGCGCCGCCGCGGCGACGCCCAGGGCCAGTAACAGTCTGTTGTGCATTCGGTACCTCGTGGAACGGTTGGGGTTCTGCGTGGTGGGACACGGCGACCCGCTCGAAGGGTTTACTGCGTGGGCGCGTGTAGCTTTCCACTGTGACTCCCGACCTCCACGCCTTCGAGCATCACTGGCAGGACGAAGCCGATGCGGCGTTCCTCTATCGCCTGCTGGCCGAGGCGGAGCCGGACGTGCAGAAGTCGTCGCTGTATCAGCGGTTGGCGGAGGTCGAGGACAGGCACGTGCAGGTCTGGGCCGGCCTCCTGGCGTCGCACGGCCGACAGGTTGGCGCGCATTGCCCCAGCGCGCGCACCCGGATGCTGGCCTTTCTCGGCAAGCGCCTCGGTCCGAATTTCCTGCTGCCGATGCTGCTCGCCGAGGAGGGACGTGAGGTCAAGGGCTACCTCCAGATGCATCGCCTGACCGCGGCGGGCGTCCCCGGAAAGGGCGAATCGCTGACGCTCGCGCGCGAATCCGCCGAGCATGCGCAAACGCTCAACAGGATTTCCGGACGCACCGGCGAGCCGTGGCACCGCACGAAGTCCGGCGGCTTTCTGAGGAACGTGGTGTATGGATTCAACGACGGGCTCACGGCCAATTTCGGGCTCGTCGCCGGCGTGATCGGCGCGAGCGTCGTCGAACTGCACCAGACGGTGATCGTCGCTGGCTTCGCCGGACTCATCGCGGACGCGCTCTCGATGGGCAGCAGCGGCTATCTCGCGGCGAAGAGCGAGCAGGAGGTGTACGCGAACGAGATCGCGATGGAGCGCGACGAGATCGCGCTGATGCCGGAGGTGGAGCGCGACGAGCTCGCGCTGATCTACGAGGCCAAGGGGATGGACGCCGAGGCCGCGCAGCGGCTGGCCACCAAGGTCATGGCGGACCCGGAGCGCATGCTCGCGGAGAAGGTGCGGGAGGAGCTGGGGATCGGCGAGCCGCACATGTCGCCACTGCGCGAGGGATGGGTCACGGGCTCGGCCACCGCGGTCGGCGCCCTCATCCCCGTGTTTCCGTTTCTGCTCTGGGAGGGATCCACGGCGATCCTGGTGTCCTTCGGAAGCTCGATGCTGTCGCACTGGCTGGTGGGCGCGGCACGATCCGTGTTCACTGGACGCAGCGTCTTCCGCTCCGGACTCGATATGTTCGTGGTGGGGCTCGGTGTCGCGATCGTCGGCTATTTCGTGGGCGACTGGATCAGCGGCCTGATCACGTAAACCTTCATTGCCGGCAATCATCATGCATCGCACTGCCCGTCTTGTTCTTGCGTGCGCCCTCGCGCTCGCTGCCCTGCCAGTCGTGGCGAACGCCCAGACGGTCGTGCCCCCCGCGGCGCCGACGATCGGCGCGTCTGGCGGCTTTGGCGGCGGCATCGCGATTCCCGTGGGCCGACTGTCCAGCACCCACGCCGCGGGGTACACCCTGTCCGGGCTCGTGGATTTCTCGGCGGCGGAACAACCGTTCTCCTTCCGGATGGAGCTCATCTACCAGCGCTTCGACGGTAAGTCTGCCGCGGCGGTCCCCGGAAAGAACATCACCTCGCTGGGCGCTTCACTGCTCTCCCGCAATCCCACGGGCGCCTCGAGCGGTTTTCTGCTCGGCGGTATCGCCGTTTACCGGCTCACCGACGAGGGGACCAAACCGGGCTTCAACGTGGGCGCGGGTCTGGAAGTGCCGTTGACGTTCTTCATCGGCATGGCGGACGTGCGCATTCACTACGTGCTCACGGAAGAGCGGCCCGCGCTCACGATTCCGATCACCCTCGGCGCACGATTCTAGGGAACCTGGATCGTGCCCGGCCCCCGCTCGCGCGGGGCCGAGCTATCGAACCACGATATTCAACAGGCGTCCCGGCACGAAGATCACGCGCGCGGGGTCCGTCGTCACGAACTTCGCCACCCCCGCGTCCGCCATCGCCGCGGCGAGCGCCCCGGCCTGATCCACCTCCGGCGCCACCTGGATCGTGCCGCGGGTCTTGCCGTTCACCTGCACGGCCATGGTCACGAGTTCGTCGGCGGCCAGCGCCGGATCGAAGCTCGGCCATCCGGAGTCAAACACGCTGCGGGTGTGGCCGAACCGCTCCCACAGTTCCTCGGCGATGTGTGGCGCGAACGGCGCGGTGAGCTGCACCAGGGGCTCCACCTCATTGATATGGGCGCGACGTTCGCCAGTGCGCATCGCCTTCATGTACTCCATCATGGCCGCGATCGCCGTGTTGTAGCTCAGTGCCGGAATGTCCTGGGTGACCTTGCGGATCGTCTTGTGCAGCTTGCGCAGCATCGCAGGATCGGCGTCGCCGGCGCGATCCGCGTCGATCGCGGACGACCACAGGCGGTCCAGGTATCGCCGCACCCCCGAGATACCGCGGTCCTGGAAATCGCCGCCTTCCTCGTACGGCCCGAGGAACATCAGATAGGCGCGGAACGAATCCGCACCCCATTGCTCGATGTATTCGTCCGGATTGACCACGTTGCCGCGGCTCTTGGACATCTTCGCGCCCTCGCGAACGATCGTGCCGTGCGCGCGAAATCGCGTGAACGGCTCCTCGAACGGCAGCAGCTGCGCGTCGTGCAGCACCATCGTGATGAATCGCGAGTACAACAGGTGCAGCACCGCGTGCTCGTTGCCACCGATGTACGAATCCACCGGCAACCACTTGTCCGTGAGCACCGGATCGAATGCCACGTCGTCCCGGTCCACGCTGGGGTAGCGCAAGAAGTACCAGGCGCTGTCCAGGAACGTGTCGGACACGTCCGTTTCGCGGCGCGCGGCCCCACCGCAGCGCGGGCAGCTCACCTTGAACCAGCGCTCCACTCGCGCCAGCGGCGAGATGCCCGAATCGTCAGGTGTGAAGTCGTCCACCCGGGGTAGCTCCACGGGCAGATCCTGTTCCGGCACGGGCACGGGACCGCAGACGTCGCAATACACGATCGGGATGGGCGGACCCCAGTAGCGCTGCCGCGAGATGCACCAGTCGTGCAGGCGGTAGGTCACCACGGCGCGGCCACGCTGCTGGTCCTCCAGGCGCGCGACCACCGCGTGTTTCGCGGCGGACACGGTGAGCCCGCTGAACCGCCCGGAGTTCACCAGCCGGGCCGGATCCTGTGAATCCGTGTACGCCGTCGGCAGGGGCGAACGCTCGTCGTCGCCCGGCGCGGCGACCACGCGCACGATCGGCAATCCAAAGGCGGTGGCGAACTCGAAATCGCGTTCATCGTGGCCGGGCACGGCCATGATCGCGCCCGTGCCGTAGTCCATCAGCACATAATCGGCGATCCAGACCGGGATCGGCTCTCCCGTCGCCGGGTTGAGTGCATAGGCGCCCGTAAACGCGCCCGTCTTCTCCTTGCTCACCCTGCGCGTCACCAGGTCCTGGCGCGACGAGCGCTCGCGGTATGCGAGCACGCTGGCGCGCTCCTCATCGGTCGTGATGCGCTCGACCAGGGGATGCTCCGGCGCCAGGACCAGGTACGTCGCCCCGAACACCGTGTCGGGACGCGTGGTGAACACGCGAATGTCCGTCTGGCTCACCGTCATTTCCGCGGTGCTGGCCGGCACGGCGGCCGCGCCCGCGATGGCCATGATGTCCTGCACGCGGAAGACGATCTCGGCGCCCTCGGAGCGGCCGATCCAGTTGCGTTGCGCCGCTTTCGTGCTCTCCGACCAGTCGAGCGCATCGAGATTGTTCAGCAGGCGCTCCGCGTACTCCGTGATGCGGAAGAACCACTGCTCGAGGAAGCGCTGTTCTACCCTGGCACCACATCGCTCGCACTCCCCGGCGATCACCTGCTCGTTGGCCAGGACGGTCTTGTCGTTGGGGCACCAGTTGACCGCCGCCCGCTTCTTGTAGGCGAGCCCGCGGTGGTACAACTGGAGAAACAGCCACTGCGTCCACCGGTAATACCGCGGATCCGTGGTCGAGAGCTCGCGCCGCCAGTCCACCATCAGCCCCGCCCGCTTAAGCTGCCGGCGAAAGTTGTCGATGTTTCTGGGGATGAGCACCATGGGGTTCACACCCATCTTCAGCGCGTAGTTCTCCGAGTGAATCCCGAAGGCGTCGTAGCCCATGGGCTCGAAGACGGTGTGCCCTTGCTGCCGCTGGAATCGTCCGTGGATGTCGTTCCCGGTGAACGCGAACAGGTTGCCCACGTGCAGCCCCTCCGCGGACGGATACGGGAACATCATCAGCGCGTAGTACGGCCGCACGCCGGCGGCGATGTCGGTGTGATGCGTTGCATCGCGTTCCCAGCGCGCCTGCCACTTGGTTTCCAGCGCGCGCGGATCGTAGGGATCCGCGGGAATGGAGGGGTCGGGCACGGTTCGGGGAGAGGGCGCGGTGCGAGGCGGTATGTCCGTCATGTGCTGGGGCAGTTCCAGAGAGAATGTATCCGATGAGCAGTCCAGGCATCCAGTCTGAATCAGAGCGGCACGGCATCCGGCGTCTCCTGCAGGGGCGACTGTTCGCGGTCGCGGCCATCGGCGCCGGCATCGCGTTCCTGCTGAGCGCCGCCGTCGTGTCGGCCACCCTCACCGGGGCCGACGCACCGGTGGGTGAGCGCGCGGCACCCTTCATCGTGGCATTCCTCTGCTGGGCGATTGCCACCGGCGCGATCGTGTCGTACGCGCGCGCCTCCACGCGAAGCGGGGAGGATGCGGCGCGCCTCGCGGCCTTCGCCAATACCGTCGCCGCCGGCGACCTCTCCGTGGGGAAGGCGGAAACGCGGCACCCGAAATTCGCGCAGGTCGCGCACGCGCTCAACGCAATGGTGGACAGCCTCGCGAACATGGCGTTCGTGCTTCGGCAGGCGGCGCTGGAAACGGCGGCGATGGCCGGTGAGATCACCGCCAGCTCCACGCAGATGTCCGCGAGCGCGAATCAGATCGCCACTACCGCGGGGCAATTGAGCACCCAGTCCGCTTCGATGGCGGAGGGCATCCAGTCCCTGGCCACGTCCGCCGGTGAACTGGTGGGGCTTGGGCGATCGCTGGACACCGGCGCGCACGAGGGAGTGGAGCGGAGCCTTCGTCTGCGCGAACTCGCGGGGATCAATCGCGCCAAACTGGACGAAAGCTCGGGCGCGCTCGATGCCCTGGCCAAGGACGTGGAGCGCAACGCGGCCGCGACCGAAGGACTGGCGCGCGCCTCCGAGGAGGTGCGCTCGTTCGTTTCACTGGTGGGGCGGCTCGCTCGGCAGTCGAAGTTGCTCGCGCTCAATGCCGCCATGGAGGCCGCGCGCGCCGGGGATCACGGCCAGGGATTCGCCGTCGTCGCGGACGAGGTGCGCCGGCTGGCGGCCATGTCGTCGGAAGGCGCCGAAAAGACCGCACGCGTGGTCGCCGACATCCTTCAGGCGGTGGAGGCGTCGCGCGAAAGCAGCGCCCGCACCGTGAGCACCGTGCACGAGGTGCGCGCCGCCACGCGGCAGGGCTCCACGTCCTTCGACGACATCGAGCTCGAGGTGTTTGCCATGGGAAGTTGGATCGCGGCCGTCGAGCGGGCGGCGACGTCGGCCAACTCGCTCGTGGGCGACATGACGTCACGCCTGGACCAGCTGGCGCGCGGCACCGAGACCTTCGCAGCCGCCATGGAGCAGGTGGCGGCGTCCAGCGAACAGCAGAGTGGGAGCACCCAGGAGATTGCCGCCGCGGCCGCGACGCTCTCCGCCTCCGCCGAACGACTTTCCGGCATCGTGGCGAACCTGCGCATGGCCGACCGGAGGCCCGGGCACCGCACCGCGACACCGGGCACCGGCACCGCGCTCACCGTCAATCAGCGCGCGCGCAGCACCCGCTCCAGCACCTCCAGCAGCGCCTCGAGACCAGCCACCGTGTGATCCCCCATGTGGCCGACGCGAAATGACGTCCCGGCCAGCTCGGCCTGCCCGCCGCCCAGTTCGTAGCCCTGCTCCCGCATCCGGGTCAGAACGACGCCGGGCTTTGTCCTGGTCAGGATGCACGTGACCGAGGGCGACCGGCTGCCCTCACGCGCGGCCATCGACAGGCCGAGCGCCGCCTGTTCCGCGCGGGACACCCAGGCCGCGCACACCTCGGCCATCGCCGCGTGCCGGGCAAACCGCGCCTCGAGTCCCTCGACCTGGAAGTCGGCGAGCTGTCGGTCGAGGGCGTAGAGCAGGGAGATCGCGGGCGTCGTCGGGCTCTGGTGCTTCGCGGCGAACTCCTCGAACCGGAGCACGTCGAGGTAGGTGCCACGATCGAGCACGTTGCGCGCGCGCGCGAGGAAGGGCTCCGAGACCGCAGCGAAGGCGAGTCCGGGGGGCAGCGCCATCGCTTTCTGCGAAGCGGCCACCACGGCGGCGGCACCCCAGGCGTCCGCGGTCACCGGCATCGCCCCCGCGCTGGAGACCGCGTCCACGAGCAAAAGACAGCCAGGATGCTCCCGGACGATCGCGCTGATCCCCGCGATGTCGGCCAGCACCCCCGTGGCGGTTTCGCTGTGGGTGGCGGTCACGGCATCGAAGTCCGCCGCCGCCAGTGCGTCCCGGATCCGGTCCAGGGGCACGACGTCGCCCGGGGGTGCGGTCAGTCGTGTCACGCGCCGGCCGCACGCCTCGGCGATGCGCGCGAATCGCTCGCCGAACTCGCCGTGCACCACGGACAGCACATTCAGGATGGTGCCTGACCGCACCGCGAGGTCCATCGCGGCAGTGCCGGATCCAGTGATCACGTGTACGGGACGCCGGGTGCCGAACACCGTCCCGAGTCCCTGCGTGACCCGCTGCATCAGCTCTTCCATCGCGTGTGTGCGATGGAAGATCATCGGCCGGCGCATGGCGTCGAGCACTTCCGGCCGCACTTCCGTGGGGCCGGGAACGAAGAAGCGTCCGGCGTCGATCACGCCCGGCGCGGACGCTCCGACGCCTTGAAGAGGAACGCCGTGGACTCCGTGCGCGCGCCGCGCTCGTCCGCCACGGCAAAGCGCGACCCTTCGAACGCGCTCGCGCCGGCGTACCGTCCGTCCTTCGCCACCGCGTAGAACTGCAGGTCGAAGTACGGCCGCCCCCGGTCGTCCAGCAGCCGAGCCTCGGTCATCGCGATCACGCGCTGCATGACTTCGATGAGCGCCTGCTCCGGCGACTTCCCCTGCCGCATGAACTCGACCGCCAGGAAGGCGCCGCACACCTTGATGTTCGCTTCGCCCCGCCCGGTGGATCCCGCGGCACCCACGCCATTGTCGCAGTACTGGCCCGCGCCGATGATCGGGGAGTCGCCCGTGCGCCCCGGCACCTTCCATGACAGCCCGGACGTGGTGGTCACCGAGCCGATGTCCCCCCTGGCGTCCACCGCGCACATGTTGATCGTGCCGTACGTGCGCGCGATGCCGTCGGCGTCGTACCACACCTGCGTCTGGTCGACCTCACCGCCCTCCCCGCCGTCGGGACTTCTGGCGTCCCGCGGAATGTCGAGCCAGTTGTCATTGGGGTTGAGACGCGACCGCCACCGGTGCCACATCTGGCGGCTCTCCTCCGTCAGCAGATTCTGCGTGGTGAACCCCATGCGCAGCGCGAAATCCTTCGCGTGGTGCCCCACCAGCATGATGTGGTCGGTATGGTCCATCACCGCCTTCGCCACCAGCGAGGGCGTGGCGATGTCCTCGAGGCAGGCTACCGCGCCGGCCCGTTTGGTGGGCCCATGCATGCACGACGCGTCGAGCTGCACGACGCCCGCTTCATTGGGCAGACCGCCCACCCCCACCGACTGATCGGTGGGGTCCAGTTCCACGATGTTGACGCCGGCCATCGCCGCGTCGAGCGGGTCGGATCCGCGCAGCATCATCTCGTGCGCGAGCTGCACCCCCGTCTTGCCGTCGGCGTTGCGACTCCGGTTGCCGTTCGCGGACGCGACGACGACGGGCCGCCCGGCCCCACGAGCCTCAGGGGCTCGGTCGCGAACCGCGACCATGGGCATCGCGCTGGTGAGCCGCGGAATGGCGAGCCCAGCCGCCGCCGCGGCGCTGGCCTCGAGAAACTGCCGGCGAGAGGGTGCCACGGACAAGCTCCTGTGTGCTGGGGGTCGGTGGGAGATAGGCTATCCCGGGGCGCCCAGCAAGCTGCGGTCCGCGCGGCCGGCAGCCGCGCCCGCATCCCTCGCTCGAACCGCCAGCGGGGGATACCTTGCCCCGAATGTCAGCAACCATTCGCGACCAGCTGCGCAGGGCGGAGTTTCTCCAGACGCTGAACCCGTCGGTGCTGCACCAGTTGGCAAAGATCGTGACCCCCAGGACCTTCGAGTCCGAGACCATTCTCTTTCACGAAGGCGCCCAGCGACAGTTCATGGCGATCCTCACCTCGGGCCTCGTCTCGATCGAGAAGAGTCTCAACGGACGGTCGGAGCGGCTGGCGACGCTTGGCGCCGGCGAGGCGGTCGGGGAAGGCGTCCTGATGGACGACTCCGCGCACGGCACCACCGCGCGGGCGCTCCAGACCACCACGGCGTTCGTGCTGCCGCTCGAGCAGCTCCGGGTGATGATCAAGGAGCATCCCGCCGTGTACGCCGCCCTCGTGAGCCGGGCCGCGCGCGCGATTTCGCGCCGCCTCGCGGCGACCGATGCCACGCTCGTGGGCAGGGGCCGCTCACTGGGATTCACCGGCTCGCGCTCCCGGCGGGAGCGCGACATGCTCGGCGAGCGCGACGTGCCGGACGACGCGCTGTACGGCATTCAGACCATGCGCGCGCTCGAGAACTTCCCGATCACGGGCGTGCCGATCCGGGAACTCCCCACGCTCGTGGAGGCGCTCGGGGCGGTCAAGTCCGCGGCCGCGCAGACCAACGCGGACCTCGGACTGCTGGACAAGACGGTCGCCGACGCCGTCGTTCGCGCCAGCGAGGAGATCCGCGCTGGCCGGCATCACGAGCATTTCCTGGTGGACGCGATCCAGGGAGGCGCCGGGACATCCACCAACATGAACGCGAACGAGGTGATCGCGAACCGCGCGCTCGAGCTGCTGGGGCGCCCACGTGGTGACTATGACACCGTGCATCCCAACAACCACGTCAACCTCAGCCAGTCCACCAACGACGTGTACCCCACGGCCGTGAAACTCGCGCTCCACGTCAGCATCGAATCGCTGCGCGGCGCGATGTCCGCGCTCGCCGCCGCCTTTCTCGCCAAGGGGGAAGAGTTCTCGCCGCACCTGAAGATGGGACGGACGCAGCTCCAGGATGCGGTGCCGATGACGCTCGGCCAGGAATTCACCGCATTCGGGCATACCATCCTGGAGGATGTGGAGCGCCTGAGCGAGGCACAGGCACTGATTCGCGAGATCAACATGGGCGCCACCGCGATCGGCACCCGCATCAACGCCCCGGCCGGCTATGCGGAGCATGTGCGCGCGCACCTGGCACGCATCACCGGCCTGCCCCTCATCACCTCGCCCGATCTCATCGAGGCCACGGCAGACACCGGGGCCTTCGTCCAGGTCTCCGGCGTGCTCAAGCGCTGCGCGGTGAAGATCTCGAAGATCTGCAACGATCTGCGCCTGCTGAGTTCGGGGCCCCGCGCCGGGCTGGGCGAGATCAACCTGCCACCCATGCAGCCGGGATCGTCCATCATGCCGGGCAAGGTCAATCCCGTGATCCCGGAAGTCATGAACCAGGTGTGCTTCGACGTCATCGGCGGCGACGTCACCGTCACGATCGCCGCGGAGGCCGGCCAGCTGCAGCTCAACGTGTTCGAGCCGGTGATCGCGTACCGGCTGCTGCGCAGCATCGATACGCTGCGTAACGGCTGCGTGGTGCTGCAGCAGAAATGCGTGGACGGCATCACGCCCAACCCGTCCCGCATGCGCCAGTTCGTCGAACAGTCCATCGGCGTCGTCACGGCGCTGGTGCCGACCATCGGCTATGAGAAGGCCACGGCCATCGCCAAGGTCGCGCTCGAATCCGGTCGCGGAGTGTACGACCTCGTGCTCGAGCAGAAGCTGCTGTCGCGTGAGGAGCTGGACCGGTTGCTCAATCCGGACGCGATGACGGGCAACCCGTGACTCCCCGCCGTCGCAAACGGCTGGATCCGTCGGTGTTCCGGCTTCCCGCGGAGGAGTTGACCGCGGGTGAGTACTCGGACCGCTATGGCTCGCTCGCCGCGGACGTGATGCGCGGCACTCGAGCCCGGCGTCACGTGCTGCTTCAGGTGAGTGCCAAGCAGGATGGCGCGCTGTCCGGGATCGACGAGACCATCGCCATCCTGAAGCAGGGTGTCGCCGACTGGAGCGCCCTGACGGTTCACGCGCTGTATGAGGGCGACGTGCTGGAAGCGTGGGACACCGTCATGACCATCGAGGGCGACTATGCCGCCTTCGCGCATCTCGAGACGTTGTACCTCGGCGTCCTGGGCCACCGCACCAAGGTGTGCTCGAACATCCGTGCAATCGTCGAGGCGGCCCGGCCCAAGTCGGTGTTCTTCCTCGGCGCCCGCGATGAACACTGGCTGCTGCAGCAGGGCGACGGGTTCGCCGCGATGGTCGGCGGCGCCAGGCAGGTGTCCACGCAGGCGCAGGCCGCGCTCTGGTCCGGCAAGGTGATGGGCACGACCCCGCACACGCTCATCGCCTCGTTCGGTGGCGACACCGCCGCCGCCACGCGCCAGGTGGCGAAGCACCTGGACGAGAACCTCCCCCTGCTCGCGCTGGTGGACTATGACAACGACGTCGCGAAGACGAGCGTGGATGTCGCCCGCGCGCTCGGCGATCGCCTGTGGGGTGTGCGGCTGGATACGTCCGACACGATGGTGGACAAATCCGTCCTGCCGCTGCTCGGCGCCTTCCGCCCCACAGGGGTGAATCCGCAGCTCGTGTGGAACGTGCGCAACGCCCTCGACGGTGAGGGGTTCGGCGACGTGCAGATCGTCGTATCGGGCGGGTTCGACGCCCACCGGGTGGCGGAGTTCGAGGAAGAGGGGGTGCCGGTGGACGCGTACGCGATTGGATCGGCGGCGTACCGGGGCACCTTCGATTTCACCGCCGACGTGGTGCTCGTGGATGGCAAGCCGGAGGCGCGCGCGGGGCGAAAGCTCAGCGAGAACGACAGGATGGAGCGGGTGAAATGACCGTACCGCACATATTCCATGTCCCCTATCCCAATCGATTGCCATGGCAGGCGTAAGACTCGACGGGGCCGGACAGGCCAAGATGGTGACGCTCGACGACGCCCTGGTGCTTCAGCAGCGCGTGCACGGACTCGTGGAAATGTACGCGCTCACCGTGAAGCAGGGAAAGCCGAACGGCACCCTCATGGGCAACCTCAAGCGCCAGATGCCGATTCTGGCCGCCAAGCTGAAGGGACAGTTCGGCATGATTTCGGATCTGGTGACATCCATCAACATGCAGATGACCCGGGGCTCGAGCGACCAGATACGCGTGCGCACCATGCGCGAGGGGCTCGCGGCCATCAAGGTGCAACTCGAGATTGCCGTGGCCCAGACCATCGCGAAGCACGAATCCAAGGAAAAACACTGAGCCACGCGGGTCGTTTTTCCGCGCTGTCATCGCTTTCCCGACTGGCGCTTCCAGCCCCTGCGAGGTTCATATAGCTTCCCCCGTGCTCGTCGGGTGCTTCCCCATCCCGGGCGCCGGCGCCACTCGTGGCGAGACGCTCTCACCGCCGGTTACAGGAAACCGCATGCCCGCTGATTCCCGCCCGCGCTGGCGGTGCAACGCCGCGCTGACGGTCGCACTCACCTCGCTGATCGCGGGGTGCACTCAGAATCCGAATTCCGTCTTCCATTCCCGCACGGAGTTCAATCGCGACGTCGACTCGCTCTTCACGCTGCTGATCTGGCTCGGCACCATCGTGTTCGTCTTCACGGAAGCGCTGCTGATCTACGCGCTCTGGCGCTACCGCCACAAGCCGGACTCACCGCGTACCCCCAAACAGGTGCACGGGAGCACGCGGCTCGAGATCCTGTGGACCGTGATTCCCGCCGTGGTGCTCGCGATCATCGCCGTGCCCACCGTGCAGACGATGTTCAAGACGCAGGGCGCCGCGCCCGCCGACGCGATCCAGGTGGAGGTCATCGGACACCAGTGGTGGTGGGAGTTCCGCTACCTCGACTACGACTTCACGACGGCGAACGAGATCTACATGCCGATCGGGCGCCCGATGAACTTCCACCTCAAGACGGTGGACGTCATCCATTCCTTCTGGGTACCGGCGCTGGGTGGCAAGCGGGACATGGTGAACAACCGGACGAACTACCTCTGGTTCACGCCCGACTCCACCACCGAGGACGCGTTCAACGGCTTCTGCGCCGAGTACTGCGGCACGTCGCACGCGAACATGCGCTTCCGCGCGTTCGCCGTGACGCCCGAGCAGTTCGATGCCTGGGTGGCGAACCAGCAGCGTCCGGGCGCGGTCCTCGTGCAGCTGCCGGGCGCGCCCGCGGCCGCACCACAGCCGGCGGCACCACGGCCACCGGCCGCAGCGCCGGCGGCGCCGGCGGCGCCGGCACAGGCGGGCTTCATGTCCTTCGCGCGGCTGCCCGACCACGCGATGCCGCACACGCCGATCCCCCACACCCTGAGGGTGGATACGACGCTGATCGGCGACGTTGCCCGCGGCGCGCAGCTGGTGGCCTACGGCACCTGCATCGGCTGTCATACCGTGAAGGGATCGCCGACGCTGATCGGCAGGACGGCGCCTGATCTCACGCACATCGGCAGCCGGCTCACGATCGGAGGAGGGCTCTTTCCCAACGACAAGAAGCACCTGATGGCGTGGATCAAGAACTCGCGCACGATGAAGCCGGGGGTGCTGATGCCGACGCTCGGCATCGGCGAGTACGATCCCATCCTGAAGCAGGCGGTCGGCATCGGACTGAGTGATCAGCAGATTGCTGACGTCGTTGCCTACCTGCACGCGTTGAAGTAACTGACGGAACCGGAGATCACGAGCAATGGCAACTGCCGCAGCCGCCCCCGTTCACCCCTCGTCGTATCACGAGGAGAATGGCATCTGGAGCTGGCTCACCACGGTTGATCACAAACGCATCGGCGCGCTGTACCTCTACACCGCCATGCTCTGGTTTTTCGTTGGCGGTTTCGAGGCGCTGCTGCTCCGCATGCAGCTGCACGGCCCCAACGGGCGCGTGGTGTCCGCCGAGATGTACAACATGCTGTTCACGATGCACGGCACGACGATGGTCTTCCTCGTCATCATGCCGCTCTCGGCGGCATTCTTCAACCTGCTCATTCCGCTACAGATCGGCGCGCGCGACGTCGCCTTCCCGCGACTGAACGCGTTCAGCTACTGGGTGTATCTGTTCGGTTCGCTGTTCATGAACGCGTCGTGGCTGGTGGGCGCCGCGCCGGACGGCGGCTGGTTCGGCTACACGCCGCTGACGTCGGACTACTCGCCCGGGATGAACATCGACTTCTGGATGCTGGGACTCCAGATCCTCGGCGTGTCCTCGCTGGCCGCGGCATTCAACTTCATCACGACGATCATCAACATGCGGGCGCCCGGCATGAATTTTATGCGGATGCCCATCTTCACGTGGATGTCATTCGTCGTGCAGTTCCTGCTCGTGCTGGCCTTCCCCGTCATCACGATTGCGCTCGTCTTCCTCCAGTTCGACCGGTTCTTCGGCACGAACTTCTACCAGACCAGCGCGGGCGGAGACCCGCTGCTCTGGCAGCACCTGTTCTGGATCTTCGGACACCCCGAGGTCTACATCCTCATTCTGCCGGCCTTCGGACTCGTGTCCGAGGTGTTGCCGACCTTCTCGCGCAAGCCGCTGTTCGGCTATCCGGTGATGGTGTACTCCGGCATCCTCATCGCCTTCCTCGGCTTCGGCGTGTGGGCGCACCACATGTTCGCCGTCGGCATGGGTCCCATCGCCGACACGCTGTTCGCGGTCACCACCCTGCTGATCGGCATCCCGACCGGCGTGAAGATCTTCAACTGGATCTTCACGATGTGGGGCGGCGATCTGCGATTCACGGTGGCCATGAAGTTCGCCATCGCGCTCGTGGCGCTGTTCACCATCGGCGGCATCTCGGGCATCATGCACGCATCGCCGCCGGCGGACCTCCAGCAGACCGACACCTACTTCATCGTCGCGCACTTCCATTACGTGCTGTTCGGCGGCTCGATGATGGGCCTGTGGGCAGGCATTTACTACTATTACCCGAAGTTCACCGGGCGGCTCATGAGCGAGCGGCTCGGCAACTGGCATTTCTGGCTGATGTTCATCGGCATGAACCTGACCTTCATGCCCATGCACTGGGCGGGGCTGATGGGCATGCCGCGCCGCACCTGGGTGTTCGACGCGGGACAGGGGCTCGAGGTCTTCAACATGATGAGCTCCTACGGCGCCTACCTGCAGGCCGTGGCCGTCCTGCTGGGCGCCTGGAACCTGTGGCGCAGCCGCACCACCGGCGCGATCGCCGGGAACGATCCCTGGGGAGGCCCCACGCTCGAGTGGTCCATTCCCTCTCCGCCGCCGGACTACAACTTCGCGACGATTCCCAACGTGACGTCGCGCTACCCGATGTGGGCCGCGAAGTCACCCGAACTCAGGACCGACGTGCCGCACACGGGGGAGGGCGAGCGGGTGAAGTCCGCGAAGGAACTCGGCATTCCGATGCCGAATCCCTCGATCAAGCCGCTGCTCGCCTCGGGCTTCATGACCCTCATGTTCGCCAGCATGCTGCCGATGCACTTCAGCACGCCGCGGCCCACGCTGGCCGTCGTCGGCATCATCACGTTCGCCATCCTGATGACTCTCACCCTGTACAGCTGGCTGCTCACGCCGCTGGAGGACGCGCACTAATGGCCACCACCGCCGTCGTGAGCCAGGGGCATCCCCCCACCAGCACGGGTCTCGACCACCGGAAAGTCGCGATCTGGGCCTTCATCGGCTCGGAATGCATGCTGTTCACCTCGCTCATCTCCACGTACCTCATCTACAAGGGACGCAGCGTCACCGGGCCGTTCCCGCACGAGGCCTGCAGCCCGCCGCAGTGCGCGACGGAACTCCCGGCGATTCTGGACATCCCGGTCACGTCGGCGTCCACGTTCGTGCTGCTCATGTCGTCGCTGACGATGGTGCTGGCGCTCGCGGCAGTCGAGAACAAGGGGATGCCGGGCTGGGGCACGGGCGGCTGGCTGGGAATGGGATCGTCCAAGCTGTGGCTCCTCATGACCGCACTCCTTGGCACCACATTCCTCGGCTTCCAGGCGTATGAGTTCACGTCGTTCGTGCACGAAGGACTCACGATCAAGACGAACCTGTTCGGATCCACGTTCTTCACCCTGACAGGGTTCCACGGCGCGCACGTCACCGTCGGAGTGCTTTGGTTGTTGACGCTGCTCGCGATCGACATGCGTCGCGGACTCGGCCCCAAAGACGCCCTGCTGGTGGATATTTCGGCACTGTACTGGCATTTCGTGGACGTCGTCTGGATCGTGATTTTCACGGTCGTCTACCTGATTCAATAAGAAAAAGACACACCGACCCAATTCCGTTTCCCCGTTCCCCCTTCCCTGTCGCTTCATGGTTCACGATTCGCATCCGCACCCACCGCCGTCGCCCGCGGACCATGCCTCCATGGGCGAGGTGCACGAGCACCCCACCTGGAAGCAGTACAAGTGGGTCGCGCTGATCCTGACGCTCATCACGATCGTCGAGGTCTGGGTTTACTACATCCCGGCATTCGTGGCCACGTCGCTGTTCGTGCCGTCGCTGCTCATCATGTCCGCGGCGAAGTTCGTCATCGTCGTGATGTTCTACATGCACCTCAAGTACGACCACAAGCTGTTCCGCACCCTGTTTGCGGGACCCCTGATCATCGCGATCATCACGCTGCTCGTCCTGCTCCTTCTCTTCGGGCAGGTCACGCTGCTCCCATGAGGTAGCCGTGCCGTGGCTCCCGCTCGCGCCGCCCGCGCTGCTGCACGTAGGGGCGAGCATCAGCCTTACGAGTTTTACGGTGCACTGGAGCACGGTCATCGGGCTGGCCGTGATGGCGGGACTGTATGAGTGGCGGGCTGCCGCAGCAAAAGCAGATATGGGCTATGGGATACGGGATATGGGAGCCGAATCCATATCGCCCACCCAGATCCCATATCCCATATCCCGTTTCCGCCGTTGTTGTTTTTACGGCGCCCTCGCCACGATCTTCCTCTCGCTGAACGGCTGGCTGCACGACCTGAGTGACTGGTACCTGTTCAGCGCGCACATGGTGCAGCACCTGCTGCTCACGCTGC
>JBBDYA010000087.1:9008-20651 GCA_040902005.1 Gemmatimonadaceae bacterium | reverse complement strand
GAACCGGCCCACCCGCCGATCCGCTGACGCCGGACGTGGCGCATCGCCCAGGCGACGGCGACGCCGACGCTACCTCACTCGAGACGCGTCTGCGCGCCGCACTCGCGCCCTCGCTCCAGCTGCTGCGCCGCATCGGGTCGGGCGGGATGGCGCAGGTGTTCCAGGCGCGCGAGCCCGCGCTCAAGCGGCTCGTCGCGGTCAAGGTGCTCTCGGGCGACCTGGCGTCGTCGGCCGACGCACGCGCGCGGTTCGAGCGCGAGGCGCAGGCAGTGGCCGCGCTCTCGCATCCCAACATCGTCTCCATCCACACGGTGGGTGAGCTGGACGACGGCACGCCCTACTTCGTGATGCAGTACGTGGAAGGGCGCAGCATGCACGCGCGCGTGGAGCAGGACGGCGCGCTGAGCGTGGGCGAAGCACGCCGTGCGATCGGCGAGGTGGCGGCCGCGCTCGCGGCGGCGCACCAGCAGGGCATCGTGCACCGCGACATCAAGCCCGCGAACATCCTGTACGAGGAATCGTCCGGCCGATCGCTCGTGTCGGACTTCGGCATCGCGGCGATGAACGCGCCGCCCGGCGGCAAGCGGATGTCGATCCAGCTCACGGCCACCGGCATCATGCTCGGCACACCGCAGTACATGAGTCCCGAACAGCTGCTGGCGGAGCCCGTGGGGGAAAAGACCGACGTGTACAGCCTGGGACTGCTCGCGCACGAATTGCTCGCAGGCACCGGGCCGTTCCAGGCGACGTCGCCGCACGAGCTCATCGCCGCGCACCTGCGCGACACGCCGAAGCGGCTGGCGGCGCTGCGCCCCGACGTGGACGCCGAGCTCGACGAGCTCGTCGCCCGCTGCCTGGAGAAGGACCCGTCGAAGCGCCCGACGGCCGACGAGGTGGCGCGCCGGCTGGGCGGCGTGACGTTGCTCGAGTGGCCGGCCCCGGGCCTCGAGGAGTTGCAGGGGAAGCTACGTCACGTGGCGATGGGGTTCCTGTTCGGCAGCGGCCTCGCGTCGGCCGCCATGCTCGCGGTGTTCAGCGCGGGGCCCCGGATGAACGCGCTCGTGAATTCGCCGGCCAGCTTTGCGCTGATCGCGCTGGCGGTCGCGGGGATGCTCTACCTTGGCGTGGGCGTGCAGCGCGCAGTGAAGACCGGCCGCCTGGCGAGGCGCGCGCTGCGCGGCGGCTATGGATGGATGACAGTGGCGGAGACGCTGTGCGACACGCGCGGTGACTCGGGGCAGATCGTGACGGGCTCGCGGGAGTACGCGGGTCTCGCGACCGAGGCGCGGAACCGCTATCGCCGCTCTCGCGTGATCCGCGAGTCGTCACTCCTCGCCGCGGGCGCGCTGGCGTTGCCGCTGCTCGTCGCGGTGATCGTGTCCGGCTCGGCTGGAGTGGTGGGCTCGTCCGGGCTGTGGATCGCGGCGGCGATCCCGCTCGCGCTGCTGGCGGTGGCCGCCTGGCTCGGCCTGGACGAGCAGCGCGCGTTCGGGAAGCGTCGCAGGCGGAGCAGGGCGGCGGCGGCGGACATGACCCGTCTCGCGCCAGTATGGAACGAGAGCTTCGACGCTGCGCGCGGGGGTTCCGGCATCGAGCGCGGCGCGCCGGTTGCGCCGGGATTCATGCGCTGGTCGATGCCACTCGTGCTGACGGCGCTGATCGTCGGAACGGTGCTGCTGGTGCCGATCATGGTAATGAGTGCCGCGGGGCCAATGTACTGGACGGCAATGGTGCCGAAGTTCGCGAACACGAAGAGCAAGATGGAGTTCGCGGAGGTGACGCGCCGCTTCGCGCTGCCAGACGATCCGCGGGTGACGCCGCTCGCGGCAGGGCAGGCGTTTCACTCCCTGGTGATGTCCGCAGGCGATCGCGTCCAGACCATGTTTCCGGAGCGCGAGCCCGCAGTGAAGCTGCCGCCGATCGATTTCAACGCGCCCCTCCCCGCGGGGCTGTTCCGGACGGCGCGCACCGTGCAGGTGCCCGGGCTTCCCGCGTCGCAGGAGATCGTGGACGCGGCGCGGCGTGGCTTCAGCGCGGCGGAGATGGCGTACCTCGAGCGCATCGCCCGGATGCCGCACTGGGCCCAGTGGGCGGTGATGGCGCGTGCGAGCACCATCGACTATCTGGGCGCGCGATACCAGCTGCCGTTCCCGGCAGACGCGGGTGGCGCATGGAGCTTGCCCATTTCGAAGTTCGCCGGGACTAAGGCGCTGGCGTATGCGAACGCATCGCGCGCGGCGTACTGGCTCGCCCGCGGGCGCCCCGACTCGGCCGAGCACGCGCTGCGCGAGGGGGTGTCGGTGGGGCTGCTCATGGCGGACGAGGGCAACACGCTGATCGAGCAGCTCATCGGGATCGTGCTGACCGGGATCGCGCGCGACGCGCTGATCGACCTGTACGCGGCCACGGGCGACCCGCGCGGGCCGGCGCTCCGGAAGTCGGTGGACTCGGTGATCGCGGCGCAGGACGCCGCGTCGGACACGCGAGGCACCCCCGCGTTTGCCGGCGTCGATGGGCGTGACGTGGTCGCGCTGCGCTCGGCGATGATCACGCTGGCCGCCGACCGGAACGAGATGCGCGGCCTGCGCTTCGAGATGCTGTTGATGCTGAGCGTGGCGCCGTGCACGAACGCGCGCGAGCTGGTGTTCGGCCCGGAAGCGGACGTGCGCGCGGCGTTCGACCGCGCCAAACGGACGATGGCGCGCTTCCCTTCGGACACGGCACTACTCGACTTGATGTACGAGTCACCGGAGCGGGTGAGGGTGCTCGACGGGCGCAGCGGGCCGCGGCTGGCCCCTCTGATCGACGCCGTGAGTTTTGCGCTGCGCAATCCGCGGCTCGCCGGCTGCTCGCGGATACTGCTCCTTGTCAATGGCTGATCGCCGCCTATCGGATTGACGGACTTCGCCAGGCGCCTTGAGGTCGCGGGATAGGGCTACTGAATCGCTGGACATAGGACAACTCCTAAGTTTCAGCTGTTTTGCTCGTTCGTACGGCCAGGCTAAGGGAGAGCAGAGCGCCGAGGGAGTCATTCACATATGAAACGTCCTAAGTATTTGCAGGCCTGACGGCTCCCCCACACTTGTAGCGATCGCTCACACGGCGCCGGCGTCGATTCGCATAGGCGTTGTCCTAACTCTCAGGCGTTGGGAGGAAGCTCGTACCTCGTCCTGCCCAAGTGTCAGGCCGTCCGCGCCATGTTGCATCGGGGAATTCCTAAGTCAGAGGCGATCTCCGGCAGCTTCCTTCGGGGAACTCCTATTCTCCAGCGCGATCATTCCAACTCGCTGTGGGTTCTACCTAAGTGTCAGTGACGTCGCGACGGCTGTCGGAATGACGTTCCCTCCTCGCCACCACATGATGGCCCCGTAACAACGGATTTCTCCTATGTATCACTCGTTTTCTGACGGCTCCGGGCACTACCGAGCGCATTTGCAGGCCTGAGCAAATGATTAGCTTCGGGTAAGTCCTATGTATCTGGGCGTCTGTCTCGCCTGGCAGCCGTCCCGACCCATCCTCGAGCGCTGCGCTTGCGTCTCCCTTCGGGTTATCCCAATGTTTGAGCGCTGACGTGTTTTCCCCACCGCATGCGGAGAGGTCGCCATGCAACTGGCCAAGGGACTCAAGGCGCTCGCGAACCCGACGCGCCTGCGTGTGCTCGAGCTGCTCAGGGATCCGTCGAGGTTCGAGGGGCCGCGCACGGCCGACGGACGGCCGCTCGGCGTGACCGCGAAGGCGCTGCTCAAGCACCTTCGGTGTACGCAACCATCGCTCAACGAGCAGATGGCAATCCTGATCGGAATCGGCCTCGTCGAATCGCGAAAGGTCGGCCGGTGGGTGGTGTACACGCGCGACGAGGAGCGCATCCGCCAGTTGAAGCAGACCATCGTCGACGAGCTGCTGCCGCCCGCACCCGCGGCGCCGACGCCTCCAGCCGCCTCGCCGACGTGATCGGCACGCCCGGATTTCGGTGCTGCGATCGGACTACCTGGACGCGGTCGCCGGCACGGCGCCGTTGTCGCGGATGACGCGCGCGCCCGCCTCGCTCCGAATGAACGCGAGGAACGCGTCCACCGCGGGCGACGGCGCGGCTTTCGTGACCAGCATGGCGCGTCGTGTGAGCGCATACACGCCCGATGCGACGTTCTCCGGCGTGGGCGCCACGCCAGCAAGCGCGATCGCCCGGATACGTCCCCCGCTCTGCCGCACGTAGGTCATCGAGGTGACGCCGATGGCGCCGGGCGTGGACGCGAGCGCCTCGGCCATCTCGTCCGCACGTTCGTGCACGCGCACGTGCGCGGGAACCTGGAGCCCACGCAGACACTCGAGATGCTCGAGCGCCACCTCCGCGTCCACCTCGGTCGCGGGGCGCATGAACGGGACGATCCCGCCCGGCGCGCCGCCCACAAGCTGCCACGCCCGCGTGCGTCCGGAGTAGATGTCGCAGATCTGCTCGCGCGCGAGGTTCGTGACGGACACCGATGCATTGACGGCGAACACCACGGCGGTGCGCGCGATTTCGTGTGCCGCGAGGCCCAGGCGCTGAATCTCGTCCGGGTTCACCCCGTGGCTGGCCATTGCGATGTCCACGGTTCTGTCGGCGACCGCGCGGCTGCGCGCGGAGGCGCCAAGGCCTGTGGCGACGTGGACCGATGCGGCGCCAGCGCTCGATCGGTACTCGTCTGCCAGCGCCAGGACGAGAGGCGCCACTCCCGGCGACCCGTCGATGCGCACGAGCTGGCGTTCCTCTCCCCCTCCCCCTCCCCCTCCCCCTCCGCACGCGGCCGCGACGACCAATCCAAGCAGTGCCTGCGACGGAGTCATTCCGTAGCGGCGCGCGCGACTGCGTGAAGCTTGCACGCAGAAGCTCATCCCTGCAGGAACGGTTGCATCATCGCCCGGCCAGCCCGGAGCCAGGGCTCACCGTCCATGAGCGACAGCCGCGCCAGCCCGATGAGCAGGATGACCGTGCCCAGGACGTAGGTGACGTGCACCCGCCCTCGGGTCCAGGCGTCGTGCCCCGCCGCCAGCGCCAACGGGAGCAGCCAGATGCCGACGATCGCCACCAGGCTTGGACTTCCGGCGCGCGCGGCCGGGGCGAACAGCACGGCGATGGTCGCGAGTACGATCAGGCGCTTGTGCGTCTCCGGCGTGCGGCGGTAGGCCACGGCGGCCCCGAAGAACCCCGCGAACAGCAGCATGTCGCCGAGCGGAAGAATCAGGAACGACGCCGCCTCGTCCAGCGTCCAGCGGCCCGCGCGCACGTGCTCCGCCGGCGCGACGAACGACGCGACGAGCCCCATGAACAGCACAACGACTCCGTAGCCGATGCCGAATCGTCCGACACGACGGTGCAGATCGATCCGGCGATTCGCCGCCAGGATGACCTGCGTCAAGAGCAGCGCCATCCAGCCGGAGAACACCACCGCGTGCACGTGAATGACCAGCGGGCGGCGCACCTCGCCGCCGAAGGGCGACGCGAAGTAGGGCCAGAAGCCCCAGATCACCACGAAGATCATGACCGCGGAGATCCCGGTGGCGCGAGAAACCGCGCGACCTTTCGGACGTCGCCCGCCGTGGCGTCCAACGCCTCGGTAATCGCCGCGTGCCGCAATCCATGGGGCCGAACCTTTCCCAATCCCCGCGCCGTGGCCCGCAGCGGCCACCAGGCGCGCGATACTGCGCCCGGTGAGACGCTGATCAGCTTCGCCAGGGACCGGAAGAACTCCGGTTGCTCGGTCCCAAGGGCGCGGAGCGGCAAGCGCTCTGGCGGGCGCCCTGCCGTCTCCACGCGCCAGAACGAGAGGGGCGGGTCAGCCTCTACCAGGAACTTGTATAGGACGCCCCCGTGCGTGACCCGAACAATGCGCTCCCATACTGGCACGGTAGGGCGTTCCGTCATCGAACCGTCATTCCTGCGGCCCGGGAACGATCTAAACACGCTGCAAGCAATCAGCCCCCGCCGCGAGAAACGAGGCGAGGCCGAGGTCAGGACGGTCTTGCGGCGAACGCGGTTAGCAGGCCCGTCTTTGCAGCGACCGTGTCGTCGGTTTATGGGGCGCTGGCGGGGACTCGGAGGTCGTCGATGGCGGAAACATCGGTTTCACTAGGAGCCTTGTGATTCGTTCCGCCTCCCGTTGGTTCTTCTCCCTCAGCCGTTCCATTGTCTGTGGCTGCCGTAGGCTCGCTTTCCGCATGGATCAACTCCGGTGGATTTAGTAGCTCGACATAGGAGTCGTCAGTCTCATCGCGCGTAACAAACGACATGCACTCGCCGAGTTGTTCTTCAGTATCGGTTGGTTCCCGCACCTGCTGAAACAGCGTCTTGGCCTCAGCGAGGTCGATCACGAACTCATGAGACGGGTATCCGGTAACGAGACGTTCGATGGCGTCCTTTACGAGGTTCTTTCGGGCAAGTTTCTCGCCGTAGCTGACTGCGATACGCATGGCGCGTTCGATCGCTCCGAGCTGCAGCGGGTCGATCTGACCGTAGACATGGCCATAGGTACCGCAGCGAATGCCAAGTATGGGAGTGGTAGGGGAGTAGAAGGAAGAGGCCTTCGATTCCGTCGTTTGCAGCCTATGGTGTGGTGCCGCGCAGGAGACGGTCACGATGCCAAGCAGTGGGCTTGACGTCATTCCCCACTATTCGGACATTCAGGCACGGCTGCACGCTTCCTTTCTACGTGCCGTTTCCTTCATCAGCGCCCGATGTATCAGCGGCGCAAAACCCTCCGGCGCTGCGCTCCTGAAAACATGACTAGTCAACTGACTGATCAAACGCGGTGCCCAGCTTGTGGAACGGAAGTGAAGCCCTCTGACGCGACCTGTCCCCGGTGCGGTTCTGGGCTTCCGTTCTCCGCGACCGTGTTGACGCCTCACTCTGACGGAGCACCACCACTCGTTGCGGCGTCCACACCGGACCCGGCTCTCGTTGAGGAACTTCGCGAAGCGCTTGCACCGAGACTCAACCTGCTCAACCAAATCGGCGAAGGCGGCATGGGCAGTGTTTGGCTCGCGCGCGATCCTGCGCTCAAGCGTTTGGTCGCGGTGAAGATCATGCACCCCGACCTGGCTCGGGACGCGAGCGCGCGCATTCGTTTCGCGCGCGAAGCCGAGTCGGCCGCCGCGATTTCACACCCCTCGGTCGTCAGCGTGTATCAGGTCGGCGAGCTGCCTCGCTCTGGCACCGCTTACTTCGTCATGCAATACGTCGAGGGTGAGAGCCTGGAGGCTCATATCACACCCGGTCAGGCGATCCCGGAGCCGCGAGCGCGGCGTATCGTCGGAGAGATAGCGTCGGCACTGGCCGCGGCACATGTGCGCGGATTGGTGCATCGGGACATCAAGCCGGTCAATCTCATGCTCGATCGCGAGACGCAGCGCGTGATTGTGCTCGACTTTGGCATCAGTGCCGCTGTTGGCCAAGTCACCGGGCCTGCGGCCACACGGCTGACGGCTCAGGGACACAGCATCGGCACGCCGATGTATATGAGCCCCGAACAAGCGGCGGCCGACACCATTACGCCCAAAAGCGACATCTATAGCTTGGGTATTGTCGCGTTCGAACTCGTGACCGGCAGGCCCCCATTCACCGACCAATCGGCGATGGCGCTCGTGGCGGCGCACATCAAAGACACTCCACCACGGACGTCGTCCCTGCGGCCCGACCTTAGTCCCGAATTCGCGGCGCTGATCGACCGTTGTCTTGCCAAGGAGCCCGGGAAACGGCCGGATGCGACCGATGTCGCGCGCGCACTGCTGCCTTCTGCCCAGGCGCTTATCGAGTGGCCACCACCCGGCTTGGAGTATCTCCGGGGCCGGGCTGCAAGACTTGGCGCGACGGTCGCGGTCGCCGTCCTCGCGACCGTGAGTTTCCTGGCGTTGCTGCTCCGCTCACCCGTGGCAATGTCGCCATGGAAGATCAACGCCAAGTGGATGAGCACGGACGGAATCCCTTCACTTGGATTCGACAGCACACCGATCTGGTTCTTTCTGCTCACGTGTTGTGCAGTCGTTGTCGGGCTGACACTGCTCTGGGCCGCTGCGCGTGCATTGCTCCTTCCGAGGCTTTTCATCCGGGCCAAACGCGCAGGTTATCCATGGAGCGTTCTCCTGGACGTGGCCTTCGATTTGGGATCCGATACCGGAGCCTTACTCAACGGCACGGGGTCTTTCGCGCTCATGAGCGCGGCAACTCGCGAACACTTGATTCGTTTGCGCCGCGTGAGGATGGGTGTGTCAACGGCAACGATCATCGCTGCGGCGACCGTGGTTCCGATGTGGGCCGTGGGATGGATCGGAGGCTGGGCTCCAGGAGGGGAGATACTTCCGCCAGGAGAAGCCGCCGTCCTCCTGAGTCCCTGCCTGATCGGTCTCATTGCGCTCCTCTGGCTTCGCCGGCTCGAGACGCGCCACAGCTCCGGTCGCTGGCCTGAGGCGTTCAGGTGGGGCGCCAGAGATGCCGGCTTTCGATCGGAACTCGTGAGCTCGTGGATTGCATCTGCCGAGATCACTCACGTCCGACAAGCATCGCGCGCTTGGCTCGGATTTCTGTCGGTTGCCTCGCTGCTCGTGTTGCTCCCTCTCCTGGGCGCTCTGTCAGTAGTAATTCTTGCAGCGAGTGTGTCGGCGAGAAACAACGCCCGGGCCATGCCGGCGGCAGCCACGCTCCTGCAGCGACTACAAGACGTCGACATGAATGTGTATCTCTCGCGAGACTCGGGTTTCGTGCGTGAATTCGGTTCGCCGTTTCTGTTCCGGGACGCTGACAGCGAGTTCTCCCGATCGTCGCAAGGACTCTCCGACGGAGTAACTGTGGATACGGCTGCGGGGCGAGCCCTTGCCGCTTGGCATATTGACGGTATGCGGGTTCCGTCATACCTCGACGTCCCCGCTATTGCCCCGGCAGAGATGAATGCGTTGGACATGGAACTCGCCATTAGAGCAAACCCCGATCTTGAGCTTCCCGTGCTCGTTCTGTGGCGCCGCCTGGCACGTTCGGAGCATTTGCCGCCGCTCGGGTTCATACGTTCTGACGGCCAGGGATGGGATGTATGGATGAGTCAATATTGGAATAACGGACTCGCGGATTGGATGGTCGGGAGGTCCGACAGATACGACAGGTTCGCCGCGATTGGCGGATTGAACCTCTTGGCGAGCTCCTATGTCTTCAAGAGGAACAGAGCTACATCACTCCTGCGGGTGCGAGAGAACATCGCGGTCGCCAGGCACATGATGTGGAGTCCACTTTTGATGGACTATCTGATCGGCCTGCGCACCGTGAGCGATGCGGCGAACGCGATGCGGGAACTGGCAGGCCGAGATACGGCGCTCCGCAACGAAAGCGAGCGCCTTCAGAATTACGCGCGGCAACTCAGGGAAGACGTCGAGCCTTGGTTGAACGGCGGCGCCCAATTCCTTATGGCGGATCCAGTCAACTGGAACCCGGCGCTGTTGCCTTTTCTGGGTCTGACTACACCTGACCATGAACCATCCCGCTATTCCGCCATAGCCATGGCGAAGGCGGTGCGAGCGGAGGCAGCTTCTGCTGCCGTGACCGGGTTCTGCCTCAACACTCGCGAGATTCTGTTTGGGGTCAACGGCAATCGTATTGTGCTGTTGATCAAAGCTAATCCCACCAATTTCGCCGAGCGTTGGCGGCTGGGTGACATTACCGATGCAGCGTCGCGCGAGCTCAAAGAGTGGGTTGAATCGCCGACCGCGATGAACCATCGCTACATACGGGCGCTTGCTCAGCTCAATATGCAGCCGCCTGCGGCAAAGCTGGGATATGTTACCGCGCCCTTGAGCTGGGTCGGCCTCGATGACCTGAGAAGCCGAATCGAGTTTTGTATGGGCACGTGGCGGATCAAAGGTGACCTGTTCTGGCTAGCGTGGCGCCCTATTTGAGAGCAGAAAGAAGATGGTCTACCGTCGTGCCGGTCGTGATGCCTGGTTCGTCGCGGTGCCGACGCGCACTGGCCGCGTGAAGCGCTCGACCGGCACGACACACGCTTCCACTGCGCGTGCCATGGAGCGGATGCTCGAGCAGCTCGGTACGAAGGGCGCGCGCGCTTGGGACCTGCTCGATCGCATCGAGGACAACTCGCTGTCGCTCGGCGAGCTATACGACGCGTGGTCCCACAACCGCCTCGACCAGCTGCGCGAGCAGCTGCGAGACGTAGACCTGACCGAGCATCTGGCGGGCTGGGAAGCGTGGATGGCCGATCGGGTGAAGCCTGATACCGCGGCGCACTACCTCGTTCAGGTGCGGACGCTCATGCCTGAGGGCAGGGCGTTTCCGCGGTCGCGGTTGACGGCGCCGGAGATCGGCCAGTGGCTCAGCACGCGGACGGCGCTGGTGCAGAAGCGACGGCCGGCGGAGCGAGGATCGCGCCGGAAGCCGGACCCGACCCCGCGTCCCATCACCGGCTCGACCAAGCGGAAGTACCTGGCGGCAGTTCGCAGCTTCGCCACGTATCTCGTCGAGATCGGCGTCCTCACCGCGAACCCCGTGCGCGATGTCCAGGCACCACCGCCGAACCGGCCGCGCGCGGTAGAGCTGGATTTGCGCGACGTGCGCCGGATTGTCGAGGGCGCTCCCCAGCCGTACCGGGCACTCTTCGCGATGTTGTACGGCGCCGGCGTGGAGATCTCCGCGGCGCTCGCGTGCGTGGAGAACGACGTGGACGCGGCCCGCCGCGAGGTCCGGGCCCGCGGGACAAAGGCGCACGCGCGCGATCGCGTCGTCCGCGTTGCGGAGTGGGCCTGGCCGTTCCTCGAGGCGCACTTGGCAACCCTGACGCCGGGTGAGCGCCTGTTCCGTGGTCTCCATCGCTGGCAGGTCGGCGACGTGCACCGCGGGCGGCTCCGGGTGCTCGGACTCCCGCACCACCGCGTCCACGACTCGCGGCACTTCTACGCGATCCGCGCCGTCCGCGCCGGCACGCCGTACGAGCTCGTGGCTCGCCAGCTCGGGCACGCCGACGTGCAGATGGTCGCGCGGGTGTATGGCCGCTACGCGCCGCGGAGCGACGAGCGAGACCGTTGGGAACGCATCGCCGCAGAGCTCGACCAGGCACCCGAGAGTGGAAAAGTCGAAGAAATGGGTACCGTGGTGGGTACCGCGTCCGGCGCGCCCGGCGAAAACACGACGAGCCAACCACTCGCAAGTGATTGGCCCGCTGAGGATTCCCTCTATAGCAGGGGCGGGACTCGAACCCGCGACCCCGGCATTATGAGTGCCGTGCTCTAACCACCTGAGCTACCCTGCCGAATGACGCCAAACCAAATTAGCCCCCTGAGCCTGCCGATGCATCGAAAAAACATCACAGCGGCGATACTTCGGCAACCTGCGAAGTTGCTGACCGCTTTGGTCTCCGGGTTGAGCTCGTGCAACAAGTGCTCGCGCCCTCGCTCCGCTTCGCGTCCTGTCCCGGTTCGAGTACGGGCGATTTCCAAAGCCAGTTGACAGCACCGATGCAGTTCGTAGACTTCAAGGACTTCGCAGGTTGCCACGGCGGGGCTGACACTCTCGGGTGCGGCCTCGCCGTTTTTTTTCCTGCGTGCAATCGGAAACTGAAACCGGCCCGCCCGTTCGGGCCGGCCGAGAGCGCCGGCCGAACAGACGTGGTAGTCGAA
>JBBDYA010000087.1:0-8998 GCA_040902005.1 Gemmatimonadaceae bacterium | reverse complement strand
GACCTTCGGGTTATGAGCCCGACGAGCTACCAGGCTGCTCCACCCCGCGATAGAAGAGACAATTTACCGGGGATGACGGGTCGGGTCAACTTGGATTAGTACTTCGAGGGCTCAGGCGTGAGCTCTGAGGACCGCCAGGTTCTCCGTCCTCAGTCTCCGGTTAGCAGATAGGCGTGGAGGCGATCAGTACAGTCTGAGCGCCTGAACATCTATCTCATCACCCACGCCCGAAGACAGAAAACCAGGCGGTCCTGACCACTCAATCCTGACCATCTCGGGCGTGAGGCCAGGCGACGCACCCACGAGACTTGAAAAGACCTGACATGGTGACCAGATTGGTCACATGAAGACAGTCTCCGTGTCACAACTCAAGGCGCGTCTCTCACACTACCTTCGCGAGGTACGCCGAGGGAGCGAGATCCAGGTGCTGGACCGAGGCGTCCCGGTGGCGCGACTGACCGGAGTGGACGCAGCCGCGGAGGATGCGGACGACCGCCGGCAGCGACTGGCGCGGGCGGGTGTGCTCCGCATGGGTTCCGGTGACCTCGACCGGCTGCTGCGCGGGCGTCCGATCGCCGCCGGGAGCGACTTGAGCGGCGCGCTGCGAGCCGATCGCGACGACCGCGTGTGAGCTACTGGGATGCGTCGGCGATCGTACCGTTGATCGTCGCCGAGACCGAATCCGCGCTGGTGCGGTCCTGGGCCGCGCGTGAGGCGTCCATCATGACGTGGGCGTGGACCCGTGTCGAGGTCGCCGCAGCCGTGGAGCGCCGCGTTCGCGAAGGAAGCATTTCGGCATCCCGCCGCCGTGACGTCCTGGCCCGTCTGGCGCAGTGGGCAGAGGTGTGGGACGAGGTGACCGACGTGCTCGCGGTACGCACGAGGGCCATACCCCTGCTGGCCCGCCATGCGCTTCGCGCGGCCGATAGTGCCCAGCTGGCTGCCGCGCTGCTGGTGGCGGAAGCCGACCCGTCGGCAGTCACCTTCGTGTGTCTCGACCACCGGTTGGCAGAGGCGGCGGAGCGCGAGGGCTTTCGCGTACTGTCGTCTTCCTCGGATAAGCCGGGCTAGCCGGGCACGCACCTGGAGGGGATTGTCCTGACGATCAGGGCGTTCCTCTCAACCTGCCAAGGATCTCCCCCAACCTCCGCATTTCGGTGCCGTACGTCGCCCAATCCTCTGCCCGCTGCGCCGCCCGGGCGCGGTCGTACGCCGCGCCGGCCTCCCTGATCAGGCGTGCGTTGGTGGCGCTCACCGTCTCTCCCGCAATTGGGGGCGTCGCCGGCCGCGGCGCGGCCACTGTGGCCGCCGTGGTGGGGACCGCCGCATCCGGCGGCGGTGGCTGCGCTCCCCCGAACAGCACGGCCAACCCCTGCTCGAGCGTCTCGTGCATCGCCACCTGGCTCTCGTGCGCCACGATCACGCGCTTCAGTTCGGGGATCCGTCCCCCCTGCGCGCGGAGGTACAGCGGCATCACGTAGATCAGCGACTCCTCGATCGGAATGACCAGCAGCTCGCCCCGGATCACCTCCGACCCCCCCTGATCCCAGAGGGCGATCTGCCGCGCAACCTCGGTGTCCTGGTTGATCCGGTTCACGATCTGCGCGGGACCGAACACCAGGCTTTGCCTGGGGAACTGGTACACCCGCAGCTTGCCGTAGTGCTCCCCGTCGTTCCGCACCACCATCCACGCCGACAGGTTGTCCTTCTGCCGCGGCGTGAATGGCCGCATGAGAATGAACTCCGGCGCGGACTCGCCCGGCAGTCGCATCACGATATGGCGCAGGAACGACTCCGCGCCGCTGCCGCGCGACGTGGGCACCTGCCACTGGTCTTCCCGGTGGTAGAACGTCTCCGGGTTCGTCATGTGGAACGTGGCGTACAGCGCGGACTGCGCCGAGAAGATCGTCGTGGGATAGCGCACGTGCGCGCGGACATCCGCCGGCATGTCCGACAGGGGATGGAGCAGCCCCGGGTACAGCTTCTCCAGCGTCTGGATCATCGGATCCGACGCATCGGCGACGTACGACCTGAGGGCGCCGGTGTACGCGTCCACCAGCACCTTCACGCTGTTGCGCATGTAGTTCGTGCCGCCGCCCAGCGGCTGCGCGTACGGGTACCGGTCGCTCACGGTGTACGCGTCCAGAATCCACTCCAGCCGGCCGTCGTCCGTGATGACCATGTAGGGGTCGGCGTCGAACATCACGAAGGGCAGCGCGAGGCGCGCGCGGTCCAGCACGTCGCGATGGTACAGGATGCGCGTGTCGGGCGTCAGGTAGTCCGAAAGGATGATGTTCATCGATCCGAACCGGAACGCGAACAGCAGCCGCCGCCAGAACGATCCCACGGACACGCCGGCGCCGCCGTCGTATGAAGAGTAGACGGCCGCGTCCCCCTCGCCCGACGGATAGTCGAACTCCCGCTGCCGCGTGGGCGCCAGGACGAACTCATTGGACTGCTCGCCGAAGTAGATCTGCGGGCGCGTGACCTTCACCTCGGGCACCGAGGACGCCGGCGGCAGGTCCTTCACCCACAGCACGGGCAGTCCTTCCGGGGTCACCTGGTTCGACGGGCCGAGCGTGACTCCCATGCCGTGCGTGTACGTCAGGTGCTCGTTGACGAACGTGCGCGTGGGCAGTGCGTTCGTGTTCAGCTCGCGCGGCGCGAGCAGCACCTGGCGCAGCTCACCGTTGATGATGTAGCGATCGTCGTCCACCGACACGAAATCGTAGTACGTGCGAATGGACTGGATCTGCCCGTAGGTCTGGAGCAGCGGCTCGCGGTCCCACAGGCGCACGTTGCTGATCGTGGCCTGGTTGGACTGGATCTCGCGCATCGTCAGCGGCCGTTCGGTGGTCAGCTCCCGCCGGTCGATGGAGTCGATGGCCCACGCCGCCCGCGTGGCGGTGATGTGATGCTGGATCTGCGCGGTCTCGCGCTCGAGCTCATTCGGCTGCACCACCAGCCGCTGGAACGCGGACGGGATCAGGCCGCCGAGTAGCACCGCGCTCGCGATCACGGCCACCAGCACGATCACGGCACCGCGGACGAGCTGCCCCTTCCGCGCCTGCCACACGAGCGCGGCGGCCGCGAGAATGAGGACGACCGCGAGCACGCGCATCAGCGGGAGACGCACGGTGAGGTCCGTGTACGCCGCCCCGAACAGCACGGGTTTCTGCGACAGCAGCAGGGACGGCACGTCCACGAGCACCACGCGAACGGCCCGCAAGACGAGAATGCTCGCCGCCAGGATTGCGATGTGCGTCTGCGCGCGCGGCGTGACGAAGAACCGCAGCCCCCCCCCCTGCTGGCTGGTGTCCACCACCGCGCCGATGTCCGAGCGGGCCACGTACGCGGGCAGGGTCACGACGACGAGCGACGCCCACGCAATGGCGTTCAGGAACGTGAGCAGAGTCTCCACCATCGGCAGGGTGAAGACGTAGTAGCCCACGTCCCGTGCGAAGATGGGATCCGCGACGCCAAAGGGCGTGCGGAAAATGAACATCGCCAGCTCCCGCCAGTTCGCGCCGGCGGACACCGCGAGGACGAACGCCACCAGCAGGCAGACGGGCACGACGAACCACGACGCCAGCCGCTCCATGAGGATGGCCGGCCCCTGCGCCGCCCACGTCGTCGCGTCGCGAATGTGCAGGTTCCGTCGTGGCGCCCCGCGCAGCGCGATCCGCGCGTTGACGTACAGAATGATGAACCCGCCCACGCCCGCGGCGAACGCCAGCGACCACTGCGCGATGATCTGGGTGAGAAAGACGCGCTCGTATCCGATGTCGCGATACCAGAGCCAGTCGGCCAGGCGCGACGCCACGGCGGGTGCAAACACCAGCAGGAGCGCGACCGCGATGATGACCGCGCGCAGGGCGATGCTCGGACCACGGGGCGGCGCCGGCAGACGGATTTCGCGATCGGGATAGGTCATTTCGTGTCGGTGCGGGGATCGGTGGAGTCGGGTGGCTCCGTGATCCGGTACAATAGCTCGTTCTGCCGGATCATTCCAAACTCTTCGCGCGCGATGCGCTCCTGGGTGGCCGGGTCGGTGAGCACCTTGCCCTTGTAGCGCGCCAGCGAGTCCACGAGACGCGCCAGCGAATCGATCTCGCGGTCGAGCCGCACGCGCTGACCGCGCTGGCGGATCAGGTCCACCGTGCCGTACTCACCACCCTGGATGGCGAACCACACCGCGGCAAAGCCCCCCACGAGCCAGAGGACGAACCAGAGCCGGCGCTTCGCCAGTGGTGACGCCGCCACTCAGATCCCGTAGATCGCGCCGCCCGGATACTCCGCCGCGCCGCCCAGCTGCTCCTCGATCCGCAGCAGCTGGTTGTATTTCGCCACGCGGTCCGTCCGGCTCGCCGATCCGGTCTTGATCTGGCCGGCACCGGTGCCGACCGCGAGATCCGCGATGAAGGTGTCCTCCGTCTCACCGGAGCGGTGCGAGATCACGGAGAGGTAGCCGGCCGCGCGCGCCATGTCGATCGCCTCCAGGGTTTCGCTCAGCGTGCCGATCTGGTTGACCTTGATGAGAATGGCGTTCGCGATGCCCCCCTCGATGCCGCGCGCGAGCCGCTCGGTGTTGGTGACGAACAGGTCGTCTCCTACCAGCTGGCACCGGTCGCCAATGGCGGCGGTGAGCTTGCCCCACCCATCCCAGTCGTCCTCCGCCAGGCCGTCCTCGATGGACACGATGGGATACTCGTCGATCCACTTCGTGTACAGCTCCACCATGCCGTCGGCGTCCTTCTTCGCGCCACCGCTCTTCTTGAAGACGTACTGTCCGTTCGTGTGCAGTTCGCTCGCGGCGCAGTCCAGCGCGAGGGCGATCTCCTTCCCCGCGGCGTACCCGGCCGCCTCGATGGCCTCGAGGATCACCTTGATCGCCTCTTCGTCATCGCGCAGGTCCGGCGCGAACCCGCCTTCGTCGCCCACGCCGGTGCCCAGCTTCCGCTTCACCAGCACCTTCTTCAGCGCGTGAAACACTTCGGCGCCCATGCGCACGGCGTCCCCGAAGGTTTCCGCGCCCACGGGAACGATCATGAACTCCTGGAAGTCCACGGTGTTCGTGGCGTGCGCGCCGCCGTTCACGATGTTCATCATCGGCACGGGCATCACGCGCGCGAGCGGGCCCCCCAGGTAGCGGTACAATGGCATGTTCGACGACGCCGCCCCGGCGCGCGCCGCGGCCATGGAGACGGCGAGCATCGCGTTCGCGCCCAGGCTCGCCTTGTTCGGCGTGCCATCCAGCTCGATCATCACCGCGTCGATCGCGATCTGGTCCGTGGCCTCCATCCCCACCAGCGCGGGGGCAATCGTCTCCTCGATGTTCTGCACGGCCTGGCGCACGCCCTTGCCCAGATACCGGCTCTTGTCCCCGTCGCGCAGCTCCATGGCTTCGTGCTCGCCGGTGCTGGCCCCGCTGGGCACCGCCGCGCGCGCCATGATGCCGCTCGCAAGAAACAGGTCGGCCTCTACGGTCGGGTTGCCCCGGGAGTCCAGGATTTCGCGGGCAACGATGCGTTCGATGGTGGCTGACATTCGGCTACTCCTTCCGTTCGCCTTCCGTGGCAATTGGCATTTCAGCGGTGTTGACGCCGTACAGCCGACGCATCTCGTCCGCCATGCGCGACCAGACCTCCTCCATCAATCGCGTCCGGTCGTCATAGCTGTACCCCTGCGTGGGCACGGGGTCGAGGAAATGTATATGCACCGTGCCGCCCCGGATCACAAACGACCCCTTGGGCATCACCTCGCGCGTACCGTAGAGAATCACCGGGATCACCGGCACGCCAGACGCGATGGCCAGGACGAACGGTCCCTTCTTGAAAGGGCGCAGGTGGTAGTCCTTGCCACGCGTCCCCTCCGGACAGACGATGATCGATCGGCCGCGCTGGACATCCTTCGCCGCCGTCTCGTAGGACCCGAACGCCGCCTTCCGGTTGTCGCGATCGATGAAGACGATCCCGGCGGCTTGCGCCGCCTGGCTGAAGAGCGGAATGCGCTTCAGCTCCGCCTTGGCGATCCAGGTGTACCGGGGAATCACCGCCGCGAGGGCGAACACGTCGAACCAGCTCACGTGGTTGGCCATGTACACATGGCCGTCGCCGTCTGACATCCGCTCCGCATGGTGCAGCACGAGCTTCACGCCGGCAATGCGCAGGATGCCGCGACACCACGTGTGCATGCACCACTGGTAGATGCCCTTCGGCTTCTCCTGGATCCGAAGGAGCCCTGCGACCACGACGACGGGGGCGAGCACCCCCGTCAGGATCGCCATTCCGAGAATGACGAACGGGGCGCGCAGGAGCGCGAACAGGTCTCCGGGCCAGCGGCTGGACGAGTGGGCGCGCATCAGCGCCTAAAGTGATCGTGGCCGGCGGGGGTCGCAACGCGCCTGCCGCCCTCGAGCAATCGGACGTCCGCGGAACCATCCACAACTCGGCCGACGCGCGTGAGCGGAATGCCGAACCGCTCCGCGAACGCCGCCGTGTCGGGTGGCGCGCGAAACGCCACGAGCAATTCGTACTCCTCGCCGCCGCCGAGCGCGTCGTCCCGCATGGCCCCATCGATCACCGGAACGGTCTCCACGTCGATCTCGACCGCGCAAACGCTCGCCGCACTAAGGTGTGCGGCATCGGCTGCGAGTCCGTCGGAGACGTCGATGGCCGCCGTCGCGCCGCGTGTCGCGAGCCAGCGTGCCTCCGCGATCCTGGCGCGCGGGCGCGCGAACCGTTCGCGATGCGCGGCCGCGGGCGCCTGTCCGGCGCGAAGCGCGCGGAGCGCGGCGCCCGGTCCGCCCAGGCGTCCCGTGACGTACAGCACGTCCCCCGCACGCGCGCCGCCGCGCATGAGCGGCGCGTATGCGCTGCCGAGCACCGTGGTCGTGATGCCAAGTGCGTCCGCGGCGGTCAGGTTCCCGCCGAGCACCACCGTGCCGGCCGCGCGGACGGCGTCGCCAATGCCATCCGCGATGTCCATGAGCGCCTCGCGATCCCGGGGAGCGAGTTGCAAAGCCACCAGCACGCCGGACGGTGCGGCCGCCATCGCCGCTAGGTCGCTGAGCGCCGCGGTGACCGCGCGATAGCCTACCTCCCGCGGCGTGAGCCAATCGGCGCGAAAGTGCACGTGCTCGACGGCCGCGTCGGTGCTCACCACCATGCGATCGCCGCGCGCCACGCGCAGCACGGCGGCGTCGTCGCCGATGCCGACCGCCAGGTCGCCCCACCGCGCGCGGAGCGCGGCAATCATCTCGAACTCGGTCGCGGGTGCCCGCTCTTCCCCCCACCCCCCGGACGTCATTTGCTGGCCACGTCGGGCAGCTCGAGCAGCACCGGGTACCGGCTTGGCCGGTCGCGGAGCGACCACGCCTGATGCAACTGCGCGATCACGTCATCCAGCGTGCGCCCGCGCATCGTGGAGTGGCCGCGCTGCACCAGCCAGGCCGCGCGCCCATGCACCCAGGCGGCGCAGGCGGCGGACGCCAGCGGGTCGCCCGTCTGTCCAAGCAGCGTGCCCACCATGCCGGTGAGCAGGTCCCCGCTGCCGGCCGCCGCGAGGAGGGGGGTTCCGCTGGCACTCACCAGGCGGTCGCCGCCGGGCGACGTCACGACGGTCGGCTGTCCCTTCAGCAGCACCACCGCGCGCGTGTGCTTCGCCAGCGGGAGCGCGACCTCGAACCGGCGGCGGAGGACGTCGTCGACGGCGATCCCGGTCAGGCGAGCGAACTCCACGGGGTGCGGCGTGAGCACCGCGGGGCGCCCGCGCAGCAGCAGCGCCAGCGCGTTGACGTCCGCGCCAAAGGCGTTGATCGCGTCTGCGTCGAGCACCACGGGTCCGTCGTATGCGCGCAGCACGCGTTCCACCAGTTCCCTTCCCACCGTGCCCGCGCCAAGTCCGGGGCCAATGGCCACGACGTCTGCCCAGCGCACGATCTCGCGCTCGACGTCGTCACTCGACGCGGGCCAGGGCGCGGTGAGACTCTGCGGTTCGGCTTCCCGGACGGCGGCCAGCGATTCCGCGGCGACCAGGAGCTTGACCATCCCCACTCCGCTGTGCCATGCGGCTCGCGCGGAGAGGATGGCGGCGCCGCTCATCCCCGCGCCACCGCCCACGATCGCGAGCTTGCGGCGCGTTCCCTTGTGCGCGTCCGCGGCGATCCCCGGGATGCGCTGCGCGGCCCAGCGGCTGTCGATCGCGAGCGGCGCGCCGTCGTCCAGCGCCGCGTGCGCGCCAAGCCCGATGTCCAGCACGACGATGCGGCCGCACGCCGCGCGGGCGATCAGGTGCCCACGCTTGAGCGTGCCGTAACTGAAGGTCACGGTGGCGCGCGCCGGGCGGTGCATCTCCCCGGTGGACGCATCCACGCCGGTGGGAATGTCGAGCGCCACGAGCGCGGCGCCGCGGTCGCGCATCGCGTGGAATCCGGTGGCGGCCGCGGCGACCGGCCCCCGCGGCGCGCCCGCCGATCCGGTGCCGAGCAGTCCGTCCACGACGATGCCCTCGCCGCGATACAGGTCCCCGGCGCTGAACGGCTCGACCTCCACGACCGGGAGGGCGAGCGCGCGCTCGGCGCGCGCGTCGTCGGTGGCGGCGGGCACGGGTTCGCAGACGCGCACGCGCACGCCGGACGCCGCGAGCGCGCGCGCCACGACCCACGCGTCACCACCGTTGTTGCCCGGGCCGGCATAGACGAGCACGCCGGACGCGAGGCGTCGCGGAAACCGGTATGCGATCTCCGATGCGGTGGCGGCGCCGGCGCGCTGCATGAGCGCGCGTGACGGGGTACCGGCATCGATCGCGGCCCGGTCGCGGGCCGCCGCCTCAGCGCTCGTGACGACGCGGACCAGCGAGCGCGGATCGAGCATGGCTGGCATGTATCGAGCAGCTAGGGAAGCTCTGAAAAAACTAAGGGGCGGGGCGAGGTATTCCGGCCGGCGCGAGCCAGTACCAATACTTGGACGCGAGAACGCGAGAGATCTCAAGAGGCATG
>JBBDYA010000086.1:0-20732 GCA_040902005.1 Gemmatimonadaceae bacterium | reverse complement strand
GGCCTCCCCCCCCCCATCAGATCCGACGGCTGTGCGTCAGATGCTCGGGCCCGTCCACCGTGACCGCAACCGGTGCGCGGTCTCCGGGCTCACGATCCGAATGACGAAGTAGATGAGCAACCCGGCGATCGCAATCTTGATCGCCCAACCGAGCAGGACGAGCAGGAGCACGAAGAGAACCTTGAATAGACCAAAGGCGATGTTCAGCGCGAACAACCCGAGAATCGCGAACAGGCCGATCATGAACACGGTGCGTAGCATGCCGAATTTCTCCGAAGCGGATCTGCCTTGACGTACGCCGGCCGGGCTGGCCTGGTTTCAACGATCGTAAGGGCGTGATTGCCCCATCGCCATGCCCCGGTTCGGGATAACCGGCTAACCGGTCTAAGACATTTTAAAGGGTTAGTATCGCTTCCGCCTCCCTTGGGGCCAGATAGATTTCCCGCTCCCGACGCACAAGCACCGCTCGCGAGGCGCGACCGACAACCTGCAATGGGCGACACGCTCTATCAAATCATGGGACGCCATCGCGTCCAGCCGCTGCCGGAGCGCAAGCCCAGTTGGCTCAAGGTGAAGGCCCCGGGTGGAGCCAACTACCTGCGCCTCAAGCAGATGATGCGTTCCCTGGACCTGCATACGGTCTGCGAGGAAGCCCACTGCCCCAACGTGGGGGAGTGCTGGGAGCATGGCGCCGCCACGTTCATGATCCTGGGCGACGTGTGCACCCGGAACTGCGCGTATTGCGCGGTCGCGCACGGTCGCCCGCCGAAGTTCGACGCGGCTGAGCCGGAGCGCGTGGGGGAGGCGGTCGCGCAGATGCAGCTCCGGCACGCGGTCATCACCTCCGTGGACCGGGACGACCTGCCGGACTTCGGCGCCTGGGCATTCGCGGAGACCATCCGGCAGATCCACGATCGCGTGCCCGGATGTTCGGTGGAGGTGCTCGTCCCCGACTTTCAGGGGGACGAGAACGCCATTCGCAGCGTGCTCGACGCGCGACCGGAGATCTACAACCACAACACGGAAACGGTGCCGCGGCTGTACAAGAAGTGCCGCCCCGGCGGGCGCTACGAGCGCGTCATGCGGATTTTCCGCTTCGCCAGGGCCACAGCGCCGGACATTCCCACCAAGACGGGCATCATTCTCGGGATGGGCGAGACGAACGAGGAGGTCATTGCCGTGATGCGTGACCTGCGCCAGGTGGACGTGGACATCCTGACGCTCGGCCAGTACCTGCGGCCATCCGACGGCCATATCGCGCTGGACCGTTACGTCACGCCCGACGAGTTCCGGATGTTGCGCGAGGTGGGCATGGAGCTGGGCTTCAGGCACGTGGAGTCCGGCCCGCTCGTGCGCTCGAGCTACCACGCGTGGGAACAGGTCCAGGCGGCCGGCGTGTGAAGAACATCGACTTGCTGCGCTCGATGCTGCTCCAGCGGCGCTTCGAGGAGCGGACGGCAGAGGCCTATGCGCTGGGCAAGATCGGCGGCTTCTGCCATCTGTACATCGGCCAGGAGGCGGTGAGCACGGGGACGATCTCCATGCTGCGTCCCGACGATTACATCATCACCACGTACCGCGATCATGGCCAGGCGCTCGCGCGCGGCATCACGCCGCGGGCGGTCATGGCGGAGCTGTTCGGCAAGAGCGATGGCTGTTCGCGCGGCAAGGGCGGCTCGATGCACCTGTTCGATCGCAGCCTGAACTTCATGGGCGGTCATGGCATCGTCGGTGCGCACGTGCCCATCGCGACGGGGGTGGGATTCGCCATCAAGTACCGCGGCGGTGATCAGGTCTGCATCTGCTTCATGGGTGAGTCGGTGGTGAATACCGGCGCGTTCCACGAAGCGCTCAACATGGCCGGCCTGTGGAAGCTGCCGGTCGTGTACATCATCGAGAACAATCGGTACGGCATGGGCACGGCGCTCGAGCGCGCCTCAGCGATCCATGACATCTACGAACGCGGCGCGGCGTATAACATGACGCGCGCACAGTGCGACGGGCAGGACGTATTCGCCATGCGAAAAGCCGTGAAGGACGCAGTGGATCGCGCCCGCAAGAAGTCGCTGCCCACCCTGCTGGAGGCGCGCACCTACCGTTTCATGGGTCACTCGATGTCGGACGCCGTGAGCGGCACATACCGCACCAAGAAAGAACTCGAGGAATGGCAAAAGCGCGATCCGATCGTGCTCCTCCGCATACACATGGAAGAGAAGGGCGAGCTCACGGAAGACGCCCTCCGCGCACTGGACGAGGAAATCAAGACGCAGGTGCAGGACGCCATCGACTTCGCGGAAAAGAGCCCGGAGCCGCCGCCAGAAGCACTGTTCGAGGATGTGCTCGTGGACACCACCAGCGATGCGACCGCCGAGCCCGTGGCGGCCAATGGATAGCCCCATGGCTTCCTTCGTGACCTAGATGCCCGTCATCACGTACCGGGACGCACTGAACCAGGCGCTCCGCGAGGAGATGCAGCGCGACGATCGCGTGTTCCTCATGGGCGAGGAAGTCGCCGTGTATCAGGGCGCGTACAAGGTGTCCAAGGGGCTGCTCCAGGAATTCGGTGAGATGCGCGTGGTGGACACGCCGATCACCGAGCTGGGGTTTGCCGGCGTCGGCGTGGGCGCCGCCATGGCCGGCCTGCGTCCGGTGATCGAGTTCATGACGTGGAATTTCGGCGTCCTCGCCCTCGATCAGGTCCTGAATTCCGCATCCAAGATGCTCTACATGTCCGGCGGACAGTACCCGATGCCCATGGTGTTTCGCGGACCGAACGGCGCCGCGCTCCAGCTCTCCGCCCAGCACTCCCAGGCGTTCGAATCCTGGCTGGCCCACATGCCCGGCGTGAAGGTGGTAACCCCTGGCACGCCATACGACGCGAAAGGACTGCTCAAGAGCGCGATCCGCGATGATAACCCGGTGCTCTTTCTCGAGGGCGAGATGCTCTACAACACCAAGGGCGAAGTGCCCGACGAGGAGTTCCTCGTGCCCATCGGCAAGGCCGAACTCAAGCGCGAAGGAGACCACTGCACCATCGTCACCAGCGGCAAGATGGCACTGGTCGCGATGGCCGTCGCCGATCAGCTCGCGAAGGAAGACATTCACATCGACGTGGTGGACCTGCGCACCGTGCGCCCCATGGACGTGGACGCGATCAGGACCTCCGTGCAGAAGACCAATCGCGCGGTCGTGCTCGAGGAGGGATGGGAGCTCGCCGGCATCGGCGCGCAGGTGGTGGACTACATCCAGCGCGATTGCTTCGACGATCTCGACGCGCCCGTCGTGCGCGTCCACCAGGCGGACACGCCGATGCCGTACGCGAAGAATCTCGAGAAGCTTGCGAAGCCCGACGCCGCGAAGACCATCGCGGCGGTCAGGAAAGTCATGTACATCGAGTAGCCGAGCAGACCATGGCCACCAAAGTCTTCATGGAAGCGCTCTCTCCCACGATGGAGGAGGGACGTCTCGTCAAATGGCTGAAGAACGAAGGCGACGCGGTGAAGAGCGGCGATCCCCTGGCCGAAGTCGAAACCGACAAGGCCATCATGGAACTGGTGGCGCGGGGTGACGGCGTGCTGCGCAAGCGATTCATCGGGGATGGCGACTCGCGCCCGGTGGGCCAGGTCGTTGGCGTGATCGCCGCCGCGGATGAAAACATCGACGCGATCGTCGCCGAGGCGGGCGGCGGCGGCGCGGGAGCTGAAAAGGCGACGGCACCCGAGAAGGAAAAGGCGCCCGAAAAGGAACAGGCACCATCCGCGCCATCCGCGTCATCCGCGCCATCCGCGCCATCCGCGCCATCCGCGCCACCCGCGCCACCCGCGCCATCCGCGTCATCCGCGCAATCCGCGCAATCCGCGCAATCCGCGCAATCCGCGTCTCGTTCGGTTGACCGCGCGAAGAGCTCGCCATTGGCACGCCGCATCGCGAACGACCGCGGCCTCGACATTTCCGCCGTGCAGGGCTCCGGTCCCGGCGGCCGGATCATCAAGCGCGACATCGAAGCCGCGGCCGCGTCAGGCACGCCCGCGGCCGCGCCCGCATCGTCCGCCCACCGCAAGCCGTCCGCGGCATTCGAGGATGTTCCGCTCACGCAGATCCGGAAAACGATCGCACGCCGGCTCGCGGAGTCCATCGGTCCCATCCCGACGTTCTACCTCACCGTGGATCTCGACCTGGGCCGCGTGGTCGAAATGCGCCAGGCCATGCTCGACCTGGGCGACGAGTTCAAGGTCTCCATCAACGACCTGCTGCTGAAAGCGGTGGCGACCGCGCTCGCGCAGCATCCCGAGGTGAACGCGCACTGGCTGGGCGACCGGATCCGTCAGCACCACGCAGTGCACCTGGGCATGGCCGTGGCCACCAACGACGGACTGATCGTGCCCGTGATCTTCGACGCGGACCAGAAGCGGCTCGGGGATATCTCGCGCGAGGCGCGCGAGCTGGCCAGGCTCGCCCGTGAGCGGAAGCTCAAACCCGAGCAGTACACCGGCTCGACCTTCTCCGTGAGCAACCTGGGCATGATGCAGATCGCGGAGTTCACCGCGATCATCAATCCGCCGGAAGTCGGCATTCTCGCGGTCGGAGCCGCCGACGATCATCCGGTGGTGGTGGACGGCGAGCTGCGGATGCGGAAGCGGCTGCGGATGACGATGAGCTGCGACCACCGCGCCGTGGACGGCGCCGTTGGCGCCCGCTTCCTCCAGACGCTGCGACGCCTCGTCGAAAATCCGTTGATGCTCGTGTACTAGCCATTTCCCAATTCCCCCCCCCTTTCCCAATTCCCTGTCCGTCCTCATGGCAACTTTCGACGTGATCTTCCTGGGCGGTGGACCCGCCGGCTACGTGGGCGCCATCCGCTGCGCCCAGCTCGGACTCAACACGGCCGTCATCGAGCGTGAGGGGCTTGGCGGAACCTGCGTGCTCTGGGGCTGCATCCCCGCCAAGGCGCTGCTGGAGGCAGCGGCGTTCGCGGAGAAGATGAAGAAGGCGCCGGAATTTGGTGTCACCCCGGGCGACGTGAAGCTCGACTTCGGCGTCGCCATGAAACGCTCGCGCGCCGTGAGTACGCAGAATTCAAAAGGCGTCGAGTTCCTGTTCAAGAAGAACAAGATCACGTGGATCAAGGGCACGGCGAAACTGGCCGGGAAGAACGCCGTCGCGGTGAAAACCGCGGAGGGAAAGGAGGAAAAGCACGAGGCGAAGAAGGCCGTCGTGATCTCCACCGGCTCGCGCGTGAAGGGCCTGCCGCAGATCGGGCTGGAGCTGAACAGGAAGACGGTGATCTCCTCGGACGAAGCGCTCATCCTCGAGCAGGCGCCCAAGTCCATCACGATCGTGGGCGCCGGCGCCGTAGGGTGCGAGTTCGCGGACGTGTTCGCGGCCTTCGGGTCGAAGGTGACGCTGCTGGAAGCGCTGCCGGGCATCCTTCCCGTCGAGGACGCGGACTCGTCGAAGGAGGTCGAGCGCGCATTCAAGAAACGGAAGATCGACATCCTGACCGGCGCGAAGATCTCGAACGCGAAGGTGGGCAAGGACGGCGTCTCGATGACCGTGGAATCGGGCGGCGAAAAGAGGGACGTGAAATCCGACATCGTGCTCGTCGCGGCGGGCCGCGCGCCGAACGTGGAGGACATCGGCCTCCAGGAGCTTGGCGTCAAGCTCACGGACCGTGGGTTCATTCAAATAGACAAGACGTTGGCGACGTCAGTCGCCAACGTGTATGCGATCGGGGACGTCGCCGGCCCGCCGATGCTGGCCCACAAGGGCGAGCGCGAGGGCCACGTGGTGGCGGAAGTCATCGCGGGCAAGCACCCCCACGCCATCGATTACACCAACGTCCCGGGCGCCACCTACTGCCACCCCGAGGTGGCGTCGGTCGGACTCACCGAGCAGCAGTGCAAGGAGAAGAAGATCGAGTACAAGGTCGGAAAGTTCCCCTTCTCCGCCAACGGCCGCGCCCGCACGTCGGGCGAAACCGAGGGTTTCGTGAAGCTCATTCGCGGCGCGAAGCACGGCGAGATCCTCGGCGCGCATATCGTCGGCGCGCACGCCACGGAATTGATCCACGAACTCGTCCTGGCCCGCACCAACGAGTACACCGTGGAAGAAGTGGAGCTGGCAATCCATGCGCATCCCACACTCTCGGAAGCGATCGGCGAAGCGGCGATGGACTCGCTCGGTCGAATGATTCACGCGTGAGCGGTCGGGAGCTCTGGGTCGCCGATTTCGGGACGCGAGCATACGGCGAGATGCTCGAGATTCAGCGTGCCGTCGCGCGCGCGCGCATCAGCGGCGAGATCGCGCAGGATGTCCTGATTCTCGTCGAGCACCCGCCGGTCATCACGCTCGGACGTTCCTCGAAGGACGCGCACCTGCTCTCGAATCCCGAACAGCTCAGCGCCCGCGGAGTCGAGGTCTTCGAGGTCGAGCGCGGCGGCGACGTCACGTTCCATGGCCCCGGCCAGCTGGTCGGTTATCCGATCATCGATCTCAAGCGCCACAAGCAGGACCTGCACTGGTACCTGCGCCGCGTCGAGGACGTCCTCATCCAGTCCCTCGAGTCGCTCGGAATCCCGGCGGAGCGCGTGGAGAAATACACCGGCGTCTGGACCAACGGGAAGAAGATTGCCTCCATCGGTGTCCACGCCCGCGATTGGGTCACCTGGCACGGCTTCGCGCTCAACGTGACCACGGAGCTGTCGTTTTTTGATCTCATCGTGCCCTGCGGCATTCCCGAGGTGACGATGACGAGCGTCGAGCGCGAGATCACCGAGCGCGCGGAGGGCGTGCGTTTCGGCGCACCCCCCCCGTCGGCCCTCGCCGAGGACGTGCGTCAGGTTGTCGTTGCGAGCGCGGGCGGGGTGTTCGATCTCGACCCTCGAACGGCTGACCCGACATCGATCGAAGCGACGGTAGGCCACACGTCGCGGACATAGCTGTCCGTCTGCGGCGGGCTCACGGCTACCTCAACCCTCAGCTGGTCATCGCAACGCGCGCCAGATCGCGGCCGCGATCCGTGAGCACCAACTCGCCGCCCGCCTCGCAGCGCAGCAGCTCGCGACGCTCTGCACCCCGTACGATGCGAGACGCAAACTCGGGCTTCCAGCGCAGATGTCCCTGGAGATGCCCCAGCCGGTTCTCCTCGGCCGCGTCCGGGCTGTGCTCGTGGTGCATGAGGTGAATCACCAGCATTCGCTCCGCGAACTCCAGCCGCTGCCGCGCATGGCGACGCGCGAGCGCGAGGATGCCGCGGCCCGGAGCGAACATCCAGACGACCAGGAACACGATGCCCGCCATGGTCGCCATCGAGCCAGCGATGGACGCGTCCATCACGTGCGCCATCCAGTAGCCCAGAATCGCTGACAGCAAACCGAACAGCGCGCTGATCATGATCATGGCCGTCAGCCGTTCCGTGACCAGGTACGCCGCGGCCGGGGGCGCGATCATCAGCGCGATCACGAGCACCGATCCGACGGCGTCGAAGGCACCCACGGCCGTGATGGAAACGAGCGTCATGAACCCGTAGTGCACGAGGGCAGGAGAGATTCCCAGCGACGCGGCGAGCGCGGCATCGAACGTCGTCAGCTCCAGCTCCTTGTAGAAGAGTCCCAGGAAGACGACGTTCGCGATCAGCACCGCCCCCATCACCCACAGCGCCTGAGGGCCGGCGTCGTAACCGGCGATGGTGATCCGGTTGAATGGCGCGAAGGCCAGCTCGCCGAGCAGCACCGCGTCCACGTCGAGATGAACGCTCCCGGCGTGCCGGGCGATGAGCACCACCCCCACGCTGAACAGCGCCGGAAACACCAGGCCGATCGCCGCGTCCTCGCGCACCAGCCGCGTGCGATGCGTCAGCTCCACGAGCCACACCGTCAACACGCCGGTTGCCGCCGCGCCCAGGATCAGCAGCGGCGATGCGAGACTCTCCACCAGGAAAAACGCCAGAACGATCCCCAGAAGAATCGAGTGGCTGATCGCGTCGCTCATGAGCGCCATGCGGCGCAGCACGAGAAACACCCCTGGAAGCGCACAGGCGACCGCCGCCACCGCGGCGATGAGCTGGATCTCCACCTGGAACTGTGTCACGCGTTCCCTCCCCCCCCCCCATCGTCCTCGTCGTCCGGTGCACCGTGCTCGCCGATGAGGCGCAGCGCCTCGACGCGCCCGGCCTCCGTCAGCGCCCAGCGGTCACCCTCCGACTGACGCGTGAGACCACGCCCCTCGAGCCGGCGCAACGCGCCCGCCACGTCGCCGCGGCCCCCCCCCCCCCCAGGGCGCGCAGGGCGCCGCTCGCGTGGGCATGGCCGGGGTCCGCGTGCTGCCGGGCCATCGCGTACAGGTCCAGCAGCGTGGCCTCGACGCGCAGCACGCGCTGCGACCGCTTGTGCCGAACGAAGCTCCACACGAGCCCACGCGCCGGCGCCAGAAGCAGCGAGAGCAGCGCGATCGCGGTCAGGCACAGCACGATCATTGGGCCGGTGGGCAGATTGGCACCCGTCGCGCTGAGCACCGATCCCGCGACGCCCGCCAGCGCGCCGAATCCGGCCGACAGCGCGACCATCGTCCCCAGGCGGTTGGTCCACTGCCGCGCCGCCGCCGCCGGCGCCACGATCATCGCGGCCATGAGCACGACGCCCACAGTCTGCAGTCCCACCACGACCGCGATCACCAGCACCGTCGTGAGCACCACGTCCACGAACCGCATGGAAATGCCCACGCTCGCGCCGAACTCGCGATCGAAGCTCAGCAGCTTGAACTCCTTCCAGAAGAGGAAGGTTATGGCATAGGCAGCGATCCCGAGACCGGCGACGATCGCCACGTCCCTGGCAAGCTGCGTCGCCGCCTGTCCAAAGAGGTAGCGATCGAGTCCCGCCTGAGCGGCGTCCGGCCGATGCTGAATGAACGTCAGGAGCACCAGGCCCGCGCCAAAGAACACTGACAGCACCAGCCCGAGCGCCGTATCCTCTTTCAGGTACGTGCTGCGGGTTATCGCCATCACGATGAGCGTTCCAATCCACCCTGCCGCGGCCGCGCCGAGCACCAGCACCAGCGGATGCTTGCTTCCCGTCAGCATGAACGCGAGCGCGATTCCCGGAAGCGCGGCGTGCGAGATGGCGTCACCCAGCAGGCTTTGCTTGCGGAGCACCGCAAACGCTCCCAACCCGCCGCTCACGATGCCCAGCGCCGCGGATCCGAGCGCCACGATGCGCAGCGTAGGATCGAGCAGAAGGTCAAACACCGGTCAGGAACGGGAGCTTCCCGCCGTAGGTGAGTCGCAGATTCTCTTCAGTGAACACTTCCGAGACGGGGCCCAATGCGATGCGGCGGACATTCAGCAGCATCACCCAGTCGAAGTACTCCGGCACGGACTGCAGGTCGTGGTGCACGACGACGACGGTCTTTCCTTGCCCGCGCAGCTCCTGGAGCAGCGCCACGATCGCGTGCTCCGTCCGCGCGTCCACACCCTGGAACGGTTCGTCCATGAGGTAGATCGCCGCATCCTGCACCAGTGCGCGCGCCAGAAACACGCGCTGCTGCTGCCCTCCAGAAAGCTGGCTGATCTGCCGGCCGGACAGCTCCGGCATGCCCACGTGCTCCAGCGCCTGCATCGCTGCCTCACGTTCGGCGCGCCCCGGGCGACGGAACCAGCCCAGTGCGCCGTAGCGTCCCATCATCACGACATCCAGCACCGTCGTCGGAAAATCCCAATCCACGCTGCCGCGCTGAGGCACGTAGCCCACCAACCGCCGCTGCTCCTCGTACGGCGCCCCGAAGATCGTGACATCTCCCGCGGCGGGACGAACGAGACCCAGAACCGCCTTGATCAACGTCGTCTTGCCGGCGCCGTTGGGTCCGACGATGGCCATCAGCACGCCGGGCGGAACGACGACGTCGATGTCCCAGAGCACGGGTCGGTCGCGGTAGGCAACCGTCAGATCATTGACTTCGATCGCCGCCTGCGAGCCCGCGGGCAGCTCCGCCGGCGGGATCATGGAACCGCTCCCCGCGACGGAGCGCCGCCCAATGCGACAACGATCGTCTCCACATTGGCTCGCACCATTCCGACGTAGGTCCCGGCTGGGGATCCGGGGTTGCCGAGCGCATCCGAGTACAGCTCGCCGCCGATCGCCACATCGTGGCCGCGCGCGTTGACGGCGGCCTGCACCGCCTCGATCGTTCGGCGCGGAATCGACGACTCGATGAACACCGCCGGAATCCGGCGCTGCGCAATGAACTCGGCGAGGTCGCGCACGTCCGCCGTTCCCGCCTCGCTCGCGGTGCTGATGCCCTGCAACCCGCGCACGTGGATGCCATACGCGCGTCCGAAGTAGTTGAACGCGTCGTGCGCCGTCACGAGCACCCGCATCTCCTCCGGCACCGTGGCAATCCGATCGCGCGCCCACCGATCGAGCGTGTCGAGCCGGGCAAGGAAGAGCACCGTATTCGCCTTGTAGATCGCGGCGCTTGCGGAATCCAGCGCGATCAGGGCGTCTCGCATCCGCTCGGCCGCATGCCGCCAGAGCCCGGGCGCGTGCCAGACGTGCGGGTCGTACGCGCCGGCGAACTCAGGAGGCGCGAGCAACTGGTCCTTCGGAACCGCCTCCGCGACGGCCACGGTCTTTATGCGCCCGCCCAGACGCTCGAGGACCTCGGCCATCTTCGCCTCGAGGTGCAGGCCATTGTAGACGACGAGGTCCGCGGACGCGAGCCGCTGCACGTCTCCCTCGCTCGCCTTGTACAGGTGGGGGTCGATGCCTGGACCCATCAACCCGGTGACATCCACGCGCGAGCCACCAACCTCCCGCGCGAGATCCGCCACGATGCTCGTGGTTCCGGTGATACGGACGTTTCGCTCGCCCAACGGGCGACTATCAGCCGTCGCACACGCGCTGCCGATCGCGAGCAGGACAAGCGCCCCGGAACGGGGAACTCGGAAGGACGAGGACCTTTTCTGATGAACAGGCATTCTGGCCGGGGAACAGTTGCGGTTTCTGTTAAGCTTAATCTAAAGTTAGGCCACATTAAATATTTCCGCTCCAAGCGGGCATGGGGCGGCACGCGGCGCCTCGCTGGTTGGCCACTCCGCACCTACAGCGCTGGTGTATGTCTTGACATACGACGTCAGACTGCCTAGACATACAGCCATGCCAGGCAAACACACAACCGTGCGGCTGAACCCCGCTCTGCTGCGAAAGGTGAAGGCTTACGCACGTGGTCAGCACATCACGATGACGGCCGTCATGGAGCGCGCGCTCGCTGCCTACCTGGAACAGCCTCGGACCACCCGGCCCGGAACGCCATTCGAGTTTCCGACGTTCAGTACGGGTGGCGTCCGGCCCGGAGTGAATCTCGACGATACGTCCCAATTGCTGGACATCATGGACGGCCTGGATTGAAGCTTCTGGACGTCAATGTCCTGGTCTACGCCTGCCTTCGGGACGCCGAGCGGCACGAGGAGTATCGGTCGTGGTTGTCGAACGCTCTTGGTGGCAGTGTCGGCACGGCATACTCACCGCAGTCCCTTGCTTCAGCCATTCGAATCGTCACGCATCGGCGCATCTGGCCTGCTCCACTCTCCGTGGATCAGGCGCTTTCATTTACGTCGGCGGTTCGATCGGCGCCAACGGCGATCCCTCTCGAGCCTGGAGATGGCCACTGGGAGATTTTCTCCTCGCTCTGCCACGGTGCTGGCGCACGCGGCAACCTCGTGATGGACGCGTGGCTTGCCGCCCTCGCCATCGAGCATGGCTGCACGCTCATTACGACGGACCGTGATTTTGCGCGGTTCCCTGGATTGAAGTGGCGCCATCCGCTTCCAACTCGATCGTCCTGATCTTGTCGGCGCAAAACCACGCAGATGGACGCCCCCCTGGCATGCGTCGAGTGCTAATATGAGTCGTGACTGACGAGCTCCGGATCTACCCCCGCCGCGAACGTGAGATTGCCGCGTCCGTGCGCGACTTCAGCGCGGAGCTCAATGCCGAGCAGCTCGCCGCCGCCACCCACGGCGACGGCCCCCTGCTGATCATCGCGGGCGCGGGCACCGGCAAGACACGCACGCTGGTGTACCGCGTCGCGCACCTCATCGACCGTGGGGTGAAGCCGGAGCGCATCCTGCTGCTCACGTTCACGCGGCGTGCCGCGCACGAGATGCTCAGCCGCGCCGAGCGGTTGGTGGGCTCCGCCAGCAGCCGCGTGCACGGCGGAACCTTCCACGCCACGGGCCACCGGTTGCTCCGGCAGTTCGGAAAGAACGCGGGGCTCCCGTCCGAGTTCTCCATCATGGACCAGGGGGACGCGGTGGACCTCATGGGGATCGCGCGCGCGTCACTCGGCGTCGGCAGGAAGGAGAAGCGCTTTCCGAAGAAGGAGACACTCCACTGGGTCTACTCGCGGCACGTCAACACCGGGGTGCCCATCGACGAGATCGCGCACGAGGGGGCTCCGCAGCTCCTGGACCACCTGGAGGCGCTCAACCGCGTGTTCGCCGAGTACATCAGCCGCAAGCAGGAACGCGGACTGCTGGACTACGACGACTTGTTGCTCGGTTGGGCGCTCATGATCGAGCACGCCCCCGATCTCGCCGCGCGCATCGGCGGCATGTACGACCACGTGCTCGTGGACGAGTACCAGGACACGAATCACCTCCAGTCGCGCGTCCTGCGCGGGATGTGCGGCGCCCACCGGAACATCACCGTGGTGGGTGACGACGCGCAGAGCATCTATTCGTTCCGCGGGTCCACGCAGCGCAACATTCTCGACTTTCCGAAGCACTTTCCCGGTGTCACGCTGGTCACGCTGGAGCAGAACTACCGGTCCACCCAGCCGATACTCGACGTGACCAATACCGTGATTTCGCGCGCACTCGAACGGTTCTCCAAGGACCTGTGGACTCGGCGCGCGGGTGGCGAGCAACCCTGGCTGGTGACCGTGCGCGACGAGCAGGAGCAGACGCGCTTCGTGGTGGACCGCGTACTCGAGCTGCACGAGGAAGGCATGCCGCTGCGCGAGATAGTCGTGCTGTTCCGCGCCGGCTACATGTCCGCGGACCTCGAGATCGAGCTGACGAACCGGAACATCCCCTTCGAGAAGTGGGGCGGGCTCAAGTTCCTCGAGGCGGCGCACGTGAAGGACGTCGTCGCGTTTCTGCGGGTCATCGACAACCCGCGCGACGAAGTGAGCTGGTACCGCATCCTGATGCTCATGCCCGGCATCGGCGACACGTCCGCGCGCGGCGTGATGACTGCAATGGCGGAGCGCGCCTGGGACGCCGACGCGCTCACCCACTGGACGCCGCCCCCGCGCGCCCGCGACGCCCATCGCGCCCTCTCTCAGCTCCTGCGCCGTCTCCGCGGGCAGGCGAGAGCCGATGCGCCGGCGCCCGAGCACAACGTCGGCGCGGAGATCGATCTCATCCGGCAGATGTACGACGACCTGCTGCGCGACAAGTACGATCGCCCCGAGCCTCGGCTCGCCGACCTGGACCAGTTGCGCGCAATCGCGAGCGGATTTCCCGGTCGCGCCAGTTTCCTGTCCACCATCGCCCTGGAGCCGCCCCAGAGCACGCAGGACCTGGCCGAAGGCACCGGTGAGGAGGAAGACGACGCCCTCGTCCTCAGCACCGCGCACAGCGCCAAGGGAAAGGAATGGGACGCCGTCTTCCTCATCTGGGCCGTGGACGGCTGGTTCCCGATGGCGCGCGCCACGGAGCGCGAAGACGAGCTGGAGGAGGAGCGCCGGCTCATGTACGTGGCGATGACCCGGGCCCGCAACATCCTGTCCGTGGCGTACCCGATGAACGTGTACAACACGCGGCGCGGCGCGGACTACTCCATGGATCAGCTCTCCCGGTTCATCGACCGCGGCGTCCGCGAGAAGATGCAGCGCGTGGTGCTCAGCGCGCCGGGCGAAGCCGTGACTCCGGGACCGGCGCCGGTGGGCAATCCGGACAAGGTGGACCTGCTCGCGCTACTGCGCGGGAAGTTCGGAAGTCACCCGACTGAGTTGCAGCACCCAGGCTCGTAGCGCGTCGTATGGTTTATCCTCATCGGATTTGGCGATGTCGATGATCCGCTCAATCGCCCGCTTCAGGTTGCGGTTCTCGCGCACGTACACCGAATCGAACAGCTCCACGTCAGTGAGATAGATCCGCCGCGCCAGGAGTGCGGCGTTGTCCAGGCGGACTCGTTCGGCATACTGCGGACCCACCGTTCGCAACTGGGGGGCGATTCGGGCGATCAGGTCCGCCCGTGCCGCCGCGTAGACGCTGTCGCGCAGCACAAGCCGCACGGCCCTCGCGCTGTCGCCCCCCCCCGGGTGCGCCCGGAACACGGAGTCCATGTCCGCGTGCAGCCCCTTCCAGAAGCGCGCCAGTACCTGCTCGTCACCCCAGCGCGCGTCGGCCTGCGCCGCGGCGAGCGGCGCGCCCCGCGACCGATAGAACTCCGCGGAGCCCCGCGCGCCCACGAAATTCGCGAAACTCTCGTTGAACTCCGCCTGCCCACGCGCGTAGAACGTGTTGTGCACCAGCTCGTGGATGACCGTGTTGGCCAGTGCCAGCGTGTCCGCTCGCAGCGTGGTGGACAGCAGCGGGTCGTTGAAGAAGCCAAGGGTGCTGAACGCGGACGCAGGGCGCAGATAGCTGTCGAATCCACGGTCGCGGAAGTCGCGTTCCGCGGCCAGCGCCCTGTCGAAGTCGAAATACCCCTTGTAGGGCACCCATCCGACGATCGGGAACCACCAGCGGTGGTAGCGCAGCTGGTCCCGGTATGCCGCGGACAGCACGAGCACCAGCGTGTCGCGCCGCAGCGCCGAGAACGTCGTGAAGCTCTGCCCCACGTCGAGGCCGAGCGAGTCCCGCGCGAATGCCCGCGCGTCCAGCACGAGGGCGAGTTTCTGTCGCGTGAGCGGTGACACGCTGCTGTCCGCGACGAGGTCCGCGATGGGGCGCCGTCCCCACAGGATCCTCGCTTCCTCCCAGCCCGCGCGCGCGAGGTACCGGCCCATCTCCGTGAGTGCCAGGAAAAGCGCCAGCGCCACCGTCACGCCAAGGAGCGCGCGCAGCGTCCAGCGCCGGATCGCGGCGAGCCGCCCTCCCCTCCGGGCTTTAGCTCCCCGGGGAGGCGTCCCGCTGGTATCTTGACTGGGATGTCCTTCGTTCATCTCCACTGTCACTCGGAATACTCCCTGCTGGACGGAGCCAACCGGGTCGACGACCTGATTCGCCGCGCGCAGGAACTCGAGCAGCCGGCGCTCGCCATCACGGACCACGGCAATCTGCACGCCGCCTGGGACTTTCAGGAAAAGGCACAGAAGGCGAAGCTCAAGCCCATCATCGGGATGGAAGCCTACGTGGCACCGGGCGACCGGCGCCAGCGTGGACGAAGCGCCACCGGCGCCAGGCCCTACTACCATCTGGTGCTGCTCGCGCGCGACGCGGTGGGGTACAGGAACCTCATCAAGCTATCGTCGTTGGCGTTCACCGAGGGCTTTTATTCCAGGCCGCGCGTGGACCGCGAGCTGCTCGAGCGGTATAACGAAGGTATCATCGTCTCGTCGGCCTGCATGGCGGGCGAGATCGCGACCCACCTGCTTGCGGACGACGTCGCCGGCGCGTCCGCGGTGGCCGCGTGGTACGCCGATGTCTTCAGGGATCGCTACTACCTCGAGGTGCAGGCGCATGCCTCGAACGGCCAGGCACAGCTGAACGAGCGCGTCTTCAAGCTCGCGGAGAGTCTCTCCCTGCCCGTGGTCGCGACCAACGACGCGCATTTCCTGAACAAGTCGGACCACGACGCGCACGATGTGCTGCTCTGCATCGGGCTGGGCAAGGATCGCAGCGACCGCGATCGCATGCGGTACGACAACGGTCTGTACTTCAAGTCCGCCGCCGAGATCGCCGAGTCGTTCGCGGGACGCCCCGACGTGCTGGAGAACACCCTCCGGATCGCCGACCAGGTGTCCGTCTCGTTCGAGAAAACGTACCACCTGCCCTCCTTTCCGCTCCCGGCGAACGTCTCCAGTGAGAACGAGCTGCTGACGACACTCGCCACGGCGGGCGCGAAGGAACGCTATGGCGATCCCCTCCCCGACCCGGTCCGGGAGCGCCTGGACTACGAGCTCTCCGTCATCACGACGACGGGGTATGCCGGCTACTTCCTCATCGTCTTCGACTTCATCCGCGCGGCGCGCGAGCGCGGCATTCCGGTGGGCCCGGGACGCGGCTCCGCCGCCGGCTCGCTGGCGGCCTACGCGCTTCGGATCACCAACGTCGATCCGCTCGCCTTCGACCTGCTCTTCGAGCGGTTCCTGAATCCCGAGCGCGTGTCCATGCCGGACGTGGACGTGGATTTCTGCTTCGAGCGCCGCGGCGAGGTCATCGAGTACGTCCGCGAGAAATACGGCCGCGATTCGGTGTGCCAGATCGTGACCTTCGGCACGCTGAAGTCGCGCGCCGCGGTCAAGGACGTGGGACGGGTGCTGGGGTTCACCCCGGCGGAAACCGACGCCCTCGCGAAGCTCATCCCCAACCAGCCGAACTATTCGCTGACCGTGCGGGAAGCGCTCACCCAGATTCCCGAGGTCAAAAAGCTCTACAAGGACGACGAGCGGTACACCCAGCTGCTGGACTACGCGATGGCGCTCGAGGGACTGAGCCGCCATACCGGCGTGCATGCCGCGGGCGTGGTCATCGCGCCGGGGCCTGTCTCGGAATACGTCCCGGTCTGCACCCAGTCGTCGAAGGGGTCCGGGGCGGATCGGGACGACGAGCAGGTCGTCGTGAGCCAGTACGACATGAACGGCCTGGAAAAAGCCGGCATGCTGAAGATGGATTTTCTCGGACTCACTACGCTCACGGTCATCCACGACGCGCTGGTGATGATCGCGGAGCGTCGCGGCGAGACTATCAACCTGGACTCGCTGCCGCTGGAAGATCCCGAGGTCTACCGGATGCTGCGCGCGGGACGCACCGTCGGCGTATTCCAGTTCGAGTCTCCCCTGGCCACGGACATGCTGCGCGGCATGCGCTGCGACCGGTTCGACGATCTCGTGGCGTCCAACGCGCTCATGCGCCCCGGCCCGCTCGACGCCGGCATGCATCGCGTGTATCAACGACGCAAGAAGGGCGAGGAGGCCGTGTCCTATCCCCTCCCCGAGCTGGAAGCCATCCTCAAGCCCACGTATGGCGTCATCACGTATCAGGAGCAGGTGATGCGCATCGCACAGCAGCTCGCGGGCATCTCGCTCGCCGAAGCCGATGTGCTGCGCAAGGCTGTGGGCAAGAAGGACGCGGACCTCATCAAGGAAGAGCTGGGCAAGTTCGTCGCAAAATCGGTGGCCCGCGGCTACGCCCCGCGTATCATCGAGGAGCTTGCAGGCCAGATCGCGACGTTCGGACGGTACGGCTTCAACAAGTCCCACTCGGTCGCCTACTCGGTGATCTCCTATCACACCGCGTGGCTCAAGGCGCACTACGCGCCGGAATTCATGGCGGCGCTGCTGTCGTCCTCCATCGGCGACACCGACAACGTCGTCAAGTACATCGCCGAGGCCCGCGAGCTGCGGCTCGACGTCCTGGCGCCCGACGTCAACGAATCCGGCTACAAGTTCACGGTCGTCGGCGACCGGCGATTGCGCTTCGGGCTCGGCGCGATCCGCAACGTGGGCCACGCCGCGATCGACTCGATCCTGTCGGCCCGCACGGAGCGCCCGTTCACCGATCTCTTCGACCTGTGCGAGCGCGTGGATCTCCGCCTCTGCAACAAGCGCGTGTTCGAGGCACTCATCACTTCGGGCGCGCTCGATTCCCTCGGCGCGGAGCGCGCGCAGAGCTGGGCGGCGCTCGACACGGCGCTCAGCGAGGCGTCGCTGCGCCAGCAGGAAAAGGAGACCGGTCAGGCCAGTCTCTTCGGGGACGCCTTCGGCTCGCCTTCCCCCGAAGCCGTCGGCACGAGTGACGCGGAGCCGGGTGTCCACCGCTTGCGCTTGCCCAATGTGGCGCCCTGGTCGGAGTCCGATCGGCTGGCCAAGGAGAAGGAGATCCTCGGCTTCTACATCTCGGGGCACCCCCTGGAGCCCTACCAGATCGAGTGCGAACTGTTCGCGTCGCACACCGTTTCGCAACTCGGCGCATGGTCCCCCGATCCGATCAAGCTTGGCGTCGTGATCACCGCCATCAAGCGCCAGGTGAGCAAGCGATCCGGATCGGAATTCGCGCGCCTCACGGTGGAGGATTTCTCGGGATCCACGGAAGTGCTGATCTTCCCGGAGAAGTGGGCCGCGATCTCGCATCGCGTGAAGACAGATATCCCCGTGCTGCTGGCCGGCGGCTACTCGCGGCGAGACCGCGACGCCGATTCGCCGACCTTCATCATCGAGTCGGTGACGCCCTTCGCCGAAATGGCATTCTCCGGGGAGATTGGCGTGGCCATCACCCTGGGAGACGGCGCGGACCTGAACCGCGACGTCCTGGCCGACGTCCGGGCCGTGATCGAGAGCCACTCGAACGGGAGCACGGTGGCGCCCCCGCTGGAGGTGCGCTGGAGGGACGGAAATGGGGGTACGCGCCTCAAGTCCCGCTCGCTGCGCCTTCCGGCCTCCCACGCGGCCCTCACGGAGCTACGGGCTTTGCTCGGTTCCGATCGGGTGCATCTCGTCCGGATGGGCTGAGGCGCCTAACATACCATATGGCGACGGTGACCCTGGAGTTCGAGAAACCGATTGTGGAGCTGGAGAGGCAGATCGACGAGCTGAAAAAGCTCGCCGGCGAGCGCCAGCTGAACGTCGCGGAGGAAATCGCCCCGCTGGAGCGCAAGCTCAATGTGCTGCGCGAGGAGATCTACAGGAATCTCACGCCGTTGCAGCGCGTCCAGGTGGCCCGCTCCAACCGGCGCCCGTTCTCCGCCGACTACTTCAGGACCGTCTTCACGGATTTCATCGAGCTGCACGGCGACCGGCTGTACCGGGAGGACGCGGCCATCATCGGCGGCTGGGCGCGTCTGGATGGTGAGACGGTCATGGTCATCGGCCACCAGCGAGGACGCGACACGAAGGAAAACCTGAAGCGGAACTTCGGCATGCCACATCCGGAGGGCTACCGGAAAGCGTTGCGTCTGATGAAGCTCGCCGAAAAGTTCCATGTGCCCGTTCTCACGCTGATCGATACTCCGGGCGCATGGGCCGGCCTGGGCGCGGAGGAGCGGGGCCAGTCGGAGGCCATCGCGCGGAACCTGTTCGAGATGTCCCGCCTGGAGGTGCCGATCATCGCGACGATCATCGGCGAAGGCGGGTCCGGCGGCGCGCTCGCCCTGGGTGTCGCTGACCGCGTGCTCATGCTCGAGAACGCGATCTATTCCGTGATCACGGTGGAGGGGTGCGCGGCGATCCTCTGGAAGGATGGCAAGAGTCCGGAGATGCGCGAGAAGGCCGCCGGCGCGTTGCGCATCACCGCCCCCGACCTGTTCGAGCTCAAGGTCATCGACGAGATCGTTCCCGAACCGCCGGGAGGCGCGCACGCCGACCACGCCGTGATGGCGTCCAACGTGCACGACGTGCTGCTGCGCCACGTGGACGAGCTGCGCCGCGTGAAGCCGGACAAGCTCGTGCGGCGCCGCCGGGAGAAATACCTGCGGATGGGGCAATTCCTGGAGTAGCGGACAGCCCCTTGTGACAGCCATCATCGAAATCGCGTTCAAGGGCAACCGCCGCGAGTTCTTTCTGTGGGAGAAGGACGAAGTTCCGCCCATCCACACTCCGGTGATCGTCGACGCGGACCGCGGCGAGGACCTCGGCCGGGTGCACACCGTGGGCGACCTCGCGCGCACACGAAACAAGGGCACGCCGCACGGCACCGGCGATCAGCCGCCGCAGCGCCGCGCGCGCCGCGTCGCGTCGGATGACGACGTCCGGCGACACGACGAACTCCGCGCGCAGGACGAGGACGCGCGTCGCAAGGCGATGGAGCGGGTGCGCGCGAACGCGCTGGTGATGAAGGTCTCGGACGCGGAATGGCAGTGGGATCGCAAGAAGCTCACGTTCTACTTCACCGCGGAAAAGCGCGTGGACTTCCGCACGCTGGTGCGCGAGCTGGCGGCCACGTTCCGGACGCGTATCGAGCTCAAGCAGATCGGAGTGCGCGACGAGGCCAAGCGACTGGACGGCGTGGGGCGCTGCGGACGCCAGTACTGCTCGGCAGCGTGGCTTCCCGAGCTTCGCCCGGTCAGTCTGGGCGTGGCCAAGGACCAGCGCCTTTCGTTGAACCCCACGCAGATCTCCGGTGCCTGCGGGCGTCTCATGTGCTCCCTGCGCTACGAGCATGAGTTCTACGTGCAGGCGCGCCGCCGCTTTCCCAAGGAAGGCAAGATGGTCCGCACGGCGGCGGGAGAGGAGCGCGTCGTCGCCAACGACATCTTTCGCGAACGCGTGGTGCTGCGAAACGCCGACGGCGAGACGCGAACCCTCCCGCTCGCGGATCTGCTGCTGGAAAGCGAGGCGGCGGGCGGCGCGATCGTGCCGGCGATCTCCGCCCGGGAGTCCGCCACCCCCACCTTCGGGGGGGGGACTGCCCTGACGACGGCCAGCCGAGCGGATGGTGATGACGAAATCATGCAGGAAGAGGCGGCGGAGACGGAGCGGGTGGAGGCGGTCTTCGCGGAGCCGGTGACCGGCGACGCGTTGCCCCCGGAGCTCCCGGTGGAGTCGTCCGCGGCCGAGCAGGGGGGGGGGGGGGG
>JBBDYA010000085.1:83225-102133 GCA_040902005.1 Gemmatimonadaceae bacterium | reverse complement strand
CCCCGCCCCCCGCCCCCCCCCCCCCCCCCGCGCGGACCGCGTAGATCGAGACGCCGATCACGGCCACGAACGACAGCGCGGTGAGCGTCCACCGCTTCATAACGGCCGAGTGCGATTAGGCGGCAGTGAAATCTCCCGGAGTCAGCAGGGTGAAATCGCGTCGCCCGCGAATGGCGACGGCCGAAAGCATTCTAGCGTTCGGACGGGCCGGGCGCGACAGCATACACCTCGAACCAGGGCATCCAGGCCCGCGTGAGGGGCCTGAACGCACGCTCCTCGAGTGCGGCCCACGTTCGTGTCCACCGGGCGTAACACGCGCCGTTCGGGACGCGAATCGCGAGCAGGCCGGCGGGGACGAGAAGGCGTGTCGCCGCGCGCGCCGCGGCCGCGGGGTCGGGAAGCTGGTCGAACGTGTTCCAGATCGCGATCGCGGCAAAAGCGCGATCGGCGCGAAAGTGCTCCAGGTCGCCGTCGTGCACCGTCAGGTTCAGGGACCGCGTGAACTCGTTCACCCGCGCGTTGACGTCCAACCCCTCGAAACGCCAGCGGGTGTCCCGCGCCGCTGCCAGAAAGGCGCCGACATAGCTCCCGACTTCCAGTCCGGCGCCACCGCGAGGACCGTGACGGTTCAGGCGCCGGAGCTGCGCGCGGAACGCGCCGCGCTGTGCACGGTACAGCGCGAGCAGCGCTTCAAGGTTCGATGCCTCCTCGGCGTAGGTCGCGCGCAGCGCTTCGGGCCGCTCGGTAGGGTTGCGGTACACCAGCCCGCATTCCGCGCATTGCACCAGGCGCCACGGCGGCACCTGCGAAAACGCCACCCGGTCGAGCAGGCGCTCCGGTGGCGTGCGCGGCGACAGGCGGCGCATGTGAAACTCCCACAGAACCTCGGACTCGGCGCGGATGTCGTCCGCGGTGGCGAGCGTGATGCTGTCCGCAGAACTGCATACCGCGCAGCGGGTCAGCTCGTAGCGATTCAACCCCTCACCGAGAACCCCTCATTGAATGCGATAGTACTCCACCCTCCCACCGTTGAAGAGCGGCACTGCCACGAGATTGCGCCTGGTGTCCACCCCGATGTCCGCGGGCGCCTCGACGCCGCGCACCATCGGCATCATGTGCGTCCCGCCGTGCACGATGTGCACCGTGGAGTCGGCCCAGCTCGACACGAGCAGGTTGCCGTTGGCCAGCACCTCCACGCCGTCGTAACCCCCCGGTCCGGAGACGAGCGCCGTCGGATGCGCCTGTCCGGCCACCCACGCCTGCACACTCTGGCTCCCGAACGGCGCGAGCACGAAGCGGCTGTTCGCGGCGTCCCAGGCAATGCCATTCGGATTCGACAGCGAGTCGCCCTGGGCCATCACCGTCACGCGGCGGCCCACCACCCGGAAAATGCGATTCACGCCGGGGTGGCTCATTGCACCCTGCGCGTCGAAGGCAATGCCGGTGTCCGTGACGTAAATGCCATCCGGGCCGACAGCCACGTCGTTGAGAAACGTCGCGTTCTGCGCGCGGAAATCCACCGAGCCCAGCGACGCGCCCGTGCGCCGGTTGAACATTCGCAGCACGTCGATGTCCGCCACGAAGATCGTGTCCCCACGCAGCGCCATGCCCTTTGGCGCGTGCAGCGTGACTCCGGCGCGACCGCCCTCCACCAGCCTGGTCATCACGCTGGTGCTGTCCGCCCGTACGCGCGCGATGTAGCCGTTGTTGTCCTTTTGCGAGGGGTTCCCGTTGATGTTCGAGACGTAGTAGACGTCCAGCTCCTCGTCGTACCGCACCGATTCGGGAACGTCGAATCCCGACGTCTCACCCACCTTCACGGTGGCGGAGGTGGCGCCGGAGGTCTGCCCGACGGCGCTGTCGGGGGGGGGCGTACGCTCGCTTCCGGAGCACGCTGCGAGCGCGACGATCAGGATCAAGGCAGTGGTACGTGAGCGTCGCATCTGGCGTCTCCCTGTGTTGTCGGTTGCGAGCTCAATCATACTCGGAACCGGCCGCCGGGTACCAGAGCCACCAGGAAACCTCTGAAGTGTGGAGGCTGGAGGCGCGGTGTGCCGCGGGGAGCTACCGTGCTTCCACTGACTCGCGCAATGCGGCACACCGCGCCTCCAGCCAACGCCTCTTCAGCGGATCCCTAGCCCGCGCCGCCGGATCGGCCGATAATTCGAGCCCAACGTGAACTCTGGAGAAGGCTCGTGTCGCGTCCATTCCGCCTGGCTGTCCTCGGGGTCGTCATCGCCCCCCTCTCGTCGGGTGCCGTCGCGCAACGCCCGGCCGCACAACGTCCCGCTGCCCCGGCCACAGCCGCGGCCCAGCCGGCCCCCATTCCGACGGTCACGCGGTCGTTCGACAGTCTCGCGCTCGCTGGCCTGCAATGGCGCGAGCTCGGGCCGTACCGTGGCGGACGGTCCGTCGCGGTCTCCGGCAGTGTCGCCCGCCCCAACGAGTACTACATGGGCACGACTGGCGGCGGCGTCTTCAAGACGACCGACGGCGGCATGTCATGGTCTCCGGTAACGGACGGTTATTTCGGCGGCACCATCGGCGCGATCGAGGTGGCCCCATCCAATCCGGACATCGTGTACGTGGGCGGCGGCGAGTACCCGATCCGGGGGAACGTGTCCCACGGAGACGGCGTGTGGAAGACCACCGATGGCGGACGCACCTGGACCATGAAGGGGCTGGGCGACACGAAGCACATCGCGGACGTGGTGGTGCATCCCACAAACCCGGACCTCGTGTACGTCGGTGCGCTCGGCCACGTATTCGGACCAAACCCGGCGCGGGGCGTCTACCGATCGCGGAACGGCGGCGACAGCTGGGAGAAGATTCTCTTTCGCAACGATTCCACGGGCGTGGTGGATCTCGTCATGGATCCGAATGATCCGAACGTGCTCTACGCCGGTTTCTGGCAGGCCCATCGCCGACCGTGGATGCTCGTGTCGGGCGGCGCGGGGTCGGGGATGTTCAAGACCGTCGACGGCGGCGATACGTGGGCGGAGATCACCCGGCATCCCGGCCTGCCTACGGGCATCTGGGGCAACATCGGCATCGCGGTTTCCGGCGCGAGTTCCAGCCGCGTGTACGCCATCATCGAGGCGGGGGGCGGCCAGGGCGGGGTGTACGTGAGCGACGACGCCGGCGCCAACTGGCGCAGGACGAACGGCGAGAGCGCGCTCACGCAGCGCTCCTGGTATTACATGAAGCTCTACGCCGACCCGAAAGACCGGGACGTGGTGTACGTGAGCAACGTGCAGTTTCGCAAGTCCACTGACGGCGGCAGGACGTTCACCGCGGTGCGTGTCCCGCACGCCGATTCGCACGATCTCTGGATCGCGCCCGACAATCCGAACCGCATGATCCAGGCGGACGACGGGGGCGCGGCGGTGAGCACCGACGGCGGGCGCAACTGGACCGAGCAGGACTACGCGACCGCTCAGTTCTACCACGTGATCACCACGAATCACTTTCCCTACCAGGTGTGCGGCGCGCAGCAGGACAATTCCACGCTCTGCGGGCCGAGCCGTAACGCGGGCGGCATCGAGATGAGCGACTGGAAAGATGCGGGTGGCGGGGAATCGGGACACATCGCGGCGCGTCACGACACTCCGGACATTGTGTACGCCGGCAGCTACGGCGGGCATCTCACGCGACGAAACATGCGCACCGGCGTCACGCGCAACGTGAACGCGTGGCCGGACAATCCGATGGGGCATCCGGCGGGCGACCTGCGCTACCGATTCCAGTGGACGTTTCCGATCGTGGTGAGTCCGCACAACTCGAACGTGGTGTACATCGGTTCGCAGCACGTGCACCGCTCCACCAATGGCGGTGAGAGCTGGACAGTGATCTCCCCGGATCTGTCCCACAACGACAAGAGCACGCAGGGGAACTCGGGCGGTCCGCTCACGCTGGACCAGACGTCGGTGGAATACTACGGCGTGGTGTTCGTGCTCCAGGAGTCTCCGGTGCAGGCGGGGCTGATCTGGGCGGGCACCGATGACGGACGGGTGTGGCTCACGCGCAACGCCGGCACCAACTGGACAGAGGTCACGCCCAGGGACATGCAGAAGTTCACGCGGGTGTCCAGCATCGATGCGTCGGCGCACGCGCCGTGCGTCGCGTACGTCGCCGCCAACCGCTTTCAGCTGGACGACGACCGTCCCCATCTCTGGAAGACGGCCAACTGCGGCGCGTCGTGGGAGCGCATCGACGAGGGGATCGCAACGTCCGAGTTCACCCGAGTGCTTCGCGAGGATCCGGAGCGCCGCGGGCTGCTCCTTGCCGGCACGGAGCGCGGCGTGTGGTTCTCGCCGAACGATGGCAGGCGCTGGCAGGCGCTGCGACTCAACCTGCCGTTTGTGCCGATCCACGACCTGCAGGTGAAGGCGGGGGACGTGGTGCTCGCGACGCACGGGCGCTCCTTCTGGGTGCTGGATGACATCAGCACACTGCGCCAGCTCTCGGATTCGATCCTCGCGTCGGACGCGCACCTGTTCAGTCCGAGGAACTCGTACCGCGCGAGCTTCGGCGGGGGCGGCGGGGGCGGCGGGGGCGGCGGGGGTGGCGGGGGCGGCGGCGGGGGTGGGGGCGGCGGGGGCCCGCAGCAGGCGCCGGTGAATCCAGTGGCGTCCAATCCGCCGAGCGGTGCCGTCATCCGATACTGGCTCGCGAATGCCAATCAGGATGTGGCGCTCAGCATCCTCGACTCCGCCGGCAATCTCATTCGAACCTTTTCCAGCCGGCAGGACTCGCTCGCGGCGGCGGACTCTCTCGTGCGCATCGAATGGCGCCGCGCCCGCGAGGATTCGCTGCGCGCCGCGGGGCTGTCAGTGGATAGCATCCGCGCCGTAATGCGCCGCATGCCGAATCCGCCGCAGGATCAGACGCCTGGATGGCGGCCCACACCACGACCGCGCGCGACCAATCGCGCGGGCACCAACAGCTTCGTGTGGGACATGCGCTACCCCGCGCCATCCGCGTTCCGTGGGATGATTCTCTGGTCGGCGAACGCGAACGCCGGTCCCATGGCGCCCCCCGGCACGTACCTCGCCCGGCTCAGCGTCAGCGGGCGCACCGTGGGCACGGAGCAGTTCCGTCTCCTGGCGGATCCTCGTGTGGAAGGGGTGACCGCGTCCGACCATGTGGCGCAGTTCCGGTTTCTTCAGCGCGTGGCCAGCCGGTTCAGCGAGGCGAATGACGCGGTGAAGACGATCCGGTATGTCCGCGCGGAAATCGACGATCGGCGCGGCAAGCTGTCGGGCGATGCGCTCGCGTCGTTCAACCAGCACGCCGCCGCGCTGATGGCGACGCTGTCGTCCGTGGAGGATTCGATCTACCAGACGAAAAGCCGCAGCGGACAGGACCCGCTGAACTACCCCATCCGGTTGAACAACAAGATCGGCGCCCTGATGGGAATGGCGGGCGGCTCGGACGGCCGTCCCACGGCCCAGGTCGTGGAGGTCTTCAACCGCCTGGGCACGCAGCTCGACCGCGAGCTGACGCGCATGCGGTCGGCGATCTCGACCCATCTGCCGCCGATCAACGGCACACTGCGCGCGGCGAATTTGCCGGAGATTGTGCCCAAGGCCGCCGACGGTCCTGCTCCATCGACGCTGATCAGCTGATGCGGACGGTGCCGGCGTTACGCGCCGGCGTCGAGTTCCTCGACCGCCATCCCCATGGCGTGATACCCCTTGTCCACGTACACCGTGGTCCCGGTGATGCCGCTGGCCAGCGGCGAGCACAGGAACGCGGCGGTCGCACCGACCTCGTCCGCGCCCAGTGGATCGGTCATCGGCGCGTTCTTCGAGACGTACGCGATCATCCGGCCGATGATGCCGATCGCGCTTGCCGCGCGCGACGCGAGCGGGCCGGCGCTGATCGTGTTCACTCGCACCTGGTACTTGCGTCCCGCCTCAAAGGCCAGCGTGCGCGTGTCGCTCTCCAGCGCCGCCTTGGCGGACGACATGCCCCCGCCGTACCCGGGAATCACGCGCTCGCTGGCCATGTAGGTGAGTGACACGACCGCGCCGCCCGGCCGCATGAGCGGTCCCAGCCGGGCGATCATCGAGACCAGCGAGTACGCGCTGACGCTCACCGCCTCCAGGTACCCCCGGCGGCTGGTGTCGAGCAGCGGCTTCTTGACTTCGGGCCCGTTCGCCAGCGAGTGGACGAGGATGTCCACCGACTGTTCGCCAAAGTCCTCACGCATCCGCTGCGCGAGCCCCGAGACCGTCGGGTCACCCACGTCTTTGTACCGCTTGTTGGACCGCAGCTCCTCCGGCATGTCCTCGAGCGTGTCGTAGGCCGCGTCCAGCGGATAGATCTTCTCGAACTGCAACAGCTGTCCGCTGGACAGCTTGCGGGACTCATCGATCTTGCCGCGCTCGATGAGGTTCTGGAAGATGTTCAGGGCCGGCGGCCACGTTCCCACGCAGACGCTCGCGCCGGCTTCGGCCAGGGCCTTGGCGATCGCGAAACCGAACCCCGCGTCATCGGCGACGCCGGCGACGAGCGCCCGGCGGCCGGTCAGGTCGATGGAGAGCATGGCCTATAAACTACATTGCAGGCGGCACGCATCCTGAACGGGGGCCGGAACGTGAGCACTCCAATGAAAGCGCGGCGTCCGGCGTCGCCTCCAGCCGCCCGCGGCCCTTCCTTTTCCCGCGGACTCTGGCGCATCGCGGCCGCCGACGTCTCCAGCGGCAATCGCGTGCGGTTGCTGCACGACGGCCCGGAAGCATTCGAGGAGATGCTCCGCCTGATTGGTGCGGCCACGCGATCGGTGGAGCTCGAGAGCTACATCTTCCGTTCGGACGAGGTCGGGCAGCGGTTCCACGACGCGCTCACGTCCGCGAGCGCGCGCGGCGTGTCGGTGCGCGTCATCATGGACTGGATCGGCGGGCACGGCACGTCCAAGCAGTTCGTCGGCACCCTGCGCAAGGCCGGGGTGAATCTCCGCGTGTTCAACCCGCCCGGGTGTCGTCCGTGGCTCGGGCTCGTGCCGCGCGACCACCGCAAACTGCTCGTGGTGGACGACGCGGTCGGCGTGACCGGCGGCGTGGGAGTCGGAAGCGAGTGGCTGCAAACAGCGGCAGGTGGCCCGCCGTCGCGCTGGCGCGACGCCGCCGTGCGCATCGAGGGACCGGCCGCCGGCAACATGCTGCAGGCGTTCGAGAACATGTGGAAGCGCATCACCGGCGAGCGCCGCGGATCGCACCGGTTGGCAAAGCGTCGTCCTACCGGGGCGCACCTGGACTCCTCCACGCATCCCCCCGCGCTGGTGGGCATCATCGAGGGCGAGCCGCTGCGGTTGCGCGTCGCCCGCGCTCTGCAGATGCAGGCGATCGCCGCCGAGCGCTCGATCTGGATCGCGAGCGCCTATTTCATTCCCGCGTGGGCGGAGGTCGAAGCGCTCACCGGCGCGGCGCGCGACGGCGTGGACGTGCGCGTGCTCGTGCCGAGCCGCAACAATCATCCCTGGGTCACGATGCTCACGCGGCGCTACTATCGACGCTTGCTCACGAACGGCGTCCGCGTCTGGGAGTGGCAAGGGGAAATGATGCACGCCAAGACCAGCGTCGTGGATGGCCGCTGGGCTCGCATAGGCTCCACCGACTTCAACGTGCTCGGCGTCGCGATCAACTACGAACTGGACGCGCTCATCGAGGATCCGGACATCGGCCGCGAAGCCGAGGAACGCTTCCTCGCCGACCTGGAGCAGTCCCGCGAGGTCACCATGCTCGGCAGGAGTCTCGCGCGCCTGTGAAGCCCGGGATCGTCATTCTCGCCGAACTCGACGACGTCCTGCGCGAGCGGGTGCTCACGATCCAGCGGCGCTACGACCCGCGGCTCGCGGCGCTGCTACCGCCGCACGTGACGATCACCGGATCGTCGGGCATGGGGCCCATCGCGGTGGACACGCCGCTCGAGGAGTTGCGGTCGGCGCTCCTCTCCGTCACGCGCGTCACGCCGCCGATGACGCTCACGTTCTCGCCGCCGAAGCAGTTCATGCAGTCGCAGGTGGTGGTGTTGCCGCTCGATCCACACGGACCGATCCGCGTGCTGCACGACCGCATTCTCACGAGCGGACTCCGCTACGAGCAGCCCCGCTTCACGTTCACGCCGCACGTCACGCTGAACCTCTTTCGCGAGCTGCCGCCCAGCGAGCTGCGCGACCTGCTGCGCGTGCGCATCACGGATCCGGTGCGCATCGAGCGGATCGCCGCGTTTCAAACGGTGGGCGCGGTGGGGGGGAACACGAAGGTGCTGTTCGCACTGCCACTCGTGGGCGACGCCCCGTGAGGGGGGTGGGGGGGAAATGGATCGCGGGGTGCGCGCTCGCGTGCGCGCTGCATGCCACTCGTGCGGGCGCGCAGCCGGCCAGCACGGCGCCCGCGGATTCGTCGCCGCCGGTGCGCGCGCTCTTCCAGTCTTCGGACCTGGTGGTGCTGGCCGGATTCACCGCGGCCACGGTGGCGATGTTTCCGATGGACCGCCGCATTGCGTCTGCCGTGCGCGATCCCGCACTCGTGGACAATGCCGGAGTGGCACGCGCCGCCAGGGTAATCGGTTTCATGGGGAGTCCCGCGCCATTCCTGATCGGCGGCGCGATGTACGTCGCGGGCCGCTATGGCAAGGTGCCGCGCGCGGCGCACCTCGCGGTGCACACCACCGAGGCGATCGTCGTGGGCCTTGGCGTCGCCGGAGCGCTGAAGGCGACACTCGGCCGCGCCCGCCCTCATGTATCGCCGGACACCAATCCTGGGGACTTCAGGTTTCTGAAGGGACTGTCGCACGACGGGTACCAGGCCTTCCCCTCGGCTCACGCCACGATCGCGTTCTCCGTGGCATCGGCGGTCACCGCGGAGACGTCGGAATGGTGGCCGCGCTCCGGCTGGATCATCGGTCCGGCCCTGTACGGGGGCGCCACGCTGGTGGGGCTCTCCCGCATGTACGAGCACAAGCACTGGGCCAGCGATGTGGTGATGGGCGCGGCGATCGGCGTGTTCTCGGGCCTCAAGACGGTGCGGTTCAACCACACGCGCGAAGGCAATCGCCTGGACCGGTGGCTGCTGGGCGACGGCGCGGACGACGGACTTCAGCTCCGGGTGGGCGTCGCGCCGGGAGGCGGGGTGGGATTCCTGGCGTCGTCGCGCTGGTGACGCTGGATCCACTCCCACACGGCGCACGCACCCACGCCGATCGCTGTCCCCACCATCCAGCCGCCCAGCACGTCGCTCAGCCAGTGATAGTCGAGATAGATCCTGCTGAGCCCGACGAGCAGCACGGTGCCCACGCCCGCTGACGTCGCCACGGAAACCGAGACGCGGCGCTTGCGCACCACCACATAGCCAAGGAAGACGCAGATGGCCGCGGCGCCCGACGAGTGACCGCTTGGAAAACCGAGACTCACCCGTTCCGCCACGCCCGTTGGCGGCCGGACGATGTCATACGACCGCTTGAGCAGGCCCACGTACTGCGACGACACGGCGGCGCTCACGACGAGGATGGCCAGCCACGCGAACCCGCGGCGCAGCGCCAGCCATCCGACCAGGGAGGCGAGCACGACCAGGACCTCCGTTGCCCCGACGCTGCTGATGAAATCCGCGATCGCAACGCCCACGGGCGAGCGGCGTTCCACCGTCCAGCGCCGCAGCCGCTCGTCCATTGCGCGGTGGTCGCCCGCCAGGACGTCCGCGCCAAATGCCGCAAACACGCAGGCGAGCGCGATGCACGCCGCGGCGAGCATCAGCAGCAGCCAGTCATGTCGCCTGAGGAAAGGAAGTGCTCGCATGCGCGGCGCGACGCCAGCGCAAGGACGGCGCCGCGTCAGCCGCCCAGCGCTTTCCTGATCGCGGGCTCGAGCGCCTGCCGGCCACCGAGTCCGGTATAGACGACCCTGCCAGCCGCGTCGAGCACGACCACGTAGGACGTGGCGGGCGCATCGTAGGCGCCGCTCGCAATGCCCTTGCGATCGAACAGCTGGATCCAGGGGAGCCTGTGCTTTTCCACGTAGGCCTTCACGCGCGCCGGCGATTGATTGACGGAGACCGCCACGCCGATGAACGCCATGCGGTCACCGTACTTCGCGTGCATCGCCCTCATCGCGGGTTCGAGCTCCTCGCAGTTGCCGCACCAGGTGGCCCAGAACTCCATGAGCACCGGCCGCTTCCCCACATACTCGGACAGATCCGTCTGGACCCCGTCCAGCGTTTCGAGCGCGGCGGCCGGCCCAACGCTCCCGATCTCCAGGCCAATGTCCTGGGCCGGGAGCCCGGCGGCACCCACCGCCGAGAACAGCAGCGCTCCGGCCAGAATTGAACGAGAGGTTCGAGAGGTCATATCAGCAGTTGCCCCATCTTGATCAGGTAATACTCGCCGACGGCGAGCATGATGATGCCGAACGCCCGCTTTACCCACGTCATCCAGGCGCCGGATTTCGGCAGCCGGGCCAGCGTCCCCGAGAATATGCCCACCACGACCAGCAGCGCGCACATGCCGATCGAAAAGCTGAACAGGTACACGAAGCCGAGCCATCCGCTCTGGGAGACCGTCACCCAGGTGAGCACCGCCGCCATCACCGGCGCTCCGCACGGCGCCGCCACCAGCCCCGACACCGCTCCCATGACGAGCGCGCCGGAAAATCTGCCCGCCGTTCCGGCCTGCGTCGCGCGTTCGATGAGCGCTCGCGGAATCGGCACCGGCAGCACGTCCAGCATGACAAGCGCGCTCAGCACGAGCAGGTTCGCCATCGCGAAGTACAGCCATGGATTTGTACTCACCGAACCGAAAAGCGTTCCCGTGATCCCCGCGACGACGCCCAGCACGGAGTACACGGACGCCAGGCCAAGCACGTAGGTGAGCGTGAGGAGAACCGGGCGCAGCCGGGGCCGAGGGCCGCCATCACCCACTTCCTGCCCGCCGACGATCGCCGCGGTGATCGGGATCATCGGGTAAATGCACGGGTTCAGGCTCGTGAGCACGCCGCCCGCGAACAACACCGGGATGGCGACGAGGGGGCTGGACAAGTCGGGATTCACCTCCGAAAGCTGTCCGGCGGCAGGGGAAACTACCAGCCTCTAGTTTTCACCCCACACCCGACAACTATCCCCTTACTCAGAACTGAGTGCCGAGAACCAGGCGGTCCTCAGTTCCGTGAACTGACAACTCGACTTATTCAAAGAGCTCATGGCTGCCCCCCTGATCTATGTAATGAAGGGCCTGAAGAAGGTGGTCCCGCCGTCGCGGATCATCCTCGAGGACATCTGGCTCAGCTTCTATCCTGACGCCAAGATCGGCGTGCTCGGCCCCAACGGCTCCGGCAAGTCGTCGTTGCTGCGCATCATGGCCGGCGTGGACCAGGACTTCCAGGGCGAGGCCTGGGCGGCGAAAGGCACCCGCATCGGCTACCTGGCGCAGGAGCCGCAGCTGGATGCCGCGCTGGATGTGCGAGGCAACGTCGAGATCGCCGTCGCCAAGCAGCGCAAGCTGCTCGATCGCTTCAACGACATCTCGGCGCAGTTCGCGGAGCCGATGGACGACACGGCGATGCAGAAACTGCTGGACGAGCAGGCGAAGGTGCAGGAGCAGATCGACGCCGCCGACCTCTGGAACCTGGATACCAAGATCGAGATCGCGATGGACGCGCTCCGCGTGCCACCGGGCGACTCCGCGGTCACGAATCTCTCCGGCGGCGAGAAGCGCCGAGTGGCGCTGTGCCGCGTGCTGCTGGAAGAGCCCGACATGCTGCTGCTGGACGAACCCACCAACCACCTGGACGCGGACAGCGTTGCCTGGCTCGAGCGGCACCTCGCCGAGTTCAAGGGGTGCGTGGTGGCGGTGACGCACGACCGGTACTTCCTGGACAACGTGGCCGGGTGGATCCTGGAACTCGACCGCGGCCGTGGCATTCCCTACGAGGGGAACTACTCCGGCTGGCTGGAACAGAAGAGGACGCGGCTGGCCATCGAGGAGAAATCCGAATCCGCTCGCCAGCGCACCCTGGAGCGGGAACTGGAATGGGTGCGCATGTCGCCGCGCGCGCGTCAGTCGAAGAACAAGGCACGTCTCCAGAAATACGAGGAGATGGTGAGCGAGCAGCAGGAGGCGCGCATCGCGCAGAACGAGATCCAGATTCCGCCGCCCCCGCGGCTGGGGAACGATGTCGTCATCGCCAAGGACCTCCGGAAAGCGTACGGCGACAAGCTGCTTATCGACGGCCTGTCATTCTCCTTGCCGCGCGGCGACATCGTCGGGATCATCGGACCGAACGGCGCGGGGAAAACCACCCTCTTTCGCATGATCACCGGCAAGGAGCAGCCGGACGGCGGCTCGCTGAAGGTGGGCGATACCGTGCAACTCGCGTACGTGGATCAGGACCGCGGGCTGGATGCGACGAAGACCGCCTGGCAGGAAATCTCTGGCGGGCGCGAGCAGATCATGGTCGGCAAGAAGGAGCTCAACTCGCGCGCGTACCTCTCCAGCTTCAACTTCAAGGGCGCCGACCAGCAGAAGAAAGTGGGTGATCTCTCGGGCGGAGAGCGGAACCGGCTGCACCTGGCAAAGACGATGATGAGCGGCGGTAACGTGCTGCTGCTCGATGAGCCCACGAACGATCTCGACGTGGACACGCTGCGCGCGCTGGAAGACGCGCTGCTCGACTTCGCCGGCTGCATCGTGGTGATCTCCCACGATCGCTGGTTCCTGGATCGCCTGGCCACGCACATCCTGGCCTTCGAGGGCAACAGCGAAGTCGTGTACCACGAGGGGAACTACCAGTCGTACAAGGAAGACCTCAAGCGCCGCAAGGGAATCGACGCGGACCAGCCGCACCGGATCGCGTACAAGCGGCTGGTGCGCGCGTAGTGACGGCGCCCGGGAATCTCTGAAAAAGGGCGAGTCGGAAGCGCGATAGCTCCCCGGGCGCGAGCGTAGTATCAATATTGAGACGGCGGCTCGGATGCACCTGGGAGGAGCTCCGCATGGTCGTCTCAATATTGATACTGGCTCGCGCCCGGGGAGCTATCGCGCTTCCTGCTCGACTCTTTTCAGAGCTCCCTAACTGGCAGGCGACGCCGAGCCACGCATCGCCTCCAGCGTGGCATCGGCCTCGTCGTCGCTGCGCCCCATGCGCATCAGCGTGTGGTGCGCCATGCTCAGCGCCAGTTCGCGCTCGCCCATGAACGCGCGATGCACGCCATGCTCCTCGAGGAATTTCTGTCCGGACTCGCTGTGCGTGCGCGCGGCGATCTCGATGTCGGGATTGAGCCGTTTGGCCACGTCCACGATGGCGCGCGCGTGGTACGGGTCCGGTGAGGCGATCACCAGCAGCGTCGCCGTGCCGAGGCAGACGTGGTCGAGAATGCCCGGCCGCGCGGCGTCGCCGAAGATCGCGGGGATGCCGCGTGCCCGCAGCGCCTCCACGGTGTTCTGATTCCGCTCCACCGCCACGTAGGGAATTCCCTGGTGTTCCAGTGCGGACCCGATGCGCTGGCCCACGCGGCCGTATCCGATCAAGACCACGTGATTCGTCATCGACGCCACCTGGGCATCCGTGGACTCGACCGCGGACGTCGCGTCCGACGCCTCCAGCACCTTCATGATCCGCGGTTGGCGCTGGAGCCATCGCTCCAGCGGCGCCACCGCGCTGAACGCGAGCGGATTCAGCGTGATCGTCAGCAGCGCGCCGGCGAGGATCAGGCTGTTCGCCTCCCCGGGCAGCAAGCCGAGTGTGATGCCCAGCCCGGCCAGGATGAACGAGAACTCTCCGATCTGCGCGAGACTTGCCGAAATCAGCAGCGCCGTGCGCACCGGCTTTCTGAACGCGATCATGATCGCGAACGCGGCCAGCGACTTGCCGATCATCACGATCAGCACCACGGACAGGACCTGCACAGGCTGCCGCGCGATGACCGTCGGATCGAACAGCATGCCGACCGACACGAAAAACAGCACGGCGAACGCATCCTGCAGCGGCAGCGCGTCTGACGCGGCCTGGTAGCTGAGATCGGACTCCGCGATCACCACGCCGGCGAAAAACGCGCCCAGCGCGAAGGATACGCCGAACAGGTACGCCGCCCCCACGGCGATCCCCAGCGCGACCGCCAGGACGGCGAGCGTGAACAGCTCGCGCGATCCCGTGCGCGCCACGCGGACCAGGAGCCACGGCACCGCCCGTCGTCCCACGAAAAACATCAGGGCGAGGAAGACGCCAACCTTCAGCAGCGTGATGGCAAGCTGACCGGCGATGCCCGGCGTCGCGGCCGTGCTCGCGTCCGCCACGCCGCCGCCGCCGAATGTCACGGCGAACGCCGGCAGCAGCACCAGCGCGAGCACGGTGGCCAGGTCCTCGACGATGAGCCAGCCGACCGCGATGCGTCCGTCGCCAGTGTCCAGCACGCCACGCTCCTCGAGGGCACGCAGCAGGACGACCGTACTGGCGACGGACAGCGACAGGCCGAACACGATTCCCGCGGCCCAGGGCCATCCCCAGAAGTGGGCGACGATCGCGCCCAGCGCGGTCGCCGCGACAATCTGCGCGATGGCGCCCGGGACCGCGATCGTTCGCACCGAGAACAGGTCGTCGATGGAGAAATGCAGTCCCACGCCGAACATCAGGAGGATGACGCCAACCTCGGCGAGCTGCGTCGCGAGGCCGGCGTCCGCCACGAAACCGGGCGTGAATGGCCCGATGACGACACCGGCCATGAGGTACCCCACGAGGGGCGGTATCCGGAGCCGGGCGGCGATCAGCCCAAACACAAAGGCGAGCCCGAAGCCTCCGGCGAGAATGGCGAGGAGACCGGTTTCGGGGGGCATCGGAACAGAATGTAGCGCGTAGCGCGTTGTTTCCTCCACGCACCGCCAATCGTTCTTGAGAGGCGGGCGGTGTGCGGGAACCGTCCGCACCCTCCGTGGTATGACCGACTGACGCTTGCGCTCGGCTCGCGTCGCTCCTGATTCACGCCGTATCGTTGTTGTCCATGTCGCTTCGACTGTCCTTCCTGTTCTCCGCCGCCGGCGCGCTGCTGCTCGGGTCCATCCCGCCCGCAGCCGCCGACGCGCAAACGCTGCGCGGCTCCCTGTCGAGCGTGAGACGCATGCACCGCCAGGCCGTGGCCGAGAACCTCTACTTCTATGAAACGCCCTCTGGTGTCCACAACGCGGTGGCGAAGGGTCGGCTCGTGAGACTCGCGCCGTCGCGGAGCGTCGCGATCGGGGCCGTGCGCTACCCCTACGCGCAGCCGCACACGCGCACGTTCGTGAACCGGCTGGGCGCGCAGTATCGCTCCGCCTGCGGCGAGCAGCTGGTGGTCACCAGCGCCGTGCGTCCCGCCACCCGGCAGCCCGCCAACGCCACGCGCCGCTCGGTGCATCCCACCGGCATGGCGATCGACCTGCGCAAGCCGAAGGGAAAGTGCCTTCGCTGGCTACGCTCCACGCTCCTGGAGCTGGAGCGCGCGGGAGTGATCGAAGCAACCGAGGAGTACGGGCCGCCGCACTTTCACGTCGCAGTCTTTCCCACGCCCTACGAGCGGTATCTCGCCGAGCGCGCGCAACCGCTGGCCGTGGCAACGACCTATCGCGTCCGCTCCGGCGACACACTGTGGGACATCGCGCAGGACCACGGCACCACCGTCGGTGATCTCACCGGCGCGAACAAACTCGATGATGACGCGATCATGCCGGGACAGACCCTCATCATCCCGGAGCGGCGTTAGGGAAGCTCTGAAGAATGTCATTCCGAGTCGCGCAGCGACGAGGAATCCGTTACCTCAAGAAATGCAGATTCCTCGCTGCGCTCGGAATGACAGTTCACTTTCTTCCGCTGAAGTCGCGTGTGGAGAACTGCATCTTGCTCTGCTACACGAGATGCAGAGTAACCGTCACTCGGGTCCGATGAATTCGGTTTCTTTTCTGGATTGCGCGAATATTCGACCGCCAACATACTGGATGCAGCGATTCGATCTCACGGATTTTGATCGGAACGTGATCGCGTGATGTGAATGCGAGAGCATTCAGCGCGTGATCTCCCTCCGGGAGTTCGACCCCGGTGGGACGGCTGCGAGGTCGCTGGTCGCAGCTTGTAGCTCCACTCGAGACAACAACAGAACGGAGCACTTGGGCCGTAACCGTGCGGCCTGAGGAAGGGAAGTCAGTCGGGCCACGCACGATGTGGCGTCGAACCGAATGATTGAATCCCGCCAGCGGTGACAGGCCCCCCAGACTCGGCGTGCTGAGTGTGGGGGGCTCTTCATTTTCACCAGCCCGGCCGCGGTGCTACCCGGCGAGTCGCGGCGTCATCGATGGAAGCAATTGTCCCGCGACTTCACGATCCTCGGCGCTGACCAGGTCCTGCCCCTGAGCCAGGCGATAGGACGCGAGCACTTCGTCGCACAGGTCGCGAAGGCGCTCACGCGTGCGGCGGTCACCGCGCTGACGGCGAGGGCCGCGACTCGATTGTTCGAAACTTGGAGCTGACATGAGACATCGTGGTTGAGGGTGATGCATTCTCCCGCCGACGCCGCCACAATGCACACGCCGCGCCAAGGCCGCTTTGGCCCGGGATTCGCTTTTCGTGAGCGTATGAGGCCCCTCGGAATTCTTGGCGCCGGCCTGGCGCTCGCGCTCACCACCGCCTGCGGCCGTGAAGAAAGTGCCGGCGGCGACGTTTCCCGCTCCTGGAACCCCGCTGGACTCACCAAGGTCAAGGACGTGCCCATCGCGTCGATCCGAAGCGAGCTGGAGCGAGCCCTCGAGGCCAGACCACAGCATGCCACCGCTGACCAATGGGAGCACGCCAAGCAGCTGTATGCGCTGCATAAGAACTCGCCACTCTGGATGAACGGTGACGGGGTCATCGATAGCCGGGCCCGCGCGCTCGTGGACGCGCTGATCAATGCCGCCTCCGACGCGATTCAGCTGGACCAGTATCCGCTGCTGGAACTCGCCGTGGCGCTCGACAGCATGCGACGGGTGGAGCAGCCCGGCGCGGCGCAGATCGCGCGCGCCGATCTGCTGCTCACCACGGCGTACGTCGGGCTTGGCGAGGACTACCTCACCGGCCAGATCGATCCGAAGTCGGTGGCGCAGAGCTGGCACATCGATCCGGAAGAGAAGCGGGTGGACAGCGCGCTCGTGCGGACACTGCGGGAAGCCGATCTCGCCGAAGCGATCGGCCGCATGCGCCCGCAGGACTCCGACTATGACATGCTGCGCCGGCAGCTCGACGACTACCGGAAGATCGTCGCGGCCGGCGGATGGCCCCGGGTGCCTGAGGGGAAATCCCTGAAGCGGGGCGATGTCGAATCCCCGGCGCGTCTTCAGGCACTGCGCGCGCGCCTGCGCGCGGAGGGGCTGCACACCGATTCGTCCGCGACGTACGATCAGTCGCTCGCGACCGCCGTTGCGCAGTTCCAGCAGCGCCACGCGATTGGCGTGGACAGTACGCTCGGCAGTGAAACGCTGGCCTCGCTGAACATCACGGCAGACTTCCGGCTTGCGCAGATCGCGGCCAACCTGGAGCGCTACCGATGGCTGCCGCGGTCGCTGGGCGACCGGTACATCCTGGTGAACGTGCCTTCATTCCAGCTCCAGGCATTCGACCACGGCAATAAGACGCTGGAGATGAAGGTGATCGTCGGCTCCGAGTTCGAGGATCGCGCCACCCCTGCGTTCAGCGATCGGATGGAGTTCGTGGTGTTCCGGCCGTACTGGAACGTCACGGACGACATCGCCGCGAAGGAGCTCTTCCCGAAGTTCGCGGCGCAGGGGATGCCGTCCGACTACGAGACGTACACCGAGAGCGGCAAGCTGCGCCTGCGCCAGAAACCGGGGGATGGCAATTCGCTTGGCCTCGTGAAGTTCATGTTTCCGAACGACTTCAACATCTACCTGCACGACACACCACAGCGGCAGTTGTTCAACACCGACGTGCGCGCCTACAGCCACGGGTGCATCCGCGTGGAAAAGCCGAACGCGCTGGCGCAATGGGTGCTGGGGTGGAACGCGAGTCGTGTCGAGCAGGCCATGCACGGCACGGACAACCGCCACGTGAACCTGCCGGAGAAGATCCCGGTGTTCATCGCCTACATGACGGCGTACGTGCGCGATGGACAGCTCTGGTTCGGCAACGACCTGTACAAGCGCGACGATCAGCTTGCGAGGGCGATGTACGGAGGGGCGTTGCCGTCCACGAAAGTGGTGCACGCCATCTCGGCGCTCCGGCGACTCACCGACTGACCTGCGCCTCTCCCCCCCTTCGCGCGGTGGTTCGTCGTCGGTGGGGGGGGGGACTGTATCTTCTTGCGCGTGACGACAGACACGCACCGCATCCTGATCGAACCGCCGGACTGGCTTGCGGGCAGCATCGAGTGGGACGTTCCGCTGCCCGACGATGACGCGCGCATGCGGCTCGCGATCCGGCTCGCGGAAGAGAATGTGGAGCGCGGCACGGGTGGTCCGTTTGGCGCGATCGTGGTGGAGCGCGACAGCGGACGCCTCGCGGGGGTTGGCACCAACAGCGTGGTGCGACTGAACAACTCCACCCTGCATGCAGAAGTGGTCGCGTTCATGACGGCCCAGGGGCGGCTGCGCGCGTATTCGCTGAATGCGCCAGGCATGCCGCCGTACGACCTGGTGACGTCGTGCGAGCCGTGCGCGATGTGTCTCGGCGCGGCACTCTGGAGCGGCGTGCGGCGCATCGTCTGCGGCGCGTCGCGGCAGGACGCCACGGAGCTGCGCTTCGACGAAGGGCCGGTGTTCGAGGAGTCGTACCGGTATCTCGAGGCACGCGGCATCACCGTCACACGGGACGTGCGGCGCGCGGAGGCGCGTGCGGTGCTCGAGCGGTATCGCGCCCGGGGGGGCGAGATCTACAACGCGATCAGGGGGGGGGGGGGGGG
>JBBDYA010000085.1:69535-83215 GCA_040902005.1 Gemmatimonadaceae bacterium | reverse complement strand
CCCCCCCCCCCCCCCCCCCCCCCCCCCCCCCCCCCCCCCCCCCCCCCCCCGCGCTGAGCACGAATCCCATGCCGCGGCGCGCCGTGATCTTCACGGTGGCGCCCGCCGTCTTCAGCTTCTTGCGTAGCCGAGTGACGTGCACGTCCACCACGTTGGAGCCGGGATCGAAGTGCATGTCCCACACCTTGTCCAGCAGGGCGGAGCGCGTCACCACTTCGTCCTTGTGCATCAGGAAGTACTCGATGAGCTGGAGCTCCTTTGCGGTGAGCGAGCAGGGCGTGCCGCCAATGAGCACGTCCCGCGTCAGCCGGTTGAGCACGACATTGCCGCAGGCGACCTGTTCCGTGCGGGTGGCACCCCCGCGGCGCACGAGCGCGCGCATCCGGGCGCGGAATTCGTCGATGATGATCGGCTTGGTGAGGTAGTCGTCCGCCCCAGCGTCGAGGGCGCGCACGGTGGTCGCGGAATCGTTCGCGCCGGTGAGGACGATGACGGGGGTGGTCTGTCCCGCGTTCCGCATGGCTTGGAGTACCGAGAGCCCGTTGCGGTCGGGGAGGGCCAGGTCCAGCACGACGGCGTCGTATTCGTTTACGAAGGCCAGGGTCTGCGCGTCATTTCCCGTAGAGGCGTGGTCCACGGCAAAGCCTTCCTGCTCAAGCACTTGCCGAGTCAGCAGGGCCATCGTTGGGTCGTCCTCGACGAGCAATGCGCGCAATTAAGAGATGGGGAAAGGGGAACGAGCCATATCCCGGCAGTTCTATGACAGAACCGTAATGCCGTTGCAAGACTCGTGTAATCGCCCGGGGGTCACTCTTCTCGTGCAGGACAAGACAGCCTTCACGAGACGCCCATCATGAACACGACCCGACTTCTGGCGACGCTGGCTCTGCTGACTGCCGCGACCGCCGCGCAGGCCCAGACCGCGACGCAGACCGTGACCTTCCAGGTGGATGCGATCAATCAGATCGCCTTCACCGGCAGCCCGTCGCTCGTAATCAACAGCGCCACGGCCGGCAGCGCACCCGCGTCGGCGACGGCGTCCGGCTCGTGGGCGATCACCACGAACCAGTCCAACGCCAAGATCACGGCGAGCATCAATTCGGCGATGCCTTCCGGTGTGACGCTGACGGCGAACCTCGCCGCGCCCGCGGGCGCAAGCAGCGCCGGCGCCACGACGCTTGGCACCACCGCGGTGGACGTCGTCACCAGCCTCACGCAGGTGGCGGAAGGATCCTTGAACGTGACGTACGGTCTCTCGGCGACCGCTGCCGCCGGTGTCGTGGCATCGCAGAGCCGCACCGTGACCTACACCATCACCGGCGGCACCTGAGCGTTGTTCGTGACCATGCCGAGGCTTCGCGTTCTCCTGCTCGCACTCGCCGCGCTGCTGCCAATTGGCGGCAGGGCGGCGAACGCGCAGCCGGCGACGTTGAGCGTATCGGGCAACCCCGGCCTGCTCCGCATCAGCACGGCGGTAGCGGGGTCCCAGCCGATTTCAGTGGGGAACAGCACGACGACGTACACGGTAGACACCGGCAATCCGAACCGCACGTACGATATCACGGCGCAGCTCAACGCGGCGATGCCGGCCGGCGTCACGCTCACCGGCACCTACGCGGCGCCGGCGGGTGCCACGTCGGTGGGCCAGATCGCGCTGGACCAGACCGCGCGGAACGTCGTGGTCGGCATTCCCCGGCGTACGACCTCCACGCACGGCATCACCTACCAGCTCAGCGCCACCGTGCTCGCCGGCGTCGTCCCCCTCAGTACCCGAACGGTCACGCTCACCATCGTCCAGGCCCCGTGAGACTCATGCGCTTCCTTGCACCCGTAATCGCCTGTCCGCGCAGGCATCTGCTTGCCCTCGCGGCCCTTCTGTTCGCGGCGGATCTCGCACAGGCGCAGATCTCCGTGGTGGGCAACACCGTGGAGGAGCGCGTCGCCTCGCCTGGCGAGACCTACGTGGGAACGATCGTGGTGCGCAACCTCACGCAGGAAGACCAGCCGGTGCGCATCTATCAGACGGACTACCTGTTCTTCGCGGACGGCACCTCGCACTTCAATGATCCCGGCACCTCACCGCGCTCCAATGCCCGCTGGATCACGCCCACGGTGCGTTCGCTCCTGGTGCCGCCCAACAGTGAAATGACGGTGACCTACTCCGTGGTGGTGCCGGCGAACGACTCCCTGGCCGGCACCTTCTGGAGCGCCGTGATGGTGGAGGGGGCGCCCAACGAAGCCGGACGCTCCTCTGGCGGGCGTCCGCAGGTGGGCATCGGGTCGGTCACCCGGTACGCGGTGCAGGTGGCCACGCACATTCGCACGAGTGGCAGTCGCAAGGTGGGCTTCGCCAACTCGCGCTTCCTCACGAATCCGGACAGCACGCAGTCGTTCGAGCTCGAGGTGCAGAACGTGGGTGAGCGCGCCTACCGGCCGGCGCTGTGGATCGAGGTGTACGACGAGCAGGGAACACTGCGCGCCAACGCGCGACAGGAGCGGGGACTGCTGTATCCCGGTACGTCGCTGCACCAGACGTTCGCGCTCGGCCGACTGGCGCCCGGAACGTATCGCGCCATCGTCTTCGCCGATTCCGGCGAGGACGCGGTATTCGCCTCGCAGTTCACGCTGCGGTTCTAGGAACCGTTGCCGTGCGACGTCAGTCCCTCGTCCTGTTCGCGACGCTCCTGACGCTAAGCGTCGGCGCGTCGGCAGGCGCGCAGGACACGGACGCCCTTGGCATTCGCGCCGCGCGCCGGGACACGATTGCCGCGTCCGCTACCGTCACGGCGGCGTTCACGGTTGTGAACCGCCGCGACGAGGCGGTCCAGGTGATGCCGCACGTCGAATTGCCCGAGACCTGGACCATGCTCACGGGCGGCGCACTGCTGCCCGTGCCGCCGCGCTCCACCGAGATGCTGATGCTGAGCATTGTGGTGCCCTCGCGCGCGGCCGCCGGGGTGTACCCCGTCCGATTGACCGTCACCACGACCGCGAATCCGGAGGGGGTAATGGACTCCATCCTGGTGCTGGTCCAGCCCCGGCGCGCGGTGGAAATCACGCTGCTCGATCGTCCGGGCTTCGTGGTCAGTGGCAAGGGCTACGAGGCCACGTTCCTCGTGCGCAACCGCGGCAACGTCGCGGGACGCATGCGACTCACGGCCAGGGGATCCCTGGGTGCCGTCACACTGTCCGACACGGCCTTCGCACTGCAGTCGCAGGAATCGCGCGTGGTGCGCGTCACGTCGCATACGCCCGCTGGACTGCAGGGCGCGCAAGACGACGTCCTCGAGGTTGCCGCCTTCCAGGAGGGCGACGAACATGCCGCCAATGCATCGGCGCGAACTACCGTGGTGCCCGAGCCAAGCCGGAAGATCGAGGAGTTCCTGCGCATCCCGACACGCGTCCATCTTCGCGCGGCCACGTCGGATGGCGTGTCCCCGTTCGAACTGTTCGGGCAGGGCAAGCTGGTGGATGGCGGCACCGTGACGCTCGACTTTCTCATGCGCGGTCCGACGGGGCATTACGCCGCGTTCGGCGAGCGGGACGAGTACCGCGTGGAGCTGAGCGCGCCCTCATGGCGCGCCCGCGGCGGCGACCAGCTGTTCATGCTGTCGTCGTTGACCGGCTCCGGGCAGCCCGGCTTCGGGCTTGGCGCGGACGGCACGCGCGGCATGTTTTCCTTCGGTGGGTATGGGCAGCAGTTTCGCCGGGTGCCGGAGCGCGGCGCGGAAGGCGGCCTGTTCCTCACGGCGCAGCCGCGGCTCGACACACGGTTCACAGTAAACCTGGTGGACCGGATCGGTGGCGCGCTTCCCGGCGCCATTGCGAGCGGCATCGCATCATTCGATCGGGATATTCTCAGCGCCAGCGCCGAGCTGGCGCGCAGCCGGAGCGCGTCCGGGGGGGGGGGCGGGCCGGGACTCGCGCACACGATGCGCGTCAGTGTCGGCGCCCAGTCGTTTTCCCTGGACGTGGGCCACCGCTCGGCGGATACCACGTTCGCCGGAGCCCAGCGCGCCGCCGACCATCTCTATGTCACGAGCTATGTGCGCGCACGCGACGGCCTGGCGTTCAATGTGAACGGCAGCCGGCAGGAGGCGGACCTCAGCCGCACGACAGGCGTGCCCTACGTGGAGCGCTTCGACCTCGGGTCGATCTCCACGACGATCATGGACCAGGTGACGCTGGAACTCGGGACGGTCTCACGCGGCACCACGGTGCAGGGGATTTCCCGGTCGGGCGTGCAGAACAGCCTGCGCGCGCGATCGGACCTGCGCGTTCCGTTCGGCACGCTGCAGCTGGAAATCGAAAGGGGTCGGTCGCGCTTCAGCGACGCGGCCTCGCGGACGTTCACGGAGGCGTCCGTCGGCATCCGCAGTGCCGTCCGCGCCGGATCGTTCGGCGCGTACGTGGAGCGGTACAGCGGCGGCGGCGTCACCAAGGGTCTTGATGGGGCGATCACCGGCGGCGGCGACGTCTCGGTACGGCTGAACCGCTCCACGCACCTCTCGCTCATGGGCTATGGCACGCGCGTGCAATCGTCCGGCGCCGGATGGCACTCACAGCTGGACGGGCTGATCTCGCACACGAGAGCCAATGGCAGCAGCATCTCCCTGCGGACGCGTCTCATGCGAGGAGGAACGCTCGACGCTGGTGACCAGAACGTGGCCTATCTCGAATTCGGCATTCCATTGCAACTGCCGGTGTCCCGGTTGCGCACTCCCGGTCGCGTCTACGGCCGGGTGGTGGACGCGGTGAGCGGTCAGGGCGTGCCCAACGCGCTGGTGCGGCTCGGGCCCCAGGTGGCGATCACCGACCGGCAGGGGCAGGTGGCGTTTGGTGGCGTACCCGGTGGCGAGCACCGGCTGTCCATGTCACAGGAAACGTCCTTCGCGAACGCCGTGTTCGTAGGCGATCCCACGCTCATGGTGGACAGCCTTCGGCACACGCCGACGACGTTCGCGATGGCCATCGCGCGCAGCGCCCGGATCGACATCGACGTCCGGCAGTTCATCGTTGCCCGTACCGGAGTGGCTGGCGCGCCGGACTCGCTGGCGGACGCCGGCGCCCTGTCCAATGCGACCCTGATGCTCACCGGCGCCCGCGACACCCTGTATCGGACGACGAACGCGTCCGGCAAGGTGTCCTTCGCCGACGTGCCGCCCGGCGACTGGCTGCTCAGCATCCGCGGTGACGCGCCGGCCCACCACCGCTTTGATCCAGACCGGGTGGAATTGACGCTGGAGCCCGGAGAAACACGCACCCTGAGCTTCCGCCTGATGCCCCGCCGACGCGAGGTGCAGATCATCGGCGAAGACGAGGAACTCCGATCCATCCAGGCCGCGCCCAAGACCCAGGCACCCGCCGCCGGCACGAAGACCATCAAGCCGAATGCGGGGATTCAGCAGTGAAACGGGCCTCCAGGGCGCGCCGGACGCTCGATGACAAAACCGTAATTCGGCGGACAGAATCCTGTAATCCGGTGAGGGACATCCTTCCTGCGCAGGTCAAACTTCCCCTATCGGAGAACGACAATGAACGCAGGACGCATCCTGGCGACGATGGCCCTTCTGACCGCGGCGAGTGCCGCCCAGGCCCAGACCGCCACGCAGGACGTGACATTCCAGGTGGACGCGATCAACCAGATCGCCTTTGCAGGCAGCCCGTCCATCTCCATCACCACGGCCGTTGCCGGCAGCGCGCCGACGGCGGAGCAGGCGAGTGGGACGTGGGCCGTCACGACCAACGGTACCAGCATGAAAATCACCGCGCAGATCAACTCGGCGATGCCGGCCGGGCTGACGCTCACCGCCAACCTGGCGGCGCCCACCGGCGGCAGCAGCGCCGGCGCCACGACGCTGTCCACGACCGCGGCGGACGTCGTCACCGCCATCTCCGGAAAGGCCGAGAGTGGCCTGAACGTGACCTACGAGCTGACGGCGGCGCTGTCCTCCGGCGTGGTGAGCTCGCAGAGCCGCACCGTGACGTACACGATCACCTCGGGTTCCTAAACACCCGATCGTCAACCAGGATGCTCGCTGGCGCCTGGCGGCGGATGCCGCCAGGCGTGCAGTGAGAACGAGATGGGTCGCGACGCCGCGACCACTCGACAACCGGCAACGACCATGTCTCTCGACGCATACCCGAATCAGGTGGGCGGTTCGATCATCATTGCGGTGACGGGTACCGACAACCCCGCCCCATCCCCGGCCGGTTCCGCGGCGCAGTCCGCCGCGAAGTCGCTGCCGCCGAAGCCCGACACGGGCCACATAGCGAACCCCGACCCTCGCGAGACCGCTGCCAATAACGAATCAGGCCAATCCTCCTAGACGCATGTCACTGCAACCCACCCAACTCGAGCAGACACGGGACGAGTTTCTGTCCCGCATGAGCCACGAACTGCGCACCCCGCTGAACGCCGTCATCGGGTTCTCGCGGGTGCTCGAAGCAAACCGGGCCGGGAACCAGCGTCCGGAAGACCTCGCGTTGCTGCAGCGCGTGCGCGAGAACGGCGAACAGCTGTTGCAGCTCGTGCAGGACGTGCTCGATCATTCCCGCATCCGACGAGGGATGCTGCAAATGCATATCACCGACACCAACGTGGCCGACATTGCCGCGACCGTCGCAGCGAGGCACCGTCGATCCGCCACCGAGAAGGGGGTGCGCATCGTTCTCGCGCTCCCCGAGAAGGCGCCGGCCGTACGCCTCGATGAGGAGCAATTCGTCCAGGTGGTGCGCCACCTCGTGGCCAATGCCGTCAAGTTCACCCAGCACGGCACGGTCAACGTGAACGTCGTCACGGACGCCGCCAACCGCCCGGTGCGGCTGGAGGTCGTGGACACGGGTGTCGGAATTCCCGTTGCGAACCTGGCGCGAATTTTCGAGCCCTTCGAGCAGGGTGACGCCGGCATGGGACGGAGCCATGAAGGCGCGGGGCTGGGCCTGCCGCTGGCCCACCAACTGTGCGAGGCAATGGGCTGCCGACTGTCCGTCGTGAGCGACCCCGGCACGGGATCGCGGTTCACGATCCACTTCCCGATCCCCTAGGGAAGCTCTGAAAAACACGGGGCCGGGGCGGAGGTGTTCCGGCCGGCACGAGCATAGTACCAATACTTGGACGACTGACTCGAGCCTTACATGCCTATTGAGATCTCTCGCGTCCAAGTATTGGTACTGGCTCGCGCCGGCCGGAACACCTCCGCTCCGGCCCCTTGGTTTTTCAGAGCTCCCCTAGACATTACGGCCGGACCGCCGATACTCAGGGCATGGTCCGGATGGTCATGACAGGTATCGTCGCGGTCGCACTCGCGGGATCGTCCCTTCAGGGACAATCCGCGACGCAGGTCGTGCAGTTTCAGGTGACCGCGGTCAACCAGATGGCGATGTCCGGTGATCCGTCCCCGATGGTCATCGGTCTGGCGACGGCGGGCAGCGCGCCGACGGCCGTCAATGGCACGGGATCGACCTGGGCGATCACGACGAACGAGGCGAACAAGAAGGTCACCGCGGCCATCGACCAGCCGCTCCCCACCGGCGTGACGCTCGAAGTCTTCCTCGCCGCCCCCAGTGGCGCCACGAGCGCCGGACACGTCGCCCTCGGTGTTGCCGCCGCGGACGTGGTCACCGGGATCTCGGCCGGCATGGCCTCCGCGCTACCGATCGCGTACCGGCTGAGCGCCGCGATCACCACCGCGATCACCGCACCACAGACGCGAACGGTAACGTTCACGATCGTCTCGGGTTCCTGAGCGGCGCGCTTCCCGCTCGCCCTTTTTCAGAGCTACTTTAGCGCGCCACCACACCGGGAGATCCCATGCGCGCTCCTGCCGTAATTTCGATCGTCACGCTCGCCGCGAACGCGGCCTTCGCCCAGGCGCCATTCACGATGGAGCAGGTGAAGAGCTATCCCTTCCCGAACGGACTCACCGCCGCGGGAACCGGTGGGGGGGGAGGGAGCCGGATCGCGTGGGCATTGAACGAACAGGGGAAGCGCAACGTGTGGGTCGCGGAGGGCCCCGACTTCCGTCCCCGGCAGCTCACGCCGTACGACACGGACGACGGTCAGGAGATCACCAGTCTCCAGCTCTCGAGCGACGGCCACTGGGTCGTCTATCTGCGCGGCGGTGATTTCAGCTCGAATTTCGAGGATGCCGTCCCGGTCAATGTGCTGAACCACCCGCTGCCGCCGCGCGTGCAGATTCTGGCGGTGCCCTTCACGGGCGGCGAGCCGAGGGCGATCGCGGAGGGTGAGGCGCCGACCATTTCGCCGCGGGGTGACCGCGTGGCGTTCACGCGCGATCGCGCCATCTGGTTCGTGCCGGTGGACGGATCCGCGCCACCGCGGCGGGCCATCGCGCCTCGCGGGAGTGCCGGCTCACCCGTGTGGTCGCCGGACGGCAGCCGGCTCGCGTTCGTCGCCAATCGCGGCGACCACGCATTCATCGGCGTCTACAGCGGAGACTCCACGCCCATGCGGTGGATCTCCCCCACGACGTCGCGTGATGCCTCGCCGCGCTGGTCCCCGGACGGCACGCGCATTGTCTTCGTGCGACGGCCGGGCGCTGGTGGGGTCCCCGATTCCATTCTTGCGGAGCGGCACACGCCGTGGGCCATCTGGACCGCGGACGCCCGTACGGGCGACGCCCGTCTGCTCTGGGAGAGTCCGCGCACCGTGCATGGGTCGGTGCCTTCCACGCATGGCGGCGTGAACCTGAATTGGGTCGCGGGCGGACGCATCGCCTTCCTCTCGTACATGGATGGCTGGCCGCACCTGTATTCCATCTCCGAGAACGGCGGTGCACCCCTGCTGCTCACACCGGGTCCCTACATGGCGGAATACGTGACGGTGAGTCCCGATCGTCGCTTCCTCGCGTTCGCCGGCAATACCGGCCCGGACGCGCGGGACATCGACCGCCGCCACGTGGTGCGCGTGCCCGTGGACCGCGTCGCGCCCGAGGTGCTCACGCCCGGCACCGGCCTCGAATGGACCCCCGTGTTCACCGGGGACGGCGCGAGCATCGCGTACATCGGCGCCACGGCGCAGCGGCCACCGGTCGTGGCGGTGATGTCGGCCGCCACCGGGCAATCGCGTGTGATCAGCGCCGACCGTATTCCGCAGGACTTTCCGGCGCGCCGGCTCGTGGTGCCGCGGCAGGTGGTGTTCGACGCGCCGGACGGCACGCGGGTGCACGCGCAGCTCTTCGACAACGGCGCGGCGGGACGACGCCCCGCGGTGATCTACGTCCACGGCGGCCCGCCGCGGCAGATGCTGCTTGGCTGGCACTACTCCGATTACTACTCGAACGCGTATGCGATGAACCAGTTCCTCGCGAGCCGGGGCTTCATCGTGATGTCGGTCAATTACCGCCTGGGCATCGGCTACGGACGCGACTTTCACCATCCCCGCGATGGCGGCGCGCGGGGGGCATCGGAGTATCAGGATATTCGCGCGGCGGGCGAGTGGCTGCGGCGGCAGCCCAACGTAGACCCCGGTCGCATCGGCGTTTACGGGGGATCGTACGGCGGCTACCTCACCGCCCTCGCACTCGCGCGCGATTCCGATCTGTTCGCGGTCGGGGTGGACATCCATGGCGTTCACGATTTTTCCGTGGGCCGCGCCACGAATCTCACGAGCCGGGACCGGTACGAAACCGCGCCCGACGCCGCGCGCGCGCTGGAGGTGGCATGGACGTCGTCACCGGTCTCGTCCATTGCCACCTGGAAGTCCCCCGTGCTGCTGATCCACGGCGACGACGACCGGAACGTGCGCTTCGCCCAGACGACCGACCTCGTGCGGCGGCTGGCCGCGGCGGGCATCCCGTACGAGGAGATCGTCATCCCGGACGACACCCACCACTTCATGCGGCACGAGAACCAGGTCCGCGTGAACGCGGCGGTCGGCGAGTACTTCTCGCGCACGCTGCGGCCTGGCGGCGGGGCTCCCACGCCAAACGAGCGCTAGCACCGACGAGTACGCTTTTTGCAAAATGCCGCCCCGAGCCTCGGGCTCGGGGCGTTACTGCATGGCGACCCGGGTACGGAGGCTGATCAACTCACAGTCCATCGTCGAGGATCGTAATGCGAATATCCAGTGCGCTTCTGGCGGTCACGTGCGCGCTGGCCGGTTGCGTCGCCCCCGAATCCGAGGGCGCGAGTGCCGGTGAGGTCCGGGAGGATACCAGCGGCATCCGTGACAGCATCGCCGGAACGGCCGCGGCGTCGCTGAACGAGCATCGCACCCTTGGGTTGCTCGAGCACTCCCATGCGGCGGACAGCGCGATGGGCGCCCTCGGCGCGCAGCACGGATCCACGCTGGAAATCAAGGAATTCGGCCGCATGATGATGCGCGAACACATCGCGCTTCGACGGGAGGCCGCCGCGGTGGCGAGGGGACTGAACATCGCGAGCGAGCCGCCGCGCGTGGCGCCCGCGCGGGCGCCGGATCTGATGCGCGAGGCTCTGCTTGCCACGCCACTCGGCGGTGGTTGGGACCGCGCCTACGTGGAGTATGCGCTCGCCGCGCACGAGGCGTCCATGGAAAACACGGCGCGCGCGCTCGCCGCCACGCAGGATTCAGCGGTGAAGGAATACATCCGCCAGTCGGTTCCGATCCTCCAGAAGCACGCGGACAAGGCGCGCTCGCTACGGCAGTCCCTCGCCAAAGCCGCGTCCCCCCCCCCGGCGACCCCCTGAGCGCGATGCACAGCAACGGCGCCGGATGAGCGAGGGATGATCGTGGATCTGGCCCTGGTCATTCCGGTCTACCACTGCGCGGGGCGCCTGCAGCGCACGCTGGGCGAACTCGAGCGATTCCTCGAACACTCGCCTGTGCCGTGCGAGGTCATTCTCGTGGACGACCGGGGGACGGACCCCACGGCGGGCTCGCTGCTGCAGGACTTCGCCCGCCGCCCCGACGTGCGCCTGCTGTGCAACGACCGGAACCGGGGCAAGGGCTACTCCGTGCGGCGCGGCATGCTCGAGACCACGGCGGCCCTCCGGATATTCACCGACGCCGATCTGGCGTACCCGCTGGACGAGGTCTGGCGCATTGCCGCCGCGCTGCACCGCGGCGCCGACGTCGCGATCGCCACCCGCGTGCATGCCGAGTCGCGGTATCACCTCGACGCGGGCTACCTCACGTATCGCTACACGCGCTACGCCATGAGCCGCGCCTTCAACGGCATGGTGCGGCTCGCGCTGCTGCCCGGCCTGACGGATACCCAGGCGGGACTCAAGGGCTACACGGCCCGCGCGGCGGAAGATGTTTTCTCGCGCGTCGGCATCGGGGGCTTCGGTTTCGACCTCGAATGCCTGTACCTCGCGCGCCAGCTCGACCTGCGCGTGGATCAGGTGCCGGTCCGCTTCCAGTACGATGACGAGCCGTCCACCGTGCGGTATCTGCGCGACGCGGTGACCATGGCCGGCGACCTCGGGCGCATCCGCTGGCGCGCGTGGACCGGCAAGTACCAGCTTTCACCCGCGTGCCACACATCAGGCGCCTCATCATCAACGCGGACGATCTTGGTCTCGCGCGAAGCGTAAATCGCGGCATCGCGGAGGCGCTGGCGGCCGGCAACGTGCGGTCGGCGTCGCTGATGGTGAACATGCCCGCATCCTCCGATGCCGCTGGGCAACTCGCGCCGCTGCGCGCGCGCGGCGTGGCGATGAGCATCGGGCTGCACTTCAACATCGTGATGGGAGCGCCACTCAGCGCGTGCTCCTCCCTTCGGGATGCGCGCACGGGCCGGTTCCGTCCACTCCTGTCCCAGCTCTGGCGCGCCTGGTTGCGCCGTGCCGACCTGCGCGAGGTGGAGACGGAGTTCGAGGCACAGCTCGCGCGGGCCGAGGCGCTGCTCGCCCCGCTGGGCCTGCGCGTGACCCACGTCGACTCGCATCGCCACACGCACTGCCTTCCCGGCATCGCCGACGTCGTGCGCGCGACGGCGCGCCGGCACGGCATCGCCCACGTGCGCCGCGCGAGCGAAGTCGACGCCACGCTGCTGGGGCGCCCCGTCCCGCGCCTCAAGTCACGGGCGCTGCGGGCGGCGCTCGGGACGCCACGGGAGGAAGCCGCTACGGCGTTCGCCGGCATCGCGCTGATGGCATCGCCCACCTTCGCGCGCGACATCCTCGCGCTGCTGGCCGTGTTGCCCGCGGGGACCACCGAGCTGATGGTGCACCCCGGATATGATTCCCCCGAGCTGGCGGCGCTGGATTCCTATCGCGCCGAGCGTGAGCGCGAACTCAGGGCGCTGACGTCGCCGGAGCTCGGGCCGGCGATCCAGGCGATGGGAATTTCGACGTCGTATTTCGAGGCGCCCTCCACAACTCCACCTGGGTGAGCAGCCAGACGAACAACACTGGAAGCGTCTTGACCCGGTACGGCTCGAAGAATCGCTCCTGAATCACGTGCGGCATGGCCTCGCTGGACGAGAGGACCGTGCCGATGATGGCGACGGCCAGAACGGTCCAGGTCACGGCGTTCCGGTCCGCCATGGCGAACCACGTCGCGATCCCCGCGGCCGCCAGCACAAAGGTTGCGCTCTCCGACCGGTGGTTGAACAGCACGCAGAACATCAGCACCGACGCGAGGAACCGCACCCGGAAGCGCTCCTGCCCCCAGAGCGCCACGCGCGCGAGCGGCGCGAGCAAAATCGCGATGCCCGCGAGCTGCACCGGCCAGTTGGGCCAGTCCATGCCGAACCAGAGCTGGAGATGGAACATCAGCGAGAAGCCGCGCGCCGTGGCGTCCGAGCGCTGCATGGCGCCCCACGCCCGATAGTGGTCCGCCAGTTCCTGCGGTGACGCCACGATCAGCGGCGCCGCGATGATGATGGCGGCCGCGGCCAGCGCGACGAGCGCGAACCTCGGCAGCCGGTACGGGCGAAAGATCGCGTACGCGGCGATGGCCAGCGGGAACACCTTGATAGCGCTGCCGACCGCGATCGCGATCGCGGCGCGCAGCTCGCGCCGCCGCTCCAGGTCCGCGACGGCCAGGAGCATCAGGCCGGCGACGAGCGCGTTGCTCTGCACGATCTGCATGGCACCGAAGGTGTCCATGAACACGATCGCGCGCGCCGCGAATGCCAGGTCCGCGCCCAGTACCCGACCCAGGCCCCAGTACAGCGCGCCGGCGTTCGCGCCGTTCCACAGCAGGACCCCCAGCAGAAACGGCACGGAGGCGAACGGCGCGAACAACAGCGCGAATGGTGGCGGATACAGGAACACATCCCAGTGCTTCGTGCTCGGACCGTAGAGGTCCGCGCCGGCCTGGAGATTAAACCACGCCGTTCGGAAGATGAGGAAATTGTTGGACTGGAGCGCGGTCGCCTCGACGGACGCCACCGCGACCGCGAGGATCCAGACCGTCGCGAGAACGTGTTCGCGCCTTACCGCCATGCCGTTTGCTGCCAACGCGCGGTATCGGAAAACGCCAGGTACGTGGCGATCAGCCGATCGCGGAAGGGGTCCACTCCGGCTATCCTCGCGAAGGACCGCTGCACCTCTTTCGCGCTCTGGTAGTTGCGCAGCTTGATGTGCCCGATCGTGGCTCCGTTGCGCAGCAGCGCGTCGGGAATCCATCGCAGCGAGTCCTGCGAGGCGATCAGCGTGCCGGCAGACACCACGACCTTCGGCCAGTCCCACGCGCCCAGGCCCTCCAGAAAGCTGATCGCCGCGCGC
>JBBDYA010000085.1:0-69525 GCA_040902005.1 Gemmatimonadaceae bacterium | reverse complement strand
CGCGCCTCGGCAGGCGCGCCGCCGCGATTCGCGAACGCGTGCATCCGGCGGAAGAACGCCGAGTCCACCACGCCCGCGGTGCCCTCGTGCAGGTCCTTGTCCACCTGCACCACCGCCTGCGTCCAGGCCAGCCAGTCGCCCGGCGGCTCCGGAGTGGCCGTGAGCCGGTCCAGCTGGTCCGCGCGATAGAGTGCGTTGCGAAGATCCGCGTCGCGCGGCATCTGGGCCACGACCTCCGGCGGCAGCTCACGCGCCGCCCGAAGTCGCGTGCCCCGCGCGAGCGCGTACGTGCGTGCCACCTCGGGCGTGACGGGCACGGTGTGCGTTCCGAATCCGGCGCGGCGGCCGCTCAGGGCGGCGACCACGTCGAACCGCCCCTCGGTGAGCCCGATGTATCCCTCCGCGTTCTCCCGCATGAACCGCATTCGCTCGGCGCCCAGGTCCAGGACGGGGAAATAGTCGGAGTTGCCAGCACCATCCGTGAGGAGCATCGGGCGAAGCACGTGACGTCCGCCCAGCCGCAGCGACTCGAACATTTCGGCGCTCATCGGCACCACGCGGCGCAAATCGCTCGCGATGCCGGAATCCCGCGTGACACTCCAGCGCGGCGTGCGAACGCTGTCGGCGCTCGCGATGACCAGGATGTCGGCGTTCGACGTGTAGAACACTTCATATGCCGGGAACGCCGAATCGATGGCGGCCAGGACGGACGTCACCAGGCCATCGTTCAACTCGTACAGATGCAGCCACTGGCCGAACACGCCGCCCTCGGCGAGCTGGCGCTTCACCCGTTCGTAGAACTCGACCGTGAACAACCCGGACACGCCGCTCACCCACGGGTTCGAGGGCTCGGACAGAATGAGATCGAACGCGCGGCCCGAGGAAGCGAAGTACGACTTGGCATCGTCGATCACGAGCAGGGAACGCGGGTCGCTGAAGACACGCTCGTTCGCGGGCCGGAAGTGCTTCGAGGCGTTGATCATCTCGGGCTCGATCTCGATCGTCACCACTTCGCGCGCCCGCGGGCTGCCCAGGAGCACGTGCGACGACACGCCCGACCCATGCCCGATCACCGCCATGTGCTCGGCATCGGGCGCGTGCGCGAGCGTGATGATCGGCAGCAGCAGCTGCGTCGCGATATCGCGCGTCAGCTGTACCAGCTCGCCATCCGGCGACCCGGCGCTGTCCATCCATGCCTGCTCCAGCGACGCATCCGGCTTGCCATTCGTCGCCAGCGTGGTGTATCCGTCGAGTCCGCGGCGCATGCTGACGGTTGCCGTGCGACCATCCTTGTAGAACGGGAACGTGTAGTCGCTGGTCTGCGCGACAATGCCGTGGCGGTAGACGCCGCTGGTGATCCGCGCGAGGTCGAACTGGGCGAGCAGGGCGATCGCCGTCAGGAAGACCGCGGTGGCGACTCCCGGCAGGGCGAAGGCGATGCCGCCACCGCGGCGCCAGCGACCCGTTCCGGGCGACGGGCTCTCCGTGCGCCGCGCGCGACGCAGCAGCCACACGCCGATGGCGATGTCGATGACCGCGCCAAACACCAGCAGCCGCTTGAGGCCCAGCACGGGCATGAGCACCAGTCCGGCCAGGATGACGCCGACGATCGAGCCGAGCGTGTTCACCGCGTACACCGCACCAATCGCGCGCTCGCCGGCGCCCGCGCGCATCAGCGTCCTGGTGATGAGCGGAAGCGTCATGCCGGCGCAGAAGGTGGATGGCAGCATGATCACCAGAGCGATGAGGTACCGCGCCACGATGAACACGTCATAGCCGCTGTCGTTCGGCTGCACGGTGCCTATCACGCCACCGATCCACCCGAACGACGCCAGGTACAGTGGCAGCGTCGCGACCGCGAGCAGGCCCATGGCCCACTGCACCTTGCCCAGGAACCGCAGCGGGTCGGGTATCCGGTCCGCGCGCGAGCGGATCCAGAGCGCGCCCAGCGCGAGTCCCAGGATGAACGCGGAGAGCATCAGTTCGAACGAGTGCGTCGCGCTGCCCAGCACCAGCGACAGCATCCGGATCCACGCGATCTCGTAGATGAACGAGGCCACCGCCGTGCCGAAGCTGACCAGGAGCAGTGGGCGCCAGAGCGCGGAAGGCGCGCTCGCCTCCCCCCTCCGGTCAGCCGGTTCCGACAGGCGGGCTCCGGTCTCCGTCGCCTGCGCCTCGCGCTCCGCGGCCAACCGAGCGTGGGCCCGCGCGAGCAGCCCGACCGCGATCGCGACGACCACGTTCACCCCACCGGCGACGAGGAGTGTCCCCGGCATTCCCACGCGCTCGATGAGCACGAAGCCGGCGAACAGAACGCCGGCCGCCGCGCCGAGGCTGTTCGCGAAGTACAGCAGGCCAAGGATCCGGCCGGGCGACTCTTCCGCCTTCGCCACGCGGATCACGCCGGCGCTCATGAGCGGAAACGTGGCTCCCAGCAGCACCGATTGCGGAAAGATGAGCGCGCCGGCCACGGCCCACTTGGCCGCCAGGAGCGCCGCCCCGGAAAGGCTGGGAAAGATCGTGTCGTACGCCGCCGCGGTGGTCGCGACGAAGATGAAGTGGAAGTACATCGCGAGCAGCCCCACCACGAGCTCCACGGCGGCATACCAGAGCAGCGGCGACGAGATGCGGCTCGAATATCGGCCCGCGAGGTGCGCCCCCAGCGCCATGCCTCCCAGGAAGATCACCAGCACGATGATCTGCGCGTACGCGCTGTGGCCCACGAAGAGGCCCAGGTAGCGGCTCCAGATGGACTCGTACATGAGTCCCGCCGCGCCGCTGAGCACGAAGGCCGCCACCAGAATCGCGATCACCGGATTGATAGTAACTGCATAAACAAGTGTAGCAAGTAAGTACCTACTTGCTTGCAGGACGCCTGCCCGTTAGTCTTTGCGCCCATGTCGCCAGAAATCGAAGCACGCATCCTCGCCGCAGCCGCTCGCGTGTACGCGCAGTACGGCTTCCGTGGCGCGACCACGCGCCGCATTGCGTCCGAGGCTGGGGTCAATGAGGTCACCCTGTTCCGGATCTTCGGCTCCAAGGCAAAGCTGCTCCAGGCCATGCTCGTGTCGCAGGTGGTCTCGGTCGCGGTTCCGGTGCTGCCCGCTGACGTCAGCGACCCGCACGCGGTGCTCACGCGCTGGTGTGCGGTGCTGCTGCACTATCTGCGGGGGCACGCGGACCTGATCCGCAAGACGATCGCCGAAGCGGATGAGCGTCCGGATGCGGCGCTCGCCGCCTGTGAGGGGCCGAGCGCCGCGGCGGAGTCCCTGGTGCTGTACGTCGAGCTGCTTCGCGACGAGGGACTCGCGGACGCCGACCTCGACGTCGATACGCCCATCTCGATGTTCATGAGCGCGATGTTTGGCGACGCGCTCTATCGCGACATCATGCCCAACGCCTTTCCGCAGCCTCAGGGTCAGGCCCCCTCCAAGTACGTCCAGACGTTCCTGCGCGGCGTGGGCCTTCGCGCGCTGCCACTGCCGGCCCGTTCCCGGCAGACCGGCGGCGCCGGCCCGCGGCGCGGCGGACGTTAGCACTGGAATTCATGCACATGCGCACTGTGGCTCGTCTCATCCTCGTCCTTCTCGGCGGCGCACTGCCGCTCGGCGCGCAGAGCGCGTTGGTGACGGTCCCGGTCCGACCGATTTCCCTTGAAGACGCCATCCGTCTCGCGGACCGGTCCAGCGAATCCGTGGAGATCGCGCGTGCCGCGGTCACGCGCGCCAGCGGCCAGCACCTGATCGCGCGCAGCCAGTTCCTGCCGCAACTCAGCGTGCAGGCGGGCTACACGCGCACGCTGGCCTCCCAGTTCGAGGGGTTCAGCTTCGGCGGCCCGGACACCAGCACCTTTCGCTCGCTCTGCACCCCCGAGATTCCCCAGGGCGCGACGCCCGCACAGCGCCAGGCGGCACTGGACCAGGCGGCGACGTGTCAGAGCAGCGGCGGCGGTCCCGATTTCAGCAGCGTCGGCTTCGGGGCGGAGAATCAGTGGATGCTCGGTGTCCAGTTCTCGCAGAACCTGTTCACCGGGGGCCGAGCCGCGGGGCAACGGGCCGCGGCGAGCGCCGGGCGCCGCGCTGCCGACATCGAGGTCACCGCGCAGCGCGCACAACTCATTCTCGACGTGACGGAGGCGTACTACAACGCCGTACTCGCGCAGCGGCTGGTCGAGATCGCGGACGTCTCGCTCACCATGACCGACGATGTGCTCCGGCAGACGACGAGCGCCCGGCAGGTGGGCGCCGCGTCGGAGTTCGATTTGTTGCGCGCCCGGGTTTCGCGCGACAACCAGCTGCCAGTCGTGTTGCAGCGGCGCAGCGACCGCACCATCGCCATGCTGCGACTGAAGCAGATGCTCGAGATTCCGCTCGAGGATTCGCTGTCGCTCACGACCAGCATCGACGAGGCGCCGGCGGCCACCATTGCGGGCGTCTCGCTCGAGCACGCGAGCACCACGGTGGACACGTCGGTGGAGCGCCGCGCGACGGTGCGCGAGGCGGAGGAGTACGTGCGCGCGCAGGAAGGACTGATGCGCGCCGCCCGCGCCGAGCGTCTGCCGACCATCGCGCTCACGTCCGGCTACCAGCGGCTCTTCTTTCCGTCGTCCGCGTTCCCGGCGCTCAACGACTACCGGGAGAACTGGACGGTGGGCATAACCGCGGGCGTCTCGCTGCTGAGTGGCGGGCGCATTCGCGGTGGCGAGTTGATCGCGCAGGCCAATCTCCGCGAGGCGCGCGCGCGGCACACGCAGGCGCGCGAGTTCGCCGCGCTGGACGCGCGCATCGCGTTGAGCCAGCTGCAGCAGGCGGAGGCGATGTGGCGCGCAAGCCAGGGCACCGCCGAACAGGCGCAACGGGCGTATGGCATCGATCAAGTGCGGTATCGTGAAGGAATCTCCACGCAGACCGAGCTGACCCAGTCGCAGCTGCTCGTGGAACAGGCCACGGTGAACCGCGCCGTGGCCGCGCGCGACCTCGCGGTCGCCCGGATGCGCCTTGCGCTGCTGAAGGACCTTCCCCTCGGCGCGCCCGGCGCGCCGGGCGGCGCAGGCGCCTCCCCACTGAACGCGGGCTCGGCCGGCGCGGGCGCGCCGATGCCGCAGCCAGCGCCACCACCGAGAGCCAGCACTACCTCAGGGAGCATCCAGCAATGACCGCCCGCAGATCCATTCTTGCCGCAACCCTACTCCTCACCTCGCTCACCGCGGGCGCCTGCTCGCGCGGGGATGCCGCGGCGGATACCACGGCGGCCGAGACGGCCGTTCTGCTGGGTCCGGAGAACATCATCGTCGTGCACGTCCAGGACATTCGCACCGGTCCCACGCTTTCCGGCGCGATCGAGGCCGAGCGCGCCGCCACCGTGCGCGCAGAGATTCCGGCCGCGGTGATGCAGACCTACGCCGAGCCGGGACAGCGTGTCGCGGCGGGCGCCCTGTTGGCGCGCCTGGACGATGCGGCGATCCGGGATCAGGTGCTCTCGGCGCGGGCTGCCGTCGCGACGGCACAGAGCGCGAGGGCGATCGCCACGCGCGAGCTCGAACGGGCGGAGGCCCTGGTGCAGGCCGGCGCCATCGCCGAGCGCGAGGTGGAGCGCGCGCGCAATGGCGCGCTTGGCGCGGAGACCCAGTTGGCGAACGCGCGGGCCATGCAGTCCAGCGCGCAGCAGCAGCAGCGCCGGACGCGCATCATGGCGCCGTTTGCCGGCGTGGTCAGCGCACGACAGGCCAACGCGGGCGACGTCGTCAGTCCGGGCACGGCGCTCTTCACCGTGGTGGATCCATCGACCATGCGACTGGAGGCATCGGTGCCGGCGCAGGCGCTCGCGTCCGTGCGGGTGGGGCTGCCGGTGGAGTTCACGGTGTCGGGATACGCCGACCGGCGCTTCCTCGGCAGGGTGACCCGCGTTCATCCCACTGCCGACGCGGCGACGCGTCAGGTGCGCATCATCGCCACGATCCCGAACGCGGGCGCGACACTCGTCGGCGGATTGTTCGCCGAGGGCCGGGTGGCCAGTGAGACGCATACCGCGCCCGTCGTGCCGGCATCCGCGGTGGACGAGCGCGGCGTGCGCCCGTCGGTCATGCGCGTTCGGAACGGCGCGGTGGAGCGCGTGGAGATCGAGCTCGGGCTGCGCGACGGCCAGACGGAGATGATCGAGGTGCGCGCGGGACTCGCCGCCGGTGATACCGTGCTGCTCGGCACCGCGCGCGGGCTGACGCCGGGGACGCCGGTACGCGTCACGGTGCCGGGAGACCGGTGACGCCATGCTGATCTCCGATTTCGCCATCAAGCGTCCCCTGATCACCGTCGTCACCATGCTGGCGCTGGTGATCTTCGGGGGGTTCGCGTTGCTCATGCTCAAGACGGACGAGTTCCCCGACGTGGCGCCGCCGTGGCTGACCGTGGGCGTGATCTATCCCGGCGCGTCGCCGGAAGTGGTCGAGAAGGAAGTGCTCGATCCCGTGGAGGAGCAGATCGGTTCGATCGCGGGCGTCAAGCGCATCATGAGCAAGGCATACGACGGCTATGCGCTGCTCATGATCGAGTTTCTGTACGAAAAGGATCTCAACGAAGCGTCGCAGGACGTGCGCGATGCCATCTCCGGAATTCGCGCCGAGCTGCCCAGCGAGATCGAAGAGCCGATCGTGCGGAAGTTCAACGACACCGACCGCCCGATCGTCTCGGTGTCGGTGTCGTCCACCGTCCTGTCATCAGCGGAGCTGACCCGCCTGGTGGACCCCGCCATCACGCGCGAGCTGCGCTCGATCGCTGGCGTCGCGGACGTGCAGACGTTCGGCAAGGTGGAGCGTGAGCTCACCGTGGAAATCGTGCCATCCCGGCTGCAGGCGGCGGGCGTGAGCGTCGGACAGGTGGTGCAGGCGCTCCAGGCACAGAACCTCGCTGCCCCGGTGGGGCGGGTCACGGGCGCGCTCGACGAGCGGTCGATCCGCCTGCTGGGCCGCATCGAGAATCCCGCGGAGTTCGCGAACCTGGTGGTGACCGAGCGCGGTGGCCGCCTCGTGCGACTCGGCGAAGTGGCGAACGTGCGCGATGCGACGGAAGAACCGCGCACGCTGTCGCTCTACGCCGACGCCAACGGCGAGCGCGAGGCCGTCGCGATCGACATCAAGAAGGCCAAGGGGTTCAGCACGACCGACGTGGCCGAGAAGGTCATCGCCCGGCTCGATGAGATCCGGCCGACGCTCCCCGCCGGCACCTCGATGGACATCGTCAAGGACGCCGGCAAACGGGTGAAGGATTCCGTCTGGACGGTGGAGGAAGCGCTGCTGTTGGGCGCGATGCTCACCGTGCTGGTGGTGTTCCTGTTCCTGAATTCCTGGCGCTCCACGGTCATCACCGGCGTGGCGCTGCCGATTTCGGTGCTCGCCAGCTTCATCGCCGTCTGGGCCCTCGGGTTCAACCTCGAGACGATGTCGCTGCTGGGGCTGTCGCTCGCGATCGGCATCCTCATCGACGACGCCATCGTGGTGCGCGAGAACATCGTGCGTCACGTGGAGATGGGAAAGGACCACTACACCGCGGCGCGCGAGGGGACCGACGAGATCGGGCTCGCGGTCACCGCGACCACGTTCTCGATTCTCGCGGTCTTCATCCCGATCGGGTTCATGCCCGGGGTGGGCGGGCAGTGGTTCCAGCCCTTCGCGCTCACCATCGCGGCGTCGGTGGCGGTCTCGCTCTTCGTGTCGTTCTCGCTGGATCCGATGCTCTCGGCCTACTGGCCCGATCCGCACACGCCGCCCCACGAGCGCGCCTGGATCACGCGCCAGCTGGACAGGTTCAACGCGTGGTTCAATGCGCAGGCGCAGAACTATCGCAAGGTGATCGCGTGGGCACTCGACCACCGCGCGTCCATGATCGTCATCGCGGTCGGCACGTTCTTCGCCTCATTCCTGTTGCCCGCTCGTGGCGTGAGCGGCCTGCTGGCCGCGCTGTTCGGGATCGGCGTCGTTCTCGCCGGACTGAACGTGTCGCGACTCCATTTCCTTGGACGCGTCGCCATTGTCCTGGTCGGCGTGGCCGTGTTCGTCAAGTTGCCCGGCCTGGTGCCACCTGTCCGGACGGTGGGCACGGCGTTCTTCCCGGAGGATGACCGCTCGGAGTTCGTCCTCAAGATCGAGACGCCTCCGGGGTCCAACCTCGAGTACACGCGGCTCAAGGCGCAGGAAGCGTCGCGCATCGTGCGGGCGCAGCCCGAGGTGATCTACACGTACACGACGCTGGGCGAGATCGGCACCGGCGCCGTGGACGTCGGCAACATCTACGTGAAGCTGCGCCCGAAATCCGATCGCAAGAGCGACGGGCAGCGGTCCGTCGAGGCGCTCGCGGCGGACATCCGCCAGCAGATGAACCGCATCGCCGGCGCCTCGATGTCCGTGTTCACCAGCGATTTCAGCGGCGGATTCAAGCAGATCCTCGTCCAGATTCGCGGACAGGATGCCCAGGTGCTCGGCCAGATCGCGGAAGACCTGCGAGCCGAAATCCAGCGGATCCCGGGCGCGGTGGACATCGGGCTGTCGTCCAAGGGACAGAAGCCGGAGTTGAATGTCGAGATCAATCGCGGGGTCGCGGGCGCGCTTGGCATCACGGTGGGGCAGGTGGCCATGGCGCTGCGGCCGGCGTTCGCGGGCATCGACGTCGGCACCTGGATCGATCCCACGGGCAAGGCGCGCGACGTCACCGTGCGCCTGGCGCCCGAGGCGCGCCGTCGCGCCGCGGATCTCGAGCAGTTGCCGCTGGTCGTGCTTGGACCGAACGGCGTGCCGTCCACGCTGCCGCTCGGGCAGGTGGCGACGATCACCGAGGGCGTTGGCCCGGCGATCATCGACCACCTCAACCGCGAGCCGGTCGTGAACGTGGAACTCAATACCTCGGGGCGGGCCACCGGTGACGTGACGGCGGACATCCTGAAGGTGGTGGACGCGATGCAGCTGCCGCCCGGTGTCCGGATCTCGATGGGGGGCGATGCCGAGGGGCAGGAGGAGGTGTTCGGCCAGATCTTTTCCGCCCTCGGCCTCGCCGTGCTGCTCATGTACCTGATCCTCGTGGTGCAATTCGGGTCGTTCCTCGACCCGCTCGCGATCATGATGTCGCTGCCGCTGTCGCTCATCGGCGTCATGCTGTCGCTCGCGATCACGAACAACACGATCAACCTGATGAGCTTGATCGGCGTGATTCTCTTGATGGGGCTCGTGGCGAAGAACGCCATCCTGCTCATCGACTTCGCGAAGTGGGCGCGCGAAGAGCGCGGCATGCCGCTGCGCGAGGCGCTCATCGAGGCAGGCGCCATCCGCCTCCGTCCGATCCTCATGACGACCTTCGCGCTGACCGCCGGAATGTTGCCCATCGCGTTCGGCACCGGCGAAGGCGCGGCATTCCGCGCGCCGATGGGCGTGGCGATCATCGGCGGCGTGATGACGTCCACGTTCCTGACGCTGCTGGTGATCCCGACGTTCTACGAGGTCATCGACGAGATCCGGAGCAAGCTGGCCCGGCGCGTCGGCCTCGAGCCGCCGAGGACCGCGGAGCATCCCGTGATCGCCCCGGCCGGAGACTGACGCAAGGTTCGATCGCCTTGGTACGTGTCACCCGCACCCACAACGGCATAGTATTGAGGCCATGGTTGTCTATCTGAATGGCCAGTTCCTCCCCGCCGCGGACGCGAAGATCTCGGTGCTGGACCGCGGCTTCATCTTCGGCGACGGCGTCTATGAGGTGTGGCGCGTCATCGAGGGACAGCTCTTCGAGCACGAGCGCCACCACCGACGGTTGCTGAGCGGGCTTCACTCGCTGCGGATCGACGTGCCGCCCGCCGACGTGGATGCGCTGGGTGGCGTCGCCGGGCGGCTGGTGAAGGAAAACGGACTCGAACGGGGCGAGGCGACATTCTACGTCGAAATCACCCGTGGTGCGGCGCCCAGAACCCACGCCTTCCCGCCGGCCGGCACGAAGGCGACGATCCTCGGCATGGTCAGCAGGTTCGAGGTGCCGCACGCGCTCCGCGCCTCTGGCGCCACAGCCATCACACAGCCCGACACGCGCTGGCTGCACTGCGACATCAAGACCGTGCAACTGCTCCCGAACTGCATGGCGAAGCAGCAGGCCACCGAGGCGGGCGCGATGGAGGCGATCTACGTGCGCGATGGCATCGTCACCGAAGGCACGCACACCACCGTCTTTGCGGTGAAGGGCGGGGCGCTGTACACCCATCCGGCAGGTCCGCTGATTCTGCCCAGTATCACCCGCGCGGTGGTGCTCGAGATCGCGAAGGAACAGGGCGTGTCGATCCGGGAGACGCCGTTCACCATCAAGGAGCTGTTCACCATGGATGAGCTGTTCGTCTCGGGGACCACCACCGACGTGACGCCGATCGTCACGGTGGACGGCAAACGGATCGGCACCGGGAAGCCCGGCCCCGTGTCGCTCTCGCTGTACGGGGGACTGCAAGCGCGCCTCTACGGCGCCGCGGTCGGACAACGCTGATGCGCGTGCTTGCCCTGCTCGTTGCCGGTGCCGCGTTCACGCCGCTCGCCGCGCAGCAGCCGCCCGAATTCGACGTGCTGATTCGGGGCGGAACCGTGGTGGACGGCACGGGCGCGGCGGGATATCGCGCGGACGTTGCCCTCAAGGGCGACCGCATCGCGCTCATCTCGCGGGCACCCGTGAACGTCGGCCGCGCCGCGCGCGTCGTGGACGCTACCGGCCGGATCGTGGCGCCCGGCTTCGTGGACATGCACGCGCACATCGAGCCCCTGCCCACGCTGCCGGGGGCGGAGAGCGCGGTGCGACAGGGCGTGACCACGGCGCTCTCCGCCTCCGATGGCGGATCGCCGTTGCCGCTGGCGCCGTTCATGGCCGCGCGCGAACGGCAGGGCATCGGCGTGAACGTGGCGTACATGATCGGCCACAACACGGTGCGGCAGCGCGTGATGGGGATGGCGAACCGCGCGCCCGCGGAGCAGGAACTGGCACGGATGCGCGCGCTGATTGCCGAAGGGATGCGCGATGGCGCGTTCGGCATGAGCACCGGACTGCGCTACCTGCCCGGCAACTTTGCGCGCACCGACGAGGTGATCGCGTTGTCGCGCGTGGCCGCCGACTCGGGTGGGTTCTACGCCTCGCACCTGCGTGAGGAAGGACTGGGTCTGTTCGAGGGCGTGCGCGAAGCGATCACCATCGGCCGCGAGGCGCGCATTCCGATCGTGCTCACGCACCACAAGGCCGTGGGGCCGAAGATGTGGGGCGAGAGCCGCCGCACCCTCGCCATGGTGGACTCGGCGCGCGCCGGCGGCATCGACGTCATGCTGGACCTGTACCCGTACACGGCGACGTCCACGGGGATCGCGGTCCTGATTCCCACCTGGGCGTTCGATGGCGGCGACACCGCGTTCACGCGCCGACTTTCCGAGCCGCTGCTGCGCGACAGCATCACGCGCGGGATCGTGTTCAACCTGCTCAACGATCGTGGAGGCGGCGATCTCTCGCGAGTGCAGTTCTCGAACGCATCATGGCAGCCTGCACTGAACGGCCGGACGCTCGCCGACTGGGCAGCGCAGCGCGGCATGCCGGCGTCGCCGGAGAATGGTGCGGCGCTGGTGATCGAGGCGCAGCAGAAGGGCGGCGCGAGCATGATCTACCACGTGCTCGACGAAGCGGACGTCCAGCGCATCATGCAGCATCCTCAGGCGATGATCGGATCGGACGGACGCCTGTCGGCTCCCGGACCGTCGTCACCGCACCCGCGCGCCTATGGCACGTTTCCCCGCGTGCTGGGGCGCTACACGCGCGAGCTGCGACTGTTTCCGATCGAGACCGCCATTCACAAGATGACGGGCCTCACCGCGACGCGCCTGGGACTGCGTGAGCGCGGCGTGTTGCGCGAAGGCGCCTGCGCGGACGTGGTGGTCTTCGACGCCGCCACCGTCGCCGACCGGTCCACCTTTCAGGACCCGCACCAGTATTCCGTCGGCATCGAGTACGTCTTCGTGAACGGCGTCGCCGCGGTGGACGGCGGACGGTTCATGGATACGCGATCGGGCCGCGTCCTGAGGCGGGGCGGCTCGTAAGGGACGCGGATGACGCGGAGTGGTTCACGTCGTCTTCCCTACCGTGTTTTCCGTGTCCTCCGTGGTTCGAACGTTGGACTCCGCCCTGATCCTCAGCGCGGCGCGCCTGGGCTGGGCGTTCCGCGCCGCCGGAGCAGCTGTGGCACCGCCGACAGGGCCAGCATCCCGCCCGTGACGCCGAGCGCGATCCACAGCGAGCGACGCGACGCATCGCCGCCGTACGCCGCGGCGATCAGTAGCTCGCTGCCCACATAGGAATACGCGATCACGCTTGGCAGCGAACCGATCAGCGTGGCGACGAGCAACCGCCGGAGCGAGACGTCCGCGATGCCCGCCACGTACGGCAGCACGCCGAATGGCGCGATGGGAAGCACCCGCAGTCGGAACAGCGCCAGCACGCCCGCTTGCTCGCGGAGCTGCGTGAACAGGCGATGCTCGCCGAAGATCCTGTTGATCGGTCGCCGGGCGACAGTCCGGGCGACGGAGAAGGCAATGCACGTTCCCACCATCGCGCCGGCGAGCGCGAACAGCGCGCCGAAGCGCGGGCCGAACACCGCGCCGCCGAGAATGGTGACCACCGTAGCCGGCAGGCACAGGGTGACCGCAAGGGCAAATGCCGCCATGAATCCCATCTCGACGCCGGGAATCACCCGCAGGCGCTGCACGCGCTCGAGCAACTGCTGGCGTCGGTCCAGCTCGAAGTATCCGAATTTCCAGGCGAGGAGGAGCGCGATGACGATGACGGCGGGGACGATGGCCAGCTTGACGAGCGTGCGGACGTGCTCCAGCGGGAATCTCGGCGTTCGTCGCATGACTCTCGATGCGGGGCGAAATCGGGCGACTACTGAGCATGGAAGTTAGTTCGCGGTGTGCGGTTGCGGCGAAACACGGGCGTCGCTCGCGCCGTAGGTCTTGTGAAGCCCGCCCGCCTGTCCCGCCACTGCCCGCGTTTCATGGTTCAGCTCCCCTCGCTATTCATTCTCGCGCTCGTCATGCAGGGGAAACCCGGAGAGCAACGGCGCGTGGACCGCGGCGACACGGCCCGGCATGTCATCGTCAGCGTGACGCAGAATCGGGAACGCGAGCCGCGGCGCACTCCGGTCACGGCGGAGCACCTGCGCACGGCCTTCGGGTCGCCAGCAGCCCGTACATTGCTGATGCGCGCGCGTGCGTCGCGCTTGTCGCAGGACTCCGCCCTCATGAGCTACGACGCGACGACCTATCTTCGGATCTCCGCGGGCCTTGGCTTCTCCAGGATCGGACGCGACCGCCTGATCTTCCGCCACGAGAACACCACGCGCGTGCGCTGGCATCGCGACGCGGGGGCGTGGATCGACGTGAAAGGCGCGCGCACCGTCATTCCGATCGACCCGGACCCGGAAAGCACCGAGCGATCGAGTCTCGACTCGGACTTCACACCTGTTCCGTACTATCCCGGACAGGAGCCACTGCTGACGTTTTTCGGCGGCTACGCGGCGGCGCGCCAGGTGAACGAGCGGGAAATCATCCATCCGCTGGCCGAAGGGGCTGAGGCCTATTACACGTATGCCGCGGGAGACTCCGTCGGCTTTCGCCTTCCGGAGGGCCGCACGATTCAATTGCGCGCGCTGGAGGTCCGGCCGCGCGAGTCCAGGTGGAATGTGGCGGTGGGGACGCTCTGGTTCGAGGCGAGCAGCGGCCAGTTGGTGCGAGCGGCCTTTCGGCTCGCGGTGCCGATGGACATCTGGGCCGTGGTCAGGGAGGAAGACCCCACGGCGGACGAGGACATTCCGCCGTGGGTGAAGCCGTTGATCTCTCCCATGCGCATGCAGGTGCGCGCGATCGCCGTGGAGTATGGCCTGCACGAGGGACGCTTCTGGTTGCCGCGGATGCGGTCCGCGGAGGCCGAGCTGCAGATCAGCTTCGCGCGCGCGCCAGCCAGGTTCGAGCAACGATTCCAGTATGCCTCAGTGAACACGATCGAGTCGCTGCCCGAGATCATGGGACCGCCGGTGGTTGCGCCTCCGGATTCACTCACCTTCGATGAGCGCGAGCAATGGCGCGACTCCGTGCTGGCGGAGCGCCGCCATCAGCGGCGCGCGGTGGCGGATTCCGTCGAGCGGGGGCTCCGAGAACGCCGCACGCCCTGCGATAGCCTGGGGATGCGGACACACACTCGCGTGGCGTCCGGTTCGAACCTGCGCGTGGCCGTGGTGGTGCCCTGCGATGCGCGCGTGCTGGCCAATTCGCCGGACCTGCCGAAGTCCATCTATGACGAGGGCGAGGAAATCTTCAGTTCTGCGGACCGCGACGCGCTCGTCAAGGAAGCGCTCGCCATGGGCGCGCAGCCGCCATTCGCGCTCGGCGCCATTCCGCCCACACTCAAGTGGGGACTGGAGTTCACGCGCTTCAACCGCGTGGAGGGATTCTCCGCTGGCGCGCTGATCGAGCAGAGGCTGGGTGCCGGATACACGGCATCGCTGCTCGCGCGCCTGGGCCACGCGGACCTGGAGCCGAACGCGGAGCTCACGCTCGCCCGCACCAATCTCACCACCACCGTGAGCGGGCGCGCCTACAACCGCCTCGTGTCGGCAAACGACTGGGGGAATCCCCTGAGCGTTGGTAGCTCGCTCTCGGCGCTGCTCTTCGGGCGGGACGAAGGCTTCTACTATCGCGCAAGCGGTGCCGAAATCGAGTGGCTCCGGGAAGGGAGGGGGGGCGCGCTGTGGAGTACGCGCGCGTTCGCCGAGCGTCAGCGAACCGCGGCCGTGGACAACGAGTTCTCCTTCGGCGCGCCATTCATCGCGAATATCGGCGCGCGTGCCGGCGCGTATGCTGGCTTCGCGACCCGTGTGCGTCACGCGAGGGGGCTCGATCCCAATGGCTTTCGCGTGTTCACGGATCTGCGTCTCGAGGGAGCGGTGTCCGATTCGGCGGGATCCCCTTTCGGGCGCGGTGCCGTGGACCTCACCGTGACCCAGGGTGTGGGGAGAATCGCCGCGGCCGTGACGGTCGCGGGTGGCGCGTCTGCCGGCGTGGTCCCGATGCAGCGCCGCTGGTACCTGGGCGGCGCGCACACGGTGCGCGGCCAGCGTCCGGACACATCACAGTCAGGCAACGCCCTCTGGCTTGGCCGAGTGGAGGTTGGCGGCCCGGTGCGCGCGGTGCGGCCCGTCCTGTTCGGAGACATCGGCTGGGCGGGCGAGCGGGACGCCTGGCGCGACGCCGGCCGTCCGATGAGCGGGGCCGGTGTCGGTGCCTCCGTGCTCGACGGCCTGCTGCGCCTGGACGTTTCGCGCGGGGTCTACCCGGGCACTGGTGTGAGAATCGACCTGTACGTGGACGCGCGATTCTAGCGTCGACCTGTGTGCCGCGTCACAACGGGCGGACTCGCAGTTCGCAGTGAGTCGGTCGTAACGCGGTACCAACCGCACCTGCACACTCACCGAAGAGTCGCGTAACACCATGTCTTATAACAGGTTGCGCCCTGCGGCCTGAACTGGCACGGGGATGGCCTTTATGGGGCATGTCGGGGCGCCGGTGCTCATCGCTTCGACATGGACCAGCCGATGACGGCTGGCGGAACCCCACACACCGTGACGAAAGAATTTGCGGCCGGGCCAACGGCCCATGTCGAAACCCTGATCTGGCAGAGCCGCATTCGGATTACCGTCGCGTGCATCGCGGCGATGGCGCACGTGTTGCTGGTCGCCGAGCCGCGCGACGCCGCTGCGGTCGCTGCGGTCTTTCCCGTCATTCCCGCCATCGTGCTCGTCACCAGCGCGTACGTGGCGATCGTCGCGGCGATCGCCGGCATGTCCCGCCGACACTCTGTGGTTCGGGGATTTGCCGTGACGGGCACCGTGAGTGCCGACGTCGCGTTCATCTTCGCCCTGACGATCGCCAACTCCGCGCCGCAGTACTACGATCGCATTCTCATTCTCGCGTTCTTCGCGCTGCACCTCACCACCTTCTATTTCGGGCGCCGGCATGCGGTCACTGTCCTCGTGCTCACCGCGTTCGGGTACCTGGCGCTCGTGAGCCATGGCATCAGCCGTGGCGCCGAGCTGCTGTGGCGTGAGGAACTCTGGTCGCTCGGGGCATTCCTGCTCGCGGCCACGATCGTGCTGGTGGAGCATGGCAGTCTGCGCAACCGCCTTGCGAAGATCGTGCATCTCTTCAGCCGTGCCGAACAGGGCGACTTCTCGGAGGCATATGACGAGGAGGGCGATTCACGGCCGGACGCCATCACCCGGGTGGGGCGCGCGTACAATCGCGTCCGTGGACAGCTGGCGAACATGGTGCTCACCGATCCGCTCACCGGGTGCGTGAACCGCCGCGGATTCGACCAGGCGCTCGCGCGCGAGGTGGCGCGCGCCGGCCGCACCGGGAGCGAGTTGGCGATGCTCGCCGTCGATCTGGATCACTTCAAGGCGGTGAATGACACGCTCGGCCATCTCGCCGGCGACGCCGTCCTTCGCGAGGTGGGCGGTCTGCTGTTGCGCGCGGGGCGTGCGGGCGACGTCGTCGCGCGCACGGGCGGCGAGGAGTTTTCGTTCATCCTGCCGGACACGACGGCTGCCGGTGCGCATCACGTGGCCACGCGGCTCTGCGAGTCCGTGCGTGCGCACCGCTTCGGCGACGCCGCGCACGGCGTACGTCTTACCATGAGCGTCGGCGTTGTCGCCGTGGACGATTCCTTTCGAGACGCCCGCGGCGATCGGGCCAACGTGCTGAAGGGTCGGGCGGACGAAGCGCTCTATTCCGCCAAGCGCGCGGGCCGCGATCGCGTGCGCGTTTGGGCGTATGCCGGCGACCGGGCGGAGATGGGCGTGCTCGCGTAAGCGCACCGGTTAGCTTGGGGCCGATGCACAACGCTCGCTGGTGGGGCCGAGCGCGACGCGCCGGTTTCCGGAAGAAGGCGGTGGACGCCACGCTGGGCCTGCTCTATGCCGGCGGCTGGCCGTCGGCTGTCACGCGGGCCGTCGGGCTCCAGGGCACGCTCCGCGTGGAGGAGCATGAATTCTTCATCGGTCGCGCGAGCCCGAACGCGCCGGCGCTGCGCGCCGTTTTCGTTTCCGACCTGCACCTGGGTCCCACACTGCACCCCCGGCTGCGGGACGGCGTGTTCATGGCGATCGCCGAGGCCCGCGCGGACGTGCTGCTGCTTGGCGGGGACTTCGTCTCGTTCCACGCCCGCTACGTGGATCAGCTGGTCGAACCACTGCGGGCGCTGCACCCCCCGATGGGAAAGTTCGCGGTGCTTGGCAATCACGATCTGCTCGCCGACGACGGCTACATCACGGACCGACTCGCGGCGGCCGGCGTCACGACGCTGGTGAACGCCAACGCCCGGCTTGCCCAACCGCACGACGACGTCTGGGTGTGCGGATTGGACGACTGGGACGAGGGCGACCCCCAGCGCGAGCCGACCTTTCGCGGCGCGGATGGAACGCGGCTCTTGCTGATGCATCAGCCGGACGGACTCCTGGTGGTCGGTGACGAGCGGTTCGATATCGCCTTCTGCGGACACGTGCACGGCGGACAGTTCCTCACGCGCGAGGGCCGATCCGCAATCAGCCATCGGGGACCGATCAGCAAGCGGTACTCACGCGCCGGAAGTTTTCGCATCGGGGAGCGAAACGTGCCGCTGCTGGTGAGCCGCGGCATCGGCACCAGCACCTTGCCGGCGCGGCGGCACGCGGATCCCCAGGTGCACGTCTGCCGGCTCGTGCCCGTCGCCGGCTGATCGCCGTGCGTATCATCGTCTACAATCCTCGCGGCGGCGCGGCCATCTGGACCTGGCGGCTTCAGGCGGCGCTGCGCGTGCTGCGCGCCTTGCCCGGTCCGCACGTGCTGGTGCGCACGGAGGCGCTGGACATGAGCGGCCCGGTGACGCGCGCCCTGGCCGCGTTCCCGGAGACGGCGCAGGTCGTGGCGTGCGGCGGGGACGGCACGGTGGCGGCGTGCGCGGCGGCGGTCGCCGCCGCCGGCCGCGCGGTGCCCATCGCGATCGTGCCGACCGGCACCTCGAACGTGCTCGCGTCCGAGCTCGGCCTTCCCGCGAGTCCCGCGAGTGCCGCGCGATTGCTTGCCGGCGCAATGCGCCCGGTACCGTTCCGCACGTGGAACGTCAACGGCCGGCAGATGCTGTTGCAACTGGGCATCGGCTTTGACGGGCTGCTCATGTGGCGCACACCGAGGCGCGTGAAGCGCGCGCTCGGATTCGTGGGCGTGATGGCCAGCGCGTTGCGGCAGGGCGTGATGTTCGACTATCCCGAGGTGCGAGTCACGGGAGAGCGTGACGACGGCTCCGCCCTCGATGCGGTGGCGACGTCGGTGATGGTGGCGAACGCCAGGCGCTGGGCGGGGCCGCGGATCGTCGTGCCCTCAGCTGATCCCAGCGACGACCTGCTCGACGTCCTGTTGCTCACGTATCGGAATTTCGGCCAGCTCACGCGCTTCTGGATATCCATCCTCCTGCCGGGCACGCCGCATCTGACGCTTCCGTTCGTCCGTCACGTACGTATGCGGCGGCTGCGAGTGGACGCCCTGGGGCGGGCCGTCGAAGCGCATCTCGACGGCGAGCCGGTGATCATGACGCCGATCGACGTCACGCTCACCGGACGCGCGCACCTGCTGGCGCCATTACTTTCCCACCGACCATGACGAGTACCGCCAGTCCGGATCCGGATTTCGCGGCGCGGGTTCGCGCGAGTTTCGCGCGCCAGCCGCTGATGGCGACGATCGGCGCGGTGGTGGAGGAGGTGACGCCGGGGCGGGTCGTGTTGCGCATGCCGGTGCGGGACGACCTCACGCAGCAGAACGGCTTCGTGCATGCCGGCGCGATCGCGGCCCTGGCCGACAGCGCGTGCGGCTATGCCGCGCTGTCCCTCATGCCGCCAGGCGCGGACGTGCTGTCGATCGAGTTCAAGCTGAACATGCTCGCCCCCGCGACCGGCGATGCGCTCGTCGCGAGCGCCGAGGTGATCCGGGCCGGGCGGACGATCATGGTGTGCCGTGCGGACGTCTTTACGCTCTCGGCAGGCGGAAAGAAACTGGTGTCCGCGATGCAGGCGACCATGATGGTCACACCCGCGACTGCTCAGTAGATGTAGACCTTCGTCCCGATCGGCACGTAGTGGTAGATCCACTCGATGTCCTGATCGCGCAGGCGCATGCATCCGTGCGTTGCTGCCTGGCCCACCGATTCCTGATCCGGCGTACCGTGCAGCAGAATGCCGGCGCCGGTATCGAGCTTGTACTTGCCAAGCGCGCCCTGGATCTTCCGGTTCTTCGAGGCGATCGGAGGAGCGAACAGCGTGCCGTCAAACACGATCTCCTCGTCCAGCGGCAGGAACATGAAGCCGGAGTCCGGATGCATCACGCCCGCTTCGCCGTCCTGGAACATGAGCTTGCGGCCACCGCTGATCGGATGCGGCTTGGTCATCGACAGGTGCACGAGGTTGAGTCCGAACTCCTTCGCGGTCTCGACGTAGTGCCAGTCGGGCGGCGTCCACTTCGGATCCTCGTCCTTGCCGCGCACGGTGCGAATGCCGCGAGGGGTGTCGAACTGCCAGGCGCGCTCGCCGAAGACCAGGCGCTCGCCGCTCCCGATGGCGACGTCCGTCTCGAGCACCGTGTCCGTGTCTGCAATGACAAACAGTTTCCGGTCCTCGAGCGAGATCACGATCCGGAGATCGCGCGACGACTTCGAGGCACGGTACGCCATGGTGCCGGCGACGCTGTCCGCGCGCGACCGGTACCGTGTCCGTCGCTCGATCGACACCGTCGTCTCGTTCGCGCTCGGCGTGACGACGCCATCGCGCACGTCACGGGGAATGCCCGCCTTGGGATCGGACGGCGTGAGCTGCAGCCATTCACCACTGAGCTTCTGCGCCTGCGCCAGCACCATTCCGGGGAGTGACATCAGAGCGGCGATCGCGGCGCCGATCACGGCGAGGAACCGTTTCCAACTTACTTCTGCGACAAATTCAGCCATGGTTGCTGCACCCTTCCTGGTTGGCCCTCTGAACCCTATAGACTGTTCAAGTTCCGCGCCGCAAACCGGACTGGACCGGGAAATCGCGAAGGTGATGCAGAAAACACGCTCGCCGCCCGGTTAACCCGGACGGCGAGCGGAACTGCCTTGTACTACTTGCTGGTTCGCTTAGAAGTACCGCACGCCAAGCGAAATCGGGAGCGTCCACGACCGGGCACCGTTCGTCGGGATCGCGAAGTAGCGAGCCTCGAGGAACATGTCCTGGCTGCCGATGTGCCAGTCCAGGCCAGCACCGAAGTTGAAGCCGAACTTGTCACTCCACTGCTCGTTGTTGGCATTCTCGAAGCAGGCGCCGCGAACCTGGAAGTCGCAGTTGTTGCCCACTTTCGAAGCAACCGCGATTCTCTTGTAGCGGTTGTAGTTCAGCCCACCGATGCCGTACAGGGACCAGCCACCGAAATTCAGCGGCTTGACCTTGAGGTCAGCGGCCAGGTGCAGCATCAACGACGTGCCGCTTCCCTGCTCCAGGGTGCTCCACCCGCCCTGCTCCTTGCCCAGCTGGCTCATGGCGCCGTCAAGCCGGAAGCCGAGCAGGCTCTGCTGCGACTCCCAACCAAGCACGCCACCGGCATGGAAGCCGTTGGTGTACACACGATCGATGTTCCCGTAGGGCCAGGTCGTGCCGGCGAAAGCGCCCCAGTACATCGGGCCCTTGATGGTCGGCATCGGAACCGGCTGCATCTGCATGACCGTGACAGTGTCCACGCGCACGATCGTGTTGCTCACGCGAATCGTGTCGTAGCGGGTGATGTACACCGTATCAATGCGCGCCGAGATGACCTCTCCCTTCGAGACGTTGATGCGGGTTTCCGACGTGGTGCGAAGCCGGGACGTGTCCTGCTGCTGCGCCGCCAATTCGCTTGATCCAAGCGTAAGCGCCGCGGCGAGGCCCAGCGCGCAGGTGGTGATGTTAAGAACGCGCATACTAAATTCTCCTCCTGGTGCGTTGCACGCCGCGACGTTGTGTCGCGGTATTGCCATCACGCCTTTAGCATCCTGCGTGCCGTGGTTGCGGGACGCCGTCGTCCTGCCCTTCCACGGTGGTGCTGTCGGGTTCGTCTCGGTCGGCCGCCTGAGACGAGCCCCAACAACGCCAAGCTGGCACCGCGCCTCTCAAGCAAACTCAGGGCCGCGGCCGCTCCGAAGTGCGGGTAGCCGACAAGCGGAGTGAAGAGACCCATATCACATCCATGGATTTCGACATCGCGGTCGTAGGCCTGGGGGCCATGGGCAGCGCCGCCACCAGCGCGCTGGCGCGCCGCGGGGCTCGCGTCGTGGCCTTCGATCAGCTCCACCCCCCCCACACCCAGGGCTCAACCCACGGATATACCCGCATCATTCGGGAGGCGTACTACGAGCATCCCCTCTATGTGCCACTCGTTCGCCGCGCGTACGAGCTCTGGTCGGAACTCCAGCGATCGTGGGGCGTCGAGCTGCTCCTGCCCACGGGCGGGCTCATGGTTGGACCGGAACACGGGCCGCTGGTGAGGGGCGCGCGCGCGAGCGCCGAAGCCCACGGCATCGCGCATGACATGCTCGACGCCGCTGAGCTTGCCGAACGGTTTCCCGCGTACGCGCCAAACATCGAGTGGGTTGCCCTGCATGAGCACCGCGCGGGGATGCTCTTTCCCGAGCGCTGCGTCGAGGCGATGCTTGGCGCCGCGGCTGAAGGCGGCGCCGAACTCCACCCTGGCGAGCGCGTCCTTGGCTGGCGGACGAGCGGCACTCGCGTGGCCGTCAACACCGACCGCGGTTCATATGAGGTGGACCGGCTCGTCCTTGCCGCCGGTCCGTGGCTCCCCGACCTGGTGGACTCGCTGGGCATCGCACTGCCGCTGGAGATCGAGCGGCAGCGTTCCCACTGGTTCGAGCCAGTGCCTCGCGCCGACAGATTCGACGCGAGCCGGTGTCCCATCGCACTGTGGGAGACCGGCGACGGCGGGGACCTCTTTGCCACGTTGCCCGACGAGGGGCACGGCGTGAAATGCGGAATGCACCACGACGGCCTCGCCACCCATCCCGCGCGCGTGGATCGCCAGGTGTCCGACGCCGAAAATGAAGCAGCGCGTCGGCTGCTGGAGCGCGTCATGCCCGGGGCCGGCGGACGCTTGCGCGAGTCCCGCGTGTGCCTCTACACCAATACGCCCGATCACCACTTCATCATCGACTGGATTGCCGGCGGACGGGTGCTGGTTCTCAGCCCGTGCTCCGGCCACGGCTTCAAGTTCGCGAGCGCGATCGGTGAGATCGCCGCGCAGCTGGCCCTGGACGGACGCTGCTGGATCGACATCGCTCCCTTCTCGCTGTCGCGCTTTCGCTGAGGTATTCTTCCAGCCTCGAGGGAGAACCCAGGGACCGATGACGCCGACCAAGCCCGAAGATGTGTTTCGCGCGGAGAAAGAGCGCTCGCTCACGTTCCGCAACTCGCAGCATGCGCGGCTGCTCGCGGAAGCCAAAGCGGCGTTCGACAAGCTCATGGCCGAAGGCCAGGCCGCGCGCAAGAGCGGTCGTCCTCGCAAGCATCCGTTGCCGCCGCTCAAGACATCCAGCTCCCGGCCGCCGTCGCAGCCGCTGACGGCAGCTCCTGCTCCAGCCGTTCGGGCGGAGCCGCCCAAGCCGTCGGCCCCGGCGAAGGCCGCGAAACCGAAGCCGAAGGCGACGGTGAAGTCGGGGGGGGGGGCCAGACGCGCGGCGCGGCCCAAGGGGAAGCCGGCGAAGGCGCGCAAGCCGGCCAGGTCCGCGCGACCGGCGAAGAAGGTGAAGGCGAAGTCCGCCAAGAAGCGCTGAGGTGTCCTCACCCATCGGCGTCGACGGTTCTGGCGCGTCACCGCCGCCGCTCGATCTCGACCGGGACACGATGCGCGACATGGGGCACCAGGTGCTGGAGCTGATCACCACGCACCTCGCCACGCTGCGCGACCAGCCCGCCTTCAACACGCTCGACCGGACGGCTGCGCGCGCGCTGTTTCCGCCGGACGCTCCCGAGCATCCCACGCCGTTCGAGGCGGTGCTCTCCCAGTTCAGGGAACGCGTCGTTCCGCACCATGCCCGCGAGCCGCATCCGCGATTCCTCGGCTACGTCCCGAGTTGTCCCACCTTTCCGGCCGTCATGGGTGACTGGTTGGCGGCCGGCTTCAACTTCTTTGCCGGCGTCTGGCCGGTGGCCGCCGGCCCCAACGAGCTCGAGCTCGTGGTCCTCGAGTGGTTCAGGCGCTGGATGGGCATGCCAGACGGGAGTCGCGGCCTGCTCACGAGCGGTGGGTCCGCCGCGACGGTCACCGCGGTCGTCGCGGCGCGGCATGCCGCGATCGGCGACGACGCAGCGGCGATTTCCCGCCTGACCGTCTACTGCTCGGATCAGGCGCACTCCTCGATTCTCAAGGCGGCGTGGATCGCCGGGGTGGCGCGCGCGAACGTGCGCGCGGTGCCCAGCGACGACGCCTTCCGGCTGCGAGTGGACGTCCTTCGCGACATGATCGCGGCGGACCGCGCCGCCGGACTGCGGCCGTTCCTCGTCGCCGCGACCGCGGGCGCGACGAACACGGGGGCGGTGGATCCGCTGCACGCCATCGCCGATCTCGCCGCCGCCGAAAGCCTCTGGCTGCACACGGACGCGGCGTACGCCGGATTCGGTGTGCTCACCACGCGTGGGCGCGCGCTGATGGACGGCCTGGGACGAGCCGACTCGCTCACGCTCGATCCGCACAAATGGCTGTACGTGCCCTTCGAGTGCGGATGCCTGCTTGTGAAGCATCCGGCGACGCTGGCCAACGCCTTCAGCGTCCACCCGGAGTACCTGCGTGACGTGCGCGTGCGCGACACGGAGGTGAACTTCTCCGACTACGGCGAACAGCTCACCCGCTATTCGCGCGCGCTCAAGGTGTGGATGTCAGTGCAGTATTTCGGTCTCGCGGCGATCCGGGCGGAGCAGGACCGGGCGATGACCCTGGCGGAACTGGCGGAGCGCATCGTGCGCGAATCGCCGGAACTGGAGGTGCTGACGCCCGCGCAGTTCGGTATCATCTGCTTTCGCGTGCGTCCGCCGGGCAACATGGATGACGAGGCGCTCAACGCGCTGAACGAGCGCGTGAACGAGCGGGTGAACCGCACCGGCTTCGTCCTCATGTCGTCCACACGCCTTCGCGGCGCGCTCTCATTGCGCCTGTGCATTCCTGGATTCCGGACGCGCGAGGAGGATGTTCGGGACGTGCTGGCACTCGTGCGCCGCACGGCGATCGAGGAAATCGAGTCCGCCGCCGCCGTGTGACTCGCCTGGTGGCGCGATCGCGCCGCGGCAAGAAAAACGGGCGAGCCCATTGGGCTCGCCCGTTTCACGCTAGTACACGGCTGCGATCAGCCGCCGATGCGCGACCCGCGCCCACGCGGCAGCGGGGACTGTGGACGCGACTCCGGTGCCCGCGGGCGTGCTTGCGCGGCCGTCGTCCGTCCGACCGGGCGGCGCGAGCCGCCCAGACCGATCGTCGTCGGCCCGCCGCGCGTCACCGTGGGCGTCGTCGCTATCGTGGGCGTCGAGCGAACTCCGGGAATCATCGCGATCGGCACGGGCACGTAAACTGGGCCCCTGCGACCCCTCCGGTGGAACTCGCAGTTGTCGCCATCCACTCCGCCGCCGCGAATGACCACGCCGCCACGGTCCCCGCCGCCCAGGATCCCGCCATCGGCGCCGCCGTAGTCGCCGGCGCCTCCCGTCTGCACGATGACCGGGACAGTCGGGCGCGGCGCAACCGCGACGGGCTCCATCGTTGCCGGTGCTTCCGCCACCGTCTCCACGAGGTCAGCCTCGCCAACCGTGGCGATGTCGGTCGCTGGTTCCGCGCGCACGGTCGGAGTGTTCGAGCGCACCGCGCGGTTGCCCGGGCTCGGCTGCACGGACCTGGCGGGTTCGGGCGCGCCGGTCGGCCTGGCTTCCATGGCGCCCAGGAGCGTCGAGTCCACACGCACCGGGGCCAGGTCCACCGCGGTGGACGCGAGCTTCAGGTCCTGCGCGAACTCATCCTCCGCTGCACTCGCGCGAGCATCGCCGCACGCCGCGATCCCGATGGTCGCAAGGATGGTGGCCAGTGCTGCAATCGAGTGCCTCGTCTTGGTCCGCATATTGTCTCCTTACCCGGTAGCGCGGCACATGGGTGTCCGAACTGCTGTGGCACGCAATCAGGCGTAATGCAGCGCCTGGACCGCGTGCAAAGGCAGTGTTCGCGGGGTTAATTCAGGAAGGTGTCCAGGTGCCGGGACGCGGTTGTCACCCATACAGGACGTGACCATGCGACACTGGGTTGGCTCGCTGGTTCTACCGTTGCTTGTCGCCTGCGGTGGCGAACCTGATGCGGCGCTCACCGGCAGGCAAACCGCGACCGTTCGAGCCGAGGTGGAGCGCACGCTGCGCGACGCCTATGACCTCTCGCGCCCCGGGCTGCCGGAACGCATGCTCGCCCTCTATCCGGAAACGGGGAGCGTGGTCTCTGCCACCTCTGGAGCCGTGCTCACGTCGCGCGACACGCTGGAAGACGGCATCCGGTACTTCTGGGACAACGTGGGCAGCAACATGCGCGACCCGCGCTGGGTGTGGGATCGCTTCTTCATTGATGTGCTATCGCCGGCGGCGGCCGCGGTCACCGCTACCTATCACATCCCGCATCTCAACCCGAGAGGCGAGCCGCACGTGCTGGGCGGGGCGATGACCGTGGTGATGGTGAAGCGTGGTGGGCGCTGGATAGTGGTTCAGGAACACCTTTCGGATCTACCACAAACAGAGCCATCAACGAGCCACTAAGGCAGCATGTGAGCGTCATTGCGACGACTTCGCGCGGGTGGTCCGCTACGGAAGTAGAAACTCGCCACGGGATACAAGCACGCTGTCTCCGCCCACGCGGACGGCCGCGATCACGCCACCGCGAATGTCCACCTCCACACTGAGAAAGCTGGGACGGCCCATCTCGAATCCCTGCTCCACCACCCAGCGACGGGTTCCGTCGCTGCCAGACTCGCGCTTTCCCAGATAACCGCCGAAACTCGCGCACGCGCTGCCCGTCCCGGGATCCTCCGGCACGCCGAGCGAAGGGGCGAACATCCGCGCGCGATAGTCCGAGCCGGGCCGCTCCGGTTCGGCGCAGAAGACGAACAGCTTTGATGTCGAATACGCGCCGAGCACGCGTTCGAGATCGTCGAGCCGGACGCGCGCCCGGCCCAGCGTCTCGCGGTCCCTGACGGGAACGATCAGAAAGGGAACGCCGCACGACACCGCCTGCGCGGTGAAGCGTCCGGACATGATGTCCTCGGGCTCGAGCCCGAGTACCCGCGCCAGCTCCGCGGTCGGCGGCGGTGGCGGTCCGAACTCGGGCAGCTGCGCCACGCTCAGCTGCGCGAAGCCCGGCGTGCCGTCGTCCGACGACCGGATGGTGACCGCGACGGGGCCCACCCCCTGCTCGAAGATCACGCGTGTTTCGCGGCCGGTGAGCGGGATGGCACCGATCGTAGCGAGCACGAACGCCGTGCCCACCGTGGGATGTCCGGCGAACGGCAGTTCCGCGCCGGGGGTGAAGATGCGCATCCGACGCGTATGACGCGGATCGGCGGGCGGAAGCACGAATACCGTTTCCGAGAGGTTGAACTCGCGTGCGATGCGCGGCAGCAGCTCGTTCGGCAGTCCGGTTGCGTCGGGAAAGACCGCGAGCGGATTGCCGCCGAAGCGCTCGCGCGTGAAAACGTCGGCCGTGTAGAAGACGGCGGACGCAGGGGAGGGGGGGGGCGTGAAGCCGGTCAGGTCTATTCCGATGCGGTCGACGACGAGTCGTCGAGCAGGTCGCCGTCCAGCCGCGACGATGGCTTCGGCGCGGGCTGCGCCTCTGCGAGCAGGCGTTCGAGGTCCTCGTCCGCGAGTTCGCGCCACCGTTCGGGGTAGCGCACCAGCCGCCGCTTCGCGCTCTCAGCTTCGAAGCAGAGCCAGCCCTCATTGAATCCGCTCGGCAGGTACGACGTGTCGCCGTGCACGCCCACCTGGCGTCGCACTTCGAACACGGTCCACTCGCAGTTTTCCGAATCGCGGAATGTTTTCATCGGCTCTCCCCGGCCTCGCAAACGCACGGTGAGTGCCATCACGGCGGAGTGGCGCCGGAGAGGATTGCCGCGAGAACGGACGTGTCAATGTTGCCGCCCGACACGATACAGGCAACGCGTTTCGGTTGGGGTGTGATGGACGACACGTGGGCTCGCGCCGCGGCGAGCGCGGCGGCGCCCGCGCCCTCCGCGATCACCCGCGCCCGCCGCGCCATCAGGCGCACGGACTCCGCCGCGTCGTCCTCGCTCACACGGAGCGCGCCGGCGATGAGTTCGCGCGCCAGGGGCCACATTTCCGCGAGCACGCCACGTCCGCCGATGCCGTCCACGAACGAACGCCTGTTCTCGATGGAGACCGGCCTGCCGGCGGCCAGGGATGCACTGAGCGGCGCCGCTCCCTCCATTTCGCACGCGAACACCCGCACCTGCGGCCGGATCGCCTTCGCGGCCGCGGCGATGCCGCAGGCGAGTCCGCCGCCTCCCCATGGCACCAGGATGACGTCGCAATCCGGCGCTGCCTCCAGCAGTTCGAGCGCGACCGTCCCGTTGCCGGCCATGACGTCGCGGTCGGCGAACGGATGCACGAAGGCGCCGCGCATGCCGGCGCGACCGTGGTCGCGCATGGTGGTCCACCAGTCGTCGTACGGCACCTGAACGATCGCGGCCCCGAGTCGCACAATCGCGTCGAGCTTGGCGCGGGGAGCCGTCTCGGGCACCACCACGCTCGCGGGAATGCCGAGGGCACGCGCGGCGTAGGCAACCCCCTGTGCCATGTTGCCGGCGCTCGCCGTGTACACGCCGTTCGCCAGCTCGGCCGGCGGCATCGACAGCATCCGGTTGAGTGCGCCTCGCAGCTTGAACGACCCGATCGGCTGGAGATTCTCGAGCTTCAGGTCGATCGCGACGACGGGATCATCGCCGTCGTATCGCAGCAGCGGCGTTGCTGTGACGTGCGGCGCAATCCGGACGTGTGCCTCCCGACACTCGTCCAGCGTGGGTGCGTGAAGCTCCCTCATTCCGTTCCGAACTCGACCCGGGTGCCGGCCCCTTCCTGCGTCGCGCGGTCATACAGGTAGCGCGCGGCCGCAAGGTCCTCGATCGCGATGCCGAGTGACTTGAAGAGGGTGATCTCGTGTTCGGTGCGCCGTCCAGGGGTGCCCAGCAGGAGTTCGCCGATCTCCGCCACGATGTGGTCGGCGGTGATGGCACCCTCGCGCATGGGGATGATGAGGTCCCCCGCCTCGTTCATGGCGGACTCGCGCCGATCGACGAAGAGGCGCGCGCGACGCACCGCGGCGGAATCCAGTTCGCGCGCGGTGGGAATCGACGCTCCGACCGCGTTGATGTGACACCCCGGCGTGAGCCATTCGCCCCGGAGCACCGGTTCGCGGGCGGCCGTTACCGTGCACACCACGTCGGCGGCGCGGACCGCCGCGGCGGGCTCGTTGGCGACGTCGACGGACACGTCGTGGCGAACGGTGAGTTCCGCGGCGAGCGCGCGCGCGTGATTGATGTCGCGGCTCCAGACCATGACCTGCTTGAAGGGGCGGACCGCCAGCATCGCGTCCACGTGGGACCGCGCCTGCGTTCCGGAGCCAAGGATGGCGAGGGTGCTCGTTTCTTCGCGCGCCAGCAGCCGGGTGGCGACGCCGGAGACGGCGGCCGTGCGGATCGCTGTGATCGCGACGGCATCCATCACCGCGAGCAGGCTCCCGTGTTCACCGTTGAAGAGCAGCACCGCTCCCTGATGGGAGCTCCGCCCGGTGTCGTGATTGCCCGGATACACCGTGATGAGCTTTGCCGCGATCGCGCCGAGTTCGCTCGAGTACGCCGGCATCATCGCGAAGAGGTTCGATGTGTCCGGGATGCGGAGCACGGGGCGCAGCGGCAGCACGACTTCGCCGCGCGCGAGCGATTCCAGCGCGTCCTCCATCAGCTCGATGCACTTCGGCATCGGCAGCAGGGCCTCGACGTCGCGTTTGTTGAGGATCAGGAGGGACACGAGTCGCGACCAGTGCTAGGGAAGCGCTCTCGTCACTCTTCAGCCATGAACGGATACCCGTATTCCGTCGGCGGCGAGAACGTTTCCTTGATCGTCCGCGCGCTTACCCAGCGCACGAGGTTCAACTTGGATCCGGCCTTGTCGTTGGTGCCGGACCCGCGCGCGCCACCGAACGGCTGTTGTCCGACCACCGCGCCGGTGGGCTTGTCGTTGAGATAGAAGTTCCCGGCGGCATTCCGCAGCGCCAGCGTCGCCTCGCGCAGGGCACGGCGGTCGCTCGAGAACACGGCACCGGTGAGGGCGTAGGGCGACGTCCTGTCCACGAGCCGAAGCGTCTCGCTCCAGCGGGCGTCTTCGTACACGTACGCGGTGACCACCGGCCCGAAGATTTCCTCGCGCAGGAGCCGGTAGGCCGGCTGGTCGGTCTCCACGAGCGTCGGCGCGACAAACCAGCCGTCCTTGCCGTCCCGGGTGCCGCCGGCCACGATCGTCGCGTTCCGGCGGGCGTGGTCGAGGTACCCGCTGATCTTGTCGAACGCCTTTCGGTCGATCACGGCGCCCACGAAGTTGCGAAAGTCGCGCACGTCGCCCATGCGGATGTCGTCCATCATGCCCACGGTGGCGTCCCGTACCCTCTTCCACAGGGATCGCGGCACGTACACGCGGCTCGCCGCGGAACACTTCTGTCCCTGGTACTCGAATCCGCCGCGGGCAATGGCCACCGCCACCGCCGCCGGGTCCGCCGAGGGATGCGCGACGATGAAGTCCTTGCCGCCGGTCTCGCCCACGATGCGGGGATACGAGAGGTAGCTCGACATGTTCGCGCCGATCGTCTGCCACATGCTGTTGAAGACGCCGGTGCTTCCGGTGAAGTGCACGCCGGCCAGTTCGCGATGCGAGAGGCACACGGTCGAGATCTCGGCGGCGTCGCCGGGCACGAGATTGATCACGCCAGGCGGCAGTCCCGCGGCCTCCAGCAACTTCATGATGTAATACGAGGACAGCATCGCCGAGGACGCCGGCTTCCACACCACGGTGTTCCCCATGAGCGCGGGCGCGGTGGGCAGGTTCCCGCCGATCGCGGTGAAGTTGAACGGTGTCACGGCGTACACGAACCCTTCGAGTCCGCGGTAGTCGAGCTGGTTCCACATGCCCGGCCCGGACAGCGGCTGTTCCGCGTACAGCTCCTGCGCGTAGGCGGGGTTGAATCGCAGAAAGTCGATCAGCTCGCAGGACGCGTCGATTTCCGCCTGGAACGCCGTTTTCGACTGGCCCAGCATCGTGGCCGCGTTCATCGTGGGACGCCAGGTGGTCGCGAGCAGGTCCGCCGCTTTCAGGAAGACGGCGGCGCGGTCCTCCCAGGCCCAGTTGGCCCATTCCGCCCGGGCGTCGCGCGCCGCGGCGATGGCTCTGGTGACGTGCGTCGCGGACGCGCGGTGCCAGTCGGCGAGTACGTGCCGGTGATCGTGCGGCATCACGGCGCGCGAGGTGTCGCCCGTGCGGATCTCGCGTCCACCGATGATGATCGGAATGTCCACCCGTTCGTCCGCCATCGACGCCAGCCGATCCTTGAGCGCCGCACGTTCCGGCGACCCCGGGGCGTACCCGCGCACCGGCTCGTTCACGGGCGGCGGCACGCGCCGCACGCCGGTGACCGCGGTGAGCGGGGGTGCAGTCGCGGGTGCCGGTGCGGCGGCGGCGGCGCGCCGCCTGGACGCCTTGGTGCGCGCGGACGATTTCTTCTGTGCGGACATGTGCGGGTTCCCGTTCGTCGTTTCGTCGCTGGAGAAGATAGTGCGCGCGGTCGCTTCATCCGAGCGCGGCCCTCCGCTATCCTCTCAGTGGTGACGACGCGCTTACTCCGCATCGCGGCGGTGCTGGCCATGGCCGCGCCCCTCGCCTGCGCTTCCGATTCGATCGCGTGGGACGACCCGACCCCGCTGCCGCCGGCCGTGGCGGCGGAGGCGCGGCTGGCATTCGACGGCGGTGCGCTGGCCGGCCAGTCCGCCTCGGCCGTCGTGCCCGCGCGCGTGGCCGGGCAGTGCGTGGGCAGCGTGCGCGTGGCCGGCGACAGCGTGACCGGCTGGTACGCCGTGTGGTGGGAAGCGCAGCCCGACAGCACGGCGCACGTCATGGTGGCCCGATCACGCGATGGCCTGCGGTGGGATCCCGCGATCCGGGTGGATACCATGGACGCGGGACGCGTGGGCTGCCGCCGCCCGCCGCCCTCCATCGCGGCCGACGGGCAGAACGTCCACGTGGCCTATGGCATGGCGGCGCGCGAGGGGCCCGGTATATTCGCCTCGCACTCGATGGATGAGGGAGTCATGTTCCACTCGCCGGTCGCGGTCGTCTATGGGGAGCGGATCGGCCACACGGCGATCGCCGCGCGCGGCGATCTGGTCGCCGTGGTCTACGAGGATCCCAATGCGGCGCAGCCGCGCGTGGGGCTCGCGTTCTCGCACACGATGGCGCACCTGTTCCAGGTGCGACAGGTCGTTTCGCCGCCCACCGGGCCTGCCCGCGCGCCCGACGTCGCCATCGGCGACGGCAAACTGGCAGTGGCATGGTCGCGAGGTGCCGCCACGGACACTACACCGCGCTTCGTCCGGATCGGGGTGCTGCCGTGAGCGACAAGGCTGGCGCCGACCCCCGGCGCACCGTCCTCATCGCCGACGACGACCCCACCATTCTCCTGCTGCTCGAGCACGTGCTCGAGGCGCTGGGCCGGACGTTCGAGATGGCCGACGACGGTGCGCAGGCGTGGGCGGCGTGGGAGCGAGCGCGGCATGAACTGGTGGTCCTGGACATCGAGATGCCGGGGATGAATGGGCTCGACGTCTGCCGCCGGATTCGCGCGGCTGACCCGGATCGCGAGACCTTCGTGCTCGTCGTCACCGGGCGGACGTCGGCCGGTGACCTGGCGGAAGTGCTCGATGCCGGCGCCGACGACTACGTGACGAAGCCGACCACGGGGCAGCGGATGCTCGCCCGCATGCGCATCGCGCTGCAACGGATGGCGAGCGACGCTGACCGGCGCCGGGCGGAGAAGGAGCTGCGGGAGGCGCGCTATCTGGCCGGCATCGGCGAGGCCCTGGTCACGCTCCAGCACGAGATCAACAATCCACTGGCGGGGCTGATGGCCACCGCCGAGCTCCTGCTCCTCGAGCACACCGAGCGTAAGCTTCCGACCGAGGACCTGACCACGATCGTCGCGCAGGCGCAGCGCATCGCGGATCTGGTCAAGCGGATGGGCGAGCTGCGGAACCCGCGCTCCGTGCCCTACGAAGGCGACGCGAGGATGCTGGACCTCGAGAAGGGGGGGGGGCACTGACGGTTGTCGCACTGGTTCGGCGCTCACACGATCGACAATGGCGGGATCGACATGGCGGTGCGCCGGGCGGCAAACGGCGGCATGTCGGCCATGCAGCTCTTCACGGCAATCCCCAAGTTCTACGGCGACAAGACCTCCATCCGCGCCGAGCGCGTTGAGCGCTTCCGCGGCGCCGTGGCTGGCACCGGACTGGACCCCCGGCGCATGATGGCGCACGGCGCCTACGTGCTCAACGTCGCCACGCCCGACTCGGGGAAGTGGACGCGCGCCCGCGATGGGCTGGCGAAGGAGCTGGAGCGCGCGTCGGCGCTCGGCCTCGGCGCCGTGTGCTTCCACCCCGGCGCCGCAACGGATGGCAACCGCGAGGCGGCAGCGGAACGCATCGCCGCCGCGATGGTCCACGCGCTCGATCAGCTCGCGTCGGACACCCGTCTGCTCGTCGAGAATACCGCCGGGGCCGGGACGACCATGGCGCGCACCGCGGCGGAAGTGGGGGCGATCCTCTCGCAGCTGCCTCGGCATCTTCGCGCGCGCACTGGCTATGGGCTGGACACCTGCCACCTCTACGCCTCCGGCTACGACATCGCGGCGTCTGCGGGCGCGCTCACCGGCGTACTGGACGAATTCGAGGCGGCGACGGGACAGCCACCAGGGTTCTTCCACCTGAATGACAGTGCGGGAGCACTGGGGTCGAATCGCGACCGTCACGCCCTGCTTGGCGAGGGGGAAATCGGGGTGGAACCATTCGCCTGGCTCCTCGCGGACCCGCGGTCGAAACACGTCCCGCTCATCCTCGAAACGCCTCAGCAGGTGGCCGATATCGCCGACGACGACCCGGCCGCCGACCCCTTCGACCTGCGCATGATGGCGCTGCTGCGTCGTCTCACGGCGTGACCATCGCGATTTTGCCTATTGCGCTCCCCATAGAGGATTTTATCATTCGCGCGGCGGAGTCATACCCGAGGTCATTTCCCATAGGGAAAATCGCTCCGCTCACCAACTCCAGGAGAGGCCGCATGGCGACGAAGAAGAAGAAGGGCAAGGCGAAGAAAAAGGCTGGGCGGAAAGTCGCGAAGAAGGCGACTCGCAGGAAGGCGAAAAAGAAAGGCGGCGCGAAGCGGAAGCCCAATGCCGCGTTCATGAAGCCGATGATGCCCAGTGCCCAGCTTGCGGCCGTCGTCGGGAGCACCCCGATCCCCCGCACCGAAGTCACGAAGAAGCTGTGGCAGTACATCAAGCGGCATGGCCTTCAGGATGCGAAGGAGCGCCGCATGATCAACGCCGACGACAAGCTTCGCGCGGTGTTCGGTGGCAAGGGCAAAGTCTCGATGTTCGAGATGACGAAGCTCGTCAGCAAGCACATGAAGTAGCCGTTCTGGCATAGCCGGAGCGTTCAGCCGCCGCGCGATACTCGCGCGGCGGCTTATTTTTCACCGGCGACCCGCCTCACCCCCCCCCCACCGAAACGCGAGAACCCATTGGCGAAGAAACGCCCCACGTCCGACCGTGAGAACGTCGTCGCGCAGGCTCGCGACGGCACAGCGGCTTCCACTCCGCCGATCCGCGCCCGCGTCTGGGAGAACGTGAAGTCACTCGTGGGCGCCGTGCTGATCTATCTCGTGATCAAGACGTTCCTCATCGAGGCGTTCCGGATCCCCTCGGGCAGCATGATTCCGTCGTTGCTCATCGGGGACTGGCTGTTCGTGAACAAGGCGGTGTACGGCCCGCACATTCCCTTCACGGGGATCAACCTGCCGGGGTACTCCGAGCCGCGGCCTGGCGAGGTGGTCGTTTTCGTCTCCCCGTATCAGGCCGACGAGGCCGCCCAGGGGGACGATCCCACGCCGACGCTGGTGAAGCGGCTCGTCGGCGTGCCGGGCGACACGCTCTACATGCGCGACGGTCTGTTGCACGTGAACGGCGTTCCCCAGCCGCAGCACGATCCGGCGACCGCGGCCAATCCGCGGGCCGATCCGAACGAGTCGTCGCCGCTCATGGAGTGGCAGCACCGGATCGAGCTCCCCAACACGCGTTTCGGACCGCCGCCGCCGACACCCGCCCTCGATCACTGGGGTCCGCTGCTCATTCCGCCGGGCCACTACTTCATGATGGGCGACAACCGGCACGCCTCGAAGGACAGCCGGTTCTGGGGGCTCGTTCCGCGCGAGAACGTGCGTGGCCGGCCGATCTTCGTGTACTACTCGTACGTTCCCTCCGTCGAGAGCGACCGGCCGGTGTCGTTCATCACGGATATCCGCTGGACGCGGCTGGGGCACCGAATCCGGTAGGCGAAACTTCCCTCTGGTGTATTGCCCCTCCGCGATAGAACGTGGAGGGACATGCGCCGCCGGTTTTTTCCGCGCGATCTCACCGCGCCCCTCGTGGCCCTGTGCCAGCTCGTCTTCGCGGCGACGCTTGCGCTCATACTCGCGCGCCAGGGCGCGCCAGCCCGCGATCCGCTGGGTCAGGCCGTATTCATCGTGAGCATCCTGGGTTTCGGGATCGCGTCCGTCGCCGTCGCCCGGGCGTCGTTCGGCGTGCACCGCGCGGTCTTCGGGGGGGTCGCGCTGCTGGCACTCCTCGGTGCGAGCGCCCTGGCGCTCGGGCTGCGTGATGCTGGCGCCACCTGGTACGAGCCGACGGCGCTGGAGCGCGCCGTGGTGGTTGGCGCGATGAGCATGCTCCTCGCGCTCTACGGCGGCTGGGCGCTTTCGCTGGAGCGCAGCACGACCCTGGCGCTCACGCAGCGCGTGACCGCGGAGCGCGAGCTGAGTGCCACGCTGGAGCACAGCGTGGCGGAGCGCACCTCCGAGCTCGTGGACACGCAGAAGGTGCTCCAGCGCATGTGGTGGCTCGGCCAGCAGATGGCGCTGGAGCTGCATCCGCAGCGCGTGCTCGAGCGCTTCATGGAAGTGCTGCTCGACATCGCGCAGGCGGACGGTGGCAGCGTGGGACTGCTGCGCGATGACGGGCGGGTGCACATCGTGGCCGTGTCGGGGATCTGGGGGCCGGCCCTCGGCCAGGAGCTTCCCGTCGTGGGGTCCGCGATGGGGCGCGCCGTCGTGAGCGGACAGCGGTGGTCCGTCGCGGATGCACGGGAGCACGTGGCCGAGCTGTACCCGCCCGCATACCAGCCGGTGAGCGACGCCGTGCGCGCGCTCGCCATCCTTCCCATCGCCCGGCGGGGCGAGCGCATTGGCGCGGTGTCGGTGACACGCCTCAAGGCCGGCGAATTCACGGCGAGCACGCTGGATCGTATCGAGGCCATGGCAGACCTGCTGGCGGTGGCGCTCGAGAACGCCGAGCTGGTGGACTCGCTCAAGCAGACCGAGTGGCGCTTCCGCACGCTATTCCGCGCCGCACCGGACGCCGTGTTCACCGTGCTCCGGAGCGGCCGTGTTCGCGAGGCGAACGACGCCGTGCGCGACGTGGTGGGCGTCGACCCGATCCAGGTGGTCGGTCGCACGTTGGGCGACCTGCTCGTCCCCGAGGACCGGCCGGAGCTGGAGGCCGCGCTGGAGCGTACCTTCAACGGCTCCCCGAGCCGGCTGGAGGTGCGCATGCCCGGGAGCGGCACCACGACGCCGCGCCTCGTCTCGTTCGCCGCCAGCCGGCTCCCCGAGGCCGATCCGCCGAGCGTGCTGATCGTGGGGCGCGACATCACCGTCGAGCGTGACATGCGCGCGCGCCTCATGGAGTCGGACCGGCTGGCGGCGGTCGGGGAGCTGGTGGCGGGCGTCGCGCACGAAGTCAACAATCCCCTCAGCAGCATCAGTGCCTTCGCCCAGCTGATGCTGCGGGATCCGGAGCTCTCGCCGTCACAGCGGGAGTCGATCGACGTGATTCGCGCCGAGACGCTGCGCGCCAGTCAGGTGGTGAAGGACCTGCTCGCCTTCGCGCGCCGCAGCGAGACGCAGAACGAGCCGCTGGACATCAACGGCGTGATCGCGCGCACACTGCGGATGCGCACCTATCAGCTGAATTCGGCGCGCGTGGAGGTGGAGCAGCGGCTGGGGACGGACCTGCCGTCGGTGATGGGAGATGCGCGTCAGTTGCAGCAGGTGTGCCTCAATCTGCTCACCAACGCCGTGCAGGCCATGGAGCCGCTCGGGGGCGGCACGCTGACCGTGACCACCGGCGCGGACGGCGGCAACGTGACGCTGGAGCTGCGCGACACGGGTTCGGGGATCCCGCCCGAAGCGCGTGTTCGCATCTTCGAACCGTTTTTCACGACCAAGCAGGAAGGGGAGGGCACCGGCCTGGGCCTGAGCGTGAGTTACGGCATCGTGTCGGCGCATGGTGGCGCGATCGAGGTAGTGGACACGTCGGATCGCGGCACGGCGTTTCGCGTGACGCTGCCGGCGGCCGAGGTGCCACCGCGCGAGGGGAGCGCGCGCGAATCGGGACCCTTCACGGTGCGTTCACCGCTGGCGGGGCTGCGGCTGCTGTTCGTGGACGACGAGCCCGCGCTGCGCAGCGGCATGGAGGCCTATGGCGCGATGCGCGGGTTCACCGTCTACACCGCGTTTGATGGCGAGTCCGCGCTGGCGGTCCTGCAGGGCACCAGCGTGGATGCCGTGGTGTGTGACCTTCGCATGCCGGGAATGGACGGATTCACGCTGCATGAACGATTGCGAAAGGAGCGCCCGGGTCTCGCCGCGCGCACCGTGTTCATCACGGGCGACGTCGTGTCTACGGGCGTGCGGAGCTCGAACCCGGCGTCGCGGCAGCCCTTGCTGACGAAACCATTTTCATTCGAGAAGCTGGAGGACGCCGTCGTGGCCGTGATGCGAGGGGGTTCGGCGTCGCGGCCACGATCGTTTGTGTAACTGATGACCGAGGTGATCATGAGTTCGTTCTTTCCGAAGCACACGCACGACTGGCATTTCGAGGAGCCCACCGTCATCCGGCGACTCTCGCGGTCGCTCGTCGAGGTGGCCGTCTTTTCCGGCATCGTCCTCCGCCTGTATCGCGCGCTCGTGACCACGCCGGAATCCGCGACGTGGGTGTGGTTCCTGGCATTCGTGGGCGGCCTGCTGTTCCTGTGCGCCATGGCCACGCTCCACCTGGCGAACTTTCCGCTGGAGCGCTGGCTCTGGCGCGCGCCACTGTTTGCCGTGGTGGAGGCAGCCGCGGAAGCGGCGACGAGCCTGGCGCTCATCGGGCTGAGACGTGAACCGTCGGGAACGGCGCGCGCGGAATGGTCCGATTGGCTGCCGATGGCGGGGGGCACGCTGTGGACGCGGGTGCTGATCGTCTGCGCCTGGGCGGCGGTGCTCGCCGCGATGATCTGGCTCGTCCGCCGCACCATCCTCCGCGAGGAGGTGGTGGAGGAGGACCCGATCGAGGATACCGCGCAGGCCTGACCTTTCACCGGAATTCGAGATGATGCACAGGATCGCGCTGGTTGCCGTTCTCGCGACGCTCGCGACCGTCGCGGCGCCCGGGTCCGCGCAGGAGTTCACCACCCGCCGCCCCTTCGGCACGCTGCGCGACCAGGCGGACCTGCAGCAGCGCTGGCTGGTGCAGCGCATGGAAACGGTGCTGCCGGCGCTGATGCGCAAGCACGGCGTCGAATTCTGGGTGGTGCCCATGCGCGAGTACAACGAGGATCCGGTGTTCACGTCGCTCGTGTCCCCGACCACCTTCGCGGCGCGGCGCCGCACCATCTATGTGTTCCATGACACCTGCGCGGCGGCGCGTCCCGCCGCGGGCTGCGGCGTGGACCGGATCGCGCTCGGCGGAACGTCGCAGGGCGGCGTGTACGAGGCGGTCCGATCCAGCCGCCCGGCGGACGGACCCGCCGGCGCGCAGGCGCCGCGACAGGCGGAACTGTGGGGAGATGCGCAGTGGCTCGTGCTCAAGGATCTCGTGGAGCGGCGCGCACCGCGGTTCATCACGGTCAACTCGTCGCGCACATGGTCATTCGCCGACGGACTCACGTCCGGCGAATCGGACGGGATGCGCGCGGCGCTCGGCGAGCCCTGGATTTCCCGGATCAGGAGCGTGGATGCCCTGGCCGTGGAGCTGATCGCGAGCCGGCTTCCGGACGAGGAGCGGGTCTTTCGCCGCATGAACGAGGTGGTGTGGAGCATCATCGACACCGCGTTCTCGAACGTCGTGATCACGCCCGGGGTCACGCGCACGCAGGATGTCGTCTGGTGGATGCGCCAGCAGGTGAACGACCTGGGGCTGGGGTCGTGGTTCCAGCCGTCCGTGGACGTCCAGCGGATGGGCTTCACGGAAGCGCAGCTGGGAGACAACCCGGTCATCGAGCGCGGCGACGTGCTGCACTGCGACTTCGGGATCACGGCGCATCGCCTGAACACCGATACCCAGCACATGGGATACGTGCTGCGCGTCGGCGAAACGGCGGTGCCGGCGGGCCTCCAGCGCGCGCTGTCGAATTCGAACCAGCTGCAGGACATCGTGATGTCCGAGATCCGTCCGGGACGCACGGGAAATGAGATCCTGCGGGCGTCGCTCGCGCGGATGCGCTCCGACGGGATCAACGGCACCGTCTACACGCACCCGATCGGGATCCACGGCCACGGCGCGGGTCCGCCCATCGGGCTGTGGGACTATCAGGACGGCGTGCCGGGGCGCGGTGACGCGAAGGTCATCCCCTCCATGTGGTATTCGATCGAGTTGCAGGCCACGACGGCGGTTCCCGAGTGGACCGGCCAGCGCGTCCGTTCCGCGCAGGAGGAGGATGTGATCGTCGGGGCGGACGGAACCGTGCGGTGGGCGTTCCAGCGCCAGACGCGATTCTGGCTCGTGCGGTAGCCCCGCTATATTCGAGACACGATGCACAAGTCCCGGAAGGATCTGATTGTCGTTGGCGACCGCGTGCTCGTGAAGGTCGAGAACGGGGAAGAGCGCACGAATGTCGGGCTCTACCTGCCGCCAACGGCCGTGGACAATCAGGCGGTGCAGAGCGGTACCATCGTTGCCACGGGGCCCGGCCTGCCACTGCCGGCGCTGGATGCGAACGCCGAGGAGGAGTGGCGCGCCCCCACGCGTGAGACGCGGTTCGTGCCCATGCAGGCCCGGATCGGCGACTACGCGCTGTTCTTTCGCAAGGCTGCCGTCGAAATCACGTTCGAGGGCGAGCGGTTTCTCGTCGTCCCCCAGGCCGCGATCCTCGCGCTCGTGCGGGACGAGGATTTTCACCTGGATGGTTTGTGAGGTGCTGCTGACATGACGCTTCCCGTTTCCGCCGGCATGTATCCGGAACAGATGCTCGCGCCCATGCGAGCGGAGCTCACCGGTATCGGCTTTTCCGAGTTGCGCACGCCCGACGAGGTCGACCGGGAACTCACCGCGAAGGGAACGGCGCTGGTCGTCGTGAATTCCATCTGCGGCTGTGCGGCGCGCATGGCGCGACCCGCCGTCCGCATGGCGCTCGGCGAATCGACCGCAAGGCCGCAGCGGCTCACTACCGTGTTTGCCGGGCAGGATCGCGCCGCGACCGACAGGGCGCGCGGTTACTTCACCGGGTACCCACCGTCATCGCCGTCGATCGCTCTGCTGCGCGACGGACAGATCGTCTTCATGCTCGAGCGCTGGCAGATCGAAGGACGGTCGGCTCCGGAGATCGCGAGCGACCTGAAGGGCGCCTTGGAGGAGCACTGCGCGCCGGCCGCGCGCTGAGCCAGGGATCAGCGCGGGGACGCGGCGGCGATCACGGGCACGATCTCGCGCCTGCTCAGTTGAAAGGTGACGCCACCGAAGGGCAGGCGCGTCTTCATCTGGAGCATCATTCGCGAGCCGCCATCCTCGATCCATACCTCGGCGTTGGCGCCTTCGGCAAAGATGCCCTTCGCCTTGATCTTGGGCTGTAGCACCACGGCGTCGAATTCACCCGCTGGAACGCGGATGCGCTCGCGGCGCACCACCACGATCGTCACCGGATTGCGATCCGGTTTGAAGTAGCGGTTGAACGTGTACGTCTGGCCGACTTCCAGCGGAATGGTGCGCAGAAAGTAGAGGAAGGCACCGTCGTCCAGTGGCCGCATCACCGTGGGCAACTCCACGTCGTTCGCGTCCACGTAGGTGCCGCGCTCGGGAAAGATCTCGAATCGCCGGTCGCGCTCGTACGGACCCTGGTCGATGTTCTGGTGATAGCGCAGCGACACGAGCGTGGTGGGATCGAACCAGCTCTCGTACAGGTCGTTCACTTTGAAGAAGAGGAGCGAACCATCCAACTTGAAAATCGTGTGGTACACCGTCCGGCCGCGCAGCGTGTCCGCGCCGATGATTTCCGCGACCGCCCTGCCACGACCGAACGCGCCGACGCGAACGGAATAGGTCAGTCGCTCACCCGGTGCGAAGAGTCGCGATTCGGAGATGGACGTGAGCAGCTCCGGCGTCTCCTGCGCCCGGGCCGCGTGGGGCGCGCCGCACAGCAGCGTCAGTCCCAGCACCATGAGTCCTGCACGACCAGCTGCCATTCGAAGCACTCCCTGGCGCCCGGCCGCCAGGAGTTCGACGGCCTATAGCGCGGTGTTGGATCGGACCGGCGCGTGAATCTCGTCCTTTGGCGACGCTGGCACGGGGAGGAAGTCCTCGCCCGGGTTGATGAACACGTCCCGCTCCACGCCGTACTGCCGGTTGTGGAGCTCGCGGTATCGGCCCCCAAGCTTCATCAGTTCATGGTGCGTGCCACGCTCGACGATCGCACCGGCCTCGAGCACCAGGATCTGGTCCGCGCTCTCGATGGTGGAGAGCCGGTGGGCGATGACGAACGTGGTCCGGCCGTGCCGCAGGCTGCGAAGTCCGTCCCGGATCATGGCTTCGCTCTCGCTGTCCAGGGACGACGTGGCCTCGTCCAGGATGAGCACGCGCGGGTCCGCCAGAATGGCACGCGCGATCGCCACGCGCTGGCGCTGCCCCCCGGAGAGCTTCACGCCGCGCTCGCCGACGATGGTGTCGTACCGGTCGGCGAAGCCGTCGACGAACTCGTCCACGTGCGCGATGCGCGACACCGCGACCACCTCGTCCAGCGTGGCGCCGGGCTTCGAGTAGGCGATGTTCTCGCGAATGGTGCCGTCGAACAGGAAGTTGTCCTGCATGACCACACCCACGTGCGAGCGGAACTCGTGCAGCCGCATCGTGTCCAGGTCCTTGCCATCCACCAGGATGCGCCCGTCCCGGGGCCGGGAAAAGGCCATGACCAGGCTCACGAGCGTGCTCTTGCCCCCGCCGCTCGATCCCACGAGCGCGGTGGTGGTTCCCGCGGGCGCGTGAAAGGACAGGTCCCTGAGCACTGGAACGCCGGGATTGTACTCGAACCACACGCCCTGGAACTCGATGTCGCCCTCCACCTCCGGAACGGCGGCTTTCGAGGCGTCGGCCTGGTCTTCCGTGGTCATGTCGCGGATCTCGCGAATGCGATCGAGCCCGGCGAAGGCCTCCGTGATCTGCGTGCCGATGGACGCGATCCCGACCAGCGGCGCGGCGACCATCCCGACGAAGAAGACGTACATCATCATGTCGCCCAGCGTCATCCGCCCTTCCAGCACGTCGCGGCCGCCCATCAGGATCATCAGCACGCCGATGATCCCGGTGATGACCATGACGCCGGAGCCCACGGCGGAGGTGCCCGTGATCGTCTTCGCTACGTTGCGGAACAATCGATGCGCGCCTCGCGCGAACGTCAGCTGTTCGCGACGCTCGGCGGTGTAGACCTTCACGACGCGGATGCCCCCCACCGTCTCGGCAAGGCGCCCGGTGACTTCCGCGTTGATCGCGCCGCGCTCCCGGAAGATCGGCCGAAGCCGCTTGAACGCGATCGCCATCATGCCGCCGAACGCCACGAGAATGAACAGCGTGATCGCGGTGAGCTTCCAGTTCAGCCAGATCAGCACGCCGAGCGCGACGGTGGCCGTGAGAAATCCGCCCACCAGCTGCACGATGCCGGTGCCCACCAGGTTCCGCACGCCCTCGGCATCGCTCATGATCCGCGAGATCAAAACACCGGTCCTGGTGGAATCGAAGTACGAGACCGGCAGCCGCAGCACATGCATTTGCACCGACTTGCGCATCTCGGTGATCGCCCGCTGCGCCGCGATGGACACCACCTGTGACAGCGCGAAACCGGTCACTGCCTGAATGACCGTCGCGGCGAGCGCCGCCAGGGCCAGGGGCAGCAGCAGGTCGGCGCGCTGCTGTCCGATCACGTCGTCGATGAGGTACTTCGAGCTCGCCGGCAGCACCAGCGACGCGGTCCGGTTGACCAGCATGAGCGAGAAGCCGATCGCCAGGGACCGCTTGTGCCGCGCCATGAGGTCGCGCGCCTCTTTCCAGGCGCGGCCGGCATCGATCTTCTTCTTCTTTTCAGTGGCGGTCGTGGCGGGCGAGGTCACTCCGGAATCTAGCCGCGTCCGGCCGCGTCCGTCTCCCGCTGGCAGCCCCGCGGTCCTCCACGGCGCCAGCCGTGGTGTCATTGGTACTGGATATACATCGGCGTCGGTTTCAGCTGCAGCAGTTCGCCCGGCGTGAGGATCTTGTCGCCCTTCTTCGTGTCGTTCTTGTAGAAGATCTTGAATCCCGCGAACTGCACCGGCTCGTTCACCACGTAGTCCTTGTACGAGTCGAACTTGAGCCAGGGCGCGCCCCAGCCATCCATGTCGATGACCACCTGGACGTAGGGGTCGAGCTTGATCTGGCTGGCGTTACGAACCATCGGCCGCGTGAAGCGGTGTATCACCAGCACCTTGGGAGGTATCCCCTTGGCCCTGGCGAGCGCCGACAGCTCGCTGATCGCGTGATTGATCTCCGAGGCCGCGAGGGTGCCGATCTTCTTCCCTGGGGCCACGCCGGCCTTGTCGTGGTGCATGTTGAACTCGGGGTCCAGCCCGAGGTGCACGTCGGGGCGCTCAAGCCACTTCATGAGCCGCGGTAGCTCTTCCTGCACGGTGCTCTGGCCCATCTGGAGGTCGAGGAACAGCAGCGCGTTCTTCTGCTGAGCCCACCCGTACACCTTTTCGATGAGCGACGAATCCATGCGCAGCCGGTACTTGCCGTCCTTGCCGGCGGCCCCCTGCGCCACGACCGCCACGAGATGCAGCGCGAGCTGCACCGGCGTCTCGGGATCCGCCTCCTCCCATTCCTTCGCCACCGCCTCCAGCCTGGCCAGCATCTGGTCCGGCGGAATCTCTCCGAGAATTCCCATACGCTTCGAGAGCGGATTCCCGTAGTACGCCACGATCCGCTTGTTCGGCAGCAACGCGCCCGGAGCCGGTGCCGGTCCCTTCACAGGCCACCCGGGGTGCTTGTTCGCCGCACGAAGCGTGTAGATCAGCGAGAGGGAATCACGCTTGAAACGGCCCGGCGCCATGGTCACGTTCAGCGCGGGCGCCGTCGAGTCCGCGGCGGGGTCAGGAATGGTGTCGCCAGCCGTTCGCGCGCTGTCTTTCGTCCTGGCTGCCCTGGAGGAATCCCTCGGGCGCACGGGATCCTGGCTTTCCGTGACATAACCGGCCGCACTGTCGCGTCTGGTCATGCCACCGACGTTGCTGTTGGTCGAATCCGGGGTGGTATCCGCGTGCGCCGCGGGATCGCGGCCACAGGCGGCCAGGGCGAATAGGCCCATCGTCAGACAAATGCGTTGCAGCACAGACATCACTCGGTCAAAAAGGGATTGATTACCGGAACACGCCCGTTATACACCGAGGCAGTCCCTATGCCACGAATTCACAACGAGTTCTGCAGCGCTCGCTCTGGCCGCGAAGTGCGCCGAATTCTACCTTAAGAACCAGGGTGCCACCGCGCCGGAGCAAAACGTCCGGCTCGCCGAGGGACTCCCACCCCGCCCCGCCACCTCATGGACCTCCGACATACCCTCCAGGAAACACTCGGTACCTCGTACGTCATCGAGCGGGAGCTTGGCGGCGGCGGCATGTCGCGCGTGTTTGTCGCGGAGGAGCGGCGGCTGAACCGCCGGGTCGTGATCAAGGTCCTGTCGCCCGAGCTGGCGGCCGGCGTGAGCGTGGAGCGGTTCGAGCGGGAAATCCAGGTTGCGGCCTCGCTCCAGCAGGCGAACATCGTGCCGATCATCACGGCCGGCGAGATCGACGGGCTGCCGTTCTATACGATGCCTTTCGTCGAGGGCGAGTCCATCCGCGCGCGGCTCGCCACAGGCGGGCCGCTGGCCATTGGCACGGTGGTCGGCATCCTGCGGGACGTCTCGAAGGCGCTGCACTACGCGCACGAGCGCGGCGTGGTGCACCGGGACATCAAGCCGGACAACGTGCTGCTCTCCGGCGGAACGGCGGTGGTCACCGATTTCGGAATCGCGAAGGCCATTTCTGCTGCTCGCACGGAGCGGGAGGGTGCGACCCTCACGCAGCTGGGCACGTCGATCGGCACGCCATCGTACATGTCGCCCGAGCAGGCGGCCGGCGACCCCAGCGTGGATCATCGCGCGGACATCTACTCGTTCGGTTGCATGGCGTACGAGCTTCTCACGGGGCAGCCACCATTTCACGGACGCGCGCCCGCCAGGACGCTCGCGGCGCATATGACCGAGGCGCCCGCGCACATCGCGGACGTGCGTCCGGACACCCCCGCGCCACTGGCGCAACTGGTCATGCGATGTCTGGAGAAGGAACCCGCGCATCGGCCGCAATCGGGGCTCGACATGGTGCAGGCGCTGGATGCGATCACGAGCACCGGCATGACGTCCATGCCGGGCGTTCTGATCGGCGGTCCCGGGATGCTGCGAAAGACGCTGGCGCTCTACGCGGCGGCGTTTGTCGGCGTCGCCATCGTGGCCCGCGCGGCGATCATCGCACTCGGGTTGCCGGATTGGGTATTTCCCGGAGCGATCGTCGTGATGGCCCTGGGGCTGCCGGTCATCCTGTTCGCCTGGTACGTGAGTCGCACGGTGCGCCGGCTGGCGACGTCCACGCCAGCGATGACACCGGGCGGATCACCGGCCGGCCACGGCACCATGGCAACGCTTGCGATCAAGGCCAGCCCGCACCTCAACGTCCAGCGCGCCTGGATGGGTGGTGCCGTCGCGCTCGGCGCGTTCGTGCTCCTCGTCGGCGGCTTCATGTCGCTTCGCGCCATGGGTATCGGGCCGGCGGGGTCACTCCTGGCGTCCGGAAAACTGGGCGATCGCGAGCGCATCATCGTGGTCGAGTTCCAGGCCCCGGACACTTCCCTGAGCACCCTGGTGACCGAGGCGGTGCGCACGACACTCGGCCAGTCGCGCGTGATATCGATCATGCCCCCCATCGCAATCAGCGCCGCCCTCCAGCGGATGGAGCGGCCGGCGGCGAGCCGGCTGGATCTGGCGCTGGCGCGCGAGATTGCCCAGCGCGAAGGCGTGAAAGCCATCGTGGACGGCGCCATCCGGCCCCTTGGCGCCGGCTTCGTCGTCTCCATGCGGCTCGTCAGCGTGGACTCGGCGAACGCCCTGGCCGCCTATCAGGAGACGGCAGACACCCCCGGCCAGCTGCTGGAGAAGATCGACGCGCTCTCACGCAAGCTGCGCGGCCGCATCGGCGAGTCGCTGCGGGACGTGCGCGGTAGCCAACCGCTGGAGCAGGTGACAACGCCATCGCTGGAAGCGCTGCGCATCTACGCCGACGCCGCGCGCTCGATCGACATGGGCGGCAATCCCATCGAGGCCGCCGAGCGCCTGCGCGAGGCGGTGCGCATCGATACGGCGTTCGCGATGGCGTGGCGCAAGCTGGGCGTGGCGCTGAACAACTCGGGCATGCCCCGCTCGCGTGTGGACAGCGCGCTCGAGCAGGCCTACCGGTTCCGCTCGCGCCTCACCGAGCGCGAACGCCTGATGGCCGAGGGGACGTACTACCATCTCGGGCCCGGGCGCGACCGCCGCCGCGCGATTCAGGCGTACGAGCGGTTGCTCGCGATCGATCCAACCGAATCGGGCGCGGCCAACAACCTCGCCACCATCCTCATCGGGCGCCGGGACCTTGCGCGCGCGGAGTCACTGTTCAAGGCGTCGATCGCCGAAGGCCGGGCCACGTCGCAGCAGTACACGAATCTGGCCGGCGCTCTTTTCAATGGGGGGAAGCCGGACGAATCGGAGCGCTACTTTGCCGAGGCCTCGCGGCTCTATCCCACCGCGCTGTTTGTCGCCACGGCTCCGCTCAACTTCCTGTACTATCGCAATCAACTGGACTCGCTCGAGCGCTCGCTTCGCGCGCTGTACGCCAGCGCGAATCCGATCCTCAAGGTGCATGGCGCCGGGGGCCTGGCCACCTACGGACTGCTGCGCGGCCGGTACAGCGAGACGCAGCGCTACGGACGGGAGGCACAACGCATCAGTCAGACGCTGGGCGGCCAGCCACAACCGGCCATCTCCGATTCACTTTCGATGTCTTGGCTGGATCTCATGTGGCATCAGGATACGGCCCGCGCGGTGGCCCGCATGAACGCGGTGCTCGCGAGAACGGACCTGCGCGCGCTGCCGCAAGGCCAGCGTCCCTACGGCGGCCTGGCGGGGTTCTATGCTGAAGTGGGTGACGTGGCGCGTGCGCGCGCGTTCCTCCAGGCCGACATCGCTGAATGGACGGACAGCACCGAGCTGCGGACGCGCGAGCCGGGGTTCAACGCCACCCGCGGTCTCATCGCGCGCGCAGAAGGGCGCCACGAAGAAGCGCTGCGCCTGCTGTGGCGGTCCGACACTACGTACGACGGGCCCAACGGCGCCTGCGGCGTCTGCATCCTCGATGACATCGCGGAAACCTGGGACCGGAGAGGCGTCGCGGACTCTGCCATCTACTACATGGAGAAATTCTTCAACACGCCGTTCCTCGGGCGGCAGGGATTCGATGCCGCGCAGAAGGCCCTGCGCTTCCGCCGCTTGGGGGAGTTGCACGAACAGACGGGCAACGTGGCGAAGGCCGCCGAGTATTACCGCGAGTTTCTGGCGCTGTGGGACAACCCGGACCCGTCGCTGCAACCCAGGGTGGCCGAAGTGCGCCGCAAGTTGTCCCGGCTCGCCGACGCCGAGGGTCGCTAGCGCCGCCAACGGGGTCTCAGTCGCGGCTGCGTTCGCCGCGGCGCGGTTCCCGTGCCGGCGTACATGGCCATCGTCGCGGAAACGAGAAATCGTGGTGCCACGATCGCCGCCGCTTCCAGGTCATCGCTGGTGCCGAGGTGCAGGGAGCGGGCGAGGCCGGCGAGTTCGCGAGCGTCGGTGACCGCGATGGATTGCACGCTGACGGAATGCCCCGCGGGATCGCGGAGCTCCACTTGCGCCAGCGCCCGACTGAGCTCGATGACGCGCTGGCCTTCGCGCGTGCCGCCGAGCGCCTGGAGGATGCCCGGCGCGTTGTCGCTGGCTGTTCGGAGCCCGCGGCGCTCCATCGCCCGCTTGAGCGACAGCGTCGCGGACAGCATCCCCGTGAGTTCGGGAAGGACGTCGCTTCCGTGATCGGTGGGTCGAAGGATGCCGACGCGCTGCGATGGGCCGGGTCCGGCGTGGTCGAAATCGGTTTCACCGATCAACCGGCCGCGCAGCCAGAGTGTGTATGGCATGGCCGCAAGGTTGGTCCTCGCGGTGGGGAAACCAGCATCATTCCAACGCAACCGGTGCTCTCTTTCCGCGTCGGCAGGGTGTCCGTACGTTGAAGCCTCGTTCTTTCCCAGGCATCATGATGAAACAGTGTGTGATCGCGGTCATCGGCGTGGTCCTGCTCTCTGGCGGGGCGCACGCGCAGCGGACCTCCAGCTATGTTCCCGGCGCAGGAAACGGCTGGGAGCGGCGCAGTCCGGCGCAGGTGGGCATGGATGCCACGAAGCTCGAGGCGGCGATCGCCTTTGCTCGTGAGCGCGAATCCGGATCGCCTCGCAATCTCGAGGAGGCGCACTACCAGTCCTTCGGACGCGAGCCGTTCGGCGGCGCCGTCGGACCATTCGCGCCGCGCGGAGAACCCACCGGGATCATCATCCGGAACGGCTACATCGTCGCCGAGTGGGGAGACCCGAGCCGCGTGGACATGACGTTCAGCGTCACGAAGAGCTTCGTCTCCACCGTGGTCGGGCTCGCCGTGGACCGCGGCATGATCCGCAGCGCGGACGATTCCGTGCACGCGTACATGGCGCCCGTGCTGCATGCAACGCTGCCGGCGCTCGCGAGTGAGGGCGGACGGGGACTGTTCGACGCGCGCTCCCCGATCGCGTTGTTCGACACGCCGCACAACCGGCGCATCACCTGGCGCCATCTGCTGCAACAGACGAGCGACTGGGAGGGCACGCTGTGGGGCAAGCCGGAGTGGGCGGATCGGCCCACCGGCCAGCCGGCCGCCTGGTGGACGCGGGAGCGCGTGGATCCCGGATCGGCCTACGAGTACAATGACACGCGGGTCAACGTGCTCGCGCTCGCGGCGCTCAATGTGTGGCGTCGGCCGCTCCCGGAGGTGATGCGCGAGCTGGTGATGGATCCCATCGGCGCGTCGCCCACGTGGCGCTGGTACGGCTATGACAATTCATGGGTGGTGCTGGACGGGCGCCTGATCCAGTCGGTGTCCGGCGGCGGCCACTGGGGGGGCGGCCTGTTCATCAGCGCGTACGATCAGGCCCGCTTCGGATTGCTCACCTTGCGCAATGGACGGTGGGGCTCCAGGCAGGTGATCTCGGAGCAGTGGATCCGGCAGTCGCGCACGCCCACCACGGCGCAGCCGGGCTACGGCTTCATGAACTTCTTCCTGAATACTGGGAAGCGTCGCCTGCCCAGCGCGCCGGAGTCCACGTACTACCACCTGGGGAACGGTACGAACGCCATCATCTGCGATCCGGAAAACGATCTCGTGGTCGTGGTGCGCTGGATTCAGGGGAACGCGCTGGACGGACTGATGGAGCGGGTGCTCGCGGCCACTCGATGACCGTGGCGCATCGGCGGGAGCACGAGTGAGCCGGCGCTACGCGTGGTACGTGGTTGCCGTGCTCACGCTCGCCAACGTCTCCGGATTCATCGACCGCCAGATCCTGTCGCTGCTCGTCGTGCCGATCCGACGCGATCTCGGGCTGTCGCTCACGGAGATGAGTTATCTCATCGGTCTGCCCTTCGCGATCTTCTATTCGCTGATGGGCCTTCCCATCGCGCGGCTGGCCGACTCCGGGAACCGCCGGAACGTGATCGCGGTAGGCATCGCGCTCTGGAGCGTGATGACGGCCCTCTGCGGGCTGGCCGGCACCTACTGGCGGCTGCTGTTCGCCCGCATCGGCGTCGGTGTCGGCGAAGCGGCGCTCCAGGCGCCAGCGACGTCGCTCATCTCGGACTACTTCCCACGAGACAAACTCGGGGGGGCGATGAGCGTGTACGCGCTTGGCGTCTTTCTCGGGTCGGGGCTCGCGTATTTCATCGGCGGTTGGGTCGTGGGCCTCCTCTCGGAGCAGGAGGCGTGGCACTGGCCGCTCATCGGCTCGATTCGTCCCTGGCAGACGGTGTTCATCGTCGTGGGCCTTCCGGGATTGCTCATCGCGCTGCTGATGCTCACGGTGCGCGAACCCGAGCGCCAGGATCGCAGCACGGGAACGGTGCCCGTCTCCACGCTGTTCCGATACGTTCGGGACAATTCCCGGACGTTCACCTGCCACAGTTTCGGGTTCGCCCTTTCCGCGACGGTCAACTATGGGATCGCCGCGTGGCTTGCGACGTTCCTCATCCAGACGCACGGGTGGTCCGCGGCGCGCGCGGGCATGGTGCAGGGCTCGCTCACGATGACGCTCGGCGTCCTTGGCGTGCTCGCCGGCGGGCGTCTCGCGGACTCGTTCGTCCGGCAAGGGCATGCCGACGGCGCGCTTCGCGTGGGCGCGATCGGGGCGATGGGGATGCTCGTGTCCGCCACGGCGTATCCGCTCGCCGGATCGGCGGGCGTGGTGGTCGGCTGGCTGGTGGTGGTGAACTTCTTCGCGGCATTTCCGTGGGGAGCGGCCTCCGCCGCCGCGGCGGAGATCATGCCCGCGCGCATGCGCGCACAGGGCGTCGCGATCTACTTCTTCGTCCTGAGTCTCGTGGCGTCCGCGGTGGGGCCGTGGTCGGTGGCCGCGGTGGCGGAGTACGGATTCGGCACCGACGCGGCGCTGCCGCAGGCGCTCGCGATCGTGAATGTGGTGGGCATGTGCGGAGCGATCTCGCTCTTCATCATTGGCATGCCGGCGTACCGGAAGACGCTCGCCGTGCGCGACGCCTGGTCGCCGCCATCGTCCGTTCGGAGCTGATCCGGCGCAAAATCTGCATGAACTCCCGGTGACTCATCCTCGGGGGAATCATGGAGCGGAACGACGCAACGAACGATCTCGGCACGAGCGCCGCCCGGAACGACGGCACCGAATTCACCGCCAGCGGTTCGCCGCCGACCGACGCTAACGTCGATTTCAGCGCGTCAACGGGATCGAGCGAGCCATCAGCAAGCGTCCGAGACCGCGCGAAGCACGCGATCGAAACGGCCGGTGACCGGCTCTCCGGAGTCGGCAGCACGATCCGCGATCGCGCCGGCACCGCGAAAGTGAAGCTGGCCGATGCACTCGAGTCCGGCGCGGATCGCCTGCGGGAGCGTGGTCACGCGGACATCCCTGCGCTCGCGGGGGTTCCGGGCGACGGCGCGGCCGCCGTGTCGATGGACGGTCGTCAGTCGCAGGTGACGGAGCGCGTCGCGGGCGGCATGCAGGCCTCCGCGGACTGGCTGCGTGAAGCCGATCTCGACAGTCTCAAGACGAGCGTGGAGCAGCAGGTGCGGGAGCATCCAGGCCGCACCCTCCTCATCGCCGCGGGCGTGGGGTATCTCATCGGACGCGCCCTTCGCAGCAATCACTGATCAGATGAAAGAGTTCGGACGATCGCGCGGGCTTGGCGTCCTGTTGCGGGATCTGGCGCACGGGAGCGCCGATCTCCTTCGTGGCGAAACCAGGCTCGCGCGGATGGAATTCACGGAAGTCGCGAGCAGCGTGGGGCAGGGCACCGCGCGGGTGGCGCTGGGAGGCGTGCTGCTGTTGCTCGGCGTGCTCGCGCTCGCATCCGGACTCATCCTGCTCGTCGGCGACCAGTGGTTGCCGAGCGATCAGTACTGGCTCGCGGCGCTCGTGGTCATGGTGATCACGGGCGCCATCGCGGCGTGGCTCGCCCGGAAGGGGTTTGCGCGACTCTCGCCGACACAACTTGCGCCCGACCAGACGGTCAAGACGCTCAGGGAGGACACGGAATGGCTGAAACAACAGCTGACGTCCGGCGCGACATCGAATTGACGCGCGAGCGGATGTCCAGCACGATCGAGGAGTTGGAGCAGAAGCTGAACGTCAAGCAGATGATCGTCGAGCACCCGTGGCCCGCGCTGGCGCTCGCGGTCGGCGCCGGCGTCCTCCTGTCCGGCTCCCGCGCGGACGTGAAGGCGGCGGCCGCGACCGCGACCGCCACCAGGGGCGCGAGCGCGAAGCTCGGCACCGCACTGGATGACGTCATGGGGAACCTGATGGCTGCCGTGAACGGCGCCATCCAGGGCCGGGTGGACCAATGGGTCGACGAGATCAAAACCGTGATCGGAGCGCCGCAGCGTGGCACGCCGGTCGCGGGCAATGGCGCCGGCGCCAACGAGCTTCGATCTGACATCGCGGCCGTGCGTCCGCGCGAGGTACCCCGCGCCGACTGACGCACCCGGGTTCGGACATGTTGGCGTATAATTCACGTCCTGTGCGAACCCTCCTCCTGTGCCTCGTGCCGTGCGTTATGGCGTGCGGCGATCAACCCGGCGAGCGCGAGCCCATCACGGTGTTCGCGGCCGCGTCGCTGGCGCGACCGCTCTCGGCGATCTCGGACACGCTCCATGAGCGTGACGGCATCGTGGTGCAGCACGAGCTGGGCGGGTCGCTGGAGCACGCGCGCAAGCTCACGGATCTCTCGCGCGTGCCCGACGTGCTCGTGCTGGCCGACGACGAAGTGTTCGCCTCCCTGCTGCCGTCGCACATCGACTGGTATGTGCGCTTCGCCACGTCACGCGTCGTCATCGCGTATCAACCGGGTTCCCGCCACGCGGGGGAGATCACCGCCGACAACTGGTGGCGGGTCGTCACCCGTCCCGACGTGACGATCGGGCGCGCGGACTCGCTGACCGCGCCCGTGGGGCGTCATGCGCTCACCGTGCTCCAGCGGGCGGAACCCTACTATCGTGAGTCGGGCCTGACGGAGCGGCTCATGGCCAATGCCGGCAATCGGCATGTGCGACCCAACGCCACGGAACTGGCCGCGCTGCTGGAGGCGGGTGAAGTGGACTACATCCTCGAGTACGAGGCGGTGGCCCGCCAGTATGGATTCAGGACGCTGACCCTGCCGGCCGACCTGAGCGTGTCGGCGATCTACGGGATGTCGATCCCCCGGTGGGCCCCGAACCCGGACGCCGCGCTGTCCTTTGCCACGCTCGTGCTGTCGGACGCGGGCAAGCAGTTGCTCCGCGACGCGCACCTGAGCGTGCTGCGCGTGCCCGTCGCCATCGGGAACAACGTACCCTCCGGGATTACCGACCTTGTCCGCACCGTCGCCGTCGCACCGGCCGATCGGTGACGTGATCCCGCCCCCCCCCCCACCCCCTGCGCCACGCGCGACGGCGGGAGTGCGGGCCGAGAGCGTCCTCAGCGTGCTGGTCGCGCTCGCGGCGTCGTTGTTCCTGCTGTTCCTCATCGCTCCGCTCCTGGGACTCGTGGGGAGCGGGGGCGCTGCGGGGGTCCGGCTGCTGGCATCGGATGCGGAGCTGCGAGCGTCGCTGCTGCTGACCGCCGGGACTGCCACCCTCGCGACGGTGCTGGGTGTCATCGGCGCGACGCCCGTGGCCTACGCGCTGGCGCGCGGCCGTTTTCGCGGACGCGCCATCGTCGCCGCGATCATCGACCTGCCACTGCTGATTCCGCATCCCGTGGCGGGCATTGCGCTGCTGCTCGTGCTGGCCCGCAACACGCCGCTGGGGTCGGCGCTGTGGGGCGTGGGCCTTCAGATCACAGGGTCGGTGACGGGGATCGTCGCCGCGATGCTGTTCGTCTCGGCGCCCCTGTACGTCAGCGCCGCGCGCGAGGCCTTCGATCGCGTCGATCCGCGGTTCGAAGGGGTGGCCCGCACCCTGGGCGACACGCGCTGGCGCGCGATGCGGCGAGTGACGCTGCCGCTCGCGTGGCGCGGGTTGCTGGCGGCCGCAATCGTCATGTGGGCGCGCGCCGTCAGCGAGTTCGGCGCCATCATCATCCTGGTCTATCACCCGCGCGTGGCGAGCGTGTTGAGCTACGAGCGGTTCACCGCGTTCGGATTGCGCGAGGCGTTGCCGGTGGCCGCGGTGCTCGTGCTGCTGGCGCTGATCCCGCTGGCAGCGCTTCGCGCACTGCGCGGCGACGACCTGCTGCCCGCGAGGCGCCGATGATCGCCCTCGACGGCGTTTCGGCGGCCGTCGGCGACTTCGCCGTCGAGGACGTGACCTTCACCGTGCCGCAAGGCGCGTATGGCATCGTGATCGGGCCGACCGGCGCCGGCAAGACGACGCTGGTCGAGGCGATCGCGGGACTCGTGCCCATCACGCGCGGCACACTCACGCTCGGCGGAACGGTGCTCACCCGCGCCGCGCCCGAACTTCGCCGGCTGTCGATCGTGTATCAGCACGCCTACCTCTTTCCGCACCTGAGCGTTCGGGAGAACGTGGGGTACGGGGCGGCGGGTGCTGCCATCACCGTCGAGATGCTGGAGCGTTTCGGGCTCGGCGAGGTCGCCGGCAGGAACGTGCGCGTGCTCAGCGGCGGGGAGCGGCAGCTCGTGGCGCTCGCGCGCGCGCTGGCGCGTCGACCCGAAGTGCTGCTGCTGGACGAACCCTTCGCCGCGCTCGATCCCCGCCGGCGCGTGGCGATCCGGCGCGAGCTGCGCACGATCTATTTCGAGCGGCGCTTTACCGTGCTCCAGGTGACACACGACTTTCACGAGGCCGGGCTGCTCGGCGACATCGGCGTCGTGCTGGATCGCGGACGCGTGCTCCAGGCCGGGAGGCCGGAGGACATCTTCCGCCACCCCGCGTCGCCGCTGGTCGCCGACTTCCTTGGCGCCGAGAACGTGTTCGCGGGGCGCGCGCAGCCGATCCGCGATGCGGCGCCGGACTGGACGCCCAGCCCGGACGCCGAGGTGGTCGAGCACGCGGTGGCGTTCACCACCGGCGCCGTCACGCTGTACGCGCTCGGACACGTGATCCCGGGCACCGCGCACGCGGTCATTCGCGCGGACGACATCTCGTTGTCGCGCACCACGTCGTCCTCGTCCGTGCGCAACCAATTCCGGGGGCGGGTGATCGAACTGTCGCCCGCTGGCGCGATCACGCGAGTGACGGTAGATGTAAGCGGCGTGCCCCTGGTCGCGGCCGTCACCACCCGGTCCGCGCAAGAACTCCAGCTCGCGCCGGGGGTAGAGGTTTTCGCCGCGTTCAAGGCCACCGCCGTTCATCTCTGTTGACGCCTCACACGAAATCCATGAGCCATTTGAGACGGGTCGTTCGCTCGCTGTTCGCTGCTGCCCTTGTGGTGGTGCTGTCGCCGTCATCCCTGCGCGCCCAGAGCGCCGCGGAGCCGATGCTGGCCACGCTCCGGCTGCAGAATGCCTGGACGCTCGCCCAGCAGAAGTCGATCTGCGAGATTCCCGCGCCGCCCTTCAGGGAAACCGCCCGCGGCGAGGAGTATCGCCGGCGATTCGAGGCGCTGGGACTGAAGAACGTGCGTGTCGATGCCGTGGGGAACGTGCTGGGGGAGCGGCCGGGCACCGGACGCGGGGAAACCATCGTGCTCGCCGGCCATCTCGATACCGTCTTCCCGGACGGCACGGACGTGCGCGTTCGTGAATCCAATGGCCGCATGACGGCACCCGGGATCTCCGACAACTGCCGGGGGCTCGCGGTCGTGCTGGCCGTGGCGCGCGCGTTTCAGGAGGCGAATCCGCCGCACGACGCGCGCATCATCTTCGTGGGCAACGTGGGCGAGGAAGGGCCGGGCAACCTGCGGGGCGTGCGGCATCTGTTCGAGCAGGAGCTCAGGGGCGAAATCGACTACTTCATCGCGGTGGATGGCGCCGGTCTCAACGTGACCTCGCGTGCTGTGGGCAGCAACCGGTATCGCGTGACCTACAAGGGTCCGGGCGGGCACAGCTTTGGCGCCTTCGGCATTCCGAATCCGATCCACGCGCTGGGCCGCGCGATCGCGAAAGTCTCCGACGTGCAGGTGCCGGCCGCTCCGAAGACGACTTTCAACGTGGGGGTCATCGATGGGGGCACGTCGGTCAACTCCATCGCGTTCGAGGCGTCCATGGATATCGACATGCGGTCCGAGAGCGCCGAGGCACTGCGCTCGCTGGACCAGACGGTGCGGCGCGCGCTGCAGGCGGCGGTGGAGGAGGAAAACGCGCGCTGGGACGGCCCCCGCGCGGACCGCGCGCGCATCTCCATGGTGATCGACACCATCGGCATCCGGCCGACCGGCGCGCAGAGCGACACCGCACGACTCGTGCAGGTCGCGGTGCTGGCGGCGCGCGCGCTGGGCTTCACGGCGGCCACCGGCGCGTCCAGCACGGACGCGAACCTGCCGATCTCGCTGGGTGTGCCGGCCATTTCCATCGACGGCGGTGGGCGCGGGCAGGGATCCCACTCGCTCGGCGAATGGTACGAGGATGGTCCGACGGGCTGGCTTGGCCCGCAGTGGGCCGCGCTGATCGTCGCGACGCTTGCGGGCGTGCGCTAGCGGACCGCGAACATCTCCTTGGCCTTGAGCACGCCGGCGACGAGCGCCTCGACGTCGGCCAGGTCGTTGTAGACGTAGACGCTCGCGCGCGCGGTGGCCGGCACGTTGAGTCGTCGCATGAGGGGTTGCGCGCAGTGGTGGCCCGCACGGATGCACACGCCGTCCTGGTCGAGCACGGTGGAGAGGTCGTGCGGATGGAGGTCGGCCACGGTGAAGCTCACGACGCCGCTGCGTTGCGCCACATCCGCCGGCCCGTAGATCGTCACGCCGTCCACGGCGGACAGCTTTTCCATCAGGGGACGCAGGAGCGCCACTTCGTGCGACCGCACCGCGTCCATCCCGATGGCGTCGAGATAATCGCAGGCAGCGGCCAGCCCCACGGCGTCGGCCACGTTGGGCGTGCCCGCCTCGAACTTGTGCGGCAGCACGTTCCAGGTGGTGCGATCGTCGCCCACGAACTCGATCATGTCCCCGCCCATCTGGTACGGCGGCATCGCCTCGAGCAGGGCGCGCCGGCCCACCAGGCCGCCGATGCCCATCGGGCCGCACATCTTGTGGCCGCTGAAGGCGAAGAAGTCCACGTCCAGCGCGTCCACGTTCACACGCAGGTGCGGAACGCTCTGCGCGCCGTCACACACCACGATCGCCGCCGGCGCGTGTTCGCGCACCAGCGCCGTCAGCTCGCGCACGGGGTTCATGGTGCCGAGCGCGTTCGAGATGTGGTTGAACGCCACGACCTTCGTCCTGGGTGACAGCAGCGATCGAAACCGATCGAGATCGAGGCGACCGTCGGCGGTGAGGTCGCAGATGCGGAGCGTGGCGCCGGCGCCCAGGGCGAGCTGCTGCCAGGGGACAAAGTTGGCGTGGTGCTCCATCCCGGTGATCAGGATCTCGTCGCCGCGAGTCACGTTGGCCCGGCCCCACGAGGACGCGACCAGGTTCAGCGCCTCCGTGGTTCCCCGGGTGAAGATGAGCGTGTCCGCGTCGGCCGCGCCGACGAACGCCGCGATGCGCACGCGCGCGTCGAGGTAGCGCTGTGTTGCACGCGCGGAGAGAGCGTACGCACCGCGGTGCGGATTGGCGTTGTCGTGCTCGTAATACGCGGTGATGGCGTCGAGCACCGCGCGCGGCTTCTGCGAGGTGGCGGCGGAGTCCAGGTAGTGCAACCGTGGATTCGCCGCGAGGAGTGGGAAGTCAGCGCGCCAGGTCATGCGCCGGCGGTCTGGGGCGGCCCTTCGAAGTCCGTCGTGATCTCGCCGGGGCCCTGCTCGAGCGCGGATTTCAGCGCGTGCCACGACAGCGACGCGCACTTCACGCGCACCGGAAAGCGGGAGACGCCACCGAGCGCCGCGAGCGATCCCATCGTGCCGCGCTCGGCCTCGGTCAGCTTGCCGGTGAGCATTTCGTGCACGCGCTCGAAGAGCTGCATCGTGTCAGCGATGGTCTTTCCCTTGACGGCGGCCGTCATGAGGGACGCCGACGATTTGGAGACGGCGCACCCAGTGCCCTTGAAGCTGATGTCGCTCACGCGGTCGGCGTCGAGCTTCACCCAGAGGGTGATCTCGTCGCCGCAGAGCGGGTTGCGACCCTCCACGCGCCGATCAGCATTCTCGATCTCCCGGAAGTTGCGGGGCTTCCGGTTGTGGTCGAGGATGACCTCCTGATAGAGCGCGTCGAGATTCGTCACCTAGACGGCGACCATCTTCTCAGTCTCGATCACGACGAAGCGCTCCAGCGTCGAGCGCTCCAGCGCCTCGCGCACTTCGGGCCGCTCGATCGTCTCGATGACGTCGGCGGCGAAGGCGTAGATGAGCAGGCGTCGCGCGGCCTCGGCATTCACGCCGCGGCTCTTCATGTAGAACAGCGCCACCTCGTCGATCCGGCCGACGGTCGCGCCGTGCGTGCACTTCACGTCGTCCGCGAAGATCTCCAGCTGTGGCTTGGTGTCGATCTGCGCATCCGGTGAGAGCAGCAGGGTGTTGTTGGTCTGCTTGCCGTCGGTCTTCTGCGCCTCCGGGTGGACGTACACCTTGCCGTTGAACACCCCGTGCGACCGGCCGTCCAGCACGCCCTTGTACAGCTCGCGGCTGAAGCAGTTGGGGGCCACGTGCTCGATGCGCGTCTGATGGTCGCAGTGCTGCTCGCCATCCAGCATGTACAGTCCGTTCAGCGTGGCGCCGCCCCCCTCGCCGTCGAGCTTCGTGTAGATGTTGGTGCGCGCAAGCGACGCCCCGGTCGCGAAGGAGAAGGAGGTGAAGTGGCTGTCCCGCCCCTGCACGGCTTCGGTGGTCCCGACGTGGAAGGCGCGCCGCCCCTCGCGCTGTACCTTGACGTGCTCGAGGGAGGCCCCCTCCGCGATACTCGTCTCGGTGACCGCGTTGGTGAAGTAGGCCGCGTCGCCCAGCGACACGTAGCTCTCGATCACGGTCGCCTTCGCATGGCGGTCGATCACGATCAGGTTGCGGGGGTACATCACCGTCTTGGCAGCGTGCGCGTCGGTCACGAACAGCACGTGGATCGGCAGCGCGAGCTCGACGTCCTGCGGCACGTGGATCACGACGCCGTCCGGCATGAAGGCGGTATTCAGCGCGCTGAAGGCCGCGCCCTCGTCGCTCACGATGGTGCCGACGCGCTTCGCAAGCTCGGGCGCGGTCGTCCACGCGTCGGCGAGCGAGAGCACTCGCACACGCGGATCCAGTCCCGATACGTCCGACAGCTCGGCTGCGTGGCGACCGTTCACGAAGACCACCGAGTGCCAGCGGTCATCGCCGCCGAACCCGAGGCCCTCGAGGCTGCCGCTCTGGACGTCCCCGGTGCGCGCGGCCACGAATGTGAACTCACGCTCCGCGATCGGCGCCACGCTGGTGAAATGCCAGTCCTCGTTCCTGGTCGTCGGAAACTTCAGCGTCCCGAAACGCTCGATGGCGGCGCGCCGGCGCTCGTTCACCCACACGGGAGCGGCCTTCGCCGCGCCGGCGCTGAATTCGTCGAACTGATCGAGATACCGTTGGGTCATCGCGTGCTCGCGGGCTCCTCCACGAGCCAATCGTAGCCCTTCTCCTCAAGCTCGAGCGCCAGCTCCTTGCCGCCGGACTTCACGATGCGGCCGTTGGCCAGCACGTGCACGTGATCGGGCACGATGTAGTTGAGCAAACGCTGGTAGTGCGTCACGACGATGAACGAGCGGTTCCCATCGCGCAGCTTGTTCACGCCGTCCGAGACGGTCCGCAGCGCGTCGATGTCCAGACCCGAGTCGGTTTCGTCTAGGATCGCAAGCCGGGGTTCGAGGACCGCGAGCTGGAGGATCTCATTGCGCTTCTTCTCGCCGCCCGAGAATCCCGTGTTGACCGACCGCTGGAGCATGTCGGGGCTCATATCCACAAGCCTGAGCTTCTCCTCCACGATCCCGACGAACTCCATCGGATCCACCTCCTCCTCGCCACGCGCCTTCCGGATCTCGTTGTACGCGGAGCGCAGGAAGTAGGCGTTGCTCACGCCGGGAATCTCGATGGGGTACTGGAACGCAAGGAATATCCCCGCCTGCGCCCGCTCCTCCGGCTGCATCTCCAGCAGGTCGCGTCCGTCGTATGCCACCGATCCGCCGGTCACCTCGAACGCGGGGTTGCCGGCCAGCACCTGTGCGAGCGTGCTCTTGCCGGAGCCGTTCGGTCCCATGATCGCATGGACTTCACCGCTGCCCACGGAAAGAGAGATGCCCGTGAGGATCTCCTTCTCGCCGACGTTGGCCTTCAGATTTCTGATTTCGAGCATATAGGGATGTTAACTACGGAGGACGCGGAGGTCGCGGAGGACTGCAAGGAAACTCACCGTTCTCCTCTGCGCCCACCGTGTACTCCGTGGTTCGATACGTTAGCCGACTGACCCTTCCAGTGTGATGCCGAGCAACTGCTGCGCTTCCAGCGCGAACTCCATCGGGAGCTCCTTGAACACTTCCTTGCAGAACCCCGATACGATCATCGACACGGCCTGCTCGGCGCTCAATCCGCGCTGCTTCAGATAGAAGATCTGATCCTCGCCGATCTTCGACGTGCTCGCCTCGTGCTCCACGATGGAATTCTTGTTGCCGACCTCGATGTACGGAAACGTGTGTGCCCCGCACCGGTTGCCCACGAGCATCGAGTCGCACTGCGTGTAGTTCCGGGCCCCGTCGGCCTTCGGCAGGATCTTCACCTTGCCGCGGTACGAGTTGTTGCCCTCGCCCGCGCTGATCCCCTTGGAGACGATGTTCGACTTCGTGTTCTTCCCCATGTGGATCATCTTGGTGCCGGTGTCTGCCTGCTGGCGGTTGTTCACCACGGCCACGCTGTAGAACTCGCCCACCGAGTTGTCGCCGCGCAGCACCACGGACGGGTACTTCCACGTGATGGCCGATCCCGTCTCCACTTGCGTCCACGAGATCTTCGCGTTCTCGAAGGCCATCCCGCGCTTGGTGACGAAGTTGTAGATGCCGCCCCGGCCTTCCTTGTCGCCGGCGTACCAGTTCTGCACGGTCGAGTACTTGATGGTCGAGCCCTTGAGCGCGACGAGCTCCACCACCGCGGCGTGCAGCTGGTTCGTGTCGCGCTTCGGCGCCGTGCACCCTTCGAGATAGCTCACGTACGACCCTTCGTCCGCGACGATGAGCGTGCGCTCGAACTGTCCGGTGTCCGCGGCGTTGATGCGGAAATACGTGGACAGCTCCATCGGGCTGCGCACCCCTTTCGGGATGTAGCAGAACGATCCGTCGGAGAAGACCGCGCTGTTGAGCGCGGCGAAGAAGTTGTCGCTGTAGGGCACCACCGAGCCGAGATACCGCTCGATGAGCTCGGGATGATCGCGCACGGCCTCGCCAAAGGAACAGAAGATGATGCCGTGCGCCGCCAGCTCCGCGCGCATCGTCGTTCCGACCGACACCGAGTCGAAGATCGCGTCCACCGCGACGCCGGCCAGCCGCTTCTGCTCGAGCAGAGGAATGCCCAGCTTCTCGTACGTCCGAAGAATCTCGGGATCCACCTCGTCCATCGATCCGAGCGGCGTCTTTTTCGTCGGCTCGGAGAAGTAGCGCACGGCCTGGTAGTCGATCGGCGGATACGTGACGTTGGGCCAGTGCGGCTCCTTCATCGTGAGCCAGCGCTGATAGGCCTTCAGGCGCCACGCCAGCATGAACGGCGGCTCGCTCTTGCGCCGCGAAATCTCCCGGATCACGTCCTCGTCCAGACCCGGCGGCAGCGTATCCTGCTCGATATCCGTGACGAAGCCAGCCGCGTAGTCGCGCGCGATCAGGTTGTCGATTTGTGAGCTCATCCGGGGTCCGCCTAAGGTGTTGCGAAAAAAGCACTTATGGGCGAGATAGCCGCCGCTCGTCTAATGAGAACAAAATTAGTCGGTTTTAGGAGCAGTTGCCATCGCAAGTGGCCCTTTTCGCATCGAGACTGCCCGGGTCAGGAGCCGAGTTCCCGGATCGCGTCCCTGATGAGACTCGCCGCGAGTTCCACCTTGTAGCCGTTCTTCGCCAGTGGCTCGGCGTCGTACAGCGCGCGCTCGGCGAGCGCCGAGATGGAGTCCTCATCCAGCCCACCGGCTGCGACGTCTTCCTCCACGGACGTCGGAAGTCGCCACGGACGCGGTGCCACGCCCCCAAGCGCGAGCCGGACGGTGCCGTCCGCGTGGCGCGCGGCCGCGATGCTCACGAGCGCGAAATCCCAGGCCTCGCGCTGCATGAGCTTCCGGTACAGCTGCCGCTCACCCGACGCGGAGGGCGGCAGCAGGATCGCGCCGACGAATTCCCCCCCCCGCAGCACGGTCTCGTGGTCCATGCGGTCCGCTGGCAGCGCGTAGAACTCCGCCAGGGGAATCTCACGCGTGCTGCCCTCGCCGATCACCTCCACGCGAGCGTCGAGCGCCGTGAGCGCCACCGCGGGATCGGAGGGGTGCACGATGTAGCACGGCCCGCCGTCGAGGATCGCGAGGTACTGGTTCTCGCCTTCCCTGGCCGGACACGAATCGCCGCCATTCTTGAAACAGGGCACCGCGCGCCTGAAATACCAGCACCGGGGACGCTGGCACAGGTTGCCGCCCAGCGTGCCCATGTTGCGGAGCGCGGACGATCCCACCACGGCGCACGCCTGCGCCAGCGCGGGGAACCGATCCGCGATGAGCGCCTCGTTCGCGATGTCGTGGAGCAGGGCGCAGGCGCCAATGCTCGCGCCGCCGTCGGGCAGGGCCTCGATCGCATCGCCGCCGCGTACACCGCGGAGGTCGACGAGCGTGGACGGGGAGGGGGCCGCGATCCCTTCCTCGATGGAGACCAGCAGGTCCGTGCCGCCGCCGAGCGGGGCGGCGCCCGGCAGCGCGAGGAGGGCGGCGGCTTCGGAGAGCGAGCCGGCCCGCTGGTACGAAAAGGGTCGCGTTAGTGCGCCGCCGGCGCCGCGGCCTTGGCGCCGCCGCCCACCGCGTGCCACGTGGGATCGGTGGGGTGCTTGTACGTGCGCTTGTGGATGATCGTCACCGCGATGATGCAGACGATGCCGAGAGCGACGACGAGGCCGGCGATGGGCCAGCCCTCATTGGTCTTCGCTTCGACGTAGCGGGGGACGTGTTCCATGCACGAGAATCAAAGGTGGGAAGGGGGAAATGGGAATAGGGAAACCGCAAGGGCGGGAATGGGAACGGAACGGGAGCGGGAGCGGGAGGGGGAACGGGAACGGGAACGGGTCAACCGAGTGGAGGCTGCCGGGTGTCAAACAAGGAGCGCCAGTCGTCATATCTGTATGCCGCGGCGTAACATACCAGTCGTTCGGGCGTAGTTCCCATGTAGATGGTCGACCTCAGAGAGCTCCAGCAGACACTCGGCACGTCCTTCACCGTGGAGCGCGAGCTCACCGGGGGCGGAATGTCGCGTGTGTTTGTGGCGCTCGACGCGGCGCTGGGGCGGCGCGTCGTGGTGAAGGTGCTCCCCGCGGAACTCGCGGCGTCGGTTTCCGTTGACCGGTTCAAGCGCGAGATCATGCTGGCCGCCACCCTCCAGCACCCGCACATCGTGGGGGTGCTGAGCGCCGGCGAGATCGACGGCATGCCGTTCTTCACGATGCCGTTCGTGGACGGCGAGTCGTTGCGCGTGCGCATCGAGCGCGAGGGGCGGCTGTCCGTGGGACGCGCGGTCTCGATCCTCAAGGACGTGGCCCGGGCGCTCTCCTACGCGCACGAGCGCGGCGTCGTCCATCGCGACATCAAGCCGGACAACGTGCTGCTGGCGGGCTCGTCGGCGACCGTGACCGACTTCGGCATTGCCAAGGCCCTGCTTGGGTCGGTGGCCACCGCCCCCGGTACGGACGCGGCCGCGCGGGAGGACAACCAAACATCCGGAACGCGGCCGGCGCTCACGCAGCTGGGAACCACGCTCGGCACGCCAGCGTACATGGCGCCGGAACAAGCCGCGGCGGATCTGACGACGGACCACCGCGCGGACATCTACTCGTTTGGCATCATGGCGTATGAGATGCTCACGGGTCAGGTGCCCTTCCAGAACAAGACGCCGCAGGCGCTGCTCGCCGCGCAGCTCACCGCCACGCCGGCCCCGATTCCGGCGCGGCGCGATGACGTGCCCGCCGCGCTGGCGCGGCTCATCATGCAGTGCCTGGAGAAGGAGCGGGAAAAGCGGCCCCAGAGCGCTCGCGAACTCGCCGAAATGCTGGAGCATCCGGACATGGTGAGCGGCGCGTTCGCCTCTGCGTCGCAGATGGCGGTGCGGCGTCGGCGCTGGCCTCTGGCGGCCGCCGGCGTCGGCGCCGTGGTGCTCGGCGTCGCGCTGGGCTCTCTGCTGGTTCGCGACCGCGATGCCTCACCCGCGGTCAGCGCCGCGATCGCCGCCGAACGCGCGCGATCCATCGTGGTTCTGCCGTTCGTGAACATCGGGCGCGATTCCACGGATGACTATCTCGCGGACGGCCTCACCAACGACCTGACCAACGTACTTGGGCGGGTTCCCGGGGTGCGGGTGACGTCGCGCTCTGTGGCGAGCGCCGCGCGGGAGCGATTCGTGACCCCGGCCGAGATCGGCGACGCGCTCGGTGTTGGCCGCATCCTGGAAGGCACGGTGCAGCGGGAAGGCACGCGCCTGCGCGTCACGGCGCGCGTCACGAACGCGGACGACGGGTTCATGGTCTGGTCGGACATGTTCGAGCGCGAGATGAAGGATGTATTCGCGGTGCAGGACGAGATCTCGGCGGCGATCGCGCAGGCGCTGGGGGCGCAGATGATGGTAGGGCCGGGCACTGTAGGGGCGGACCGCGGCACGACCGACGACGTCGCGTACGACCTGTACCTTCGCGGACGGCATTTCTTCGAGCTGCGCGGCGAGCCGGCGCTGCGGCGCGCGCTCGACCTCTTCCGGCAGGCCATCCAGCGCGATCCGGACTTCGCCCGCGCACATGCGGGCATCGCCGGCGTGCTGAGCGTCCTGCCGCTGTATTCGCAGGCGTCGGCCGACTCACTCTTCGCCCCCGGATTCGCCGCGGCCACGCATGCGATCCAGCTGGACAGCAGCGTGTCCGAGGCGTACGCCTCCCGCGCGATCCTGCTCATGCCCCGGTGGCGGTGGCGTGAGGCCGAACAGGACCTGCGCCGCGCCATCGCGCTCGATCCGCGGTACGCATCGGCGAACCAGTGGTATGGCGAGCTTCTGCTGGTGCAGAACCGGGTTCCGGAAGCGCTGACGCAGCTCGCGCGCGCCGCGGCGTTGGATCCCGTGTCGCCGGTGATCGCGAGCTCGTACGCCATGGCGCTGGCACTCGCGAAACGCGACGCCGATGCCGTGGTCCAGGCGCGGCGCGCGGTGGAGCTGGACTCGATGCTGTTCCTGCCGCGCCTGGTGCTGGGACTGGCGCACGTGCTGTCCAACCGCATGCCGGCCGGGGTTCGCGAGCTGGAGCACGCCGCGGCACTGAGTGGAGAGACACCGTACGTGCGCGCCGTCCTGGGCTATGCCTACGCGCGAGCGGGCCAGGCGGAGCGCGCCGCGTCGGTCGCGCTGGAGCTCTCGCAGCGCCGCGATCCGGATGCGCGGGCCGCCCTGGCGATGGTCCAGGTGGCCCTTGGCGACACCGCGAGCGCGCTCACGAATCTCGAGATCGCCGCCCGGGGGAACGCGCCATTCTTCACGGCGCAACCGCTCTGGGCGCCGATGTTCGATCCCGTGCGCCAGAGTTCGCGGTTCCAGGCCGTCCGGCGGTCGATCGGCCTCCCCTGAGATGTTGCGAGATGTTGCGCGCGGATTGGCCGCGGCGTCGTTGTAGCGCACGCAACCATTCCAAACATGTCCAGACAGATCTGCCTCATCTCATTGCTGGCGGTCGCCACCGGATGCTCGCAGCGCTCGCCCTGGGTGACGGTTCCGGCGCCGGCACATCAGGACGCCGCCACGCCCAGGCCGTCGGATTCTCCGTTTGTCGGCACGTCCGACAGTCCCGCCGTCCCGGCGGATGCGACGGCGGTCGCCCACCTGGCCTCACTGCTCTTTCCGGTGGCGGGGGTGGACAGCTCGCGGCTCGATGACTCGTTCGACGCGCCGCGCGACGGCGGTGCCCGCCGTCACAACGCGATCGACATCATGGCGCCGCGCGGAGCCCCGGTGTTGTCTGCCGGAGACGGTCGAGTCCTGCGCCTTTCCAGGAACGAGAAGGGGGGCATCACCGTGTATGCCACGGACCTGAACGAGCAGTTCGTGTACTACTACGCGCATCTCGACCGGTACCATTCCAGCATGTATGCCGGCAAGCCCGTGATGCGCGGCGACACGTTGGGGTACGTCGGCACGACGGGGAACGCGCCGTCACACGTGCCGCACCTGCACTTTCAGGTGATGCGCATGCCGGGCGACCGGAAGTACTGGGACGGCGAGCCGATCAATCCGTACCCGCTCCTTCGCATGAGCGGGGCACGCGCCTCCGGCGGATGACGCTGACGTCCCGGGAGCGCGCGGCCCTTCGCTCGCGGGCGCACGCGCTGTCGGCGATGGTGCACGTGGGACATCAGGGGGTGACCGATACCGTGCGTCAGACGCTCGATGACGCGCTGCGCACGCGCGAGCTGGTGAAGGTGCAGTTCTCGAAGACGTTCGACGGGCGGCCAAAGCACATCGCGAACGACGTTGCCGGCCAGGTGAACGCGGAGGTCGTGCAGGCCATCGGCAGAACGGTCACGCTCTTTCGCGAGAACCCCGAACTGCGCAAATAGCGGTTGCTCAGCCCCTGGTCATCTCGACCAGCGCGATCGCCTCCGCGGCGGCGACGAACGGCGGGGCCGTCCTGAGTCCGCCGCGCCGCGCCCGCTCGTTGTAGCCCGCGTCCCCCACGTCATCCTGCCCGCACTCGCGCCATCCGTCCTTCGTTGCCCGGAAGAATCGCGATCGCGCGTGCGTCCAGCCGGATCCGTCGATCACCTGCCGCAAGTCGTCGGCGTCGAAGATTCGGAACCAGCCGCGGTTTGACCGCGCGCCGAACGGCACGGACAGCAGCAGCGATGCGCCGTGGGCGCTGACGCGCCGAAGCTCACGCAGCGCCTGGACGGACGCCGTGCCCGGGTCTGCGCCGCCCGCTGCCACCGCGGCGCCGTATGCCGTGTTGTCGAGCCCCACGTGCTCCAGCGTGGAGATGCAGAGCACCGCAGAGAACCATTCGTCCCGGTAGGGCAGGTGCCTTAAATCCGCGAACTCATACCGCACGGTGTTGGACACGTGTGCCGCGCCTTCGTGCGCGAGCGTCACGATCGAGAGCGGCGAGCGGCCGGCGTTGTTCCACCAGCGCAGGATGGGGCGGTGATTCATGATGGAGCCGGCGTCCAACACCCCCCCCCGTCCGCCCGGGTGGTCCAGGGCTGCCATGCGATCGAAGATCCACGGAAACTCCACCACGCGCTCGTCCAGCCCGGGATCGTCGAACCCGTATCGTCCATTGCGGGCATTCGCCACGCCCTGCTCGATGGCAAACCAGCGCGCGGCACCGGCGCCCGCCGAGTCGGGAACGCTGCCGCGCAATTTCCAGAACCGCGCTCGTATCATCCCGCTCAGGCGATTCACGGACGCGGGGAGGTCCGGGCGCGGCGTCACTGGTGCCCTCGCGGGGCCGAGAGCGCATCGAGTACGCGCCAGGGCACCAGGGGAAGTTCGTTCACCTCGACGCCGACCGCGTCGCACACCGCGTTCGCGATCGCGGGCGCGATCGCGATGATCGGCGGCTCCGCCAGTCCCTTTGCGCCGGTGTGGTTCGCCCTGATGTCCGATCCGGGGATGCAGAAGGCGTCGATCGCCGGCACGTCCGCGAGGGTAGGAATCCTGTAGTCGTGCATCGTGGGGTTCATCGGAAGTCCCAGCCGCTCGTCCATCACCCGCTCCTCGTAGAGCGCGTAGCCGATTCCCTGAATGATCCCGCCCTCGAGCTGGCTCTGGGCAAGCCGCGGATTGATGATCCGGCCGCTGTCGTGCGCGGACACGACGCGCAGCACGCGCACGCGTCCGGTCTCGACGTCCACCTCGACCTCCGCGAACTGCGCGCCGAACGCGACAATCGCGGTGTTGTCGGGATTGGGTCCGCGGCTTCCCTGGCCGATGATCATCACGTCACCGAGCTTCTCGCCGATGTCCGCGAAGGTCATGCTGCGGGCGTCCCGTTTCGCATCCGAACCCACACGAACGGTGCTGTCGCTGCATACGAGTGTCTCGGCGGGGGCGTCGAGCATGGCGGATGCCGCCTCGAGCAGCGTGCGCCGAGCGTCTTCCGCCGCCATGCGCACCGCCGGCCCCACGGACGCGGTCGTCATGGAGCCCCAGGAATTGCCGGTGTAGGGCAGCCGCTCGGTATCGCCAAGCACGGTGCGCACGTCGTCGAGCCGGGCACCAAGCGACTCCGCGGCGATCTGCGCGAACACGGTCCGCGCGCCAGTGCCCAGATCCTGCGATCCGGTCAGCACGTCCGCGGTGCCGTCGGGGTTGATGCGCACGGTGGCGTAGGCCGGCGGTCCGCCCCCGGCGCCCCAGCAGAGGGACGCCACTCCGCGGCCGCGCTTGAATCTGTTCCCGGCCGCTGCGCTGCGCGCAGCGGGTACGTTCCCGGCGGCGCTTCGCGCCGGTGAAGCAGACCAGCCGAACGCTTCCGCGCCGGCCCGATAGCATTCGTCGAGCCGTTTGTCCGAGTAGGGGCGATCCTTCGCCTGATCATTCGCTGCGTAGTTCCGCAGACGTAGCGCCAATGGGTCCATCGCCAATTCGCGCGCGAGCGCGTCCATGGCGCACTCCAGCCCGAACGCGCCTTCCACGCTTCCCGGCGCGCGGAACGACGCCATCGCGCCGGTGTGCGTGTACACGAAGGTTTCGGTCGTGCGCACGTTCGCACACGCGTACATCTCGTGATAGATCTTTCCCGGTCCGGCGAACCACCCGCCCACGCCCATGGCGATCGTGGCGTCGACATCGATTGCCGTGAGCGTGCCGTCCCGCGCTGCCGCGAGCGTGACGCGCTGGGTGGTGCCGCTGCGATTGCCGGCATCGACCTGTTCACCCTCGCGATCCCATACGCACCGCACGGGGGCGCCCGTCTTCCGGGCGAGCGCCACGGCGATGTACGCGCACTGACTGGCCCCGTTCTTCGCGCCAAAGCCACCGCCCATGTAGTCCTTGATGACCCGCACCTGCGTGAGCTTCAGCCCGAATGCCTCGGCCACATCGGCGCGCGTGTTGAAGATTCCCTGCGTCGATTCCCACACGGTCACGGCGTCGCCGACCCACTCGGCCACGGCCCCGTGGGGCTCCATCGCGGTATGCAACGCCACCGGCGTGCGGTACTCGCGCCGGATCACGACGTGAGCGTCGGCGAGCGCGGCGTCCACATCTCCGCGCTGCGTGATGCGCGGCGAGTTCCGGCTCGTGTTGCCCTTCGGACGCACGAGCGGGGCGCCGGCGCGGAGCGCCGCCTCTGCCGTCACCGCGTGCGGTTCCGCGACAATGGCGACGGTGACGGCGTGGGCGCCGAGCTCGGCGGCCCCCTGCGAGTCGGCGCACACGGCGGCGATCGGCTGGCCCGCATAGCGGATCGTGGTGTCGAGCAGCTGGCCGCCGTCGTGACGAATGCCATCCACGTCGTCGCGTCGCAGCACCGCGCGCACCCCCGGCACCGCGAGCGCCGGCGCGATGTCGAGCGACGACACGCGGCCGTGCGCCACGCGCGCGCGAACGATCTCCACGTGCAGCATTCCCGCGCGCCGCACGTCGG
>JBBDYA010000084.1:35719-104733 GCA_040902005.1 Gemmatimonadaceae bacterium | reverse complement strand
GGGGCGCCCGAGTGAGGCGGCGCGGCGCATTGCCGACCGCCGGTTCGGTCCGGGGGTCGTCGCCGAAGCGCGCTACGTGCGCGGGCTCGCGCTGGTGCGGGCGGGATCGACCGCCGGCGCGCGAGCGGCGCTCCAGCGCGTGATCGCGCTCAACCGCGAGACCCGCTGGGCTGCGGATGCGATGTACCTCCTGGCGGACCTCGAAAGCGACGCCGGACGTGATGCCGCCGCGCGCGATCTGCATCAGCGCGCCTGCGTCCACGCCCAGCCGGGCGGCTTTTCCGACAATGCCTGCTTCCGGGCCGGCATCCTGAACTTCGCGCTCGGCCGTGCGGCGAACGCCGCCACGTCGTTCGACGCGCTTCCACGGCGCTTTCCCAACTCGCCGGAAGTGATCGGCGCGCTGTACTGGGCCGGTCGTTCGTACGAACGCGCCGGGCGCGATTCACTGGCGCGGGCGCGCTGGACCGCCGTGCTGGAGCGCGAGCCGCTGTCCTTCTACGCCGTGCAGAGCGGGCGGCGCCTCGGCACCCGGCCGTGGACCCCCAGTCCGTCGAGTCTGCCCCGGTCCGCGGCGCTGGAAACGGCGATGCGTCGCGCCGCCGTGCTCGAGCGGCTGGGCATGGGCACCGAGGAGCGACACGAATACGACGCCATCGAGCGTGACGCCGAGGCGGCGCCGGCCACGGCGCTCGAGGCTGGCGCGGCCTTCCTGGATCGCGGCGAGCCGGTGCGCGCCATCCGGATGGGATGGCGCGCCGTCGCCACGGGGCGCGCGGCCGAGGACTCGGGACGCGTGATGGACGAACGCGGCTACATGCTGGCGTATCCGATGTTGAGCGAGGCCGACATGATCGCGCGGTCGCGCGCCAACAATCTCGACCCCGCCCTGGTCGCCGCGGTGATCCGGCAGGAGTCGCAATGGAATCCCCGCGCGCTCTCGGTCGCCGGTGCCCGCGGATTGATGCAGGTCATGCCGAGCGTCGGCGAGGCGATCGCACGGTCGAAAGGCTATCCGGTGTGGGATCCGGCGCTGCTCTTCGACCCGCACGTGAGCCTGGATCTCGGCACCGCGCACCTGCGCGCCGCGCTGTCGCGGTATCGCGATCTGCCGCGCGCACTGGCGGCCTACAACGCGGGCGGTTCGCGCGTGCGCCGCTGGGCTCAGCGCACCGGCGTCGAGGACCCGGAGATCTTCATCGAGCGCATCCCCTTCGTGGAAACGCGCGACTATGTGCGGATCGTCCTGCGAAACGCGGAGTTGTATCGCGCGCTCTACGGCCTGACCCGGTAACGGCGACGGCCGCCCCGGGGAGTCACCCGCCGTTCACCATCCCGGCGCGAACTGCAGCCCCAGCACCCAGCCCTTCGTGGAGCGCTGGAACGGCTTGGCCACGTACATCTCCAGAATCGTGTAGCCCATCATGTTGAACCGGAATGAGACGCCGGTGCTGAACACGGGGATGCGCTGCGCGCAGGGTTCGAACGCGAATTCGTTCACCGGTTCATCGGCGCAGGCCGGCCGTTCCGAAGCCCCGGTCTGGAAGACAAGGTCCGGACGCTGATGCGACGTCCACGCGAGCCCGGCGTCGATGAAGGTCGATACCTCGAGTGGCAGATAGGGAAAATCGATCAGGCCGAACGCCGGCGTTCCCAGCAGCGGAATGCGAAACTCGGCGTTGAACACCGCCAGACGGCTGCCGAGCAACCGCTCGACCACCGGACAGAAGGAGTCGTTTCGCTCCGCGACACATTCCTGCGGTTCGATGGAGTTGGGCCCGTACCCGCGGATCATCGTCTGCTCGCCCAGGTACAGCGGCTGGAGCCGTTCGTAGTTGTCGGCGTCCTTCCCGTACCGGCCATAATGCACGCCGCGGAGTGCGAAGGTGAACGGGCGCGCGAAGAAATACCGGCGCACGTCGCCCAGCGCGGTGGTGAACACCACGTCGCCGACCGTGGGCGCCGCCTCCACGCGAAACCGACCGCCCGAGATCGGTCCGGTGAATCCGCCGTACGAGTTGTCGCCGACGAACGCCGCGGAAGCCTGCCCGTAGCGCAGTGGCAGGGGAGCGGGAACGCTCCGCTGACCGCGCGCCACGGCGAAGCCGCTCGCGTTGACCACCACGCTGTCCAGGAACTGCTCCCACGCGAGGCGGGTTCCGCTCGCGCCGAATTCGACGCGGCGCGTGGTGCTGAACGGATACTGCGCGCTCAGCTGCAACTGATCCACGAAGGTGCGCTGGTACAGCTGGTAGTAGCAGTTCGTGCACGCCCCGCGCACCGGCTGGATGCCGAGATACGGAATGTGCTGCGCGCCCGCCATCCAGTTCCAGCGCCGCTTGAGGTTCTGATAGAAAACCGCGCCGCCAAAATCGCGCACGGAGCCGTTCACCTGCATGGCCCCGTAGATCATCTGATCGCTGAGCTGGTCTCCCCAGAGGGCGAAGATGCCGCCAGCGAATCCGGTGCCGAAGGGCCCGGTCGCCACGCCAATCTGCGGCTGGCCCAGTGCGTCGAGACTGAACGAGGAGCGGTAGCGCTCGACGCCGAAGTCATTGCCGGAAACGAGCCCGGTGGTCGCGTCCGACAAGTACGTGGCCACGGTCATCGTGCCCACCACATCGCCGGGCGGCAGTGTGGCGGCACTGGCCACGAGGGCGCTCGAGGCGAGGTCCACCGGCTCTCCCACCAGTTGCGGCGGATCGAGCGCCGCGATCTTCTGTCCCTGATTCTGGAAGATCGTGAACAGCAACGTGCCGGTGTTCCGCGCGACGCTGAGCGCCGGCGACAGCGACGTCACGCCGGACACGCCCGTGGCCAGTCGGGTGATCCGGAAGATCTGGCCACCGTCCAGCGCCATGCGGTAGATGTCGCTGACGCCATCCTGGTCGGAGACGAAATACAGGTTCCGTCCGTCCGGCGAAAACTGCGGATTGATGTGCTTGCCGCGTGCAAATCCCTGATGCACCGTGACGGTGCCGCTCGCGAGATCGATGGTCGCGAGTTGCAGCTTCGAGAACGTCAGCCGATCGAAACTCGTGGACGGCGCGCGGTCGGTGGCGAAGGCGATGGTGCGGCCATCCGGCGAAAATGTTGGCTGGAGGTCGCCGTAGCGGTCGTCGGTCAACTGTCGAATCGCGCCGGTCTCCACATCCGCGAGGTACAGGTCGCTGATCCCGCCGCGGCTGCCGCTGAACGCGAGCTGCCGACCGTCCGGCGACCAGGCCACGTTGTACACGGCCCCGATGCCCTCCGGCTGGAACTGGCGCACGACATCGCCGCTCTCCGTGTTCAGGATGGTAACCTGGTTGTCGCCGTTCGCGTACACGATGTAGGCGAAGCGGGACCCGTCCGGCGAGAAGTCCCCGGAGGAATTGATGAAACTGATCGCGTCGAAGTGTCCGTCGCTCTGCGGACCGGACAGCCGCCGGATGATGCGGCCGGTGGACGTTTCCGCGAGCACGAGCTCGATGCCGAAGAGATTGGTCTGCGTCGTGAAGAACGCCACGTACCGGCCATCGGCGCTCTGTACCGGGCCGACGTTGTACTCGCTCCGCTCTGGCAGCGGGATGACCGTGCGTCCCACGCTGTCCGGGTGTGTGCGGTCGGCGATCTGTCCCGCGTAAAACGCCTTGTTGGCGGCGGCCCAGTCCCGGGCCAGCGAATCGCTGCTGAGGCCCAGCGAGCGGATCAGCGCCTGGTCCCATCCCACGCGGAGCGAGCTGCGATAGACGTCCACGATCGCGCGATCGCCCCAGCGTCCGCCGATGTACGCCCACAATGCCTGGCCGTACCGGTACGGGAAGAAGCGTGGATCGGTGGTCAGCTGCCTGATAGTCGGGAACGCGTCCCGCATCACCGCGTCGCGCATCCACATCGCGGTGAGCGCGTCGTTCCGGCCCAGCGAGAAGTATTCGGCCATGCCCTCCACCAGCCAGAGGGGCAGGGCGCCGAGCCGCGCGATCCCGCCCTGGCCGGGGGCCGTCTCGGCGATGTTGTACTGAAAGACGTGCACGAGTTCGTGTCCCAGCACGTGCTCGTCGTCGTCGTAGACGCCGGTCCACGGCATGACGACGCGCGTGCGCAACCCCTCGGTCACGCCGCCGGTGCCCTCCGACAGCTGCTGGCCAATCACGTTCGTCTGCTGAAAATCCGGATGGTCGGCATAGAACACGATGGACTTGCGGTCGAACTGGTGGCGGAAGATGTCGGACAGCCGCTGATACCAGCGCTCGGACTGCCGGCCCGCGTCCGCGACCTTGAGCGACTCGGCGGGATAGAAATAGAGATCGAAGTGATCGGTCCTGAGGATGCGCCAGTCGAACTGCTCGTACTGCACCTTGTTGCGCCCGAAATACTGGGCGTCCGCAGTACGGGCGCCGGCGGCCACTGCGATAAAGGCGAGCGACAGCGCCGCGAGGCGCGAAAATCGTCTAGTCATGGATACCCCGAGTCCAGTCGAGAAAGTGCAGGCGGCGCGAGTCGGGCACATGCCCCGTACCGGTCCCGAGCGCAGGGGCGGCAAGGGGTGTGCCGGGGGTCGGGGCACGCCATGGGTGCGTGTTGCGGCAGGCAGCGACACCGCCAATAGTAGGGGACGCCTCCCCGCGACGAAAACACTTCGGTCCATGAAAAGACGCTCCAGTTACAAGACCACCTTCTTCGACAGACACGGCCCCGAGGGCGGGAATCGCCTCAAGGCGTACTCCTATGGGATGATGGTAGCGGCGCTGGTGTTCAGCGCGACGCTGCTCGCCAGCGCCGCCGGAGGTGCTCCCATCAGGGGAATGGCTATTGTCTGGACACTCCTGGTGGCGGCGACCCTCGGTTGCCTTGTGAGCTGGGCGACGCTGCAGTTGGGCACCGCGGCGGGCAACGTGGCGCAGTTGGTCACGGCCGGCGGATCGAGTACCCCGTACGAGGAGGCGTTCTCGCAGGAGCAGGCGCTGGTGATGCAGCGCGACTATGCCGGCGCGCTCGCCTGCTACGAGCAGCGCATCGCCCACGCGCCCGATGAACCGCGCTGCCGGGTGGCGGCGGCAGAGCTGTACGCCACGCATGGACAGAACCCGCAGCGCGCGGCGGAGCTCTTCCGGGAGGTGCAGCGCATTCCGAACGTCCCCCCCGGGCAGGATGTCTACGTCTCCAACCGGCTCGCCGATCTCTACCTGGGTGCGCTCAAGCAGCCCGGACGCGCGCTCGTCGAGTTCCGGCGGCTGATCGAGCGGTATCCCAACAGCAGGACGGCCGACCAGTGCCGCATGGCGCTCGCCAACCTCAAGTCGGACATGGTGAACGAGCGCTAATCGAAGTCGCGTGTGGTGCGCAACCGCTTGCGCTCCCCGCGCTTCTGCTTGGTGCGCAGCCGGGATTCCACGGATGCCCGCGTCGGCCGCGTCTTCTTCCGGACCTTCGGCACGACGAGTGCGCGCCGAACCAGCACGGCGAGCCGATCCTCCGCGTCCATGCGGTTGCGCGACTGGCTCCGGAACGCGCTCGCGACGATGCGCACGTTGCCGTCCGCGTCCAGTCGCGTGGCCAGCTTGTCCACCAGCCGCCGGCGCATCGGTTCCGACAGCACCGCGGAGCGTCTCACGTTCCAGACCAGCTCCACGCGCGTGGAGGAGGTGTTCACATGCTGCCCGCCGGGCCCGCCGGCGCGCGACGCGCGAAACGTCAGCTCGGACCGCGGAATCGTCAGCCGTTCGTTGATCGCGAGCGCCGCCCCGCCGCTCATGCCCTTACAACCGCGCTGGGCGCGCGCCGAGCGCGCGCTCGGCCTCCCCGGCGTCGCCCATGTTGCGGCCCGGCCCCCCTCCCCCCCCAGGCGCGGAGCCGCTGTCCGATTCGCGCGCATGCTCGAGCACCACGCGCACGGCTGCCACGCGTCGTCCATCCATCGCCACCACCTCGAGCTCGCCCCCCGGAAACACCACGCGGTCCCCGATGCGCGCGAGGCGCCCAAGCGTCCCGAAGACGTACCCGCCAAGGGTGTTCCAGTCCCCCTCCGGGATGTCCAGGCTGTAGTCCGAACGCACATCCACGAGCGACATGCTGCCCGCCAGTTCCAGCACGCCGTTGTCCACCACGGCCTGCCGGGTCGCCATGTCGTACTCGTCGTTGATATCGCCGATCACTTCCTCGATGAGATCCTCGAGCGTGAGGATGCCCGCGGTGCCACCGTACTCGTCGAGCACCACGGCCATGTGCGCGCGTTTCTTTCGGAGATCCTCCATCGCGCGTTCCGCGGGGCGGTTGTCCGGGATGTACAGGGTGGGCCGCACATGGTCCGCGAGTATGAACGGCACCGACGGATCGTGCAGCCACATGTCCTTGGCGAGAAAGACGCCGGTCACGTCGTCGAGGCCGTCGCGGTACACCGGATACCGCGAGTACCGCTCGGAGCGCACGACCTGCCGCACCTCCTCCGCGGTGGCGTCGATCGGCAGGGCCACGATTTCCGTGCGAGGGCGCATCACGTCGCGCGCCTTCTTCTCGTGAAAGTCGAAGACGCCGGCCAGCATCGCCGTATCGGTTTCCGTCAGCGCGCCGTGCGCGCGCGACTGCATGACCAGCAGTCGAAGCTCGCTGGACGAGTGCACATGCTCCAGTTCCGACACCGGCTGTATGCCGAAGGCGCGCAACAGCATGTTCGCCGCGCCGTTCAACACCCAGATCGCCGGGTAGGCAATATTCGAGAACAGCGCGAGCGGACGCACCACCAGCTTGCTCACCATCTCCGGCTTTGCCAGCGCCACGCTCTTGGGCGCCAGCTCGCCGAGCACGATGTGCAGGAAGGTGATGATGACGAACGCGGTGGTGATCGCCGCAACCGAGTGCACGGCGGCTGACGGGGCCACGATCCCCAGACCGGCCAGGGCGCTGTCGATGAGCGAGGCAAGTGCGGGTTCGCCGATCCAGCCAAGCGCGAGCGAGGACAGGGTGATCCCGAGCTGGGTGCCCGAGATGTACCTGTCCAGGTGCTTGAGGGCGCTCTGAACGACCTTGGCGCTGCTGTCGCCCTCTGCGGCCAGCTGATCGATCCGGCTGCGCCGGACGGCCACCAGCCCGAACTCGGCGGCGACGAAGAAGCCGTTCGCGAAGACGAGCAGCATGACCAGTCCGAGCCGCACGCCGAGACCGGCGCCGGCCAGTCCCTCACCAGAAGCAATTGCCAGGAGTAATAGCATTGGTTGAATAGAAACTCAGGGCTAGCCAAATCGTCCAGAGATATAGCAGAATGCCAGAGTAACCTGAACCCGCATTTTCTCGCACTTTGCAAGACAACCCGCTCTGGTCACGCGCGAGGCGCCTTTCCCCGCGGATTGGCCGCCCCAAATCGGAAGCCATGCTGGATCCGCGCCGCCTCTTGCGCTGGATCTATATAGGACGGCTGTCCATTGCCGCCGCCGTTTTCCTTGCCGCCGTGCGCGTTTGGTTGCGCGACGACATGGATTCCGCGGACAAGCTGGTCATTGCGGCGCTCGCGTTCGCCATCACCACTGCCGTGACCGTAGCGTCCCTGGCCTACAGCGAGATCTACCGGCGTCCGCTGCACACGAATTTCCTGTACCTCCAGAGCGTCTTCGACCTGCTGCTGGTCACGACCGTGGTGCACGTCACCGGCGTGCAGGAATCGCAGTTCGCGGCGCTGTACATCCTGGTTATTGCGGCGTCCACCTTGCTGCTGCCCCTGGGGGGCGGGCTCCTCATCGCGGCGCTTGGGAACGTGCTGTACGTCGCCGAGGTGCTGTGGGCAGTGGACACGAGGCTCGACTTCGCCGTCTGGCTCCAGCTCGGTGTGTTCGCCTCCGTCGCACTGGGGCTGGCGTATCTCGCCGTGCAGCTGCGGCGCGAGGGAGAGGGGAAGCATCAGCTGGTCGCCGAGCTCGGGCATCTCCGGCTCCAGGCGGACGACATTCTCCGCAACATCCGGAGCGGCGTCCTGACGGTGGATCCGGACGGCCGGCTTCTCTTCGCGAATCCGATGGCCGAGCAGATCCTGGGCATCCCGCTGTCGGAGTACCTGGGGCGGCCCGTGGTGGACGCGATTGCCGCGCAGTCGCCCGCGCTCGCGGCCGCGGTGCGCCGGTCGGTGCTGGACAACGTGCGCACCAGCCGCGCGGAAGGCGTGGTGAACAATGGCCAGCGGGAGTTTCCCATCGGCGTCACCATCACCTGCACGGAAGGAGATGGCAAGCGCACGAGCCGCACGACGACGGCGATCTTCTCCGACATCTCGGACCAGAAGCGGCTGGAGGCGCTCCGGCTGCGCGCGGAGCGGCTCGAGGGCGTGGCCGAACTGTCGGCCTCGCTGGCGCACGAAATCAAGAACCCGCTGGCGTCGATCCGCAGCGCGATCGAGCAACTGTCACGCGTGCCGCACGTGGGCGAGGACGAGCGGACGCTGTCGGAGCTCGTGATGCGCGAGTCGGACCGGCTGTCGCGTCTGCTCACCGAATTCCTGGATTTTGCGCGGGTGCGCGTCACCCATACCGCGCAGGTGGACATCGCAGCCGTGGCGCGCGGGGCCGCGACGCTCGCGGGTTCGCATCCCGATCGCCAGCCCGGCGTCCGGGTCACGTGCGTGGTGCCCGAGGACGCGGCGCTGATGGTGGAGGGGGATGAAGACCTGCTGCATCGGGCGATCTTCAACCTGGCGCTCAACGCCGTGCAGGCGTCGCCGCCGGATGGCGAGGTTCGGGTGGAGGCCGCGGTTGCCGGCGACGAGTTGCCCCTCGGCTCGGGCGTTTCCACCGTGGCGGGCATCGCGATCCGCGTGAGCGATGACGGTCCCGGCATCCCGCTCGAGGTGCGCGCCCGACTCTTCGATCCCTTCTTCACGACCAGGCCGGGCGGAAGCGGGCTGGGACTTGCTGTCGTCCACCGGGCGATCGAGGCCCACCGCGGCCACGTGTACCTCGACAGTGGCGACACTGGAGGGGGGGGGGGCACCCGCTTCACGGTCATTCTTCCGCGGGCGCCGTTGATCGAGCGCGCCGCCACTGGAGTCACCATCTGATGGAACCGGCGAACGGCCGTCCCCGCGTGCTGATCGTGGATGACGAGGCGGCGATTCTCGAAACGCTGCGCATCCTGCTTCGCAACGAGGGATTCGAGCCGCACGTGGCGCTGGGCGGAGCGATGGCGCTCTCGGAACTCAGCGCGCTGCGTCCCGACATCGTGCTCACGGACATCCGCATGCCCACCATTGGCGGGGTGGAGGTCCTCGCGGCCACGCGCGAGAGCGATCCCGACGTGCCGGTCATCCTCATGACCGCGCAGGCCACGCTCCAGTCGGCGATGCAGGCGGTGAACGCGGGCGCGTTCTACTACATCCAGAAGCCGTTTCGCAACGACGAACTGGTGGCGATCCTTCGCCGCGCCGCGGAGCATCGCCGGTTGCGGGTCGAGAACCGGTCGCTCAAGCAGGAGATTCGCCGACGCGACGTGACCGGCGACCGGCCCGTGGGCACCAGCAAGGCCTGGCTCGACATCCTGCGGCTCGCCGAAACCGTCGGGCCCACCGACAGCACCGTGTTGATCCAGGGTGAATCCGGCACCGGCAAGGAGGTCCTCGCGCGATATCTCCACGAGCTCTCCAACCGTACGGGCGGTCCGTTTCTCTCGATCAACTGCGGCGCGCTGCCGGAGGGGTTGCTCGAGTCCGAGCTGTTCGGGCACGTGAAGGGCTCGTTCACCGGCGCGGTGCGGGACAAGATCGGTCACTTCGCCGCCGCGGAGAATGGCACGTTCTTTCTGGACGAAATCGGCGAGACCACGCCGGCCACGCAGGTGAAGCTGCTGCGGGCGCTCCAGCACCGCGAAGTCATTCCGGTGGGCGCCACGGAAGCGGTGAAGGTCAATGCGCGCCTGATCGCCGCGACCAATCGCGACCTCGACGAGGAGATCAAGGTGGGCCGGTTTCGCAGCGATCTATATTACCGGCTGAACGTCATTTCCATCCATCTGCCGCCGCTCCGCCAACGCCGCGACGACATTCTCATGCTCGCCGAACATTTTCTCCACCGGAGCGCGGCCATGCGCGGGGAGCCGGCCAAGCGTCTCCAGCACGCCGTCGCCGAGGTGCTCCAGGAATACCAGTGGCCCGGGAACGTTCGCGAGCTCGAGAACGCGCTGGAGCGCGCCGTGATTCTCACGGCGGGGGATCAGATCGGGGTGGACGTGCTGCCGGAGCGCGTCACCAACCGCAAGGCGGAGCCGCTCGTCTCGGCGCGGACGCCCGCGAATCCCACGCTGGAGGCGGTGGAGCGGGCCTACATCATGTGGGTGTTGCAGAGTGAGGGCGGCAACAAGACGCGGGCGGCCGACGTCCTCGGCATCGATCCGTCCACGCTCTATCGCAAGCTGTCGCGCTACGGCGTGGAAGCGGACGCATGAGCCATCACCGCACGCCCATGCATGTGCAGCGGGCCACGCTGTCGGTCCTGATGGCCGTGTTCAACGAGAAGGACACGGTCGAGGCCATCATCGAGGCGGTGCACGCGGCGCCGGTGCAACCGATGCGCATCGAACTGGTCGTCGTGGACGACTACTCCACCGACGGTACGCGCGAGGTGCTCCAGCGTCTCGCGGCGCAGGGTCGCATCCACCTGCTGCACCTCCAGCCGCGGAACCAGGGGAAGGGCGCGGCCATTCGCCAGGCACTCGGGATGAGCACGGGCGACATCGTCCTCGTGCAGGACGCAGACCTGGAGTACACGCCGGAGGACTGGCCCGTGCTCCTGAAACCCATCATCGACGGACGCGCGGACGCGTCGTTCGGTTCGCGCTTCCTCGGCGGGCCGCACCGCGTGCTGTTCTTCTGGCACTCCGTGGGCAACAAGGTGCTGACCATGTTCAGCAACATGCTCACGAATCTCAACCTCACGGACATGGAGACGTGCTACAAGGCGATGCGCGGCGACCTGGCCCGGGAGATCCAGCCGCGTCTCCGCAGCGACCGGTTCGGATTCGAGCCGGAGATCACGGCGCGACTGGCGCGCGCGCAGGCCCGCATCTTCGAAGTGCCGATCAGTTACTCGGGGCGTACCTACGCGGAAGGCAAGAAGATCAGCTGGCGGGACGGGATGGCGGCCTTCTGGCACATCCTGAAGTACAACCTGGGGTCATGACACGTCGCGGCTGGTGGGGGCTGGCCATCGTCATCGCGGCGTTGGCGCTCGCCGCGTCCGGCAACAGCGTGACCAACCGGTTCACGTACGACGACGTGTACATCCTCGAGCGATCCGCCGCGCGCATGGGAACGCTGGCCGGATGGTGGCGCGAATTCGCCACGTCGTACTGGCCGGCCATGGGCAGTCACGGCGACGGGTATCGCCCCCTGACGATTCTGGGGTTCAAGCTGCAGTGGATGCTCGCCGGCGGATCGCCAATGCCGTTCCATGCCGTCAACATCGCGCTGCATGTGGTCACGGCAGTCGCGGTGTTCTGGCTGGCCGGCGGCGTGCTGCCGCTCGCCGCCGCGTGGATCGCCGCCGCCCTCTACGCGGTGCATCCCGTGCACGTGGAGGCCATCGCCAACGTCGTGGGCCAGTCAGAACTCATTGTGGCGCTGCTCGTGACCGTCGCAATGGCCCTGTACGTGCACGGCCGCCGCGCCGGCCCGCTCTCGGCGGGGCGATGGACCGTGATCGGCGTTCTCTATGCGATCGGAATGTTGTTCAAGGAGCACGCGATCACGCTGATTGCGCTGCTGCCGCTGGCCGAGCTGACGGTGGTCGCGGATCGCACGCCGCTCCGGGCGCGCGCGGAGCGAATGCGGCTTCCGATGCTCGCCCTGCTGCTCGTGGCCGTCGCCTACCTGTGGCCACGCAGCCTGGTCGCGGGGGGCGGCACGGGCTTTCAGCCGTTCGCCGTCTTTCAGGCGCTCGACCTGTCGCACGGCGATCGCATCCTGACGATGATCGGCGCGGCGCCGGAATGGCTGCGTCTCCTGGTCTGGCCGGCGCGGCTCACGACCGAGTACACGCCGCCGTACCTCGAGGTCGCGCAGGGCCCGAGTCTGGCGCAGCTCCCCGGGCTGCTCGTCCTGATCGGCACGCTGGGACTCTGCCTGGCAACATGGCGCCGGAGTCCGGTCACGGCGTTCGGCATTGGATGGATGGTGCTGACGCTCTTGCCGGCGAGCAACTTCATCCTGCCGGCGGGGTTCATCATCGCGGAGCGCACGTTGTTGTTGCCGAGCGTAGGGGCAATCATCGCGCTCGCGAGCGCCGTGCCGTGGCTGTACGAGCGGGTGGAAGGGCGGCGCGCGCGAGAGGTCGCGACGGCCGCCCTTCTCGTGGTAGTCGTGGCGCTCGGCATTGGCCGCAGTGTGGATCGCAACCGCGCCTGGAAAGACACGGAAACGCTGTTGCGGCGCGCGATCAGGGATTCCCCGGAGAGCTACCGGGCGCACCTCATGCTGGGCGGGCTGATGTTCGAGAGACGCAATCTCACCGACGGCGAGGTGCACGTGCGGGAAGCGTTCAGGCTCTTTCCACACGATCCGCTCATCGTCTGGGTTCTCGCGGAGCAGTACCGCTCCAGGGGTTTCTGCGAGCCGGCCATCCGGTACTACGAAACGTTCCTTCTCCTCGAGCCGGACGTCCCGGGCGGGCACGCGTCCTACGCGGCGTGCCTGCTGCACCAGCGTCGTCCGGACGACGCTCGAGCGGCCGCCCTGCGTTCGCTGGAGCGCGGCGGTGCGCTGGCACCCGCCCGGCGCGTCCTCCGGGCGTCACGCCGCATGCGCGACTCACTGGACATGCCTGCCGATTCCATCGCCGCGGCCCGTGCTCGAGCCGACACGAACGTCGGCGTTCCATAGCGTGACCGAATCGCCCGCGCCGTTCAGGCGGGCGGGCGCGGCTCCGGCAGCACCGGCGCATACGTGGTCGCGCGGAGCGCTGGGGTGCGATAGTACTTCAACTGCGCCTCGCGCCAGGTGTCAACGCGTCGGCGGAGGGCGCGCGCCACGGCGGTATCCTGCGCCACGAAGTCGAGCTGCTCGCGCGGGTCGCGTACCAGGTCGCGGAGCACCGCGGTGCCGCGGTGTCCGTCCACCACCAGCTTCCAGCGACCGTTCGTGATGCCGTACTGGTTTGCGAGCGGTGTCTGCACGAGCACATAGGCGTAGGTGCGCTGCGCGGCGAACAGGTCGATGCCCTGGAACGCCGGATGGGGCGGGAGTCCGAGCAGGCCGAGCACGGTGGACGCCACGTCCACGTGATGCGCCAGCCCGCGTCGCAGTTCGGGTGTCAGCCCGGGTGCATGGACAATCAGCGGCGTGCGCAGCAGCTCCTCGTACAGCTCGTTGCCGTGCGCGCCGAACCCGTGCTCGAGGAAGGCCTGTCCGTGGTCGCCCATGACCATGAGAATCGTGCGGTCCAGCTGGCCGGTGGCCCGTAGGTGCGCCACGAGCCGTCCGATCTGCACGTCGACGTAGTGCAGCGCGTTCCGGTAGATCCCCCGCACCTTCTCCACCGAGTCGGCGGGGAACAGGTTGAACCGGATCGAGAAATCCCGCTCCCGCGCTGCGAATGGCGCGGGCGCGCTTGCGGGAATCGGGTACGGAACGTGGGTGTTCTGGAGGTTGATGTACGTGAAAAACGGCGGCTGGCCCGCATCGCCGATCCAGCGGATGGCCTCGTCGATGGTGAGGCGGTCGTCGATCTTGCCCGCTCGGCCGAACTGCCTGGCGAAGCGAGCGAACCCGTAGTCTTCCTCTTCTACATATCGTGGCCCCGTAAAGGTTTCCGAATGGAGGAAATAGTCCAGCCGGTCCGACGCCAGGAAGTTCGCCATCCCACCCCAGCTCTCGTTCTGTGAGGAGATGATGGCCGTTCGGTAGCCGAGCGGCTTGAGCACGTCGTACAGGTGCACGCGCGGGTACGCGGGATCCGCCGGGTAGATGTGCGCGTTCGGGTCGCGCAGCGGGTACTGCCCAGACACCGGGACCACCGTCGAATAGTTGGAGTGTGTGGCCGCCGCGACATGGTCCAGGAACACCACGCTCTCGCGCGCCAGTGCGTCCGTGTTGGGCATCACCGGCAGGCGCGAGCCCCACGCGGCCAGCTCATCGGAGCGCAATGACTCCACCACCAGCACGATCACGTTGAACGGCCGGGCCGGTGGGTTCGCGGCATACCTGGCTTTCGGCGGCCACACCACCTCGATCCCGGCATCCTGCTGCGTCGTGACACTGGGGCGCCCCAGCGACGCGTACAGGTAAGCCACGGGTCCGGTGTGCTCGTCCCGGAGCGACCGGTACAGATTCCCCAGCGTCGTGGTGCCTCGCGGATGGGCGATGCGCTGCTCGTTGTCCGTCAGCACAGACGCGGCGTCGCGCGCGGTGGAGTGGGCCAACCACAGCGCCACCAGCGCAAGCAGCAGCGACGCGAGCCTGATCGCCGGCCACGCGCGCGCGCCCACGCGCGCCAGCGCGACGAACGCAAACGTAAACGCGATGGCGCTCAGCGGCAGCAGTACGAACGCGAGTGGCGCGAACTGGAGCCCGTGCAGCAGCATCGATCCGGGACTCGCCGCCGCGAGCATGAGGGCCTCCCGGTCCACGAAGCGTCCGGTGGTCCAGAACGTGGCCCAGCTGGTGAACCACGCGAGCGCGAACACGCCGACCGCGACGTACGCCGCGCGCCGTCGCCACCCGCGCAAGCGCGCGGCCGCCAGCCCGATCAGCGCGAGTCCCAGGAACCAGGGTGCGGCGAGCGCCAGCTCGTGCGTCACGATGCCCAAACGGATCGAGCGCGGCAGGTTCACGTGCCACGCCGTGCGGTCCACCAGCAGCAGCATCGCCACCACCAGTGCGAGCTGGCTCAGCACCAGCACACCCAGCGTGCCCACTGCTGGGCTCGTGAACCATCGTGCGATGTCGCGCGGCTGATATCCTTCAGCGGTCATGCGCCGCCACCGTGGCTGGCGCGACTCGTCGGCCACTGTCGTGGCCGAATCAGGCAAGGCATGCGGAGCACTCGCGACAGACTCGGCGGACCGGTTGGTAGGTTCTGAGTCCATCCTTCAGGGACGCATGGCACGGGCGCACCGCAACCCGAGAGAAGGCGTCGTGCGCCGCCCCATCACAGCGGCCAGAACAGTGGCCCTGTCACCTTTATGGGGCCGGGACGGTGGAGTCGCGTGCCCAGGCGAAGCGTGACTGTCGTCGCCCCTTCCGCCCCGCGCACACGATGAACGCCCCGATCGAGGACGACGAGGCCATTTGGCCGCGTCTCCACGCCGTTGATCACGACGGGGCGGTCTGATTCCACCGTGTACGTCCCGCGCACCACAATGGAGGCGGGTACCTCCTGACCGTCGCGCAGCTCCAGCGTTCGTCCGGGAACCCAGATGGGGCCCCAGTGGTGCACGAAGTTGTCCTGGAGGAAAGCGTAATCCTGCGGCAGCAGCCAGTGCGGGTAGCGCGACACGACATTCCACGGCTGCTGCAGCTGCAACGTCTCCACGTTGGCCAGCAGGAAGTGCGGTTGACGCGTCGCCACCAGATCAGCCATGACCGGAACGCCACGTTCGCGGTACGCCCCCAGCACGTACGTACTCATGAACAGATTCGCGCGCGGGAACGATGACACCATGCCACAGCGGTCAAGATACGGCACCGGCTCGGAGAAAATGGCGTGGACGGCTCCCAGGAGCGCACGCTGGGTCGCGACGCCATCGGCCTGAAGGTACGCTGTCATCTGCCATCCACGCAGCGCGATCGGGGCCGCGAGCAGGAGCACGATGACCGGAAGCCATGCCTGCCGACGCGCCATGAGGCGTTCGACGCTGGCCACCAGGTACCCGCACGCGACGCTCGCCAGCGGCACGAGCGTGACGTAGTAGTACGGAAAGGTGTTGCGGTAGAAAAACAGAGTGCTCAGGGGGAGCTGGAGTGCGAGCACCAGGAGCGCCCGTGTTTGCGCGTCGCCGCGCTGGCGCACGGCATCACGCACCGCGAATCCCACGCCCAGGAGGAGGAGTATCCAGAAGGGCCAGTCCGCCGACAGCGAGTGGTTGAGCGCCCAGAGCGCCGGGTTGCCCAGCATGCCGGACCCGGCCCCCACGGTGCTGCGGCCCACCGCGCCCGATCCGGCCGACGTGGCCGCCGCGTGCGCGGCGTTCATGATTCCGTACGACACGACAACGACGGCGCCGAGGAGCGCCGCGCGTCGCAGCCGCATCCTGCGCAGCGCCGGGTCGTCTGCGCTCAGGATCAGTATCCCCGCGACCGCGAGCAGGGACGGCGCGAAGAGGGCGGTCTTGACAGTGATTGCCGCCGCGAGCGCGAACGCCACGCCGCTCGCGATGACCGCCGCCAGGCTCTCGATCTTCAGCACGAGCAGCGTCACCGCGAACAGAACGAGGAACGCGATCAGGGAATCACCGCGGAACGATTCGCCGTACCGCAGTACGAATGCGAAGGTGAGCGGCGCCAGCACCGCGACGAACGCTCCCGACCGGCTGGTGAGCCGGCGCGCCAGCAGGAACAACAAAATGCTGCCGCCCACCCGCAACGCAAACATGAACTGCCGCGCGGCGATGACCTGATCGACCTCGGTGCCACCGATCCTGGTGAGCCACTGGAATAAGTGGACGTGAAAGGTCAGGAACGGTGTGCTGAGCTGCCCGCGCGCGTACTCATGTACGCGCGAGAGATACAGGAACTCGTCCCAGTTGACGTTGATCGTCGGGAGCAGCCGGTATTTCGCGGCGAGAAACGCGATGGCGGTGAGCGCCAGCACAACTTCGTGCAGTCTGGGCCGCCAGCGATGCGCCTGACCGTGCCTGTCCTCCGCGGGCGTTACATATTCCATGGGTCGAAGTCTCTCGTCACAAGGCACGACGCGGACGTGCCGCGCCCGTGCACGTTAATCACCGCGGCCCTCGCCGCAATCGCGGCTGAACGCCTTCCATTCCGATGAACGACCCCGGCCGTACGCTCGTAATCCAGATTCCCTGTCACAACGAGGAAGAGGTCCTTCCGCTGGTGCTTGCCGGTCTGCCGGCGGCCGTGCCCGGGATCGCGCGCATCATCGCGCTGGTGATCGACGACGGCAGCAGCGACCGCACGAGCGAAATTGCGCGCCTGCACGGCGCCGAGGTGCTGCGCCTGCCGGTCCGTCGTGGCCTCGCCCGGGCGTTCCTTGCCGGTCTCGAGCGCGCCGTCACGCTCGGCGCCGATGTCGTGGTGAATACCGATGGGGACAATCAGTATTGCGGGGATGACATCCCTCGACTCGTGGAGCCTGTGTTGCGCGGCGAGGCCGATCTCGTGATCGGCGCGCGTCCCGTTGCGAGCATCGAAGGCTTCTCGGCGCTGAAGAAGCTCCTCCAGCGCCTGGGCAGCGCCGCCACGCGCGTCGCGAGCGGCACAAGCATCGAGGACGCCCCCAGCGGTTTTCGCGCCATCAGCCGCGACGCGGCCATGCGACTGCATGTGTTCAACCGGTATACCTACACCGTGGAAACCATCATACAGGCGGGGCAGAAGGGGATGGCGGTGCTGTCCGTCCCCATCCGCGTCAACCCGGTGACGCGACCGTCGCGCCTCATGCGCGGGCCCGCGAGCTACATCGCGCGACAGCTCAACGTGATGGTGCGCGTGGTGATGACGTATCGCCCATTCCGCTTCTTCGCAGTGCCGGGGATCATCTTCGGCGGCCTGGGCGCCGTGCTGTTGACGCGCTTCATCTATTTCTACGCCATTGGAGACGGATCGGGACACATCCAGTCCGTCGTGATCGGCTCCATGCTTACCGCGCTCGGCGTCGCGCTGGTGATCGTCGGACTTGTCGCCGACCTGATTTCGGTGAACCGGCAGCTGCTCGAGGACCTCGACTGGCGCATCCGCCGGATGGAGCATGGCCAGCGAGCAGCCCGGGATTCGTCGCGCGCCTGACGTGCCCGCCCTGACCATCGCGATGCTCGGCCCAGCCGAGCCGTTTCGTGGGGGGATCGTTCACTACACGGCGCTGCTCCGCGAGGAGCTGGAACGGCGGCACCGCGTCTCGTTCTTCCGGTTCTCGCGCCACTACCCGCGCATGCTGTATCCCGGCGAGGTGAATCCGGAGGCCGTCACCGCGTCGCAGAACGATGGCGCGGCCGCCCTCGACTGGATGAACCCCATCTCCTGGGAGTCCGTCGCGCGCGGGATCATCGACGCGGCGCCCGACATCGTCATCGTTCCCTGGTGGACGACCTTCTGGTCCCTCCCGTATTCGTGGATCCTGCGACGCGTGCGCGCGCGCATGAAGGTTCGCGTCCTGTTCATCTGTCACAACGTGCTCCCGCACGAGCACACCGCGCTTGGCCGGCTGGCGACTACGCTCTCGCTGCGCGCGGGCACGGATTTCTTCGTGCACTCCGACGACGAAGCCGAGACGCTGCGCGGCCTCGTGCGTGCGGCCGACCCCCGCGTGGTGCCGCACCCGTCCTACGCGCGATTCAACACCGGCCGCTTCGATCGTGCCACGGCGCGCGAGCGCCTCGGCATAGAGCCGGAACGCGAGGTGCTGCTGTTCTTCGGGTACGTGCGCCCCTACAAGGGGCTCGCGGTGCTGCTGCGGGCCATGGCCGAAGCCGCGCTCTCCGTCAGGGGCGTTACACTGTTCGTGGTGGGCGAGTTCTGGGAGGACCGACAGGCGCACGAGCGTACGATTGCCGCGCTCGGCCTCGGCGAGCGTGTGCGGATCGTGGACCGGTACGTTCCCGAGGACGAGATGGAGTTGTACTTCGCAGCGTGCGACGTCGCCGTGCTTCCGTACACCTCGGTCACTGGAAGCGGCGCCGCGCAGCTGGCGGCCGGCTTCCGCCGGCCCATCGTGGCGTCCGCGCTTGGCGACCTCACGAGCGTCGTGCGGGACGGCGTGAACGGGTACCTCGTCCCGCCGTCGGACCCGGCGGCCCTGGCAGGTGCCATCGCGCGTGCGCTCGATGCGCGCGAGACGCTGCAGCGGAACGTGGACACCGCAGACGAGCAGCGGCCGTGGAGCCGGTACGTTGACGAGGTCGAGCGGCTCGTGGACGGCCGATGACGAAGATCATCCTCACGGGCACCTACTCGTCGTTCAATCGCGGCGACGCCGCGATGCAGTCGTGCATGGCGCGGGAGCTTCGCGCGGCGCTGCCCGGCGCCGACATCGTGATCCACACGCCGTTCCCCGCCGATGACAGGCGCTATTACACGGACGCGCGGGTCATCGCGTCGAGCCGCCGCAACCTGGTGGGAGCGTCGCTGAAGCTGGCGTGGCTGTGGATTCGGCGCCTCCTCGGCGCCCGCGGGAGCACACTGCTCCCGGGCACGGAGTTGCGCGAGCTGGCCTCGAGCGACCTCGTGATCGACCTCAGCGGCGACATGCTCACTGAAGAGCATGGGCTGCACCTCGCCTGGTCGCACTTCCTGCCGCTCATGATGGCGCTGGCGCTCGGCCGGCCGCTGTACGTGTGCGCCCAGTCGATCGGGCCCTTTCGCCTGAGCCGTGCCGGCGTGCGCCGCGTGATGCGAGCGGCGGCCGCGGTCAGTGCGCGGGAGCAAGTCACCATGGAGTACCTCGAGGCCCGGCTTGGCCTCGACATGCGTCGCGTGCAGCTGACGGCCGACCTGGCCTTCCTGCTCGAGCCCGCGGCGCCCGCTCGCGTCGATGAGATCCTTCGCGAGGAGGGGCTTCCGGGCGCGACCGGATTCCTCGGCGTCTCCGTCAGTGCCATCGTCGCGGCGAGCCATGCGCGGCACAATGCCGGCGTCGGCACAACGTTCGCCGGCCTCATGGCCGCCGTCCTGGATGCCGCCCAGGAGCACACCGGCGCCCGAATCGTTTTCATTTCACACGTGACCGGACCACGCCCCGCCAAGGATGACCGCCGGATTTCCGCGGAGGTGTGGCAGCGCATGCAACGCCGCGAGCATGCCGTCGTCCTTCAGGGCGACTATCGCTCGGAAGAACTGAAGGGGATCATCGCGCGGTCGGCCGCGTTCATGGGGGCTCGCATGCACGCCAACATCGCCGCGCTCTCGTCCGCCGTTCCCGTGCTTGCTATCAGCTATAGCCACAAGACCCTGGGCATCATGCGCTTGCTGGGGGTGGGCGAATGGGTGGCCGATTCGCGATCGCTCACGGTAGATGCGTTACGAGGGCGGCTCGATGATCTTTGGGCGCAGCGTGAGGCGCTGTCGTCGCACCTGAGGTCCCGGCTCGGCGCCACCAGGGAAGCCTCGCGGCGGAACGTCGCCATCGCGCTCGAGTTGCTGCACAACGCCGCCGAGGTGACCAACCATGGCTGATCAGGTGCGGGGACGGCTGTCGCCGTGGCTGCGACGCCGCCGGCTCGAGATGGTGCGTCCCTGGCTCCAGGGGCGGGTGCTCGATTTTGGCTGCGGCGCGGCGAGCGTACTCGCCGAACTGGTGCCGCCCGAGCGGTATCTCGGCGTCGAGGTGATCCCTCGGAACTTCGAGCGCGCACTTCGGAGCCATCCGAGGCACCGCTTCGCGCCGGAGCTTCCCACGGGCGAAACTTTCGACACCATCGCTTCGCTCGCGGTCATCGAGCACGTGCCGGAGCCGGAGCAGATGCTGCGCGCCTTCGTGGCGCGGCTCGCTCCCGGCGGACAGGTGGTGCTCACGACGCCCCACGCATGGTTCGAGTGGGCGCACGTGCTCGGCGCTCGCGTTGGCATCTTCGACCATGCCGCCGAGGAGGAGCACCAGCAGCTGTTCACCCGGTCGTCGCTGGCGCGCGTCGCAGATGCGGCCGGGCTTCGCCTCGTCGAGTATCGCCGATTTCTCTTCGGCGCCAACCAGCTGTTCGTTCTGCGCGCGAGCGGCGCGGATCAGCGGCGATGAACGTCGTCTTCGGCCGCGCGGGCGCCGGTAGCGTCGACCTGGCCGAGGTCGGCGAACGTCTCAGGCACACGTACGGCTCGCCGGTGATGTGGGGACCGTCGGAGCTCACGCTCACGGTGGGTGCACTCTCGGACGGCGGCACCATTCTGGGGCGCGCACGCCGCGGCGCGCTCTCGCTCACGTGCATTGGCAGTGTCCACGCGCCGCTGCCCGGATTCACTGCCGGCTCCCCGCTCGACGATCCCGACGCCACCGCCGCCTTCCTGCTCGAGCGCTACGTGCGCGCCGGGCGCGCCTTCCTCGGCGATGTCCAGGGCCACTACGCCGTCGCGATCGCCGACGCGGAGCGCGACTTGCTCCTGCTGGCCGTTGGGCCGGGCAGCCTGCGCAACATCATCTATGGGGAGTACGACGGGAGCCTCGTCTTCGGGACGAACCTGTTTTCGTTCGTTTCCGCGCTTGGCGGCCGCGCACAGGTCGATCGCTCGCTCGAGGATTTCCTGCTCATCTACGGTTTCCTTCCGCTAGGGCGCGTCCCGTTCGCGGGCGCCCGGATGCTCGCGGCGGGGACGTTGCTCGAGTGGTGTGACGGACGTGCGACTGTCTCGACGATCGAGGCGATTGATCCGTGGGCCGCGACGCTGCCACGACTGGATGCGTCGATGACGTTCGACCAGGGGGTCGAGCGGTTGTACGACGTCTTCATGGGCGCGATGGAGGATCTCAGCGCGTCCCGTCCGGACGCCGCGGTGATGCTCGGCGGCTTCGACTCCGGTCTCGTGGCGGCGGGCCTGGCGCGCGTCGGCAAGCGCGTGACGACGTACACGTTCGGGTACGGCGACCCGAAGTTCGACCAGGCGCACACGGATACGCTCGCGGCGCACGTTGGCAACCGGCACGAGTGGGTGCAGATCGGCCCGGCCGACTTCCGCGAAGGGATGGAGCAGTACGCCCGTCGGTACAGCGCCGCGTCGAACTGGCCCAACTACATCATCCAGTCGGACCTCGTCACGGCGCGCATGCGCCGCGACGGGTTCGGGCACTGCTACACCGGCGACGGCTGCGACCACACGTTCATGGGGTATCCGCGCGTATACGGCCGGGCGCAGCTGTACGAGGCCTTCGGCCGGCTGTCGCCGGCAGTCAGTCGCGCCGCGATCGGGATGTTGAGTCCGCGCGTGCTCGAGCACACGTTGGGTCATCCCTGGCGCGTGGCGCTGAACGTCCTCCGGACGATGGGGGGCGAGAAGCCCGCTGGCCGGTTTCTGACGTTCCGGATCTTCGACGAGTTGTCGCTGTCGCGGCTGCGAGGCGACGCGCCACCGCAGGAGCGCACGCCTGCGGAAATCCTGCGCGACATGACTCGGGGGCTGGAGCACCTCAGCGCAGCCCGCCTGGCGTACATGGGCAAGACCATCATCGGCACCAACCGCACGAAGATCATCGGGTGCTCCGACGGGAATGGCGTTTCGATCCTGTCGCCCTACCTGCATCCCGCGGTGAAGGCGTTTGCCCTCGGCATTCCGGATGCCTTCGTGCGTCCGCCGGGCAAGTCCACGCTCGCGGGCAGCGGTAAGTACATCCTCATGGAGATGGCGGAGCGAAAGGGGCTGTTGCCCGGGGCGTTCATCCACCAGAAGAAGGTCGCCGCGGTGGACGCTCCCATCGACGCCTGGTACTACGGACCGCTGCGCGAATTCATCCGGGCGCAGCTCACCACGCTGCCATTCGCCACGCGGCCGGCGTACATCGACAACCTGCTCCGTCCCAAGTGGGCCGAGTCGCTCTATCGCGAGCACGTGTCGTCCGACCACCTGACCACGCACGGCGTGTCGCTGCTGGCGACGTACGCGAGTCTCGCCGCGCTGGCGGGACCGCGCCCTCGCGCGTAATGGTCGATCGCGCCCGGCTCCTGTTCTGGCTGCGGCTCGCCGTCGGGGTCGCGATCCTGGCGGCCGTGCTGGCGCTCGTGGACACCGGTCGCGTCTGGGAGGCATTGAAGGCGCTGCCCCCGGCGGCGTTCGCGCTGGCCGCGATCGTGAATGCCGCTGGGTCCATCGTCGTCCCGGCGATCATCACGAGCCACACCCTCCAGGCCGGCAGCATCCGCCTGCCGCTGGCAGAGCTGGTGCGGATCAACCTCGTCATGCGGTTCTACGTGCTGATCCTGCCACACGCGGTCACGGTGGGGATGCGCTGGTTCAGGTACCGGCGCCAGGCGGGGCAGGGGTGGCAGGCCGCGGCGCTGATCGTGTTCGAGCGCGTCGTGCAGTTCGCGGTCATCGTGACCTCCGCGTTCGTATTCCTGCTGGCCGCTCGCGACGGACTGCCACCGGAGCTGCGCATCCTCGTTCCCGTGAGCGCCGCGCTCGCGCTGCTTGCGCTGGCGGTGTTCCTCTGCTTCGTGTCCCGCCCGGTATTCGCGCGGGTCGAGCCGGTCATCGGTGCGCTCGCGCGCGTCGCGCCGCAGTTCGTCGCGACCCGCGTCCAGCGGCTCGTCGAGGCGGTCGCGGGATTCCAGCAGCTGGGCAACCGGCGCGTCGGATTCGTGATCGCCTGGTCGGTCGCGGGACACCTGCTGTTCGTCGCCAGCGCCTGGATCGTCTGCCGTGCCATGCAGCTCCCGGTGGGCTTCGTGGACATCGGCTGGATGCGCTCCGCCGTGCTCCTGCTCACCGTCCTGCCAATCACGGTCGGCGGGATCGGCGTCCGCGAAGCGGGATTTGCCGGCCTGCTCTATCTCCACGGCGCGGACCGCGCCGTGGCGCTCGCGTTCCCGCTGGCCCTGCTGGCCATCCAGTTGCTGATCGGCGCGGTCGGAGCCCTGATCGAGCTCGCGGGGGTCCTCGCACGACGGCGCAAGGAGGCGGATGCGCTTCACTAGGTTCCGCGGCCCCGTCCACCAGTTCCCTCGTGTCGAGAAGGCGCTGATGATCGATGCCGTCCTGACCGCGCATTTCGGCGGCCCGGTGCGCGGTCGCCGTGTCCTCGACATCGGATGCGGCAATGGGGACATCAGCCAGCACTTCGTCCCCGCCAACGAGGTCCACGGCGTGGACGTGGACGACCGCCGACGCCCGGAGAATGCCGGCTTCGCGTTTGACCGTGTCACGTCGGAGCGTTTGCCGTTCGGAGACGGCTTCTTCGACGTCGTGATATCGAATCACGTGATCGAGCACGTTGTCGACCAGCCGCTGCACCTGTCCGAGATGCGTCGTGTGCTGCGTGCGGACGGTTGCGTGTACCTGGCCACCCCCAATCGCAGCTCACCCATCATGGCGGGCCATGTCGCGAACGAGCAGGTACTGCGGTATCGCGAGATGCGCCCACTGTTCGAGCGCATGGGCTTCCGGGTCCGGGACTTCAGCGTGGCGATCGTCCGGGACACCCGCGCCTTTCGTGGCGACATGCCCGACCTGGGCTGGCTGCCCGCGGCGGCGGTGCGGCTCCTCCTCCCCTGGTTCCCGAGCCACGTCTTCATCCTGGAACCCCACCGCTGACGGGCCGGCCCCCGATCCGGCTCCTCCCACGGTGCGGGGACCGTGGCAAAGTGCGAGGCACGTTGCAAAAGGCGGGGCTTTTTGCGGGCGCACCAGGACTGGTCTCAGCGTAACCCGTTGATTTTCCGTATGTTGGCGTCCGCGTGCCAGATGGCCCCGGCATTGCCTTATCCCACCACGTACGCCACAGGCGTGCTAGTGTAGGATGTTGGTCCCTCCCCCTCTCCAACGGAGATAAGCATGAACCGCAAGGGCTTTACGCTGATCGAGCTGCTGATCGTGGTCGTTATCATCGGCATTCTCGCAGCCATCGCGATCCCGAAGTTCGCGAACACGAAGAACAAGGCGTACGTCACGGCCATGAAGTCGGATTTGCGCAACCTGTTGTCAACGCAGGAGAGCTATTTCGCCGACAACATGAAGTACGGCACGGCTGCTCAGCTCGGAGTCGCTCCGTCGACTGGCGTGAGCATGCCCGCAATTATCACGGGTAAGGGGTCCTGGACCGCCACGAACTCGCATTCGCAGTACGCGAATGCCATGTGTGGCATCATGGTCGGTACCTCCGTATTCCCAACGAACGTCTCCCCTGCGGCGGGGAACCCCGGCGAAGGCGAGCCGGCTTGCGAACTCCCGTAGCACCGATTGCAGGTTGAAGGACACCGGGTCAGGCGAGAGCCTGGCCCGGTTTCTTTTTCTCCCCCCGGCCCGTCAGTACTGGCGATGCCCCCCCCCCGTCGCTTCTCGCTGCGCACCGAACTCCTGCTGAACATCGCGCTCCTCGCCGCGACCGCGCTGTCGCTGGGCGTGGCGAGCGTGATGGTGCTGTACGACGTGCTCGATCCGGAGTATGCCGCGATCTACATCAGCGTGCTCGTGGCGCTGGATGTCGTCATCCTGCTGGGCTACGTGGCGTATCAAGTGGAGAAGGTGATGCTTCGGCCGCTGCGCAACGCGATCGCCGCCGCCGAAGCGATCGCCGCCGGCGATCTCGACCGGCGCATCGATCCCGGGGACACGATCGAGACGGAGCAGCTCGCGGCCAGCGTCAACCGGATGACGGATCGCCTGCTCGAGGAGCGTGCCCACCTGGTGCGCGCGGAGAAAATGGCGAGCGTGGGCCGCCTCGCCGCCGGCATCGCGCACGAGATCGGGAACCCCCTTGGCGCGATCAGCGGATATGTCCACGTCTTGCGCACGGCCCGGCCGGGCGACGATTCCACAAGCGCCGCCGTCGCGGGACTCGAGCGGGAGTCGGTGCGCATCGACCGGATCGTCCGTGGGCTGCTGGATTACGCGCGTCCCTCCCGCCATCCGTCGGGACGCGTGGACCTCAACGACGTGGCCAGGAACGTCATCGACCTGCTCGTCGCCCAGGGATCCGTCCAGCACGTGGAGCTCCACTTCAGCCCTGCTCCCGTGCCGCCGATCGTGGCGGGCGATCGGCACGACTTCGAGCAGACGCTGGTGAACCTGCTGCTCAACGCGGTGGACGCGATGCGCGGGCGTGGAGCCCTGTCCCTGGTCATCCGGCGCACGACGCGCGCGGAGCTGCTTGCGGGGGCGCGACGCGCGTCCGATGCCGGAGGCCAGCCGGTGAATCGGCCGGGTGCCCGCATCACCCGATGGCTGGAATCCGCGGGGGCCGAGGATGTCGCGATGGTGGTCGTCGGCGATTCGGGACCGGGCGTACCCGCCTCGGACCAGGAACGGGTCTTCGATCCCTTCTACACCACCAAGGAGCCGGGCAAGGGTACCGGGCTGGGGCTGGCCATCGTTGCCCGCGCCGTGGAGAACGCGGGCGGCACCATCGGGGTCAGCTCCGCGCGCGAGGGGGGGGCGGCTTTTCGCATGCTGTTCCCGATTGCGGGCGCTCCCTCGGCCGGCGCATCAGCCCCGGCCGGCCCGGCCCGGCCCTTGGCCTCGGCGTCATGAACATCCTCATCGTGGACGATGAGCTCGGGCTGCGCCACACGCTCACGCTGATCCTCGAGGGCGAAGGGCATCAGACCCGTGCCGCCGCGGACGGTGAGGCCGCGCTCGCGATGCTCGCCCAGCAGGAGGCCGACCTCGTGCTCTGCGACGTGCGCATGCCCACGCTGGATGGCATCGCGTTCCTCGAGCGGTATCGCCGCGCGTCGGGGTCGGCGCTGGTCATCATGATGAGCGCCTACGGCGATGACGACGCCGCGCTCGATGCGATCAAACGCGGCGCATACGACTTCATTCAGAAACCCTTTCGTGCGGATCAGGTTCTGCTCGTGTTGCGCAAGGCCATCGAGCGCGAGGGGCTCCGCCAGCAGGTGCGCCGCCTCAGCGCGGAAGTCGAGGCGTTGCAGGCCCCCAGGGGTATCGTGGGCCAGAGTGAGGCCCTGGCGCGGGCGATGGCGGTGGCCCGAAAGGTGGCGAAGCATCCCAGCACCGTGCTGATCACGGGCGAGAGCGGCTCCGGCAAGGAACTGTTCGCACAGCTGATTCACGCGGAGAGTCCGCGGTCGGCCGCGCCGTTCGTGGCGATCAACTGCGGCGCGATACCCGAGCCGCTGCTGGAGAGCGAGTTGTTCGGACACGCGCGCGGCGCGTTCACCGGTGCGGTGGAGCAGCGCTCGGGGCTGTTCGAGGAAGCCAGCGGCGGCACGCTCTTCCTCGACGAGATCGGGGAGCTGCCCGCCCCCCTCCAGGTGAAGCTGCTCCGGGCCCTCCAGGAAGGTGAAATCCGCCGTGTGGGCGACAACACCTCACGGCCGGTTGACGTTCGAGTCGTGGCCGCCACGTCGCGGGACCTCGAGAGCGAGGTGCGGGAAGGTCGGTTCCGCGCGGACCTCTTCTATCGCGTCAACGTGGTCCGCATCCAGCTGCCCGCCCTGCGCGATCGGCGCGAGGACCTCCACCTGCTGGTGCATCACTTCGTGAACGTGTTCAACCGGCGTCTCGGACTCTCCGTCTCCGGCGTGACCCCGGCCGCCATGCGGCTCCTGCTCGAGTACGAGTGGCCCGGCAATGTCCGCGAGCTCGAGAACGTCGTGGAGCGCGCCATGGTGCTCGCCGACTCGTCGCGCGTGGACGTGGAGCAGTTGCCGCCGGCCATTCGCGACCCCGGCACGCCGCCCGTGGCCGGCGACGACGACGACGACCTGTCAGTGAAGCGGCGCATGTACGCGCTGGAGCGCACGCTCATCGCACGCGCGCTCCAGCAGACGGCCGGCAATCGGACACGCGCCGCCAAGCTGCTCGATCTGTCGCATCGCGCCCTCCTTTACAAGATCAAGGAATACGGATTGGAGTAGCGTGGTTTTGATGATGGATCCGCAGGGCGCCGGCCGTACACTGACGCCATGCGCTCCGGATTCACCCTCATCGAAGTGCTCGTCGCGCTCGTGCTCTTTCAGATCGCGATCATGGCACTGGCGGCGACCACCGTCGTGGCGGCCCGCGACCTGGGCATCGCGAATCGCCGGGCCATCGGGCGCCAGCTCGCCGAGAACCGGGTGGCCACCCTGCGGGCCGGGGCCTGCGCTGCCCCGGAGTCCGGGGTCTCGGATACGCAGGGCCTGCGGGAGACGTGGCATGTAGCGGCTGCCGGGCGCGTCCGCGTCATCACCGGAAGCGTGGAGCTCGTCCTGCCGCGTGGTCGGGAGGAACTCGTGGTCCGGGCCTGGGTGTTGTGCGCGACCTGAACCGCGCTGGGTTCACGCTCCCGGAAATGCTCGTGTCGCTCGCCGTGATGGGCATCGTGGTGGCGCTGGCGTCGCACGCCGCCGTCGGCCAGCTTCGGTTCTTTCGCGGCGTGGGGGAAGTGGTCGCGGTACGGACGCAGACCGGACACGCGAGTGCGGTAGCGCGCCGGGTGGTCTGGGGCGTCTCGGCCGGCGCGGGCGACATCGTCGTCGCGGAGGACTCGGTGCTAGAAATCCACGCCACGATCGGCAGCGCGGTTGTGTGCGCCGACGGCACCGGAGCCGTCACCATACCCGCGCCCGCCGCGCGAACGGGCAATGCGCTCACGGCGTTTACCCATGTGCCGCGATTCGGTGACCGGGTGCACCTCTTCTTCGCGGACTCTTTCGGCGCCGGCTGGCTGGCCGGTCGCGTGTGGTCTGTCGTTCACGGCGGAGCCTCCTGTGACGCGTTTGCCGGAGCGCCCGACACCTGGACGCTGCAACTCGCCGAGCCGCTGGCGATCCCGGCGGGGGCCGCCCTTCGCTTCACGCGACCGTTGCGGCTCAGCGCGTACCGCGCCTCCGACACGCACTGGTATCTCGGAATCCGCGACTGGAATGGCGAGCGATTCAACACCATTCAGCCGGTCGCCGGCCCGCTCGAACCCCTCAGCGCAGACGCCGCGCGGACGGGGCTACGCTTCGTGTACCACGATGCCTGGGGGGGGGAGCTCCTTCCGGGCACGCTGAGCCGCGATCGGATCGCGACGATTACGATCGTCACGCGCGGCAAGTCGCTGCGGGCAGCACGCGTGGCCGGGATGTCCACTCCGTTCGCCCCGTTCCACCTGGATTCCGCGCTGGCGACCTTCGCGCTGCGCGACGCGCCGTCAAATCCGGCGCCGCGCTGCCCATCGTTCTCTATACCAATGAGCAGGGCAGCGCGCTGGCGGTTGGCGGAGCCTATGTGACTCGCCGGATGGCGGCCGCGCAGCGCGTGGTCGAGGCAGGCGCTGCATTGGAGCCGGTGGCTGAGCGTGCCGTGGTCGAGGCGATCGCCGCGTGGGACTCCGCAGCTGCCTCGGGGCACCTGGTGGGGGTCACCAGAGCGGTCGGTACGGTGCCCGTGACGGGGGTGCAGGCATCGGCATGGATAACCCGCCTCAGCGACCGCACGTACTGGGTTGTGGGCGAGGCCTCGACGGCGCATAAACCAATGCTGTATCGACGCTTAGGTGCCTTGGTCCTGGTGACTGATGGCCTTCCGCAACTCGTGCGGCAGCGTGCGTGGGCCGAGCTTCCGTGATAGGGGTGACGCGAGTCACACGCGCAACCCTGTCTGTTACCTGAGGTTGCGTGGGTCGTGTGAGCCGTACGTGACGGAGCGCGATGCTGCGCCGTCCTTGTTGCACCCACACCTCCGTACGCCGGCTAAGTGCAGGACCGGCCGGCAGTAACCCGCACCAGTTAAAGCCTCGTGACAGCCGGCGCGGCGAACCGTCTTAGGGTTCGCACGACATTGTCACCCATCGTCTCGCAACATGGCACTCTTCGGTCGTAGCAAAACGACTGTCGGTCTCGACATCGGCAGCGGCCTGATCAAGGTCGCTGTTATCGATCATTCCCGGAAGCAGCCCGAGCTCACGAAGGTGGCCATCCAGCCGTTGGTGCAGGATGCCATCGTCGAGGGCGAGGTGATGGACCCGGGCGTCGTTGCCGAAGCGATCCAGGCGGCACTGAGCGCGGCAGGCGTCAAGTCCAAGAAGGTTGTGGCCGCCGTGGGCGGCCGTGACGTGATCATCAAGCCGATCCAGATCGAGCGCGTGAAGGAGCAACAGGCGCGCGAGCTGATGCGCTGGGAGGCGGAGCAGCACGTGCCGTTCGACATGGAATCGGTGGAGCTGGATTTCCAGATCCTCGATCCGGACGACGACGGCCTGGAGATGAAGGTGCTGCTGGTGGCCGCGAAGCGCGAGCTCGTGGAGGCCAGGATGCGCGTGCTGACCGACGCCGGTCTCGAGCCGGTACTCGTGGACGTGGATGCGTTCGCCCTGCACAACGCCTTCGAGCTCAACTACCCGGACGCCATGCAGGGCATGGTGGCGCTGCTCAACATCGGGCACGACGTCACGAACATCAATATTCTCGAAGATGGCGTTCCGATCCTGACGCGTGATCTGACGCTTGGCACGCGCCACATCCGGGAGAGTCTCCAGCGTGAACGCGGCCTTGGCGTGGAGGAGAGCGAGGCGCTGCTCCGGAGCTTCGATCGGTCCCCCCACGTGGATGCCGTTCTCGAGACGCGCGGCGAGGAGTTCGCGGTGGGCATCGAGCGGGCCGTGGCGTTCCTCGCGTCGAACACCCGGAACGGCGCGGCTGTCAGCGCCGTGTACACGTGCGGCGGCGGCGCCCGGATCCCCGGTCTCACGGTGACGCTCGCCGCGCGGTTGCGCCTGGCCGTGGAGCTCGCGAACCCGCTCGCCTCGCTGACCGTTCGCGACGGCGCGCTCGCGGACTACGTCACGGACGAAATCGCGCCGCTGCTCATGCTGCCCATCGGACTCGCGCTGCGGCAGGTGGCCTGACGATGATTGAAGTCAATCTGCTCCCGGGTGCCAAGCGCGGCAAGAAAGGTGGCCGCGGAGTCAGCATCGACTTCGCGAAGATCGGCGCCGCGATCTCCGAGCGCGTCAAGGACAAGTTCCTCGCAGCGGCGGTGCTCAGCGGGCTCCTTGCCGCGCTCGTGATCGGCTTCCTGTTCATGATGCACCGGGGCCGGCGCGCCGAGCTGCTCGCCGCCGAAGCGGTGGCCGTGGCAGACTCCGCGCGGTACGCCGTCGTACTTCGCGATCGGATGCAGGCCATCGCGCGGCGCGACAGCGCCCTGATCCAGCTCAACATCATCCGCGCGATCGACGGCGAACGGCTGGTCTGGCCGCACCTGCTCGATGAAGTCAGCCGCGCGCTTCCCCCATACACGTGGCTCAGCAACATCACCAACATGGTGGTGCAGGGCACCAACCCGCCTGCGGCCGTCCGCATGCCGCCGCCGGACACGGCGCGCGGCCGCACCCGTCCGCGCCCGCTCCCGACCTTCACGCCCGACTCCGTCCGCGTCCGCATTACGGGGCGCACCGTGGATATCCAGGCGCTCACCCGATTCCATCGCAACCTCGAGGACTCACCGTTCCTCGGCGGCGTCCAGCTCTTGAGCACGGCGGAGGTGACGGAGTCGACCCAGTTGGTCACCCAGTTCCTCCTCGACGTGACGTACACGCGCCCCGACTCGACGCTCCTTCGTCGCACGCCGCTCACGCTCACGCCGAGATAAGCCGCCATGGACATCAAACTTCCCACGAGCCAGCGCGATCAGCTCCTGCTGTTCGCATGCTTCGCTGCCTTTGGGGCGATCTTCGCGTTCCACCGGTACGTACTGACTCCCAGGAATGCGCAGTTGGACACCCTGGCGCTGCGCGTGGAGAAACTGACGACGCAGAACGACGCCGCACGGCGCGAGGTGGCGAGCGGCACGGCAGCGGCCATTCGGGAGGAGGCCGATCGCTACGGCCGTCTCCTTGCCGTCATGCGCCAGCTTGTGCCAACCGCGAACGAAGTGCCTGCCCTGCTCGACCAGATTTCCACGGCCGCGCGACGCACCGGAATCGAATTGGTGAACTACCAACCGTTGGGCACCGTCCAGGGACCGATCTTCGACACCCACAAGTTCCGCTTCACCGTGTCCGGGTCCTACCACCGGATCGGGCAGTTCCTCACGAGCATCGGTTCGCTCACGCGGATCATGGCGCCCATGAACGTGTCGGTGTCTCCGAGCGATCGCCCGGTTCCGCCGAACCGCCCGCGCGAGTCCTCGCTCGATGCGCGGTTCGAGCTGCAGACCTACGTGGCGAAAACCGCACCCGCCGGGGGCACCTAGCATGCGCGCATTCGCGATTCTCGCTCTCTGTGTCGCGTGCGGCTCCGCCGGCGCACAGAACACGAAGGCGCCCGCCACCAAGGCGCCGGCGTCCAGGACCGCGCCGGTCTCCCCCCAGCGCGGACTGACGATCGCGCCGGAGTCCGACTCGGCCGCGCCCATGCCGGTCGTGATGCGCGAGATCTACGACTACGACTCCGAGGGACGTCGCGATCCATTTGTTTCGTTGCTGCAGAGCGCGGAGCTGCGTCCTACGATGAAGGACCTGCGGCTCGTCGTGCTGCTCTACGACGAATCCGGACGCCGGCCCGTGGCCGTGTTGCGGGACGTCGTCACCAAAACGCAGTACCGCGTGACGACCGGCATGACGCTGGGCCGGTTGCGCGTCGCGTTGATCACGCGGAAGGCCGTGATCTTCAATATCGAAGAGTTCGGGCTCAATCGAACCGATTCGCTGGTGATTGGCGACACAACCAAAGTGAGGACGAGATGAAGCGACTGTGGACGGACATCCCCCGGATGAGCGGCCGCATGGCGCGCGCGCTTGCCTGTGGCGCGGGCGCCGTCCTGCTGGCGGCAGCGGCGCTCCCCGTGAATGACGCGAAACTCATTTCGCTGAGCGTCGAACCGACCAGCGGTCGAGCGCAGGTCATGATCGGCATCAACGGTACCGTGAGCGTGCGCGATTTCACGCTGCGCAATCCGGACCGCATCGTCATCGACCTCACCGGCGCAACGCTCGGCGTGCGACGCGGCGGCTATGATCGTATCGCGCGCGGTGGCGTCGTGGACGTGCGCTACGCGCAGAATCAGCCGAACGTGGTCCGCGTCGTGCTGACGCTGGACGACGCACGCGCCTATCAGGTCGAGCGCTCCGCCGCGGGCGTTCGCGTGTCCGTGGACGGCGGCGGACAGTTCGTCGCCTGGCGGGTGGGACAGCACGGGCCGAGTGTGGCGAGCGAACAGTCCGCGGCGCCTGCCGCGGCGGTCGCGCCCGGGGAAGGACGCCCCGCTCCGGCGCGTCCAGCGCCAGCGCGCCCGGCGGTCGTGCGCGTCAGCGCCGTCAGCGCCGTTGAACCGACGCCCAGCGCCTACAATCCGCCCACCTTCCAGCAGCCCCAGCAACGCCAGGGCGGGCGGCCCATCACCGTCACCTGGGAGAACGCCAACCTGGCGGACGTCCTGGCAGGGTTCGCCGCGCACTCGGGACGCACGATCATCCCCGCGTCCAACATCGTCACCAGAACTATCGACGCCGAAATCATCAATCAGCCATGGGACGTGGCGATGAGGGCGATCCTGAACGCCAACGGCCTCGACGTGATCGAGGACGCGAGCGGGATCCTCATTGTCAACACGTTTGAGGCGCTCGCCGCCCGTCCGCGTCTCGAGACGCTGACCACGCGCACCGTGCGCCTGAACTACGCCAGCGCGCAAGCCGTCGCGCAAACCATCAGCCAGCGGTTGTCCCGCGATTGTGGCGCGGCGCTCGAACCGGGTGCCCAGCCAGCGCCAGGCTCGCCGACCAGCGTGCTCCAGTGCCCGGTACGCGGCGCCGTCAGTTTCGACTCGCTCTCGAACACCGTGGCCATCACGGATGTGCCGTCGGTCATCGAGGACCTGACGGACTACGCGCTGTCGCTGGACATCCGGCAGCCGCAGGTGAACATCAAGGCCAAGATCATCCTTGTGGACCGCACCCAGCTCGAAGGGCTCGGGCTCAAGTACGATATCGGCACGCGCTTTCATCACTTCAGCGACATCATTCCCCGCATCGATTCCTCCGGAAGCTCGGGAGGGAGCATCTTCACGCTGGGCGGCAATACGGTCGCGGCGATCGCCAACGCATCGCAGTCGGTGCCAAGCGCGGCCCTCCGCATCGTCTATTCGGCGGCGCTCGGCGCCTACGATTTCACCACGTTCCTCGACGCGCTCCAGGAAACCTCGCTGCTGGATGTGCAGGCAGAACCCAGCGTCACCACGCTGAACCACCGGCAGGCCGTGCTGTCCGCCGGGACCCAGGTGCCGGTGCGTACCATCGAGCAGGGCGCGGGCGCGGCCGCGGGCGTTGCGCCGCGCGTGACCGTACAGTTCCGGCAGACCGGCATTGTGCTGCGCGTCACGCCATCCGTGACCAGCAACCGGCAGATTCGCATGGTCGTGCACGCGGAGAATTCGTCGGTGCAGTTCCAGGCCGGCAGCGACGTGGGCGCGGTGTTCCCGACGCAGCAGATCAACAACGAGCTGCTCGTCGCGGACGGTGAAACGGCTGTCATGGGCGGGCTGACGCAGACCACGGTCAACCTGACCAGGACCGGCATTCCGATTCTGGTGGACCTTCCGCTGATCGGACGGCTCTTCGGCGTCACGAACCGCAGCGAAACCAAGCGGGACCTTCTGATTCTCATCACTCCGCACATCGTCGATGAAGGTGACATGTCGATGTCACCTCGGCGTGACCCATAAGAGGGTGAAGTACATGCGATTTCCCATTCGTCGACTCGCGGCGCTCGTGGCGACCGCTGCCTTCATCTGGAGCTGCGATGGCGGTCCTACCGTCACGCGCTTCGGCAGCGGCATCAGCGGCGGTCCTACCGGTACGGCGCCAGTCGTGCCGCCGGCGCCCGGTGACCCCGATACCGAAGCGCCGCTCGTGCGCATCCAGGTGCCGGTCGCGACTCCAATTCAGTTGATAAACGTCGGCGACTCGATTCTCGTCGTCGCACGCCTGAATGATGACCGCGGCGTGGCCAGGGTGACGTTCACGGGGCTTCGCATGGTCGGCGATCCGGACCTCGGCACGTTCCAGGAAATCCAGCGGTATCGCACGGTCGTGGCACCCGGAGCCGGCGCCAGCTTTCGGGCGGGGCTGACCGACACGATTGTCCGGCGATACATCCATCCCGCGACGCCGCTGGACACGACGCTCGACAGTCTCATCATCGTGGCCGTCCTCACCGACGCGTCCGGAAACACGCATTCGGAGCGGCGCAGGGTGGATCTCGTGACGGGCCCCGAGGTCGATATCATCAGTCCGACGACCGGCGACGAGGTGCCGCAGGGCCGGCCCATGACCGTCCAGGTCTCCGTCGAGCACCTCGATGGCGTGGACGAGCTCACGCTCCAGGTGGCGGGAGAAGCCGGCTGGCCCACACCGCTGAACGAGACGATCCAACAGACGTTTCCAGCCAATACGACGATAGATACGTTCGAGGTCAGCGTCACGGTGCCTGCGGACGCACCCCTGGGCGGTCGCATTACCATCAACGCGAGTGCCGTTGACGTGAATGGCAATCCCGGATCCGCAGCCCCCGTCACCGTCACGGTGCGGGCCGTTGGCACGCTGCCGCCGCGCGTCTACCAGACCGTTCCGGCCAAGCTCGAGATGAGCGACTTCATCACCGTCACCGCGCACGGGGACGGCATCCGGACCATCGGCCGCATCCTGTACGATCGAGGCACGGGTGTCGAAATCAGCCGCTTCGACACCACCTTCGCCGCGCCGTTCGGCTCCCCGAGGACCGTGCAGCTGCCGCTGAACCTCGGTCTCGACGATCAGGGCAGGAAATTGCACGTCGTCAGCTACGCGCTGGACGACAATACCCCACAGCTCACAGGCTACTCGCTCCCCGCGGGCATCAACGTGCCGACTTCCAACGAGGCGGCGGCACACCGCGATACCACGCTCGTAACGCACGGACGCACCTTTGCGCTGCCTCGCAATGGCGTGGTTGGCGACGTGGCGGTGGACCCGCTCGGCAACGTGTTCCTCTCGAACACGCAGTTCAACCTGCTCGAGGTGTGGCAGAACCAGAGCAAAGGCTTCGCGGCCAACGGTATCGCCGTCGGTTCGTTGCCGTGGGGACTATTCCTCTCCAGTGATCCGGACACCCTGCTTGTCGCGAACTCCGGTGCAACCACGATCAGCCGCGTCTTCGTCGGAACCACGACTCCAGCCTCCATGCGCGAGGACCTTCCGAACCGCATTCGGACCAGGGAAACCGTCGTCTTCCAGGTACGGTACACTCGTGATGACGCCACTGGCGTGATCAAGCTCGCCATCGTCGACCAGGTCGCCTACTCCGATCGGCCACAGTACGTGGTGGAATCCCAAGGAGGACGTGTCTACTACTCCACGCGCCCGACATCGTCCGCAACGCCCGGAACGATCCGGTGGCTCGATCCGAGTCTGCCGTTCCCGGACCCGCAACAGATTCACAACTACGGCGTGCGCGGCGGCGGTGCGGATGCCGTATACACCATCTTTAACGCGGATTCCATCGCGATCGAAGTGAACGCGGTCGTGGAGGTTTCGGACGTCCTGCACATCTACGATCACCCGTACGGCCAGATCGGACCAGACTTCTCGGTGAGCGATTCCATCCCGTTGGACGCCGCGGCAAAGGCGGTGGCGCTGCAAAGCGACGTGCAGTTGGTCGCGAATCTCGAACTCGGATCCCTCGCCCTCACGGACACGACGTTCGTCGCCGCGAGCGGCGACCGGACCTGGATTGGCTTCGGCGAGGGGAATACGGCGGGCGGCCCCGGACGCTTGATGATGGTCAATGACCCCGTTGGCCCCGCGCCGGGTTTCTTCTCGCCGTCAGTGACCGTCGTAGACCTAGTGCACAACGCCTCCGAAAAGGTGTTCGGCATGGCGATTGACAGTACCGGACTCCAGGTCACGTCGCACGGATTGCAGACGTACATGGCGGCGCTGGACGTGCCGTTCCATCTGCGTCTCGAAGGCGTCTATGACTCGTTCGACAACGGCGCGGGCGTGGCCTATCACCCGCGAGCCAAGAGCACGCTCAGCCAGCCGGATCATCGGGTGTCCTTTTCGGCGACGACGAGTGGCGTAGTCGAGATCATCGACGTGGCGCACTACAACAACCGTGGGCGCCTTGTGACCAAAGGCAACTTCTACGGACCACTGCGCGTGTCGGGACCCCTGCCAGGCGATCCGCCGACCGTGATTCTGAAATTGTTTGCGCTCACTGACGGTGGACTCGTCGTGATTGATCTCCAGGCCGGAGATATCAACCCGGCGCCATAGCGGCAACGCGTTGCTCCGGTTCACCACGGCAGGGGAATCGCACGGCCAGGCGCTCGTCGCCATCCTCGAGGGGATACCGGCGGGGCTTGCCCTGCTTGCGGACCACGTGAACGAGCAACTCGCGCGGCGGCAGCAGGGCTATGGGCGCGGCCGCCGGATGCAGATCGAGCATGACACCGTGGAGCTGCTGTCGGGCGTGCGCGCGGGTGAGACGATCGGATCTCCCATCGGGATGCTCGTGCGCAATCGCGACTGGAAGAACTGGCAGGACATCATGGATCCAGCCCCCACCCCCACGCTCGCCGCCGGAGCTGATGCAGGGGCGAAGGCGCCGCGTCGCCGCGTCGTGACGCGCGTTCGTCCTGGCCACGCCGACCTCACCGGACTGCTCAAGTACGATCGCGAAGACGCCCGCGACATCCTCGAGCGCGCCTCCGCGCGCGAGACGACGGCTCGGGTTGCCCTTGGCGCGGTGTGCCGCCGGCTGCTGGCGGAGTTCGGTGTTCGCGTCGGCAGCCACGTGGTGCAGCTGGGGGACATCCGCGCCCGGCGCCCCGACCAGATGCCGGACGACCTCAACGCGGCCGCGGATCAATCCGTGCTGCGCACGCTCGACCGCGATGCCGAGCAGCGCATGATCGCGCGCATCGATGCGGTGAAACGAGACGGCAATACCCTCGGCGGCGTCTGCGAGATCGTCGCCACCGGCGCCTGCGTGGGGCTGGGTTCGCACACGGCCTGGGATCGCAGGCTCGACGCGCGCATCGGGCGGGCGATGCTCTCCATTCCGGCGGTGAAGGGCGTGGAGATCGGCATGGGCTTTGGCGCCGCCGGCGCCACCGGAGCGGAGGTGCATGACGAAATGGCGCCGGCACCCGAGAACGTGCTGGGTGGCGGCGTGCGACGCGGCACCAACCGTGCGGGCGGGCTCGAGGGAGGAATGACCACCGGCGAGCCGCTCATCGTCCGCGCCGCCATGAAGCCGATCAGCACGTTGATGAAACCACTGGCGACGGTGGACATGGCCACGGGGGAGCCCGCCCAGGCGACGGCGGAGCGCAGCGACGTGACCGCGGTGCCCGCGATGGGCGTGATCGCGGAGGCGATGCTGGCGCTGGTGCTCGCGGAGGCGATGCTCGAGAAATTCGGCGGCGATTCACTCAGGGAAATGCGATACAACTATGATGGATACCTTTCGCACCTCAAAAACCGTCTCGGCGCTCGATCCCGATAAGCCGCACGTCGTGCTCGTGGGACTGCCTGGCTCGGGGAAGTCCACCGTCGGCGCCCTGCTGGGGGAACGAATGGCGCGCACGTTCCTGGACTTCGACCTCGAGATCGAGCGCCGGGAAGGCATGCCGGTTACACAGGTCTTTGGCGAGCGCGGTGAAGCCGGGTTCCGGCAGCTGGAACGCAAGCTCACGGAGGAACTGCGCGACATCGGCAACATGGTGGTGGCACCGGGCGGCGGATGGATCATGGACCAGGAGGGAGTGGCCCTGGTCCGGCCGCCAGCGGTTCTGATATACCTGCGAGTGCGCCCCGAAACAGCGCTCAAGCGCCTGGCAGACGCGGTAGGAGGGCGTCCGCTGCTCAACCGGCCTAACCCTCTGGCGGAGCTCCAGACGATTTTCGAGGCCCGGCGTGCGCTGTATCAGGCAGCCGATCACGAAATCGGCACTGAACTCCTTACCGCGCAACAGGTTACAGATCAGATCGCAGAAAAGTTGGGCGTCGCGTAGTCCCCCCATTGACGCCGGGGCTACTTTGCAGACCCGTGACGTATCTAAGGTAGTGAGTCGTCACCAACTCACATGACTTTTCGAATCCTGGGACCGCACGAGCGAGGACGGTTCGCGCCAGAGGCGTGGGGGCAGCTGATGGCGCTCTCCCGCAGCGGCGTGATCAGCCCGGCCGAGCTCGAGCAGCTGATCGACCGGGCCCTCGTGCAGATCGAAGGGCGCATTGCCCTGGACGATCTGCGCTCCCTGGTTGAAGTCGCAGGTTTGCCCGCACCCGCGAGCGATGCTCGCGAAACGGTACACTGACATGGCTGCACGGAAAACAGCACGAAAGACGGCGGGAAAGGTCGGTCGAAAGACCGACGGGAAGCGGGCGAGGAAGACGGCCGGTACCCGCGGCGCGAGCGGGGACGTGGACAATGGTGCTGACGGCGCCGGAGGAACGGCCCTGGTCATCGTCGAGTCGCCCGCGAAAGCCAGGACGATCGGGAAGTATCTCGGGCGCGGCTACAAGGTGAAAGCCACGGTGGGCCACATCATGGACCTTCCGGAGAAGAAACTCGGCATCGACGTGGACAAGGGGTTCAAGTCGGATCTCGTGCCGATCCCCGGAAAAGAGAAGACGATTGCGGAGCTGAAATCCGCGGCGAAAACGGCGAACGCCGTGTACATCGCGACGGACCCTGATCGCGAGGGTGAAGCGATCGCGTTTCACGTCGCGGAACAGATCCGTCCCAGGCGCGGCAAGAAGAAGGCGGACGACACGGAGACCGCGGCGACCGGCGTGCCCATTCGCCGCGTGCTCTTCCACGAGATCACCAAGGAAGCGGTGCAGTCGGCTATCAAGAGTGCCGGCTTCATCGACTCGCGGAAGGTGGAGGCGCAGCAGGCGCGCCGGGTGCTCGACCGCCTCGTGGGCTACAAGGCGAGTCCCGTGCTCTGGAAGACGGTCAAGAAGGGAATCTCGGCCGGCCGGGTGCAGACCGTGGCGTTGCGTCTGATCGTCGAGCGCGAGCGGGACATCCGCGCCTTCACGCCCACCGAGTACTGGACGGTGGAAGCGCTGCTCGAGAAGAACGGCCAACAGTTCACCGCCAAGCTGCATCACATCGACGGCAAGAAAGCGGAGATTCCGAACCAGGAAGCAGCCGATCGCATTCTCTCGGATCTCAAGGGCCGGGACGCCTTTGACGTCACCGAGGTGAAGCGGCGCGAGCGCCGCAAGAATCCATCGGCGCCGTTCATCACGTCCACACTGCAGCAGGAGGCCGCGAAGAAGCTCGGATTCGGCTCCAGGCGCACGATGCGCGTGGCGCAGGACCTCTATGAAGGCATCGAGCTCGGAAGCGAAGGGGCCGTCGGCCTCATCACGTACATGCGGACGGACTCCACCCGCGTCGCCGAGAGCGCCGCCGGCGCGGCCCGCGAATACCTGCGCACCTTGTTCGGGGCCGAGTTTCTGGCCGACGGCATACGGCTCTACGGCGATTCGAAGAAGAAGAACACGCAGGACGCGCACGAAGCGATCCGGCCAACGGATCCCACCAAACGTCCCGACGAAGTGCGCAAATTCCTGTCGCCGGACCAGTTCAAGCTGTATCAGCTCGTGTGGCAGCGCTTCATGGCGTCGCAGATGGCGCCCGCCGTCTTCGACACCACCACGCTGGACTTCGACATCCTCGCGGCCGCGCAGCCCGACATCGGCCGGCGCAGCTACCTGTTCCGCGCCACCGGCAGCATCGTGAAGTTCCAGGGGTTCCTTGCGCTCTATCGGGAAGCGCACGAGGAAGGCGAACACAAGGTGCTCGAGGACGAGCAGCCCCTGCCGCTGGTGGACAAGGGGGAATCCGTCCCCTGCCGGGGCATCACGCCGTCGCAGCACTTCACCGAACCGCCGCCGCGCTTTTCGGAGGCGTCGCTGGTGAAGGAACTCGAGCGGCTCGGCATCGGGCGTCCCTCGACCTACGCCTCCATCATCTCGGTGTTGGCGGACCGCCGCTACGTCGAACTGCTCAACAAGCGCTTTTTCCCCACGGAACTCGGGGAAACGGTCGAGCGGGTGATGGTCAAGCAGTTCCCCGATGTCTTCAACGTGACGTTCACGTCGGACATGGAGCAGGAGCTCGACAAGATCGAGTCGGGTGATCTGGAGTGGGGGCGAGTCCTCGCCGAGTTCTACGGGCCCTTCGCCAAGCGGCTGGACAAGGTCGACGCGCCGGCGCTCATTGCCGTGGCGTACGACCTGAGCGTGATCGAGACCACACGCTGCCCCGAGTGCGGCGGCAAGCTGCAGGCGCGTGGCGGATTTTTCGGCCCGTTCCTGGCCTGCGAAAACCATCCGAAGGCCTGCAAGTACACGCGTCCGATCAAGGGCGAGAAGGTGAAGCCCAGGATGACCGACATCCCGTGCCACGTGTGTGGCGCGCCCATGGTGGTGCGCACCGGGCGCAGCGGCGACTTCCTGGGATGCTCCACTTTCCCGAAGTGCCGCGGCACCAAGTCCATGCCCACCGGTGTCTTCTGTCCCAAGGACGGCGGCGAGCTGGTGCAGCGCCGCTCCCGCAAGCGCGGAACCGCGTTCTTCGCCTGCTCCAACGAGACGTGCGACTTCGTGGCCTGGAACAAGCCCGTGAACGAAAAGTGCCCGGAGTGCGGTTTCGTGGGCGCCGAGATGAAGTCCAGCAAGGCGCGCGGTGATTTCCGGAAGTGCCTCAAGTGCGGAAACGAATGGGACGCACCCACAGAGCCGGAGACCGAGGAGGCACCGGCGCTGGCCGGCTGACGCCGCGCGCGGGCAACCGCGAGCCGTTCCTTTTCCCCTTCCCATTGCCCCCCAGTATCTTGTGCCCATGAACGACGGGAAGCGCGTTCACGTCATCGGCGGCGGGCTGGCGGGGAGTGAAGCCGCCTTCCAGCTCGCGGAGCGCGGCCACGACGTGGTGGTGCACGAGATGCGCCCCATGCGCCCGACCGCCGCGCACAAGACGGATCGGCTCGCGGAACTCGTCTGCTCGAACACCTTCAAGAGCACCGAGACCTCCAACGCCCACGGCTTGCTCAAGGCGGAGATGCGCGCGCTCGGCTCCATGGTGCTTCAGGCGGCCGACGAGGCGCGCGTGCCGGGGGGCTCGGCGCTCACCGTCGACCGTGAGGTGTTTTCGCGCGGCGTGCACGACCGGGTAGAGTCTCACCCCCGCATCACCATCACGCGGGAAGAGGTGACCGGGTTCGAGTCGCCCTGCGTCATCGCGACGGGGCCTCTCACGTCCGACGCCCTCGCCGCCGCGATCCGCGCCCGGTTGGGAGTGGAGTCGCTGGCGTTCTACGATGCGATCGCGCCGATCATCTCCGCCGATTCCATCGATCACACCGTGGTGTTTCGCGCCTCGCGCTACGGCAAGGAGACGATGCCAACCGAAGGTGTTGGGCTTACCGGCGGCGCGTACCTCAATTGCCCGATGTCGCGCGAGGCGTACGAGGCGTTCATCGACGCGCTCACCACCGCCGACCTGGCCACCGCGCACGAGTTCGACGCCGTGCCGTACTTCGAGGGATGCATGCCGGTGGAGGAGATGGCCAGGCGCGGGCGGGACACGCTCCGGTTCGGCCCCCTCAAGCCGGTAGGGCTGGCGGATCCGCGCACCGGGAGGCCCCCCTACGCCGTCGTCCAGCTGCGCATGGAAGACCGCGGCGGTCGCATGTGGAACATGGTCGGTTTCCAGACGCGCCTACGCTATCCCGATCAGCAGCGGGTCTTTCGAACGATCCCGGGGCTGGAGAACGCCGAGTTCCTGCGCCTGGGCTCCATCCATCGCAACTCGTACGTCAACTCGCCGGCCGCGCTCACGCCGCACCTGTCGCTGCGCGACGATCCGATGGTGCTGTTCGCCGGGCAGCTCACCGGGGTGGAGGGATACACCGAGAGCACGGCCACCGGGCTGCTGGCCGCGATCAATCTTTCGCGTCTGCTGTACGGACTCGATCCGGCGATTCCGCCCCCGACGACGATGCTCGGCGCGCTTTATCGCTACCTGCGCGAAGCGGATCCGGCCCACTTTCAGCCGATGAACGCGAACTTCGGGTTGGTGGACGATTTGCCGCGTCCGATCCGCGACAAGCGCGCGAAGCGCGAAGCGCTCGCGGCGCGCGCGCTCACCGGCATGCGGGAGTGGGCAGCGGATCTCTCCACGGTCGCTGCGCCGTAATGCCGCCACCGGCGGGAACCGCCCGGACGCGCGCCGCGATTCATCCGGACGTCGACGCGTACCTGGTGCACCTTGAGAAGGAGCGGGACGTCAGCCCCAACACGGTGAAAGCGTACGCGCGCGATTGTGCAGAGTTCGTGGCATTTCTCACCCAGCACCACGGCGGCACGGCGTGGACCTGGCAGGGGGTGGATCGCCTCGCCATGCGCGGATTCCTGGCGCGGCTCAACAAGCGTGGACTCTCCAAACGCTCGGTGGCGCGCGCGCTGGCCGCGGTGCGCGGATTCTATCGGTACCTCGCCAACATGGACGCGGTGGACGCCAATCCCGCGCGCGCGGTCGGAACACCCAGGGCGGAGAAGTACCTGCCGGGGTATCTGGACCGATCGCAGATGGACGCGCTCTTCCAGCTGGTGGAGGCGCGTGCCGCCAGCGGCCGGTTCACCGACGTGCGCAACGCCGCGATCGTGGAGCTGTTCTACTCCACCGGCATGCGACTCTCCGAACTGCAGGGGCTCAACCGGCAGGACGTGGACTCGGTCAGCCAGCAGGTCAAGGTTCGCGGCAAGGGCAGGAAGGAGCGCATCGTTCCCGTGGGCGATCACGCGACGCGCGCACTGCGCCACTACGAGCGCAAGCGCGACGAGTTGTCCGCGGCGCTGGGCGGGCAGGTCGACAAGTCCGCCATCTTCGTTGGCCGGCGAGGCAAGCGCATCAGCGTGCGCGGCGTGCAGAAGGTGGTCAGCGCCTTCCTCGACACGATCGCCGAAGACTCGGGACTCAGCACACACTCGCTGCGGCACTCCTTTGCCACCCACCTGCTGGACGCGGGCGCGGATCTGCGCGCCGTGCAGGAGCTGCTTGGGCATGCGTCGGTCTCCACCACCCAGATCTACACGCATACCAGCGTGGAGCGCCTCAAGGAGGTCTACCGCAAAGCACACCCAAGGGCATGAAAGTGGCTTGGATGTTCGCTCATGCGTCTGGAGACAATTCCACTCATCATTGGCGGACTCATCGGTCTCGTCGGCATCGCGCTCCTGTTCGATGCGTGGATGCCGGAGGTGTTCGCGGGCACCGAGGAGCGCCGGCAGCACAAGCGCCGCGAGCGCGACCGGTTTGGTGAGTCCCTGGTCGGCTTCGGGGTTCTGGCCATGGCGGCGGCGTTCGTGGGCCGGGACACCTGGCGCTACTCGATTCTGACCGTGATTGCCGGCTCGGTGCTGCTGCTCTGGGGCGTCAAGCGGAACAGTGGATACCTGCGCGAAGTGTTCGGGCGAAGTGTTCGGCGCTAGTTAAGCCAGGGAACTGGGAACTGGGAACTGGGAACGGGGCAACGGGAAAGGCGAATTCCCATTTCCATTCCCGCCGTCGTACTTTCCCAATTCCCAATTCCCAATTCCCAATTCCCGATTCCCAGTTCCCCATTTTGTCATGGCACTCCCCCGTATCCGCGCTACCACCATTCTCGCTATGCGCCAGGGCGGGAAGGTTGCCCTTGGCGGCGATGGCCAGGTCACCGTCGGCGAGACCGTGATGAAGGCGAACGCGCAGAAGGTGCGCATTCTGCGGGGCGGCCGGATCCTCGGCGGCTTTGCCGGTGCCGCCGCGGACGCGCTCACGCTCTTTGACAAGTTCGAGGAGAAGCTCGAGCGGTCGCCCACGAACCTGCCGCGCGCGGCGGTCGAACTGGCCAAGGAGTGGCGTAGCGACCGGGTGCTTCGGCGACTGGAGGCGCTGCTCGCCGTGGTGGACAAGGACCATGGCCTGATCATTTCGGGCACGGGCGAGGTGATCGAGCCGGACGACGGAATCCTTGCGATCGGTTCGGGGGGCCCGTACGCGCTCGCGGCGGCTCGCGCGCTGGTGCGGAACACGGACCTGGAGCCGAAGGAAGTGGTGCGGCGTGGTCTGGAGATCGCCGGCGAGATCTGCATCTACACGAACACCAACATCACGGTGTTGGACCTGTAGCTCAGGAAGTCTCGGCGCCGAGTACTTTTGTACAGATGCCCACCAATCGCACCGCCCAGGCCCTTGCCCGGCTCGCCGATCTCACGCCGCGCCAGATCGTCGCGGAGCTCGACCGGTACATCGTGGGGCAGGGCAACGCCAAGAAGGCCGTTGCGATCGCGCTGCGAAACCGGTGGCGTCGGCAGCGCGCGCCGGACAGCATCCGCGCCGAGATCGCGCCGAACAACATCATTCTCATCGGACCCACGGGCGTGGGCAAGACGGAAATCGCGCGCCGGCTGGCGAAGCTCGCGAGCGCGCCCTTTGTGAAGGTCGAAGCCTCGAAGTTCACGGAAGTGGGGTATGTGGGGCGAGATGTCGAAGGCATGGTGCGCGACCTGGTGGACAGCGCCATCGAGATGGTGCGCACCGAACGTGAGGCCGAAGTCGAGGATCTGGCGCACGAAAAGGTGGAGGAGCGCTTGCTCGACCTGCTCCTTCCACCTCCTGAACCTCAGGCGACACCGGCGCGCGGCGCCGCCGAGAACCTGCCAGGCCCGCGTAGCGCGGTTGCCGAGGACGAAGTGTTCGTCGTGGGCCCGCAGGGGGGAGGGGCGGAGCGCACCACCCCGGAGCAGGACCGACACAAGCGCACGCGGGACAAGCTCCGGCAGCTGCTCAAGGATGGACAGCTCGAGAGCCGCGAGGTGGAGGTCGAGGTGACGCCAGCGGCTCCCAGCATCGACGTGTTCTCCACGCAGGGTGCCCCCGAGGGGATGGAGAATTTCAGCGACATGCTGAAGCAGCTGATGCCGCAGCGAAAGAAGAAGCGCACCGTGAAGGTGAGCGAAGCGCGACGCATCCTGCTCGACCAGGAGTTCGACAAGCTGATCGACATGGAGGATGTCACCGGCGACGCGGTGGAGCGCGTCGAGCAGCTCGGCATCATTTTCCTCGACGAGATCGACAAGATTGCCGGCGAGCGGTCACAGATGGGCGGGCCGGACGTCTCACGCGAGGGCGTGCAACGCGACCTGCTGCCCATCGTGGAAGGGTCCAACGTGAGCACGAAGTACGGGATGGTGAAGACGGACCACGTGCTGTTCATCGCCGCCGGCGCGTTTCACGTGTCGAAGCCCAGCGACCTGATTCCCGAGCTACAGGGGCGCTTTCCCATTCGGGTGGAGCTGCTGCCGCTGACCGAGGAGGATTTCGTCCGCATCATGACGGAGCCGGAGAACGCGCTCACCAAGCAGTACGTCGCCCTGGTGGAAGCCGAGAACGCCAAATTGGTGTTCTCGGACGACGGGGTCCGCGAGATCGCGAAGATCGCCGCGTTGGTGAACGATCGGATGGAGAACATCGGTGCGCGCCGCCTCCATACCGTCATGACGACACTGCTTGAGGACACCCTGTTCGAACTGCCGGATGGCCGCCCGGCCGACGCGAAGCCCATCGTCATGGATGGCAAGGCGGTCCGGGACCGGCTCAAGGCGATCGTCGAGGACGAGGACCTGCGCCGCTACATTCTGTAACTCATCGCCGCGGCGCATCCGCGGCCCGGAACGTTGGCCGACCCGCGGCGTAGCCGCGGCCGAGAACTTACCGCCGCGAAGCGGCGCCGAGAACCGTTTAGACATGCATCGCGACTTCCTCCAGATACCGGATTTCACGAAGGACGAGCTCCTGGCCCTCTTCGAGCTCGCCGAGCGAATGCGCGCCGGCAAGTACGACAGGAAGCCGCTCGCCGGAAAGACGCTGGCGATGATCTTCATGAAGGCCTCAACGCGAACGCGCGTCTCGTTCGAGGTCGGCACCTTCCAGCTCGGCGGCCACGCGCTGTTCCTCTCGCCCCGGGACGTGCAGCTCGGCCGCGGTGAGCCGATCGCCGACACCGCGCGCGTGCTCTCGCGCTACGTGGACGGCATCATGATCCGCACCTTCGCCCACCAGGACATCGAGGAGCTCGCGAAGTACGCTGACGTCCCGGTGATCAATGGCCTGACCGACCTGGTGCATCCGTGCCAGGTGCTCGCAGACCTGCTCACGGTGCGGCAGCACGTCCGGACGCGACTCGAGGATCTCGTCGTCGCCTGGATCGGGGATGGCAACAACATGGCGAACTCGTGGATCAATGCCGCTCACGTGTTCGGCTTCGAGCTCCGCGTGGCATGCCCCGAGGGGTACGAGCCGGCGGATCACCTCGTGGCGCGGGCGAAGAACGCCCACGTCAGCATCGTGCGGGATCCGATGGCGGCGGCGAAAGGCGCGCACGTTGTGAACACCGACGTCTGGGCCTCCATGGGCCAGGAAGAGGAGCAGAAGCAGCGCGAGCGCGCGTTCCGCGATTTCACCGTGAGTGCGGCCCTGATGAAGCAGGCGGACACAGACGCCATCTTTCTGCACTGCCTCCCAGCGCATCGTGGCGAGGAGGTGGCGGCGGACGTCATCGATGGCGCGCAGAGCCGCGTCTGGGACGAAGCCGAGAACCGGCTGCACATCCAGAAGGCGATCATGGCCACGCTCATGGGTGGGGAGAAGCTCTCGTGAGCATGCCCAGGGCCGGCGATTCCGCGCCTGAATTCAGTGCCGTGGACGATGCAGGCGCACCGGTGAATCTCCGGGACTACCGTGGGCGCTGGATCGCGCTGTTCTTCTATCCCAAGGACGATACCCCTGGCTGAACCATCGAGGCGTGCTCGTTCCGAGACGCCTACCCTCGGTTCGAGGGTCTCGATGCGGCGGCACTGGGAGTGAGTCCCGACAGTGTCGAGGCGCACGCCCGGTTCAAGGCCAAGTACGGCCTGCCCATGACGCTGCTGGTGGATACCGATCATTCCATCGCCAGGGCGTATGGCGTGTGGGTGGAGAAGAACACCTTTGGCATGAAGCGCATGGGTATCGCGCGGACGACCTTCCTCATCGATCCAGCGGGGACGGTGGCGCGTGTGTTCGAGAAGGTGGATCCCAGCGGGCACGGCGACGAGGTTGTAGACGCCCTGGCGGCTGCCTCAAAACAGGCTTGAAGACCCAGTTGCATTGCTATTGCCACGCAAAGAGTGCATGATACTGCAACTATTTGCGTACTTCCCATTCACCGGAGCGTCATTGCGGCGGCGCATTGTGTCAGTAAGTCGTTGTTGAATAACGACTTGACATAAATCCTGACTACCGGACCGCATCGTGCTCTCCCTGAGCCCGTCACCCAGCACCTGGAGATTCAATGCGGCCAGGCCGCTTCCTGCCCCGAGCCGGGATAACCATCCTCGAGCTCATCATGGTCATCGTCATCATCGGGATCATCAGCGCGATCTCGGTGCCCCGGATGACCACGCTGAAGGATCAGGCGCAGCTCTCCGGCGCCACCACCCGCTTCTCGCGCGCCGTCATGACGGCGCGGCAGGCGGCCATTCAGCGCGGACGGCGGTCGTACTTCCGGCACAAGTCGAACGCGATCTGGGTGATCGTTGATACGACCGGCAACGACTCGGTGATCGTGTCCGTGCCCTACAGTCTGGTGGGTTCCTACGGCGTGGAGGTCACGTCGCCCACGGGGCTGGCCACGATCGAATACGATCCGCGTGGCGTGGCCGTGCAGCCGGAGAAAAAGGTGTTCCAGTTCAAGCACACGAGGAGTGGTCGGATCGATTCACTCTGCGTATCCCGGCTCGGCAACCTGATTCGGACCCGATGCCCATGAACAGACAACGCCGAGTGCCCGGGAACGGGCGGACGGGCTTCACACGCCGGCCACGGCGGGGTGTCACCCTCGTGGAACTGATCGTGGCCATGACGATTCTCGCGGTGGGACTGCTCGCGATCGTGGGCACGAGTGCCACCATCGCGCGCAGTCTGGGCGAGGCGCGCGCGGCCAACCTCGCGGCAATTCACGCGGAGTCGCGATTCGAGCAACTCGCGGGCACCGCGTGCACGTCGCTGACGCTCGGCACCCCGTCCACGGCCGAGTCGCGCGGCATCTCGGAGAGCTGGGTCGTGACCGAGGGTGTCAACGCTACGCGAGAGGTGGTCAACACCGTATCGTGGAAGACGCGCAGTGGCACGAGGTCACAGCAGTTCACGACGCTTCTCCCATGCCGGCCGGGGGCCTGATGATCCATCCAACGTTTTTCAGCCACCATCGCCGAGCCGGCTTCTCGCTCGTCGAGCTGCTCGTAGTGGTCGGCCTGCTGGGCTTCATCGGCACCGCCCTGACCCTGCTGCTCATGCGCCAGCAGCGCTTTCACGGCGCCATCGTGAGCGTCACGGACGCGCGCGCGCGCATGCGCGACATCGCCACGATCCTGCCGACCGACTTGCGCGGCGTGTCGACAGCGGGTTCCGACATTCTGTCGTTTGAGGTGAATGCGATGCAGTTCCGCGCGTTCATCGGCACGTCCATCGTGTGCAAGTACGCCAGCGCGGACGTCATCGAGCTTCCACCCCAGGATATGGAGTCGGGAACGGTGCTGTCGGCCTGGATCAATCCGCCCGCCGTGGGCGACCTGGCTTTCATCTACGATGAAGGTCTGGAGGCCGGCAACTTGGACGATGAGTGGATACGGTACAACATCACGGGCGTCACGTCCGCGGTGGATCCCACGTGGTGTCCCTCGACAAACACCCCGGCGTATGCCACGGCGGCCGATGACGGGCAGCTGCGGCATCGGATCACGCTCGGCGTGGCGCCAAGCCAGACCCGAAGCAAGATCGGCTCCGTCATCCGCTTCGCGCGGGAGGTGCGCTATTCCGGCTACGAGGCGAGCGACGGAAACTGGTACGTGGGCTATGCGCTCTGCACGCCCGATGCTGATCCAGTCACGGCGGGAGAGTGCGACGACGAGGAACTGCTCGCCGGACCGATCAAGCCCATCACGACCGATACGCTCACCAGCGGACTGTTTTTCGTCTACTACAACCAGACGGGCACCCCTGTAACCGACCAGGCCCTGAAGGCCACGATCGCCCGGGTGAGCGTCGGGATCCGAACCACCTCGGAATCCATTCAACGCGCCACATCGAACATCACGACCTTGCAGGGCGGCGACTCGCTGCGCTTCACGGTCGGCATTCGCAACCGCATCTGAGACGTTCTTCGGCCTTCTTCACTCGCACACCGGAACCTGCCATCATGTTGTCTCCCTCCCGTCGTACTCCCGCTCGCGCCATAGGCGACAGACGTTCGCGTGAAGGGTTCGCGCTGATGCTCGCGCTGGGCGCACTCGTCGTGCTGGCCGTGCTCGTCGCCGGCTCGTCTACCATCGCGCTCCAGGAGAGCCGGCTGGGTCAGAACCAGCTGGTGCAGGCGCGCGCCTTCGCCGTCGCGGAGTACGGGCTGAACAAGATCCAGGCAGACTGGGACAAGACACCGAATCTCCAGATGAAGAATGGAGAGTCGTACCCCACTGAGTATACGTTGGCAAATCAGGGCACCGCCGCCGTAAAGTATACGCGCCTGAACAACGAGACGTTCTGGATTGTCTCCGAGGGGCAAGCGGTGGTGGGCAACACCGCGAGCAAGTCGCGCACGGCGATCAAGCGCATCGGCGCCATCCTGCGGCTGCGTATTCCCTCCATCAAGGTCGATGCGGCCGTCACCACGGCCGGTGGCCTCGACATCAAGGGAGCGTCCGCGATTAGCGGCAATAATGCCCTGCCGACTGACTGGGATGGCTGTGACGAGACCCAGCCTGGCAAACCCGCCATCGTCGCCCCGCCTGGCGAAACTGTGTTTATTCAGAAAGCGTCTGCGGTCACCAGCCCAAACGGCAGCGGCACCGATGCCGTGACGCGCGATGCGGCGGCTGCCGATACCATGACGTACGGGAACTTCGGTGACGAGACCTGGGCCTCGCTCTACGAGCTGAGGAACGTCACGATCACGACCGGCTCATCGGGAGCAGCGCCAGACACCACCAACGGCGCCTGCGACAGGACCGTGAACACAAACTGGGGAGAACCGTGGCGAGCGCCAAAGGCCGGTGTCCTGACAGCATGCCAGAACTACTTCCCCATCATCTACTCGTCGACCACGCTGCACCTGAACCACGGGCGCGGGCAGGGGATTCTCCTCATCGACGGAGACTTCAAGTTCAACGGCAATTTCGAGTGGTACGGGCTGATCATCGTGAGGGGCAAGATCCTCAAGAGCAACGGCACCGCCAAGCTGTACGGCGGAATCATGGCCGCGCACATCGACACCCCGTCCGACACGGATGACGTGTTCAACGGCACGATCGACGTCTACTACTCCCAGTGCTCGCTGGAACACGCCATGCGCGGCTCCGCAACGGTCGTTCAGGCGAAGGAGCGGGCGTGGGCGGAGCTGTACTGACAACTGACAGGGAAGGGGGAATTGGGAAGGGCGAAACGACAACGGCGGGAAAAGGGAAAGGGAAGGGGAACGGGATTAGAACGCTCCCTCTCCCTTCCCTCTTCCCCTTCCCGCACTTGTCGTTCGCTGTTCCCCTTTCCCTCTTCCCATTTCCCCGCAGTCAGGCAACCACGTGCTGCGCCACCTTGTCCGCCAGCACGTGCAACTGGTTCGCCACGCGCTCGGCGTCCTGCGCTTCCTCGAGGTGGCGCGTGGTACGTGCCCGGAACTCGAAGCTCGCCGCCAGGCGCTGCAGGCGCAGCACATCCTCCAGCGTGAAGATCGGACCGGTCTCGGTGGACTGGGTCATGGTCATGATCAGCTCTGCGTGACGCTGGCTCGGGTGGGACCGCCAATGCACAGCACGTAACCGTCGGGGTCGCGGATCTCGAGCTCCGCGATGCTTTCGCCCATCGTGGACAGCGGGCGCACGATGTCGCCCGCCAGCGCGACGGCCGCTTCCAGCCGGGTGAAGTCCACGCCATCCACCCAAATGTAGAGATCCCATCCGGAGTGGCCGTCGGTGGCGCGCCGCCCGTCTGCCATCCGGCGCACGAGGAGCTGCACGCCGTCCCGTTCGAGAATCGCGAATTCGTGCGGACCCCGCTCGGGAAACGTTTCCGCGGTGAACCCGAGGTGCCGCCGATACCAGGCGACCGTCGCCGTCACGTCGCGCACGCGGAGGACGGGCACCGAGAACCGGAAGACCGCGTCGCGACCGCCCACGGGAGCGCGTCGCACGTATTCCGGCTGCAACGACGCGACGTTGCGGGAGATGGCGCTGCGGAAACTCATGGCGATCGGTCCGGTGTGTGGTCAGGCGAGTGAGGTGACGCGGGCGGGCGGTCCGCCGATGATGCGGGGCACCTTGACCAAGGCCCGCTCCACGTTCGCGGCCACGCCGTCCGGCAGTTGGGCGGCGCCGCGGCGATACGCCTCCCAGACGGCGTCGAGCGCACGCGCCTGGCGGCGGAACGCAGTCAGGAGCTCGGTGCCCAGCTCGCCGGACGCCATCGCGCGGCGCATCAGGTCGTCGAGGTGGTCCACCGGTCCTTCCTGAAGCACCGCGCGATCCGCGCAGACCTCCAGGTTGTATCGCGCGCGGTGCAGGTCGCACAGCGACTCGCGCCTGATGGTGGCAACGCCGTCGGACAGACACGATTCGCACGATGCGATCGTGTTCCTGAGACCTACACTTGGCTGAAAAGGCATCGATGAGCTGTCCAGTACCTGCTGAAGTTCCAGTCGAAGAAGGAGGTCGTTCGTGGAGTGGAGAAAGAGGCGCAGCCGCTGCCCGGGGTTTGGCTCGAGGCTCATGACGCCCCCCCGGAAGTTCGCGGTCTGTGACGGCGCTTCCCCTTGTGCGTCAACACGTTGGCAGTGCAGAGTTTCCACGAAGGTTCAAGCGTTTCCGAACCAGATTCATGGCCCCACTGGACGACAGTGGCGAACTGCTGGATGCGCACTGGGCGGTCGCGGTGTTCGATGCCGCCGATCGAAAGTCGCTCTTGGCGTTCGCCCAGGATGTTCGCAAACACCTTCTTGCCGGCGACTGGGTAGCTGACGCACCGGTCTCCGACCAGTTGCTGCCCCTCTCGAGCGCGTACGAACTCGCGGCGCGGGAGCGGCTGGACCTGTTGGGAAGGGGGCATCCCAATACGCGCGCGCCCGTCGAGCAGCGCACCGAGCGGGCCCACTTTCTCGAGACGGGGGCGCGTCGCGCGTTCGATCTCGCGGTGGCGATTCCCCTCGAGGACACGGACGCCAACGGCGTGCTGTATCACACCCTGCTGCTGAACGCCCTCGCCACGGTCGCCGGGCGCGACATGGAATTCCGTGCCTGGCTCAACCTGCATCGCGCGAAGCTGTTCGTCCCGAGCGTGGACGACGACTGGGCCACTGCCTACTTGCGCGGCATCGTCGAGCTGTGGTCCGAGGTGCTCGACGGCGCAGGGCCGTCCGGCCTGGACCACGCCATGGAGATCGTTGCGTCCATCCGTGAAAGCCGCACGCTGCGCGAGGCGGACGCGCTGGCCGACGCGGACGAGGAGGGGGCGATGACGCTGCGCTTCTTCTTCTTCGCGCTGCACCATCTCACCGACGCCGCCACCGAACTGTTGCTCTACCGGTTGCACGGCGAGCCGGACGATGTGCGCCAGCGAATGTTCGTGGCCCTGTCCCTCGCCGGTGAAGCGACCGCCGGCGATGCGCGCATCCATGCGGCGCTGGACTGGCTGTACGAAGCGGGCGCGCGCGTCGTCGTCCGACGGACCCCGCAGCTCGACCTGCTCTCGTCGCGCGCGCACTAGCGTGCGCTCCGCGCCGCACGCCGCCGCGACGTCCCCACCAGGATCGACCGCGCGCCCAGCTTCGACCAGCGCAGGTGACAGGCACGCGGCGCGCCTGGCGTCAGCGCCCTGTGCACCGGAATGCTGCCGATGACGTCCTCATCCGCCACGCGGTACCACCCCTCTGTACCGTCCGTGCGGACGCAGCGCGCGTAGTACCCCTCGTCGCCCTCGCACCAGTACCCTTCCCACCGCTCCTGTGCGGAATCGGCGCGCAAAGAGGTGCGCGGCGCGGACTCCAGCGGTCCTGATGGGCGGTTGCAGGGAAGGAGTTGCACGAGAACGGGGTACGACGTGGGGTCTCGGAGGGTCTCGCGGCCTCGCGAGCACACAAACCGCAAGCCGAATTCGATGCGGGGAGCGCAACGTAGGACCGGTGCAATCCGCGCGCAATAGCGCTCGTGGTCGTAAGTTGTTGTCATTCATGTGGATAGCGCGTGTGGAGATCTGGGGATATTGCGCTAAGTACGTGTGCGATCAACGCGATGCAGCTCCGAAATCGCGTTGAAAAGCCATGTGTACAGTCGTGGATAGCTCGAAAAAACGTCGCCGAAATAACTGGCTAGAAAGCGACTAAATCGCGGCAGAAAAAGACGGCGGAAATCACCACGTTCGAGATCGGCGATTGGCTCAGATTCCACGCGCTCGCGCCGCTCAGATATCGATTTCCACCGCTCGTGAATGTTCAGAACAATGCGTCTTTCGTGGAGAACTTCCGCGTAATCCACATCGGAATGTTGACGCCGTGTTCATAGCATCCTTGTTGCCCACCACCGTCTCCTTCACGTTGCGAATCTTCGACTTGCACCGCTTCCCGGGCGCGTTCATCGTTGCGGTCCCGTCAACTCGTCACCGCTGAACCTCACACCACCACAATGCCGCGATCGATCTGGAAGGGCGCCGTCACATTCGGCCTGGTCAACATTCCCGTGGAGCTGCACTCCGCCGTTCGCAGTGAGGACCGGGTCAGCTTCCGGCTGCTGCACAAGCATGACAACTCCACCATCAGGTACGAGCGCGTGTGCGCGAAGGAAGAGAAGGCGGTGCCGTGGGACGAGATCGTGAAGGGATACGAATACACCAAGGGCAAGTTCGTGATTCTCGAGGATGAGGATTTCCGCGCGGCGGCCGTGGAGTCGTCGAAATCCATCGAGATCCAGGACTTCGTGAAGTCGGACCAGGTGGACCCGCGCTACTTCGAGACGCCGTACTACCTGCTGCCGCAGAAGGGAGGCGAAAAAGCGTATGCGCTCCTCCGCGAGGCGATCCGCAGCACCGGCATGGTGGGCATCGGCAAGGTGACGATGCGCTCCAATTCAATGCACCTCGTCGCCATCAAGGTCATCGAGGACGCGCTCGTCATGGAGATCATGCGCTACGCGGACGAGCTGGTGGACGCGTCGTCGTTCACCTTTCCCTCCGCCGACAACGTGCGTCCCGCGGAGCTCAGCATGGCCGAGCAGCTCGTCAACACGCTCGCGGACGAGTTCGCGCCGGAGAAGTACACCGACGAGTACCGCGACAACCTGATGAAGATCATCAACGCGAAATTGAAGGGAAAGAAGATCGAGGTGGAAGAGCCCGACGAGCCGGAAGCCACCAACGTGATCGACCTCATGACGCGTTTGCAGGAGAGCCTCGCGCAGGGCAAGAAGAAGCGGAAGCCGAAGGCCGCCGCCGCCGACGCGAGCGAGGCGAAGCCCGCGAAGGAGCGTCCCAGGAAGCGCCGGAAGACGGCGTAGCGGGGGGGGGCGAGGCGATCGTGGCACGCGTGACCGACCTGTTCCAGCCCATGCTGGCGACCGCGGGGAAGGAACTGCCCGCGGGCGGGGGCTGGGTGTTCGAGCCGAAATACGACGGCATCCGGATCGTTGCGCTCATCACCGGCGACGGCGTGGCGCTGGTCACGCGCAATGGCCTGGACAAGGTGCGGCAGTTTCCGGAGATCGCGCAGCGTCTGGGCGATCTCGGGCGCCGGCTCGGTCGCAATCTGGTGCTCGATGGCGAGCTCGTCGCGCTGACCGCGGGCGGCGAGCCGGCGCGGTTCCAGGAGCTCCAGGGCCGTATGCATCTGCTCGACGCCCCCCCTCCCCCCCACGCGTCGAGCGACCGCGCGTCGCGCGCGTCCGCCGCCTACGTCGCGTTCGACATGCTGGTGGACGGCGATGAACTGCTGGCCGGGGACGCCTGGGACGATCGACGCGAACGACTCGAGCGGGCGTTGCGCGCCGCGCCGGCACCCGTGAAGCGCGTGGTGTGGATCAGTGACGTGCGCGAGTCTCCCGACGAGTTGCTGCGCGAGGCGCGCCGGCACGGTTGGGAGGGAATCATGGCCAAGCGTCGCGATGGTCTCTACGAGTCCGGGCGACGCGTGCGCCACTGGCAGAAGCACAAGCTCGAGAACCAGCAGGAGTTCGTGGTCGGCGGCTGGACCGAACCGCGCAACTCGCGGCAGCACCTCGGCGCGCTGCTCCTGGGGTACTACAACGACGGCGGCGAGCTGGTGTACGCCGGGCACGCCGGCACGGGCTTCTCGAACCGCATGCTCGAGGATGTGTACCGCAGGCTGAAGAAGGTCGAACGCGCGACCTCACCGTTCGCGTCCGCGCCAAAAACCAACGAGGGCGCGCACTGGGTCGAACCGCGCTTTGTCGCGGAGGTCCGCTTCAATGAATGGACCACGGGCGGGCAGCTGCGCCATCCGGTCTTCGTCGGATTGCGCGACGACAAGAGCGCCCGCGCGGTCGTGCGCGAACCGGGTCGCGTCGCCGCGTCTGCCCTGAAAAAGCCGAAGAAGAAATCGGCCATCGCGTCGGCTACGACTCGAAAGTCCGCACGGCCATCCACCGTCGCCGACCAGCTCCGCGCGAATCCCGCAGCCAGAGCTGCCACCATCACGGTGGAAGGCAAGACGACGCTCGACGTCACCAATGTCGGCAAGGTGTTCTTCCCCGGTCCGAAGTTCACGAAGGGCCGCCTGATGGAGTTTTACGCGGAGATCGCGCCGTATCTGTTGCCCGCGCTCCACGATCGGCCGCTCGTATTGAAACGATATCCCAATGGCATCACGGGCGACGCCTTCTACCAGCAGAAGGCGCCCGACACGGTGCCGGCGGGTGTCCGCGTGGAGCGCGTCGCCGATGACGGGATCGAGACGCAGCAACGCCTCATCGGGGGGAACCTGGTGACGCTGCTCTATCTCATTCAGCTCGGCGCGATCTCGACCGATCCCTGGCACTCGCGTTCGCGGAGCGTTGCGGACGCCGACTATTCGATCATCGACCTCGACCCGGGGCCCAAGGCCACGTTCCGGCGCGTGGTGAATGTGGCGCGCTGGGTGAAGGATGAACTGGACGAGCTCGGGTTGCACGGCGTGCCCAAGACGTCTGGCGCCAGTGGCATCCATATCGTGCTGCCGCTGCCGCGCGGGGCGTCCTACGAGATCTCCCGCACGCTGGCGCAGCTGGTGGCGCGCCGCGTGATCGAAAAGCACCCGAAGGAGACCACGGTGCACCGGGCTGTGAAGTCGCGACCGGACGCGGCGGTGTACGTGGACTACCTGCAGAACATTCGCGGCAAGACCGTCGCGAGTGTCTACTCCGCGCGCGCGGAACCGCACGCATCGGTCTCCACGCCGCTCAAGTGGAACGAGCTGGTGAACGACCTCGATCCCAGGGACTTCACGATCGCAACCCTGCCCGCGCGCGTGAAGCGCATGGGCGACCTGTGGGCACTGGGGATGCGCAAGTCGAACCGCCTGCCCGGCCTTCTCGGAGATGCGGCCGCATGACACGACGCACGCCGACGGAACTCATGGACTGGGAGCGGCCGAGCGACCGCTTCCTCGCGTATCTCGGCCGGCTGTCCGCCGCGTGCATCGAGGGGGATCGCGAGCAGCTCGAGAAGCTCCTGCGCATGCGGCTGTCGTCGCATCTGCCGCGCGCCGTGGTCGACGAGATGGAGTTCTTCCGCCGTGCGCGCGCGTCGTCGCTGCGCGCGCCGCTCAGGCTCATGCGATACGTCCACAAGATGCAGCAGCTGGCCACCGCGCCGTCGGACATGACGCAGACCCGGCTGGAGCTGCGCGAACGCGAGGCGGGGGCTCCGCTGCCGCCCACGCGGCGTCGGGCTGTGGCGCGCAGGGATCCGGCGGACCACGCCGAGTGAGCCACGCGGGAACGGGGAACTGGGAAGAGGGAAACTGCGACGGCGGGGAAAGGGAAAGGGAAGGGGAACAGGAATGGGAATTGGCTGATCCCTTCCCATTCTCGTACCCTTTCGCTGGTCCCGCCGCTGTCGTTCGCTTCTCCCTATTCCCCTTTCCCGGTTCCCAGCAGTGATCAGCCGCCCATCGCGTCGATCGACAGCTTGAGATCCTCGGCCAGCTGCGCGTCGCCACTGATGATCGAGCGCCAGCTGATCTCCCGGCCCTTCCGCTTTCCCTTCTCGACGACCTTCACGCCTTCGGGCGCGATGGTGATCGTATACGCCCGCCCTTCCAGATCCAGTTCACGCTTGATGGATTTTTCGAGTTTGACGGCCATCCCTACCTCCGTTCAGGTTGTCCAGCGGTGCAGAATCAATAACCTACGTCAGGGCGCGCGCGAAGCGGCGGCCTCGAGATCGCTCCACGGCACGACTCGCCCATGGATGCCGACCACCCGTTCCACTCGCAGTCCGCGCCGCCCGACCTCGTCGACCAGGGCCTTCACGAACGGGAACACCGGCACGTTCGTCGCGTTCTCCGGCGGCGGATTGTACAGGTCCGCCTGAATCAACAGCCGCTCGGCTGGAAGGTACACCACCAGCATCGATCCGGAATGCGGGTTGGGTATGTGATGCAATTCGATCGTGCGCATCCGGTCGCGCAGGACCTCCCGGTCGCCGACCGCGCGCACCCGCGGCGTTCCGCCACGCTCCGATAACGCGTCGCCCTCCCGCGTGCGCGCTGGTGGCAGCACCACGCGTTCGTAGAAGTCGCGATTGCTCGCGTGAGTCACGATGGTGAGCCCCTGCGATGCCGCCGCGCGGATGCCGCCCGCGTGGTCGAAGTGGTGATGGGTATTGACCAACAGCGAGAGGGCCTTGCCGGGACGCAGTTCCCGCGCGGCCGCGATGGCCGCGCGCGCGCGCGCGTCGCTCTGCGGTGCCTCCACCAGCACAATCTGGTTCGATTGCTCGATGGCGATGGTGTGGTGGGACTGTCCGGCGATGGACCAGACGCCGGGAGCGACGCTGTCCACGACGATGCGGGGCGCGGGCCCCGCGGGCTGCCCCGCGGGCTGCCCCGCCTGCGCCACGGTGCGAATGCTGTCCGTCGCCGCCAGGTTGCCCACCTCATCGTTCACGCGCGCAGCGGTCAGTCGAAGGTCGGAGAGCGTGAACAGGTCGCCGTATCGCTGGCGCAGCCGCATCGGCAGGCGCAGGTCACCGGTGGCACGCCAATCGGAGAAATCGGTCACCAGGGTGATGTCGCCGAGCATCGGATGCGACACGGCCCGTTCCACCCGGCTGGGAAGGTTCGTGCGGCCGTCCACGACCATCGCGGCATCCATCCCGGCCACCGTGATCCGGATGGTCCGATCGCCCTCCGGCCCGGCGTGCTCGGTGACCGGCGTGCCGGACGCGAACGCCGCCATCAGGAATCCCACCGGGTGGTACAGGAACTCGCTCAGGCGGTCGGTGGCGGCCGAGCCGCCGGCGCGCAGCATGGTGCCGGCGTTGTTGATGTTGTACGCCACGGTGTTCGGGTAGCCGTCCACGCCGAGGCGCACCCGCTGCGGCGCCACATTCGCCGTGACGAATCGCGGTTCCCGTGTCTGGTCCACAAACCAGCGCCGGTTCACGAAGTCGTACGAGCGGCGGTACGCGGTGATCGCGTGCTGCGTCTCGGCGTACGGGGTGTGGTTCTGGCCGAACGTGAGGGACTCACCCGTGCCTTCCAGGATCAGCGTGCGAATGGCGAGCACGTGTTCCTTGCCGCCCATCGCGGCCGCGGCCGCGTCCAGCGCGGGCGTCGCGCTCTGCGCGAGCACATCGGATCCCGCGAGCGTCAGCGCGAATGCCGACGCGATTCGTAGGTGGCGCATGATCCTCCTGGCTGGTGCCAATGATGGACGCGGAGCATATCGCGGTTACAGCCGGCGCGCCAGCGACATACCTTTGGGCCGTGAAGGTCGTCACGATCGGCGGCGGGCCCGCGGGGCTGTACTTCGCCCTACTTCTGAAGCAGCACGACGCGTCGCACCAGGTCACGGTGCTCGAGCGCGATGGGCCCGACGACGCATTTGGCTGGGGCGTGGTGTTTTCCGAGCAGACGCTGGACCACCTGCGCGCCGCGGATCCCGAGACCTATGGCGAGATCACCCGGAGCTTCGCGCGCTGGGACGACATCGACATTCACGTGCAGGGGGCGACGATCACGTCCGGGGGCCACGGCTTCGCGGGGATCGCGCGCCGCGCCCTCCTGGACATTCTCCGGCGTCGGGCCACCGGCCTGGGCGTGGACCTCCGCTTTCACACGCCAGTGCGCGAACTCGCCGATGTCGCGGCGCTCGGGCTGGGTGACGCCGATGTCATCGTCGCCGCGGACGGGGCCAACAGCGTGGTGCGGCGCGCCCACGCGGACGTGTTCCAGCCCGATCTCGACGTGCGGACGGCTCGCTACATCTGGCTGGGCACCACGCGCCGCTTCGATGCATTCACCTTCCTGTTCGTTGAAACGCCGACGGGCGTCTACCAGGCGCACGCGTACCAGTTCGACGCCACGCACTCGGCCTTCATCGTCGAGTGCGACGAGCGCTCCTGGTGCGCCGCGGGCTTCGACGGCATGGACATCAGCGACAGCGTTGCCGCCTGCGAGCGGATGTTCGCGCCGTGGCTCGCGGGGAACCGGCTGCTGGAGAACGCGCCACCCCATTTGCGCGCACATCCCTGGTTGCGGTTCGTGCGCGTGAGCAACCAGCGCTGGCATCACGGGACCATCGTGCTCATCGGCGACGCGGCGCACACCGCGCACTTTTCCATCGGCTCCGGCACCAAGCTGGCGCTCGAGGACGCGATCGTGCTCGCGCGCGAGCTGCAGGGCGCGACTCCAGGCACCGGCGCCGTGTGCGGCGCGTTCGAGCGGTACGAGGCGGCGCGGCGTACGGAAGCGCTGCGCCTGCAGAACGCGGCGCGCAACTCCATGGAGTGGTTCGAGAACGTGCGGCGCTACATCCACCTGGAGCCCCAGCAGTTCGCCTACAGCCTGCTCACGCGCAGCCAGCGCGTGGGTCACGAAAACCTGCGTCTCCGTGACACCGAGTACCTCACCGGCGTCGAGCGCTGGTTTGCCGAGCGCACGCAGTCGTTCACCCGCGTCGGAGCCGCGGCCGAGAACTTACCCGCCGTGCGCTCGCGCGTGCCGGCCGAGAACCCCAAGGTTGCGTCGGCCGAGAACCGCGGTGCGGTCCCACCGATGTTCACCCCGTTCACACTCCGCGACATGACGCTCGCCAACCGCGTGGTGGTGTCGCCGATGGACATGTATTCAGCCGAACACGGCCTGCCGAACGATTTCCACCTCGTCCACCTGGGCGCCCGCGCGCTGGGCGGCGCCGGCCTGCTCATTACCGAAATGACGTGCGTCTCGCCGGAGGCGCGCATCTCGCTCGGCTGCACCGGGATGTATCGCGACGAGCACGTGCTGGCCTGGCGTCGCATCACGGACACCGTGCACCGCTGGTCGCCGGCGAAGATCTGTCTCCAGCTCGGGCACTCCGGCGCCAAGGGGTCCACGCGACGCATGTGGGAGGGAAACGAGCTGCCGCTGGAGGACGGGAACTGGGACGTGGTCGCGCCCTCGCCGATCGCCTTTCGCGAGGGGATGCAGGTGCCGCGGGAGATCACCCGACGGGAAATGGACCTGGTGCGCGAGCAGTTCGTGGACGCCACTCGCAGGGCCGCGGACGCGGGATTCGACATGGTCGAACTGCACTGCGCGCACGGCTACCTGCTCTCGAGCTTCATCACTCCCGTGAGCAACCGGCGCACCGACGACTATGGCGGGTCACTCGAGAACCGGGTGCGATTTCCGCTGGAGGTCGTCACGGCCGTACGGGCCGCGTGGCTCGCGGATCGACCGATGTCCGTGCGCGTCTCGGCGACGGACTGGACGGACGACGGGCTCACCGGCGACGAGGCCGTCGCGATCGCGCGCGCGTTCCATGATGCGGGGGCGGACATCATACACGTCTCTGCGGGGCAGACATCGGCGCGCGCGCGCCCGGTGTACGGCCGCATGTTCCAGACGCCACTCAGCGACCGCATCCGCAACGAGGCGCGGATTCCCACCATCGCGGTCGGGAACATCACGGACGCCGACCAGGTGAACGGCATCATCGCGGCGGGACGCGCCGACCTGTGCGCGCTGGCTCGGCCGCACCTGGCCGATCCCAACTGGACGCTGCACGCGGCGGCGCAGCTGGGCTATCCGTTGCAGTGGTGGCCCCCGCAGTATCTCTCCGGCAAGGAGCAACTGGAGCGCATGCTCAAGCGACAGCAGGAGATGCTCGGCACGAGCACCATATGACCTGGATTACGAGGAAGAAGCTGGAGGAGCGGCACGCCATCGTCACCGGTGGCGGGCGGGGGATTGGCGCGGAGATCGCGGCGGCCCTCGTGGCCGCCGGTGCCCGCGTGACGATCATGGGACGGAACCAGGCGATCCTCGAGAAGCGCGCGCGCGAGCTCGGCGCCTCCGCGGCGGCGGTGCCGTGCGACGTGTCGGACGACGCGTCCGTGCGTTCGGCGTTCGCCCGGGCGCGCGAGACCTTCGGCGAACCGCTCGTGCTCGTGAACAACGCGGGGCAGGCGAAGAGCGAGAAGTTTCTGGACACCACGCGCGACGTGTGGGACCGCATGCTGGCCGTGAACCTGACGTCGGTGTATCTCTGCACGCGCGAGGCGCTGCCCGCGATGATCGCGGCGCGCAACGGGCGCATCGTGAACATCGCGTCCACCGCGGGCGTTACGGGCGCGTCGCGCATGAGCGCCTACGCCGCCGCGAAGCACGGCGTGGTGGGCGTGACGAAGTCGCTGGCGTTGGAGACCGTGACGTTCGGGATTACCGTCAACGCCGTCTGCCCCGGCTACACCGATACCGACATGACCGAGCAGGGAGTCCAGGAACTGATGACCGCCAAACAGATTTCCCGGGACGAAGCCCGCGCCATGATCACGCGCGCCATTCCCCGCGGCGCCATGACGACGCCCAGGGAGGTGGCCAGCGCCGTGCTCTGGCTGTGCACCCCCGAAGCGTCGGGGGTGACGGGACAGGCCCTGGTGGTGGCGGGAGGAGAGATCACGTGATCGAGATCGAGGCGAAGACGATCAGGCCGCGGACGTTCGGGTGGACCCTGCACGACCGCGTGGGCACGATCACGCTCGACCGACCCGAGCGGAAGAACCCGCTCACCTTCGAGATGTACGACGAGCTGCGGGATACCTTCCGTCGTCTGCGCTTTGTGAAGGACGTGCGCGCGGTGGTGCTCACCGGGGCGGGTGACAACTTCTGTTCCGGCGGCGACGTGCACGAGATCATCGGCCCGCTGGTGCAGCACGCCGAGGAAGGGCGCGCGGACGAGATTCTCGCATTCACTCGCATGACGGGCGACCTCGTGAAGACGATGCGCGCGTGTCCCCAGCCGATCGTCGCGGCGATCGACGGCGTGTGCGCCGGCGCCGGTGCCATCCTCGCGATGGCGAGCGACCTGCGCTACGGCACCGCGCGCAGCAAGGTGGCGTTCCTGTTCGTCCGCGTCGGGCTGGCGGGGGCGGACATGGGCGCGTGCGCGATCCTGCCCAGGATCGTCGGTCACGGACGCGCGAGCGAACTGCTCTACACGGGGCGGTTCATGCCGGGGGACGAGGCGGAGCGCTGGGGATTCTATAACGGGCTCGTGGCGCCGGACGCGCTGCTGCCGGAGGCCACGGCCATGGCGCGTACGCTCGCGCACGGCCCCACCTTCGCGCACGGCATGACGAAGCTCGCGCTGCACCAGGAGTGGAGCATGGGCATCGACGAGGCGATCGATGCGGAGGCGCAGACGCAGGCGATCTGCATGCAGACCGAGGACTTCGCGCGCGCGTACCGCGCGTTCGCCGCGAAGCAGACGCCAACGTTCGAGGGCAACTGACCCTGCGCGAACCCGCACACCTGGCGTGGCCCTTCTTCGAGGACGCGCATCGCGCGCTGGCGCGGGACCTGCGCGCGTGGTCGGCCATCGAGATCGCGCCGCATGAGGTGGCCGACGCCGACCCGGACGCCGCCTGTCGCCGGATCGTGCAGCAGCTGGGCGAGCACGACTGGCTGCGCTATTGCGTGCCGTCGTCGCACGGCGGTGCCTTCGCGAACCTGGATGTCCGCGCGCTGTGTCTGTGCCGGGAAACCCTGGCGGAATTCGCCGGCCTCGCGGATTTCGCCTTCGCGATGCAGGGGCTCGGCGCCGGGCCCATCTCCCTGTACGGATCGGATGCGCTGAAGGACCGCTACCTGCCCGGCGTGCGCGACGGGCAGCGGGTGGCGGCGTTCGCCCTGTCCGAACGGGACGCCGGGTCGGACATCACCGCGATGCGCACCACCGCCAGGCGCGACGGACAGGGATGGCGGCTGGACGGCGAGAAGACCTTCATCTCCAACGCGGGCATCGCCGACCACTACGTGGTGTTCGCGCGCCTGCCGGACGAGGGGGAGAAGGCGTTCGGCGCGTTCGTCGTGGACGCCACCGCAGCCGGATTCCACGTCACCGAGCGGATCGAAACGCTGGCGCCGCACCCGCTGGGCACGGTGGTGCTGACCGACTGCGCGGTATTCGAGGACGCGCTCGTCGGTCCGGTGGGCAAGGGGCTGCGCGTCGCCCTGGGCACGCTGGACGTGTTCCGTTCCACGGTGGCGGCGGCGGCGCTCGGCTTTGCCCGGCGCGCCATGCGCGAGGCCGTGGAGTACGCGCGCAACCGCACGGTGTTCGGCAAGCGACTGGCGGAGCATCAGCTGACGCAGGCGCGCATTGCGGACATGGCGGTCTCCATCGATGCGAGCGCGTTGCTGATCTACCGCGCGGCGTGGACGCGCGACACGCAGGCGGAGCGCGTCACCCGGGAGGCTGCCATCGCCAAGCTGCACGCCACCGAGCATGCCCAGCGCGTGATCGACGACGCCGTGCAACTCCTCGGCGGGCGCGGCGTGATCGCCGGCGCGCCGGTGGAGCGCCTCTATCGCGAGATTCGCGCGTTGCGGATCTACGAGGGCACCAGCGAGATCCAGAAACTCATCATCGGCGGAGACGTGCTCGGTGGCTGACATCGACACCTTCGCGCGCGACGCGCTGCCGCCGCGGGAACTGTGGCCCGACATGCGCTACGACCGCATTCCGGAGCTCACGTATCCCGACCGCCTGAACTGCGCGGTGGAGCTGCTGGACGAGATGGTGCGGCAGGGGCATGGCGATCGCCCGGTCTTCCACTTTCCGTCCGGCCGGTGGACGTACGCCGAGCTGCTCGCGCACGCCAACCGGATCGCGCACGTGCTCGTGGACGACCTGGGCGTGCGTCCGGGCCATCGCGTGCTGCTGCGCGGATACAACGGTCCGTGGATGGCGGCCCTCTGGTTCGCGATTCTGAAGGCGGGCGGCATCGCGGTCTGCACGATGCCGATGCTCCGCACGCGCGAGCTCACGTTCACGGCAGACAAGGCACGCATCACACTGGCCCTCAGCGATGCGCGGATCGCGGCCGAATGCCAGTCTGCCATGGAGACCACCGCCGCGGGTGCGTCCCGCGCGGGCGGCCGGTGCGTCACGTTCGGCGAGCAGGGCGAGCTCGAGGCGCTGATGCGTGGCAAGCCCGCCTCCTTCCGCAACGTGGACACCGCGGCGGACGACGTCGCGCTCATCGCGTTCACGTCGGGCACCACGGGCGAGGGCAAGGGCACCATGCACTTTCACCGGGACGTGCTGGCGATCTGCGACTGCTTTCCGCGGTACGTCCTGAAGCCCACGCCCGACGACGTCTTCTGCGGGTCGCCCCCGTTCGCCTTCACGTTCGGGCTTGGCGGACTCGTGCTCTTTCCGATGCGGGTGGGCGCCAGCGCACTGCTGCTGGAGCAGGCGGCGCCTCCGCAGTTGCTCGATGGCATCGTGCACTTCCGGCCGACGATCAGTTTCACCGCGCCCACCGCCTACCGCGCGATGTTGGGGCTGCTCGGCGTGGGCGCGCGCGACATCTCCAGTCTCCGGAAATGCGTGTCCGCGGGGGAGGCGCTGCCGCAGGCCACATTCGAGGCGTGGGAGCGCGCGACCGGCGTCCGGATCATCGACGGTATCGGCGCCACGGAGATGCTCCACATATTCATCAGCGCGTCCGGAGACGAGATCCGGCCGGGCGCCACCGGCAGGGCGGTTCCGGGCTACGAGGCGCGCGTGGTGAACGACGCGGGCGCGCCGGTACCCGACGGCACTGTGGGCAAGCTCGCCGTGCGCGGGCCCACGGGATGCCGTTATCTGGATAACGTCGAACGCCAGCGCGCATACGTGCAGGCGGGCTGGAACCTCACGGGAGACTCGTATGTCCGGGATGCGGACGGATATTTCTGGTACCAGGCGCGCACGGACGACATGATCATCTCCGCCGGCTACAACATCTCCGGACCGGAGGTGGAAAACGTGCTGCTGCTGCACGCATCCGTGAAGGAGTGCGCCGTCGTCGGGCTGCCGGACGAGGAGCGCGGGCAGGCGGTGAGCGCGTTCGTGGTGCTCGCGGATGGTGCGTCGCCGTCGCCGCAGCTGGCGAAGGAGCTTCAGGACTTCGTGAAGCGGGAGATCGCGCCGTACAAGTATCCGCGCCGCGTGGAATTTCTTGGCGCGCTTCCCCGCACGGCGACCGGGAAACTCCAGCGGTTTCGGCTGCGCGAGCCGGGGAGGGCGGCGAGCGCATGAGCGACGCGCGCGAGGTGCATCCCGAAAGGTGGGCGAAACCAGTGGGCTACGCGCACGGGATGATCGCCGCGGGGGGGGGGCGCATGGTCGTGACCGCCGGTCAGATCGGATGGAACCCCGCGACTCAGGAGCTTGCGTCCGATGACTTCGCCGCACAGACCGTGCAGGCGCTACGCAACGTGGTCGCGGTGCTGACGGCCGCCGGCGCGCGGCCGGAGCATCTCGTTCGGCTCACGTGGTACATCACTGACCGCGACGAATATCTCGCGGCGCGCCGGAAGGTCGGGGAGGGCTACCGCGAGATTCTCGGGAAACACTTTCCGGTGATGACCGTCGTGGTCGTCAGTGGACTGCTGGAGCCGGGCGCGAAAGTCGAGATCGAGGCCACCGCCATCGTACCGGCCTAGGGAACCTCGAGCGCGCGCTTGAGCAGGGCGATCTGTCCACCATGATACGCGTCGTGCTCGATGATCCCGTGAACCATCGTGAGCACCGGGTGATCCTTGCCGGGCACCCGGGCGATGAGCGTGGCGTCATCCAGCGCCGCGATGTCGGCCGCCAGCTCGCGGTGCGCCTCCTTCAGACGCTCGACCGCGGCGCGCCACGCTTCGGGCGACGGCTCGTCCACGGGTGGCCAATCTTCCTCGGGGGTGGGCTCGCCCTTGGCCGATCCGACGAGCCGCTCGCGCGCCACCTCGGTCCAGGCCGTGGCGTGGAGCACGAGCTCCCATATGGAATGCGCGCCGGTGATCGGGTGCGCGGCGGCGTCGCTCGCGGTCACGTCTCCCACCAGGTCGGCCAGGGCTGGCCCGTGCCACATGGGCCCGCTCACAGAACGCTCGATGGCATCCGCGACGCGTCGTCCGCGACTCATGGCTCGGGGGTGGGGGTCACCGAATGTATCTCGACCCGCCCCCTTTCGCGCCGCCGTTCCTCAGCCACATTAGAGCACGGCACAGCCACACCTCAAACCGGATCCAACCCATGCCCGTGACTTCGCAGCCCACCGATCAGCCCATGGGACTGGTCATTCCCGACGAACCGGCGCTCGAGCGACTGTTCCGCGCCCAGTACAGCGCGTTGCTTGCCGAGGCCAAGACCAAGCTGCCAGGCGCCGAAGTGGCGGCTCCGCGCGTCGTGTCCAAGGCGTTTCATCTCGCGTGGAATGACCGCGCCAGGTTCCGCACCCAGGAGGAGCTGGCGGTGTTCCTGAGATCCGCCATCCAGCACGGCGCCGTGCGGGAACTGAGCCGGCGTGCGGGCCTGCACCGGGCGGACCATGCGATCGCCGGGACGTCGGACACCGGAGAGACACCAATCACGCACCACGACATCGTGGAGATGACGCTGGATGAGGCGTGGGACCGGCTGAAGCATACGCTGCACGGTGGCGCGCCGGAGGCCTTCCGGCAGCGGGCGTCAGCAGCGCGTCACGAAGCCGCGGAGCACATGGCCGCGCTGGGCAAGGAACGCAGCTGGAAGCCCCTGCTCATCTTCGGGGGACTGGCGCTGGTCGGCGTGCTTGCCCTGGTCCTGATCATGGACCGGCAGAGCGCGGACGTGGGTATCCGGGGCGCCCTGGCTGCGTCGAACGCGCGCACCCATGAAACGGGGTATGGCCAGTTTGTTCGCATTACGCTCGACGATTCCACCATCGTGACCCTCGCGCCCCAATCCAAGCTGACGGTTCCGCGTGACTTCAACATCAGTCTGCGCGCGGTGGGAGTTGAGGGCGCGGCGAACTTCGAGGTCAGTCAGGTGCAGGAGACGCCATTCCAGGTGCGCGCGGGTGCCGCGGCGATTCTCGCCCACGGCACGACGTTCACGGTGCGCCGGTTCCCCGGTGATCCGGCTGTGATCGTCCATGCGCGTGAAGGCAAGATCGAACTGCGCGTGGCCAACGCCCGCCGGGAGCTGAACGCGGGTATGAGCTATTCCGTGACCGACTCGGGCGCGGTGCGCGTTCCCAGCGGCGAGGAATTGAACGAGGCCAGCAACTGGGTGGATGGCAACATCACCATCGCGGGTCGCACGTTGCGGTACGTGTTGCCGGAGCTGCGGCGGTGGTTCGGCCTCGACATCAAGGTCGTGGACAACGTGCTGTTGGAGCGCACGGTCTTCGTACGGGCGCCGATCGGATCACAACGCGAGGCGATCAACTCGGTGGAGAAGAGCGCCGGGCTGAAGTTCACCTATGTCGGCGAGAACATGACGTTCACCGACACGATTTCCTCGAGGCCGGCGGGTCGGCGGTAGGTATTTCTCCGGGAAGGTTCGGGGACTCTCACCTGGGATCCAAGTCATGAGTCTGGCAGTCGATGCCAGTGCTCTCAGCCGGGCCAGTAGACACCTCAACTGGCCCGGCCGTTTATTGGCATCTACGTTCAGAGATGACGACCCGCCCGACCTGGGGGG
>JBBDYA010000084.1:0-35709 GCA_040902005.1 Gemmatimonadaceae bacterium | reverse complement strand
CCCCCCCCCCCCCCCTCGCCTCTCAGGCGCACGCCATTCTACCAGATCCACAAGGCCCTGAACGCCAGGATCGTTCCGTTCGCGGGCTACGAAATGCCGGTGCAGTATCCGTCCGGCATCACCGCGGAGCACAAGGCGGTGCGCGACCAATGCGGACTGTTCGACGTGTCGCACATGGGTGAGTTCGTGATTCGCGGCGACCGCATGGTCGAGTATGTCAATCACGTCACCACCAACGACGTGGCCGCGCTCGCGGACGGGCAGGTGCACTACTCGACGATCCTGCACGACAACGGCACCATCGTGGACGATTGCCTGGTGTACAAGTTCGCCGATCGCATCGTCATGGTCGTGAATGCCTCCAATCGCGAAAAGGATTTCGACCACGTGCGGCGCCACGCCGACCGGTTCCAGTGTCAGATCGCCGACATCAGCGACGACATCGCGCTCCTGGCGCTCCAGGGGCCCATCGCGGAAGAGCTCCTCAACCCGCTGGTGGACGTGGATCTCCCGTCCATCAAGTATTACTGGCACACGTGGGGACACGTGGGCGGCATGCACGCGCTCATCTCCCGCACGGGCTACACCGGGGAGGACGGGTTCGAGTTGTACTTCGATCCCCGCTTCGCCGACGCTATCTGGAACCTCTTGGTCGGAACGGGGAAGGTGACGCCCGCCGGGCTGGGGGCGCGCGACACGTTGCGTCTCGAGATGGGCATGGCGCTGTACGGCAACGACATCGACGATACGGTGACGCCGCTGGAGGGAAACCTCGCCTGGCTCACGAAGCTAAAGAAAGGCGACTTCGTTGGACGCGACGCGCTGCTCAAGCAGAAGGAGCAGGGCATTCCCCGGAAGCTGGTGCCGTTTACCGTGGACGACGGACGGTCGATCGCGCGGCACGGCTATCCGGTGTTTCACGAAGGGAAGCTGAGCGGCACGGTCTGCAGTGGGACGATGAGCCCGTCCCTCGGTATTCCCATCGGCACCGCGTATCTTCCACCGGCAGGCGCGAAAGTGGGCGCCAGGTTCGAGGTGGAAGTGCGGGGCAAGCGCGTGAGCGCCACGGTCGTGAAGGCACCATTCTACACGAGCGGATCGCACCGGTAGCCACCTGCCGCTGAATCTGAACAACCGGAGCACGCATGGCCGAAGTCGGTGCGCGGTACGGCACGCTCGTGGAGAAGACGGTGGCGGCGGTGAGCCACTCGCCCGGGCATACGTCGCCCCTGCTGCGCAAGGCGCTCGTCGATCGGTCCGGGGTCGATGTGCCGGAAAACCTGAAGGCGTTTCTCGACAAGGTCACGCGGCACGCGGACCAGGTGACGGATGACGATGTCGACGCGCTCAAGCGCGCCGGCTACGATGAGGACGAGATCTTCGAGCTGACGGCGAGCGCCGCCGTGGGCGCCGCGCTGCTGCGGCTGAATCGCGGACTGGCCGCGCTGATGGAGAGCCGCTGATGCGACTGCGGCGCGTCGAGCACGGCCACCGGCTTCCGCAGAAGCTGATCCTCTATGCTATCCGGCTGTTTCAGCGGCGCCGGGCGCCCGACATCCTCCGGACGCTCTTCTACCGCCCGGAATTCCTCGGCCGGCCGCTGAGCGAATGGACGCAGGCGGTCATGCGCGGCCCTTCAGACTGGAGCGTGGCGGATCGCGAGCTGTTCGCCGCCTTCACCTCCAAGCTGAATCAATGCGTGTTCTGAATGTCGGCCCACGGCGCGGTCGCGTCGAGAGCGTACGGCAACGAGCAGCTGGTGCGGGCCGCGCTGGACGACTGGCGCACCGCCCCGGTGGAGCCGAACGTGCGCGCGATGCTCGGGTTCCTCGAACGACTGACGCTCACGCCGGAAGCAGTGACCGCGGCGGACGTGCGGCCGCTGCGTGGGGCCGGGATCAGCGCCTCGGCGATCGAGGACGCGATCCACGTGTGCGCGCTGTTCAGCATCTATGTGCGCCTCGCGGATGCCTTCGAGTTCGACATTCCGGACGCCGCGGGCTTCCAGACGTCGGCGACGATGCTGCTGAAGCGCGGGTACCTGTAGGGGCGGGCGCAGCGCAGCGGGAGCGAGCCAGCGCTCGGTTCGCCTGCAAAGCCGACTGTTCAGTTCAGCGCTGGCATCCGAGAAACGTCCCGGTAGAACCAGAAGTCGTCACGCAAACGATACTTCACTTCAATCGAAGCCATCTGAGCCACGAGTTCCTCGAAATCGACTTTCGGGAAGTCGTCGCACACGTGTCGAATGCGCGTCGCGATGTCCTTGCGGGCGGCTTCGAGCGCAATACCGCGCGCCATTTCTGACCTGCGCTTCATGGGCAACAGGGGTTTGCATGGGCCGTGCCTAGCCGCGGTGACACGCCGAACGTCAGATTCCACGCATGCGGATAGCCATTCTGACGGTGTCCACCGCGGGAGCCCGGGGAGAGCGAACCGATACGTCTGGTGACGCGGTCGCTCTGTGGGCCAGCGGCCGGGGCGATACAGTGGTTTCCCGGGCGCTCGTGCCGGATGACGTGGCTGCCATCCTTCGCGCGCTCGTCGGCTGGTGCGACGCCGCCGCCGCGGATCTGGTGCTCACCACCGGGGGAACGGGACTCTCGCCCACGGACGTCACGCCGGAGGCAACCCGTGTCGCGATCGAGCGCGACGCGCCCGGTATCTCGGAGTGGCTTCGTGCGAGCGTTGTGGCCCGGTTCCCCAGGGCCGCGCTGTCGCGCGGCATCAGTGGCGTGCGACACCGCACGCTCATCGTCAATCTTCCCGGATCACCTGGCGGCGTGCGTGATGCCCTTGCGGCACTCGACCCGATCGTCAACCACGCGATAACCGTGTTGCGTGGCGAGATGGGCGATCACGATGCCGCTGGGCTCGCTGACCCGAACCCGCCAGAATCGTCATTGCATTGACGGCCGACGCTCGTACAGTTCCTTACCCGCCTGAGCGCTCGTTGCCTCTCCGGGCTCGACCTTCTCGCCTTCCGTACTTCCCGTGGCCATGAATCGTCGTACGTTGCTTCCCGTTCTCGCGGTCCTCGCCGGTGTTGGCTCAGGCTGCTCGCGCCCTCGCGCGGAGCTCGAACCGGGCGTGGTCCTGCAAGGGGCCCCAGCCGCTACGCGCGGCCACGTCACCGACCATGTGGTGGTGATTTCCGTTGACGGGCTCCGTCCGGACGCCATCGCGAAATTCGACGCGACCACCCTCAGGCGCCTGATGCGCGAGGGGCGTCATTCGCTCACCGCGCAGACCATTTCGAACAGCAAGACGCTGCCCTCCCACACCTCCATGCTCACCGGCGTAGAGGAGGACGTGCACGGCATCACCTGGAACTCCGACCGCACGGGTGAGTTCGGGTATGTGAAGGTGCCCACCGTGTTCGGCCTCGCGACCGACGCCGGCTTTACCACGGCCGCCTTCTTCAGCAAGCCGAAGTTCCACCACGTCGCGCCGCCCGGCACGGTCCATCACGTGCGCGGTCCCGCTGGCGGCGTCATCCCATGGAATTCGGGCAAGACGATCGACATGCTGGCGGACTATCTCAGCGAGGCCACGCCCAACCTGCTGTTCGTTCATCTCGCCGACGCCGACTTCGCCGGGCACAACTTCGGCTGGATGGGCTGGTGGTACGGCATGGCGGTGCGCGAATCGGACAATGCGGTCGCGCGGGTGCTGGCGCTGGCGGACAAGGCGTTTGGGCGCGGCGGCTACACGGTGATCGTCACGTCCGACCACGGCGGCCATGGCAAATCGCACGGCACCACGGATCCGCTGGACATGACGATTCCGTGGATCGTCTGGGGCGCCGGCGTGCGACCCGGCGGTGAGTTGTCCGGCATCCGCACGATGGACACGGCCGCCACCGCGCTCTGGCTGCTCAACATCGCCACGCCCCGGGACTGGGTGGGCCGCGTGATCACCGCCGCATTCGAGCCGACCGTCGCCGCGGGCAGGTAGCGAGCGCGGGTGAGAGAGCTTGATGGCAACGGCCAGTTGCCGCATTCTCTCTGGATGACACCCCCTCCTTTTTGCCGGCGCGCCTCGCGCGCGCTTCTGTTACTCGGTCTCCTGTCCGCGGGCAGGGCAGCGGCGCAGCACGCGCCCGTCGCCGCGACCATGGCGGGTCGCTCGCCCGTGTATGCCCCGAACGGCGTTGCGGCCACGAGCCAGCCGCTCGCCACGACGGCGGCGATCTCGGTGCTCGAGCGCGGTGGCAACGCGATCGACGCGGCAGTCACCGCGGCGGCGGTGCTCTCCGTGGTGGAACCGATGATGACCGGCATCGGCGGCGACATGTTCGCCATCATCTGGCTCGCGCGCGAGAATCGGCTCGTCGCCCTCAACGCCAGCGGCCGCGCCGGTGCGCTCATGACCCGCGACGAGCTGCTGCGCCGGGGCCGCACCAGCGTCCGGCGCGGCGTGGAAGCGATCACGGTGCCCGGCGCGCTGGCCGGCTGGCAGGCGCTGCTGGACCGGTACGGCACGCGCTCGCTCGCGCAGGCGCTCGACCCCGCGATCGGCTACGCGGAGAACGGTTTCGTCGTCACGCCGGTGATCGCCGCCGACTGGGCCAGCCAGGTGAGCATCCTGCGGCGCGACGACGGCGCGCGCGCCACCTTTCTGCGTGACAGCCAGCCGCCGGCGGCGGGCGAGCTGTTCACCAACCCGGACTACGCGCGCACGCTGCGCGAGATCGCGCGAGACGGACTGGCCGGCTTCTACGGCGGCGCGCTGGGCCGGCGGATCGTGGACCGTGTGCGGGAGCTGGGCGGATTCCTCACGCTGCGGGACCTGGAGGCGCATGCCAACACGTGGGTGACCCCCATCTCGGTCACGTTCAGGGGATATCGCGTGTGGGAAATGCCGCCCAACAACCAGGGCATCGCCGCGCTGGAGATGCTCCGCATCCTGGAGCCGTACGACCTCCAGTCCCTGGGACACAACTCGGCCAGGTATCTCCACCTGCTCATCGAAGCCAAGAAGCTGGCGTACGCCGATCTCGCGCGGTACGTCGGTGATCCCGATCATCTCACGCTGACCTCCGCGCAGATCCTCTCGGACCCCTTCATCACGGAACGGCGCCGGCACCTCGACACGACGAAGGCGAAGATCCGCGCGGAGCCCGGTCCGGAGCGCGTGTCCAGCGAGACCGTCTACCTCACCGTCGCCGACCGCCATGGCAACATGGTCTCGTTCATCAACTCGATCTACAACGAATTCGGATCGGGCATCGTGGTACCGGGCACCGGGTTCGCGCTGCACGATCGCGGCTCGGGGTTCACCCTCACGCCGGCGCGGCCCAATACAGTGGCGCCGGGAAAACGTCCCTTCCACACGCTGATTCCCGGCTTCGTGACGATACCAGCGGCGGCCCAGGCGCCAGACGGCGCGGGTGACGTGCCCTACATGAGCTTCGGGCTCATGGGTGGCGCGATGCAATCGCAGGGACACGTGCAGTTTCTCCTGAACCACCTCGTGTTCGGCATGGACATTCAGCGGGCGCAGGACGCCGGGCGCTTCCGGCACCTGGATTCCACGCGCGTCATCCTGGAATCCACCGTTCCGGACAGTGTACTCGCGGCGCTGCGGCTGCTGGGACACAGCGTGCGCGTCGGGCAGCCCGACCAGTTCGGCGGCAGCCAGGCGATCATCAGACTGTCACGCGGCTATGTCGCGGGGTCGGACCCGCGCAAGGACGGGCACGCCGGGGGACACTAGGGGACGAGGCGACGACCTACAGTCGGACGCCGATGTTCGCGGTCCGCCCCTCGATCGGCCCCCACACATCGGTGGTCCATCGGCCGCCGGATCCACGCGACGGCAGTACCAGCCGCTCGGAGGCGGTCTGCCGATAGCCGAGCAGGTTTTCCGTGTTGACGAACACGCGCGCCACGCCGATCCGCCGCTCCAGTAACACCCCGACGTGCACGTACGGCGCGCTCACGGAGCGATACGGGTTGTCCCGGAGCGACTGGCGCCCCGTGTAGTACACCTCCACGCCCACTCGCGCGCGCCCCTCGTCCTCCCACGCGCCCACGACGCCCGCCTGATGACGTGGCGTGAGCGGCGTGGGGCGCCTGAGGAGTGACTCAGGGTCGATCCCGGTCGATCGCACGTGCGTGTACGTCGCTGTCACGTGGAAGGGCTCCGGATTCCACCGGGCGAGCAGTTCGCCACCGCCGGCGCGGGTTGCGCCGGGCAGGTTCACCAGCAGGATGCGGTCGCCGCCCGCAGTCGCCGGGCGAATGTCCACGGGGTCGAAGACGACCGAGGCGAACACCGTCCCGTTGATTTCGAGCGAGCCAACGGTGCCTCCGAGGTCCAGCGACGCGTTCCGCGCCCGTTCGGCGCGGAGCCCATCGAGGGGATCGAGCGGCGTGAGCCCGGTGACTTCCGTCTCCTCCGTGAACGGTGTCGGCGCGAAGTATCCGGATCCCGCCGACCCACGCAGCGACCACTCGGCGGGCAGGCGCACCAGCGCCGACAGTCGCGGCGCGAACTGGGTTCCGTATTCACTGTGTCGATCCGCGCGCGCGCTCGCCGTCACGGACAGTCGGCCGATGTCGACGGTGCCCTGCGCGAACGCACCCGGCGTGGTGAACGTATAGTCGAATGAGGCGACGTCGGTGGTGCGGTAGCGCTCCTGCTGCAGTGCCGTGCCCACGACCCAGATCCCGCCGCCGCGCGTGGACGTCAGGGCGGCTTCGCCGAACCAGGTGAGGTGCGCGTCCCGCTCGCGCACCGAGCCGAAGGTGTGCGAGTGCGCCTGCGACGCGGCGGATCCGCGAACGGACAGAATGGAATTGCCGGTAAGCCGCCGGGCGACGCCGCCGGCGTCGAAGCGGCGCGTGGAGAGTCGCTCCGGATGCGCCGATCCGTCGGGGGCCGTACGCCCCGGCATCGAGCCTCCCTCGCGCCGCTCGGCGGTCGCTCCCACCGTCAGCATGGCCGAATGGCCGCGCGGATGTACGTAGAACGCGCGGGGGCGGGCCACGACGCGCTCGTACCCGGGCAGGTCGGTCCAGCCGTCGCGATCGCGATCCACCTGCGCCTGGCGGTGCCCGCCCGCGAGCGTCGTGTAGCCCCAGCGTGGCCCCCCCCCGGGGCGGCCCGACGCGAACCCCACGAGGTCCGTGCCGCCGAGCGTCGTCTGGTTGACGAGCAGTTCCCGCACGGGCGTGTAACCGGGACGCCGGGAAATCAGGTTGATCACACCGCCGAGTGCGCTCCCGCCGTGGAGCGCGGACGCGACGCCCTTGATGATTTCGACCGCGCCCAGGTCCATGGGTGGTATCTGGAGCAGTCCCAGTCCGCCCGTCTGGCCGCCATAGAGGGGCAGCCCGTCGGAGAGGATCTGCGTGTAGCGCCCGCGCAGCCCCTGGATGCCGACGCTGGCGCCTCCAAGCGACGGCGATGTGGTGCGCACGCGCAGGCCTGAAGATTCATTGAGCATCATGGTGATGTCGCCAGGCGTCATCAACAGCTTTTCCTCGATCTCCTCCCGCGTGAGCACCTCCACCCGCAGCGGTTCGTCCTCGATGCGACGCTCAGAGCGCGTGGAGGTGACGACGACGCCGGCGATGGCCGCGGCGGAATCGCGGCGTTGGGGGGGGGGCGGCGCGGCGCGCGTCGTATCCTGCGCATGGGCGCCCGCCGCAGCGAGGATGAGCAGGGCCGCCGCGACGCGAGGGGTCGGCTTCATGGCAGCAACGTAAGGCATGGCCGGCCGGCCCTGGATGTGGCCGGTACGGGCTGGTACCGGCTCGTACCGGCTGGCCCACCTGGCACGAGAGTGAACCGGGGAAGTGCCGATACTTGCAGCAGCCCACTTCCTATGCACCCGAATTCACTCTGCCGTCACTCTCCCCACGGATGAGCCACAACCCGCTCTTTGCCGGGATGGGGGGGGGACTCGAACTGCTGCTCGCCAGCCCGTCGCCTACGATCATCTTCGACAGCCAGCACCTCCGCGTCCTGTTCGCCAACCCGGCAGCGGAGGATCGGTATGGGCACTCGCCGGATTCGATGCGCGTTGCCCGGCTGACCGATCTCATGGATCCGGACGACGTGCCGCAGCTGATCGCGAAGGCGGACCGACCTGACGGCGACTCCACGCTCGTGGAGCGGCAACGGCACCGGCGAAAGGATGGGTCCCTCTTCCCGGTGCACGCCGCCTACCGGCGCTTTGAGCTGCACGGCCGGCGGCTCGTCATCCTCGTGTCCACCGAGCTGAGCGAGCTGCGGGCGCTGGACGACGAAGAGCGCTTCGTCGAAAAAATGGAGGCGATGCGGCGCCTCGGTGGCGGCATTGCGCACGAGTTCAACAACCTGCTGACCGCCATGATGGCCACGGCGGACCTTGCCCTGGAGAGCTCCGACCTGCCCGAGCCGGTTCGCGTGGACCTGCGCCACATCCGCGAAGCGGGACGGCGGGCCGCGCGCATGACGCGGCAGCTCATGGCATTCAGCGGGAGCCAGACACTCGTCCTGCGCCACGCGGACGCCAACCATCTGATCGAGCAGCTGCGGCCCCTGCTGCATCACGTGCTGCCGGCCAACATCACGCTGCGACTCGACCTCAAGGCATCGGGCGAGGTGGAGCTGGATCCCGCGCGCTTCGAGCAGGCCGTGCTGAACCTGGTGTTCAACGCGGTGGACGCCATGCCGGACGGTGGCGTGCTGACGGTGAGCACCGCGGACTCGCATGACTTTGTCGTTGTCGTCGTCGCCGACACTGGTACTGGCATCGACGAGATCACGCTGTCGCGGCTATTCGAGCCCTTCCACTCCACCAAAGGGCCTACCGGCGGGCGCGGGATGGGACTGGCGTCCGTGTGGGGCACCGTGCGGCAGATGCACGGCAGCATCGACATCGAGAGCGGACTCGGGGCGGGCACGCGCGTGCGGATCTTTTTCCAGCGCGTGATCCCATCCGTCGAGCTGGAGTTCGCGGCGCCGGCGGAGGTTGTCCGTGACGGCGCCGGTGGCGAGGTGGTGCTGGTGGTCGAGGACGAGCCCAGCGTGCGCGCGCCGCTCTGCCGCACACTGCGCAACCTGGGGTACTTCGTGCTGGAGGCGGACGACGGGGAGAGCGCGCTCAAAGCGATGCAGGACCATCACGCCCCCGTGCACCTGGTGATCTCCGATGTGCGAATGCCCCGGATGGACGGCACCGAGCTCGTCGGACACCTGCGCGCCTGGTATCCGGGACTACGCGTGCTGTTCATCTCCGGCTACAGCCCGGAGTATCTCGCGGCACAGGACGGACGTACCATGGATGGGTCGCATTTCCTGGCGAAGCCCTTCGGGCTGGACGTCCTGGCGCGCCGGGTGCGCGAGATTCTGGACGCGGAATGGGCGGGGTAACCGCGCGCGTTCGCTGATTCCCGCCACGGGCACACTCCGCTCCAGAAATCTCCCGCAGGAACGCCCCCTAGCCGACCAGCCTGCCATTTAGGCATAATGCTGACATGTCGGTTCTCATCACCTTGCACGACGTGGAGCCCGCCGTCCGGCTGAACGCTGCCCTGGAGCGGGAGGGCATTGCCACTACCATAGTGTCGCCGCTGGACGACATGCGTGGGACGATCAAGCGCGCGCGGCCGGACGTGATGGTGGTGACCGGGGAGTTGACCGAGCGGCTCACGGAGTCACTGGTGGCGGAACAGCTCTGGGCGGGCGTTCCCACCATCGGCCTGACCGACGTCCGCGACGAGCGGCAGCTGGAGCGGCTGCGGGCCGCTGGCTACGTGGAGCTGCTCGTGAAGCCGGTGCCGCAGGCCGAAGTGCTGTCCGCCGTGCGACGGATGCTGGAGCGCAAGCGTCTCCAGCGCGAGACGGGGCTCATCGGGGAGAGCGAAGCGCTGCGCGAGGTGCTGGTGAAGCTCGAGCAGATGGCGCCGGTCACCAGCACGGTGCTCGTGGAAGGGGAGAGCGGCAGCGGCAAGGAGCTGGTCGCGCGCGCGCTGCACCGCCTGTCGGCGCGGAAGAACAGGCCGTTCATCGCCGTGAACGTCGGGGCGCTGCCGGAGACGCTCCTAGAGAGCGAGCTCTTTGGCCACGAGAAGGGGGCGTTCACCGGCGCCGCGGAGCGCCGCATCGGCCGGTTCGAGCTGGCGGACACGGGCACGCTCTTCCTCGATGAGATCGGGGAGATCCCGCTCTCCACGCAGGTGAAGCTGCTGCGCGTGCTGGAGGAGCGGGAGTTCCTGCGGCTCGGCGGCACGCAGCCCATCCGCGTGAACGTGCGGGTCGTCGCCGCCACGAATCGGCCACTCCGCCAGCACGTGGATGAAGGTTCCTTCAGGACCGACCTGTTCTACCGGCTGAACGTGCTGAACATCCACCTGCCGCCACTGCGCGAGCGCCGGGACGACGTGCCGCATCTCGTGCGCCGGTTCATTGCGGACTACTCGGCGGAGCACGACCGCCCGTTCCACGGCATCAGCGCGGAGGCCATGCAGCTGCTGGTGGACTATCCCTGGCCCGGGAACGTGCGCGAGCTGCGCAACCTGATCGAGAGCATGGTGGTGCTGGCGCCGGGACGCGAGATCCGGCCGGACGACCTGCCCCGGGACATCCGGGATGGCGGCGCCGCGCGATGGCTCCCGGTGCCGGTGGGGCCGATCGCCCGCGCGCATCAGGCAGCGCAGGCCGACGGGCGCGAACTGGAGTTCATCCTCCGGTCGCTGCTCGAGCTACGGCTCCAGATGGAGGAACTGCGCCACCGCCTGGCCGCGGTGGATGGCGGCGTCGATCAGCACGGCGGTTTCATCGGCGAGGTGCTGCCGTCACCCGGCCACCGCCACGGATCCGTGGCCGCGCTCGCGCCCAGGGACATGCGGCCGGCCAACGTGGTGGTGGTGGAGCCGGGGATGAAGATGACCGATATCGAGCGGCGGGTGATCGAGGCCGCGCTCCAGGAAACGCGCGGGAATCGCCGCCGCGCGTCCGAGCTGCTTGGCATCGGCGAGCGCACGCTCTATCGCAAGATCAAGGAATACGGCGTGCCCGAAGAGGTGTTCGCCCAGGCCGACTGATCACGATTCGTCGCGGGCAGCGTCAGGCATTTGGTCGCCCGACTCCTCGCGGCGAAAGGGAAGGGCGAAGGCGAACACGGATCCCTTCTCGGGGAACTCGGCCCACGCCCGCCCGCCGATGGATGCAGCCGTCTCGGACACGATGCTGAGCCCGAGCCCGGTTCCTTCGGTGCGCGACACCGTCTCGTTCTGCGCGCGAAAGAAGCGCCGGAACAGCTGGGACCTCTGCGGTTCCGGAACGCCGACGCCATTGTCGCGCACGCGAATCACGATCTCGCGGGTCCCTGATTCCGTCGGTTCGATGCGTCCGCTCACCTCCACGAATCGGTCGGTGACGCCTGCGTCGCAGTACTTGATCGCGTTGGAGAGCAGGTTGATGAGGCAGAGCTCCACGGCGGCGGCGTTCACCTCGATCGCTGGAAGGTCCGTCAGCCGGATCTCCACGTCGGCGTCTTCAGCCGATTCGCGAAGCTGGCGCGCGGCCTCGGCCGCGGAGTCCGGCAGCAGCACGTTGCGCTGTTGGCGGGCGTCGTGGTCGGTGCGCGAGAGCGCCACCAGGTTGTCCACTGTCTGCCGCATGGTCCGCGCGTTCCTGGCGATGATGGCCATGAACTGACGCACCTTGTCGGGGTCCAGGTCGCTCACCTGCGCCACGGTGTCGCTCGCAGCCAGTACGGCACCGATCTGGTTCTTGATCTCGTGCGACACGGACCGGTTGAACGCCCGCAGGCGCTCCTCGCGCTCGGAGACGCGCTCGTTCGCCAGTCGCAGGAAGTGCATCGTCGTCGTCTGCTGAATCAGGGTGACCGCCTTGAACAGCCGCTGCCCGCAGTACAACAGCTCGCTCTTGTCGCACGGCTCCTGGATCTCGTCCGCCACGCCGGCAATGTACGAGAAGAGAATGCCGCCCAGGATCTCATACTCCTTCAGGATCTGGTAGACGTCGAACCCCTGCCGGTGGCGCAGCTCGCCCAGCTCCATCGCCTTGGCCACCACCGGGGTGTCCGTGCCCACTTCGTTCGACGGATCGGCCACGTAGTCCGCGATGCCCTCGATCAGCAGGGGCACGTGATCGAGCAGTTCGTCCGTGGGAAAGATTCGCTGCCGCTCGATGGTGACGCGGTCGGCGATCCGCTCCAGCCAGCGATGGGACAGCGCGAAGCGCGCGTCGCGCAGGCGCTCCGACAGGACGCCGGCGATCGGGCAATCAGGCAGAGGGGGGGAGGGGGACGCAGAGGACGACATGGTCTGAGACGCAGAGGATGACATGGTCTGAGTTGAGGGATCGGCGTCAGGCGCGGGAACGACCGCGTCCATCCTACGGCGTGCCCGCGCTCCGTGAGATCGTCAGGGTGTACGTGGCCGACTGCCCGCTGGTGCTGGTCACGCCGATGGTCACCGTGTTGGCACCCACGGCCAGTGGTATCGTGGGTGACGCGCTTCCGCTCGGGACCACCGCGCCGTCCACCGTGATGGTGGTCCCCTCGGCCGCGAAGGGCGTCACCGTGATCTCGCTCGTCGCATTGATCACGGACGCCGAATACACCGTGGTGCCCGACGCGAAGCTCGGATTCAACACGCCGCTGGAGAGCGTGAGCGCGCTGAGCGCGGCGGTCGTCGGGCCGGTGATCCTGCCGAACCCGCCCGTGCGCGTCTCACACGCGGACAGCGCGAGCGGCAGGGCCACCCCCAGCATACGTATGAGGACGGCGGCTCTGTTCATGGCAGCGTCACGGAGCAAGTTCCGTGACCGTGCGGGCAGGGGCACCGGCTGTCCAGCCAAATTGTTGCGAAGTAGCGACTTGCAAGGCATTCCACGCGGCGGAACGAGGGCAGGCGCCAGCCCACGACCATGACGACGCCCCGGCTGCGCCCCCCCTGGTGGGTGATGGGTGGAGGTCTGGCGGCGGCACCTGGCGCTGGAGCAGTTCCTGGCCGTGGTCAAAGGTCACTTTCTGAGGGTTCCGGATCTCCGGAAGCAGGAGTCCTGGATCCGCGGCGAGGCGATGGAGCATCGTCACCATGTGCATCGAGGAGTACTTCGCGAAGGCGGACGATCGCCCGGGCACAGGGTTCCGTGACGCGGGGCACAGTCAGCCGTCGTATTACTGCTCCGGGGAACGTAGAGTCCGGCGGGATGGAGCGGCAGGCGACGACGCTGCGCGGTTTTGGCGCTTGATGGAGTCTGTGCAAAGCGGCATATTGGCCGCGGACCTCTACAGGTTCCAACCGCAGCATGGTCGACGCCGACCGTTTCATCACGTCGGGCGAAGAATCCACCATGCGCCCCCGCCACAACTCAGACCAGTAACAGGGAGCCAGGCGTTGTCACTCCCCGCCAATTCCCCGCACTCCGGAGATGCGTCCGCGATTGCGGGCATAGTTCTGCCAATCCGGCGAGCCGAGGAACTGCTCGGCTCACTGCCGGGGGTGGTGAGCGCGCGCATCGTCGTGGCGCCGGGCGGCGCCGTGGAGGAGATCCACCTGCTCACCACGGACGAGGTGAACCCCAAGTCCACGGTGCGGAACGTGGAGAGCGCGCTGCTGGCGCACCTGGGCATGCGGGTGAACCACAAGAAGATCTCCGTGGCCACCACGAACGAGCCGGGGATGAAGCGCAGCGGCGAGTTCGCGGCGGTACCGGCGCAGGGGGGGGGGGGGCATCCGCAGTTGGCGTCGGCACCGGTGCTGGCACAGGCGCCCCAGGCCGTGACGCCGCCGGCATTGGTGGACGACACGTCGCGGCGCCGCCTGTACTTCGAGGACGTGGAAGTGCGGCGCTCGCGGGCGAAGGGCGTGGCCTGCCGGGTGACGCTTCGGAAGGGTGACGAGACGTTCGTGGGCGAGAGCGAGGGGATGGAGATCGAGCGTCAGCGGATCGAGTTGGCGTCGCGCGCCGCGCTGGCGGCGATCGCGGCGGCGGAGGGCGGGACGCGCACGCTGGGGCTGGAGGGGTGCCGACAGATCGAGGCATTCGACCGGCAGTTCGTGTTCGTGGGGATCACGGCGCGTTTTGGCCGGGACAGCTCGCTACTCACCGGGAGCGCGGAAGTGAAGGAGAGCCCGGAGCAGAGCGCGGTGCTGGCGGTGCTTGACGCGACCAACCGGTGGGTTGAATACTCGAAGGCGTGAGTTGGGGGACCCGAGCGAGGTGACCACCGTGGGTGGTGGTGGCGGCTCGGTGCTGGTGCTGCTGGGATAGCAACTGAACGGCCGGCGGGAGTGGCCGAGACTTTTATGGACGTGCAGCAGTGGAAGTGAAGGACGCAGTGCCCGTGCGGTCGCGACGCGGCGGCCGACAGAACATCTCACCGCGAAGGGCACGGAACCTACCTACCAAAAAAACGGACTGACCCCCTCCCTCGAGAGCGAAGTTGAGCGGAGAGCGCAGGGAAGTATGCAGTTGAGCGGAGCCAACCTAAGCGGGAGCACGCGTTACAGCGTGACTTCGTTGAAAGGGGGGTGACGCGAAATGATTACGCTCTTCGTTGAGTTGTGTGTTAGGGCTGCCGGATGGATCGTTGTCACGTAACTGAGGATCAGGGGGTCATCCCTCTCTCTTATGAACACACGCGCAAGGTGGTATATCGGGTTCGCCAGCGTCGCTGCGATCCTCTGCTCCTTGGCGCTCTACCTGTCGGAGAGCGCGATCCCGTCAGGTGCCATCAAAGCGGTAATTCTCCTGAGCGCACTCGCCTTGGTGGCCGAAGCGCTTGCTCTTCTGATGCCCAATTCGGTTACGGGCTCTATCGCGTTCATACCATACCTCGCCACAGCACTTATCGTCCCCAATTGGATTGCGATGGTGGGTGTGATTGCGGTTCGCGTTGCGGCTGAACTGCTGTCGAAAAGAGCTCTTACGTCCGCCATCTTCAACATCGCACAACAAGCAGTAACGTTTGCTTGCGCAGTCTTGGTGTATCGCCTGGCAGGCGGCGAGAGTTTGGCGGCCTACGCCGGAATCCCTCTCGCTCAAGTAACGCTGACCAACGGCTTGCCATCGTTGATCGCCTTTGTGCTCAGCTTCGCGATCAACTCAACTCTTGTTTTGGGCTACATCGCCGCCAAATCTAATCGGCGCTTCGGTGAACTTTGGAGAGGCACGTACCTCTCAACGATCGGCCTCGATGTCCTCGCCAGTCCGATCATTTTTCTCTTTGCGTGGGTGTACGTCAACTGGGGCGCCTTCGCAGCAGCCGCGCTTTGGGTTCCGGTGCTTGGTCTGCGCCAGCTGCACAAAAACAATCTCGATCTTGAGCAGAGTAACAGCGAGCTTCTGGAGCTGATGGTCAAGTCGATGGAGGCGCGTGACCCTTACACTTCCGGTCATTCGCGCCGCGTGCAACAGTTTTCTGTGGCCATTGCGCGCGCGTTGGACCTAGCACCTGGGGAGGTCGAGAAGGTAGGTCGCGCAGCTCTCCTTCACGACGTTGGTAAGATTCACGAAAAGTATGCGCCGATTCTAAGAAAGCCTGGCAAGCTTTCACCCGACCAGTGGCAAACGATGCAGGAACATCCGTCTGACGGCGCCGAGCTGATCTCAACAATGTCACGACTCCATGACATTGTGCCCGCTGTTCGTCACCACCACGAGCGCTGGGATGGAACTGGTTACCCCGATGGCTTGGCCGGAGAGACGATCCCGGCGATCTCCCGGATCATCGCTTTTGCGGACACCATCGATGCGATGAGTTCGGAGCGTTCCTACCGACGCACCATGTCCGAGGACGAGGTGCGAAGCGAAATCGTGCGATGCAGAGGGTCGCAGTTCGACCCGGCCATGACTGACAGAATCTTGTCAGCCAGTTCGTGGCGCCTTCTGTTTACCCCTACTCCTGCGGTCGAAGCGCCCAGCAATGTGCTAAGTATCCTGACTAGCGAGCGCGCCGGCGCTTCAAGGCGGGCGTAGCGTCGGGTCTTCAAAGAGGGGTGGCGCGCGCAGCTCTATATATCGCCGAACCGTCCTCCGACTCGCATTGCCGCGTGATGCGCAAGGTAGTGTAGTGTCGGGCGTCATCGCCGCGTCATCGAGACAGTGCAGAACAGGAGCGAGCCCACCGCTGCCATGAATCAGCTGAGCTCTGTATCGGGGAGTGGCAGCCCGTTGTGGCCTCGAACATTTGGGGCGGCTACCTCTGCGATGCCGAACTTCATTATGTGATCGTGAAGGTACTTGGGTAGCGGGTGGCGTTCTCTGCGCCACCTGTGCAAATACTGTTGAAGGCGATGTCGTGCTTCCTCCTGGTCTCCGGTCGCCTCCAGGGCGATGGACAGCGCGAACGCGAAGATGTCGTGCTCGGCCGTATTGCGACCAAGATTGTCCAGGCGTCGCAACTCATCCAGATCAACGACGTCCGGCGCTAGTGAGGCATCCAGGCGGCGCAGTAGAATATCAAACGCGTGCTTAGCCCGCACTGGATATCCGGCTGAGATATCGGCGAATGAGTCACGAGCACGGAGCATGTGTTGCTGTGCCAACTGTGCGTCACCACGCAGCAACGCTGCCTCGATCCGGTTGAATAGGTGATAATGTGGAATGGCCAGCACATTGTTCTGTTCGCAGATGGCATCCGCGCGGGCATACCATATCTCTGCCTCGACCGGGTCACCCGAGACGTTGTGTGCATACGACAGAAAGGCCGCGTAGTCGATGGACGCGAGAGTCTGCCCAAAACGCACCGCGGCGACGTGCGCATCTGTCAGAACGCCGAGTGCTTCAGTGAGTCTGCCAGCCCGGAACAGGACCACGCCGGCATTCCCAAGATTCAGATAAGGGAGCCCTGCCGCGTTTCGTCGAATGGTATCCAGGAGCTGCGTGGCCAATTCGCCCGCGATGGACATGTCACCAAAACAGCAGTGATAGACCATCTCGAATTGGAGGCATTGGCTGTCAGCTGGCTGGACCCTGCTACGAAGTAAGTCCACGCTGTGAAACAACGCGACGGCTTCCTCGCGTGCCAAATTCTGCTCTGCCGTATAGAGAAAGTATCTTGCCGCCTCGAGCCTGTGCTCGGTCGTAGCATCCGGTGATGTGGCACAGCGGCGAAGCCGATCGCGATATTCCCAGATGGAGCGGCCCGATCTCCGGATGGCGTTGATCTCGTCGAGTTCGAATTGCCCATGCTCCGGAAGATGCCTGCCGGCAGTGCGATAGGCTGCCTTTAGCCTCGCTATGTTGCGCACCACGAGCGGGGCGTTGTCTGACTGCTTCGCGGCAATGGCAGCATCTGCCAGTAGTTCCAGGCGTTGTGTCTCATCGCACATTTCGAGCGCTCGTTCGATGGCATCGGTTGCGAACAGCGGCTGGCCGACTTCGAGCGCTGACCGGGCGCACTTCCTGAATGCCTTCGTTGCGCTCGACCGATGGCCAGATCGGGCCCAGAGGTCGGCACACGTCCAGAGAAGCGGGGCCTCCTTGTTGGCTTCTCCTTCCTTTTCCAACACCTGCGCGACGCGCTCGTACAGCGCGCACATGAGAGACTCGGGAGAGTCGGAAATGACAGCGCTTTCGAGCAGGTCATGGCAGCAGGCGATTGAGCCATTGATGCGCATGACAAGGGACTGATCGCCCAACTGCTGGAGAGCGAGGAGCAGCTCGTCAGCGGGCAGGCCGGAGGCATCAGAAAGCCTTCCGTGCGTGCCGTGTTTCCCGAACACGGCGATGCATCGCAGGAGCAGGAGTGCTCGTGGCTCAAGCACTCTGGTGCGCTGTTGGAGCAGATCGGCTATGCGGGATGAGGCTGGAGGAGTTGTACCGCTCCACCGAAGGTGCTCGGCCAGCGTACAGAGGAAGAGTGGGTTACCTCCGGCAAGCGCAAGGCATTGCTCGCGCTCCGACTCGGCCGAATCAGGTGAAGTCAATAGAGAGTCGATGAGTACGCGCGCGTCGGCGTTGCTCAGCGGTTCCAGTTGCTGCACGAACACGTTCTGCGCCAAGCGAATCCGGTCGAACCGCGGCGGTTGACGACTCGTAACGGCTATGTGCAGCCGTGCCCGTTGCTCGGGCAAGAACGACAGGAGCAGTTGCAGAGAGACCTGGTCGAGCCAGTGTGCGTCCTCAATCAGAAGGACAAGAGTTCTCTCCTCAGCAACACAGAGTATCAGATCGGTCAATGCCTCGCGAATGCCTGTCGCTACGACCTCCGCGCTGTCAGAAGCCAGCAGCTTGTCGCTAGCCGGAGCGCTCGCAAGACGCCGCAACGAGTCCATCGAGGTAGGCGACACGCCCAGTGCGCCGGGTGCTGCCAGGAGCGTTGGCACAAGGTCGACGAACGCGCCGAGCGGCCGGTGCACGTCATATTCGTGGCAGTGCGCCCACACGCACCTTGCCCGCTGAAGCAGCGCATACTTCTCGAATTCGCGAAGCAAACGCGTTTTTCCGATCCCCGCACTTCCCCAGAGGAAGCTGACACTTGGGTTGCCCTCAGCGCTGCGCGCAAACTGTCGCGAAAGCGGGGACAGGGCCTGCTGCCGCCCCACGAAGGGCGGTTGCTGTTGGTCGTGGCGGCAGATCACTTCCACCAGCCGCCTCTTCAGCAGAGCCGGCGCCAGTTGCAAGCTGGCGGCCCCCGGGCCCAGCTCCGCCGAGTAGTCATCCAATACGCGAATGGCCTCTGCCTTCTTGCCCGTCAACGCAAACACTTCCGCGAGTGCGTACACCGCTTCCTCATTGAGAGGATCGAGCTTGAGCATGGCAAGAGCCGACCTGTGAACACCCTCGTAATCGGCGATGGAGCGACTGTGTGCCAGTCTTCGAATAAGACTGGAGCGCAGGGCCGTGCCGGTTGTCGCGCGCAGCTCCTCCAGCCAGTGCTGAAATGATGGTGACACGTCACCATCGTAGCCCGGGAGCAATCCCGATGAAATCTGCTCCGGAATCACAGCGCTATCTGGCGCTATGAACTGGTTATCGATCGCGACAGCGGACGCGGCGATCGTGACGCTGCTGTCATCTGTCTCGAGAGGAACCCCGAGTTGCCTCAGTTTGTACAGGAGTTGACGCAACGAGTGCGCCCCGCTTCGCTCACCTGCATTCGGAAACAACAGCTCCTGTAACGCGGTCCGAGGCACTCGGCGCCCACGCTCGATGCACAAATACAACAACGCCGCGAAGACCATCCGGGCAGTGGGACGAATCTCCTTCTCCCCCACCTTGATCATTGCGTCGCCAAGCGTGTGCAGCTCTATCACCGAACCGTCCTCCGGCTCGCATTTCCGCGTGATGCGCAGGGTAGTGTCGGGCGTCATCGCCGCGTCATCTGGACAATGCGACCCGTGCGGCGCCACCGCCAGAGCGCGCCAACCCTGGAATCAGCGGCCAATCTGTCGCACAAACTGCCCTGAAGGCAGCTTAAGGTGCCCTGCGACTCGCTCGCCAGATGACGGGTGTGATCGTGCGTCGCCGCGCTTCCATGCGCCTCACCTCCGCAGCGGCAGTTCGGTCCACTCCCTGGGACCGAACGCGAACCCCACGCACCCGCCGATCAATGCGTTTGTCGCCACCAGCCCCGCGAACTGGTCGCGCGAAATCCCGCCACGGTTCCAGTCCGGGCCGGCGATCGCCGCTGTGATGCCCGCGCCCACCGCCGCGCCCAGCGCGAACCCCAGCTTCCGCTGCCGCCGGCCGCGCACCTCCAGCCGCTCCACGCTTGCCACCTGGTACGTGGCGATCGTGTTCGTTCCGCGCGGCGTCACGCGCAGCGTGTCACCAGCCAGCACCACCAGCCGCCCGCGCACCTGCCGCGCGCCCGTCGCCGGCGACGCCATCGTCGCCCGGATCTCCGTGCCCGGCCACAGCGACACGCCGCGCACCGGAGCCGTCTGTGCCGCCGCCGGCAAGGCGCCGGCGACCAGCGCCAGCGCCGCGATCCACACCCCTCGAATTGTCGTCATGACGGCGGATACCCGCGCCCGCGCCGCCGGGTCCCGCCGGGCACGCCGACACCGCCTGGGCCGCCTGTGACGCGGCGCACGCTCGGGGAGGGGTGGTCCGGGGGCCGGGGGGGTTCGGGTGTTTACTTCACGTGCGCCGTGCGACATTCATATCAACGTATGCAGAACAGATTCCTCGCCTCGCCAGGGCCACACGTGCCGTCCCCCGCATGACCCGGCTCCCGACTGGAGCGACGCGCGCCACCGCGCTTATGCTCGCCGCGGTGCTGCTCGCGGCGGCGTGCAAGAAGACCACCGCGCCTCCCGAGCAGCCGCAGTTCACCCTCGCCGGCACCTACCCGCTGCGCACCATCAACGGCTTCGCGCCGCCGCAGATCGTGTACGAGAGCGGCGACACGGTCGTCTCCGTCGTGGCCGGCGTCCTCTTTCTCCTCGAGGACTCGACCTTCACGGACAGCACCGACCTCCAGGTCCTCGCGGGCAACACGGTGACCACCGAGGCGGCCGTCGCGAAGGGATTCTTCCGCACCACGCCGGACAGCATCACCTTCTACGTAGGCGCGTTGGCCTACCGCATGGGACGCGACGACGTCACACTGACGCAGCTGATCGACGGCGTCACCTTCGTGTACCGCCAGTTCTAGGGGCGCACTCGTAGCGTCCCGGGGCAGGCGGACCGGCGTGCAGCGCCGGCCGAGAACACTCTAGTGCTGCGCGGCCACCGAGTGCGCGCCGAGCGAGGCGCGCACCGTGGCCACCACCACCGCCACCTCCGGGTTCCGCGTCTCCCGGAATGCGTCGAGCACGTGGCGCACTGATGGGTCGTCCTCATCGCGGCGCCAGAGCAGCGAAATCCCCCATGGGATGTTGAGCCCTTCCACCGGAACCGCGACCAGCCCCGGCGGGGGGTGCGACCGCTGCGATCGGCTCCCGAGAGTCCACCCCATCCCGTCCGCCACGCCGCGCCACACCGACCGCGGACCCCCGAACGAGTCCCCCATGCGCGGCACCAGCCCGATGCGCGCGAACCCGCGCATCACCGCATCGTGGAGCTGCTCGTTGCCGACGCGCGGAACGAACAGGAAGGGCTCGCGCGACAGCTCGCTGGTCGTCACCCACGCGCGCGATGCCAGCGGATGCGACTCGGGCAGCATCGCGCAGTCCACGGGGTCGTCGGTGAGCATCACGCTCGACAGCGCGCGGCCCAGTTCCATCCCCGCGAACATGCCGCCGATCCCCACGTCGATGCGCCCGTCCAGCAGCGCCTGCGCCTGCGCCTCCGGCAGCATCTCGTACAGATCCAGCCGAACCTCGGGCCGTGTTTCCACCACGCGCGCCAACGCCGCCAGTTGCAGGCTGCCCGTGAGCTCGGGAGGCAGCGCGCCGATGCGGCACCACCCGCCCGAATCGCCCCCTCCCCCCCCCACCCCCACAGCCGCCATGCGACGCACGCGCGACAGTGTGTCCTCGAACTGCCGCAGCAGCTCGCGCGACTCCGCGCACAGCACCTCCCCGGCGCCGGTGCTGCGAACGCCGTGGGGTGTGCGTTCCAGCAGCCGGCACCCGACCTCCTGCTCCAGCGTGTGCAGCCGCCGGGACACTCCGGATTGCGTCAGCCCCATGCGCTCCGCCGCGCGACTCAGGGACCCTTCTTCCGCCGCCGCCACCAGCGCCTCCAGGTGACGCAGCTCCAGCCCCTGCGACTTGGCCGCGCGACGGCGCCTGCGTCCTGTCCGCTCCGCCGCGGCCTGCGGGCCCCGGCGCTTGCCGCTCCCGTTGCCGCCGTCCTGATCCATCGCGTCCACCAGCGCCTGGACCACGTTCTCGCAGCTGCGCGACGGGGCGTGCGCGCGCCAGCGCACGTACAACGTGACCGGCACGCTGAACCCCTCGAGCGGAACCACCGTGGTGCCCGCCGGCGGGAGCGCGCGCGACGCATGCGTCGCCAGCGTCCACCCGCGTCCCGCGGCCACCAGCAGATACATCGACTCCACGGACCCGTGCCGCTCCACCTGCGTGATTCCCGCGCTCGCCAACGCGTCGGGCAGCTTCGCGAGCTCCGCACCGTCCACTCTGACGTGCGGGTCCATCATCCAGAGGAATGTCTCGCCCGCCAGCGCGGACAGGGTCAGCGGCCGCGCGCGGGCCAGCGCGTGCGACGCGGGGAGCATCACGCTGTCCACCACTTCGTCGTACAGCGCGGCACGCCGAATGGAATCGTCCGGCCCCCCGAACGCGCCGATGGCCAGGTCACACTCGCGCGCGCGCAGCGCCTCCGTCTGCGACATCGCCGGCAGCTCGCTCAGGTCAAGCTGGATGCCGGGGAACCGCTCGCGCGCCGCGGCGATCGCGCGTCCAACGCGGGGGCTGTCCAGCGCCAGCCGGCTCAGTCCGATGCGCACGCGGCCGCGCAGCCCGGCATGCGCGTCGCGCGCCGCCGCCAGCGATTGGTCGAGTCGCGCGAACAGCGTGGGCGCGCTGGAGACGAGCGCGGCGCCCGCCGCGGTGGGCCGCACGCCCCGGCGATCGCGCTCCACCAGCGGGAACCCCAGCCGCGCTTCCATCCGCCGGATTTCACGCGACAGGGCGGGCTGCGCCACGCGCAGCCGTTGGGCGGCGGCCGCAATGCTCCCCAGTTCAGCCACGGTGACGAGATGTCGAAAATGACGCAGCAGCATGAGTGATCTCCAGCTATACCAATGGAGCATACCTGCGCGTTTGCGCAAGACAAATCATTTGACTCGCCCACTAGACGGGTAGCCGGCTCATCCGGCGCGGGGTGGGGAAACCCTGACAAAAGAGTCATGCGGCGATGCCAAAGAAAGTATTGGCAGCCACTTACGCCCTTCGCCTTCATTAGATGGCGGGCCAGCCGATACTGCGAGAGTCTGCTGATACACACCTAATCCACCCTTGGCGACGGAGCTGCGGTGGTAGCTGATATCTCGTCAGGATCCAACGCGACGGAGCACGCTTTCAGGCACGAACCGCGAACCCGGCTGTCGATCGAGCGCAAGCTGCCGCTGATCATCGGTGGCCTGTTACTGGTCGTGATCGCGGCGCTGTCGGTCGCGGCGTATCTCGAGGCTCGGCGCAGCTCCATGCAGGTGGCGGGGGAGCGCCTCCACGGCGCCACCACTCAGCTCCGGCTGTCGCTGGCGCAGTCCGCGGCGCAGCTGCGGACTGCGGCCGCGGCCATCGCGGCGCAGCCGCCGCTGGTGGTGTTCGCGCGGCGGCGCGACACGGTCGCGCGCGCGGGAGCGCTGGCAGCCCTGCGCTCGGCCGACGTCCAGGGGGCGGGGGTGGCGCAGGTGCTCGGCACGGAGCTGCGCGACGCGTCTGGCAACGTGGTGCTCAGCACGGTGCCGGCGTCGTACGGCACGGCGACCATCGCACTGAACGACGTCATCCCCCGCACCGAGCCCGGCGACTCCGCGCTTGTGGGCGCGTTTCGGTTCGAGCGCGACACCGCGATCTACCCGATCGCCGCCGCGATTCCCGGCGGTGGCGATCTGTACATCGTGCGCTGGCGCCGCCTTGGGGGCGGGCAGGCGAACCGCGAGCTGATCCCCCGACTCATCGGGTCGGACGCATCGCTCTTCATCGGCAACGCGGACGGCACCGCGTGGAGCGACTTTGCGGGCTCCGTACCCGGTCCCGTCCAGGATCCGGCCTCCACGGACGGTCTCCACGCGTACGAGCGCGCCGGAGGAAAGCGCTACCTGGCGTCCATCGTGCCGGTGCCCGGCACGCCCTGGCTTGTGGCGGTGGATTTTCCGCGCGCCAACGTGATGGCGCCGGTGAACCGTTTCGTCCGGGAGCTCGCGCTCATTGCGCTGCTCGCCCTGGTCCTTGGCCTTCTGGCCGCGTGGATCCTGAGCCGGCGCATCACCCAGCCGCTCCGGCAGCTCACGCACGCGGCGCAGGCCATCGCGCACGGCGACTACGACCAGCAGGTGCGCATCGGTCACACGGACGAATTCAGCGTCCTGGGCGCCGCCTTCACCACGATGGCCGCGGAGGTCAAGCATTCGCGCGACGAACTCGAGCAGAAGGTGGAAGTGCGCACCCGGGACCTGAACCAGGCGCTGGTGCAACTGCACGACGCCCAGGACGCCCTGGTGCGCCGCGAGCGGCTGGCCATGCTGGGCCAGCTGTCCAGCGGCGTGGGACACGAGCTGCGCAATCCGCTGGGCGTGATGACGAACGCCGTGTACTACCTGCGCACAGTGCTCGGCCAGGCGCCGGCGAACGTGCACGAATATCTCGATATCCTCGCGCAGCAGATCGCGCTGTCCGAGAAGATCGTGGGCGACCTGCTGGACTTCGCGCGCGAGAAGCCGCCGCAGCGGCAGCCCGCGTTTCTCGCGCAGGCGGTGGATGCGCAGCTGGAGCGGCTGGCCATGCGTGACGGCGTGCGCATCGGGGTGGACGCGCCAGCCGACCTGCCGCCGGTGCTCGTGGATCCAGTCCACCTGGGGCAGATCGTCCTGAATCTCCTCACCAATGCCGTCCAGGCTATGGGCGGGAGCGGCCGGCTCACGGTACGCACGCGCTCGAACGGGACGATGAACCACCTTGAGGTGTCTGATACAGGGCCGGGTGTCGCCCCGGAGAACAGGGAGAAGATCTTCGAGCCGCTGTTCACCACCAAGGCGCGGGGCATCGGGCTGGGCCTTGCGGTGTCCCGGACGCTGGCGCGCGCGAACGGCGGAGACCTGACGCTGGTCACAGAGCCGCTGGCCGGGGGCGCCACATTCCGCCTCACGCTCCCAATCGCCACGGAGGGCGCCGCATGAGGATCCTGGTCGTTGACGATGACCGGATGATGACGAAGACGCTGGCCGAAATCTTTCACCTCCAGGGGTGGGAGGTGCAGGAGGCGCACGACGGTCGCTCGGCGGTGAACGCGCTGAACGCATCGCCCTTCGACGTGGTGCTCATGGACTTCAGGATGCCCGGGATGAACGGCGTGTCGGCGTTCAAGGCGATGAAGGCGTCGCAGCCAAACGTGAAGGTCGTGCTGATGACCGCCTTCGCCGCGCAGGACGTGCTGGATGAAGCCGAGCAGGAGGGGGTGCTGAAGATCATGTCCAAGCCGGTGGACATCCGCGAGCTGCTTGCCTTTCTCACGGGCGCGCTGAGCACGAAGGGGCCGGTGCTGCTCGTGGACACCGATGCCGCGTTCCTCCGGACCATGTCCGAAGTGCTGGAGCTCCGGGGGTTCTCGACGGTGATGGCGGGCGACCTGGCGGAAGCCACGCGGCTGATCCGGTCGAAGCGTCCGCTCGCGATCCTGCTCCACATGCATCTCGGCGCGACGGCCGTGCGCGACACGGTGGCCGCGGTGCACGAGGCGGGTCCGGACGCGCCGCTGATTCTCTACAGCGGGCAGCCGGGCGCCGAGCGCCAGGTCAGCGCGGACGTGCCACACGCGTGGGTGCACTCGTTCTTGCGACGACCGTTTGCGGTGGATCACGTAGCCGGGGTGCTGAGTGAAGCCGTCGAACGCTGAGCGACTTCCCATCCTGGTGGTGGATGACGACAGTGCGCTGATCCGCACGCTGTCGGACATCCTGAAGGTTCACGGATACGCACCGGAAACGGCGGGCACCGCGCTGGATGGGTTGCGCATGGCGGAGCGTCGTCCTCCCGCGCTTGCCGTGGTGGACCTGCGCCTTCCCGACATGGACGGCATGGAGCTCGTGGCCAGACTCCGCGAGCTGTCCGAGATGACCGAGGTGGTGGTGCTCACCGGGAACGCGAGCGTGGAGAGCGCGATCGCGGCGCTGCGCGAGCACAGCGTGGACTACCTGCTCAAGCCGGTGCAGGTGGAGCACCTGCTCCAGGTAGTTTCGGTGGCGTCCGAGCGCTGGCAGCGCCGGCACATGGAGCAGGCGCTGCTCGCGTCGGAGGAGCGCTACCGGATGCTCTTCGACAGCAATCCGCAGCCCGTGTGGGTGTTCGATCGCGAATCCCTTCGGTTTCTCGCCGTCAACGATGCGGCAGTCCGCCATTATGGCTATACGCGCGACGAGTTCCTCGCGATGACTGTCCTGGACATCCGGACGCCGGAGGAGGGGGAGCGGTTCCTGAAGCAATCCGGCGGCCAGCCACCGTTCGACGACGCGCCGTGGACGCATCGCAGGAAGGATGGCACGCGCATCGACGTATCGATCCGGACGCACGACATCCAGTTCGCCGACCGGCCCGCGCGCATGGTGCTGGCGCTGGACATCACCGATCAGCTGGGCGCCGAGCGAGCGCTCGTGGCGCGCGCGCGCCAGCAGGCGGCCGTGGCGAGTTTCGGGCAGCGGGCGCTGGTGGCGGACGACATGGCGGTGCTCTTTCAGGACGCGACGGACCTGGTAGCCGCCACGCTCGACGTGCCGATTGCGGCGGTGCTCCAGCGCGGCACCGCCGGCGCCGGGACGCTGGTCGCGGGGTGTGGAGTCAGGAGAGCGGACGCGGGGAGCACGGAGCACGACCTGCGGCGCGAGCACGGCGTGGTGGCCGCTCTGGGCGTGGAGATTCCGGCGCTGGCCAGCGCGAAGGGCTCGCTGGTCGCATACGACACGGCGCCTCGCGAATTCACCCAGGACGACACCTACTTCCTGCAGGCCATCGCCCACATCGTGGCCACCGCCGTGGATCGCGACCGCGCGGAGAGCGGGCTGCGCCAGGCGCAGCGGCTCGAGGCGGTGGGGCGGCTGGCCGGCGGCGTGGCGCACGACTTCAATAACATGCTCACCGCCATCACCGGCTACGGCGAGCTGCTGCGGTCCGAACTCGCGCCGGGGACGTCGGCCCGGGACGACGTTGAGGAAATACTCAAGGCCGCCGGGCGGGCCGCGGGGCTCACGAAGCAGCTGCTGGCGTTCAGCCGCCAGCAGGTACTCCAGCCCCGGCTGGTGAACCTGTCCGAGATCGTCACCGGCATGGAGGGGATGGTCCGCCGCCTGATCAGCGCGGACATCGCGTTTACCACGGCGCTGGATCCCGCACTGGGGATGGTCAAGGCCGACCCGGGCCAGCTCGAGCAGGTCATCCTCAACCTGTGCGTGAATGCGCGGGACGCGATGCCGGACGGGGGCGTACTGACGGTGGAAACGGCGCACGGCGAACTCGAGTCGAGCCGCCCGACCGAGGAGGCGACCGGCGCGCCGGGTCGCTACGTGATGCTCGCCGTCACCGATACCGGCGTGGGCATGGACGCGGACACGATCGCCCGCGTCTATGAGCCATTCTTCACCACGAAACCCGCCGATCGCGGCACGGGGCTGGGGCTTCCCACCGTGTACGGCATCGTGAAGCAGAGCGGCGGCGAGATTTTCGTCTACAGCGAGGTGGGGCAGGGCACCACCTTCAAGGTGTACCTGCCGCTCGCGCCGGACCGCGCGGGTTCCGCGCACGAGGACGTCCCCTGGACGCCGCGGGAGGCGGTTGGCACCGAGACGGTGCTGCTCGCGGAGGACGAGGAGGGCGTGCGCCGGCTGGCCCAACGTGTGCTTGAAAAGGCCGGGTACCGCGTGCTGGTGGCGAGCAGCGGTGTCGAGGCGCAGGGCATCTCGGACACGCACCCCGGACCCATTCACCTGCTAGCGACAGACATGATCATGCCAACCATCAACGGCCACGAGCTTGCGGAGCGCCTGCGCACCACCCGTCCGCAGATGCGGGTGCTGTACCTCTCCGGCTACACCAGTGCGACGGTCACCCGGAAAGGCCTTCTCGACCGCGGGGCCACCTTCCTTCAGAAACCCTTCACCGGCGAATCGCTCGCGCGCAAGGTGCGCGAGACGCTCGACGGCGCCACCCAGGGAGGCGTGCGATGACCAATCCGCAGGAGGCGGGCACGGGCTCCGAGGTGGTGCTCGTGGTCGAGGACGAGGCCACCGTCCGCGCGCCCATCGCGCGGAAGCTGCGCCACGAGGGCTACTTCGTGCTCGAGGCGAGCAATGGGGAAGACGCCATTCAGGTGATGCAGGACTACCACTCACCCGTGCACTGCGTGGTGACCGACGTGATGATGCCCGAAATGAAGGGGACGGAGCTGGTCGAGATGCTGCGGTCCTGGTATCCCCAGACGCGCGTGCTGTTCATCTCCGGCTTGCCGCCGCATCTCGCTGGCATCGATTACGAGGCGATCGGCGGGGCGGGGTTTCTGTCCAAGCCGTTCGCGCTCACGACGCTCGCGGAGAAGGTCCGCCAACTGCTCGACACGAAGTGGGGCCAGTAGCCCGCTACCGCCCGACGATCTCGAACTCGGCCTTGCCGATCGCGAGCCGCCTGCGGCCATCGGTGAGCGTCATCGTCAGCTCGTACCGACCTGTGGGCAGCTTGCTGACATCCACGGTGCGATAGCGCCGCGTGCGCGGGCTGTTCGCCGTGGAGATGAAATTGTCCTTCATCGTCGGCGTGCCCTGGGCCAGCCGGCTGACGAAGTTCCGGCCGATGTGCCTCACCTCGACGTCCGCCGTGTACGGGCCGCCGCTCGCGATCCCGCAGACATCATAGAAGACGCGCACGCTGTCGCCGCGGCGCTGCGCCGGGATCTGGTCGACCAGCACCACGAGCGCGCGGGTCGCCTCGCCTGCCGGCAGTCGCGGGCACATGGAGAATTGTTCCGGCGCCGGGCGCGAAGCGCGCTGGGCGGGGGCCACGGGCGCAGCGGCGGTCTGCGTCGCTGGCGGCACCGCGACCGGCGCTGCGGTCGGCGCCGTGTCGGCCGGTGCGTTCGGCGCCGTCTCGGCCGCGGCGACCCCGCCTGAATCCGCGCCGGCGAGCGCGGGCGCGGCGCTGTCACCCACGGGCGCGCCCAGCACGATGCTGTCCGTCGTGGCGGGTCCGTCCGGCCGCGCGATCAGCGTGGCCATGCCGAGCACCGCCAGCACGCCGCCCGCGCCGGCCAGCAACCGCCAGTTCGCCGGCAACGTCCAGCGCAGTCCGGCCGGTGGCGTCGGGATGATCTCGGTGGGGCCGAAGACGTTTTGCGGCGACGTCGCCGACGCGATCACCAGCGTGCCCGTCAGCGCCTGCCCTCCGAGCGCAGCGATGAGATCCTCCGCGGACTGGAACCGATCGGCGGGCTTCTTCGCGAGCATGCGCTCGATCACCGAGTACAGCGCCCACTCCTCCTCGGTCTCCAGCTCGGGGCGGGGCAGCGGCTCGTTGATGTGCTTGTACAGGATCGCGAACGGGTCGTCCGCGTCGTACGGCGTGCTGCCCGACAGGCACTGGTACGCCACGACGCCCAGGGAATAGAGGTCGCTGCGACCGTCGAGCTTCGTCCCCTGCGCGTGCTCTGGGCTCATGTAGCGCGGCGTGCCCATGGACGTCCCGGCCGCGGTGAGCGGCCCGCTCGACGTTTTCGCGATGCCGAAGTCCGTCACCACGCAGCGCCCCTCACCGTCGAGCATGATGTTGTCCGGCTTGATGTCGCGGTGCACCACGCCTCGTTTGGCCGCGTACCCGAGCGCTCCTGCCGTCTCGACCAGAATGCGCTTCACATCCGCCACGGGGAGACGAGGACGCTCACGAAGCACCTGCGCCAGCGACTGCCCGCGCAGGAACTTCATCACGAAGAAGATGACGCCGAAGGTGTCCCCCCCACCTTTGCGTCCAACCCGATAGATGGGGACGATGTTCGGATGCTCGAGCTGGCCGGCGGTGCGGGCCTCCCGCTGGAAACGATCCACGAACTCGCCGTCCATCGTCATCGCCGGCGGCAGCACCTTGATGGCGACCTCGCGCTCCAGCTCGCGCTCCAACGCCCGGTAGACGATGGCCATCCCGCCACGCCCCAGTTCCTCCAGCACCTCGTAGTCCTGCGCGAGTGCCTTCCGAATGCCGTCGGAGTCCACGCTCGCGCCGACCCCTCCCCCCCCGCCGCCCGTCGACTCGACCGACTCGACCGGCGTCGCTTCAGCCGTCGTCGCGGGCCTCAGGGGCTGGGTCTTTGTTCCTGTACCGCTGGGGCCATGCGGGCCGCGCTTGCGAGGAGGCACGTCTGCAGATTACTCACCAGCGCGGCGGCTCACTAGTGCGCGTTGTCACATCGGGTGCAATCAGATGATTGTCGGCGGGCCTTTTTCGGGTCGCCAGCCCGCATCCGTGCCAAGGATGAGCATATGCACGGCGGTCGCGATCTCTTGTGTATCACTCTCCAGCGCCGTCCGGTGCGTGGCCGGATCGTACTGGCCGGTGAGCACCCAGGAGGGATCGAGCCCGTAGACCCGCACCAGCGCCGCGATGACGTCCACGGTGGGAAGTGGGCGCCTGTCATCGACGGTCATCCTCAGCGACACCTCCGACACCCCCAGGCGCCTGGCCACCGACGGCACGTTGCTGTCGTCGGAGATGCGAACCAGCCCCCGGATCCGGGCAGCGATGCCGTTCCAGTCGAAGCTCACGACGGACCGCGCGCCTCCATTTACTTCTCCATCAAAAGGCCGATAGCCTCGCAGCAAGATGCAGTCCGGCGACCTGCTCCGAACTGCGATTCGGGCGCAAGAAACAACACGCTCGTAGTGTGATCTGCGTCACGTATCCGGACCGGATGTCGGCCCACTCCACGCGCACAGCGGCGCTACAGGTCGTCGATGGCCGAGCGCACGCGCTCGACGAGTTGCTGCGCGCTGAACGGCTTCTGCAGCAGCGCCACACCGGGGTTGGCGAGCCCGCGGCCGATGATTTCGTCGTCCGTATAGCCGGAGATATACAGCACGCGCGCGGAGGGGATCAGTTCAGCGATCCTGGTGACCAGCGCGGGTCCGCTCATCTCGGGCATGACGACATCCGAGAGCACGAGCGTGATCTCGGCGGCGTGCGCGCGCGCCAGCCGCAGTGCGTCGCTGGGCGTGGTGGACTCGAGGACGCGGAATCCCGCGCGGACGAGCACCCGCCGGGCGAGCGTGCGCACTGCCTGCTCGTCCTCCACCAGCAGGATCGTCTCCTTGTTGCCCGCACGCCTGCCGGGGGCGTTCACGGCGTCGGGCGCCGGCTGTTCCAGCGCGCGCGGAAGATACACGGTGAAGGTGGAACCCAGGCCGACCTCGCTCGACAGGGTGACGTAGCCGCCACTCTGGGCGACGATGCCGTGGACGGTGGCGAGGCCGAGTCCCGTGCCCTGACCCACGCCCTTGGTCGTGAAGAACGGCTCGAAGGCCCGGCTGCGCGCGAGCGCGTCCATGCCCATTCCGGTATCGGCAACGCGCAGGGAGACGTACTCGCCGGCGGGCACGATGTCATACGGCGTCTCCAGCGCTTCCGCGATCGTCTCGTTCGCGGCGCTGATGCGCAGCGCGCCTCCATTCGGCATCGCGTCCCTGGCGTTCACGGCGAGGTTCACGATCACCTGTTCCAGCTGACCGCGATCCGCCTTGACCGCCCACAGCTCCTGCGGCGCCTGCATTTCCAGCCGGATGTCCTCCACGAGCAGGCGGCGCAGCATGTCATGGATGTTCACCATGACACTGCGTGTTTCCAAAACCCTCGGCTGCAACATGCTCTTGCGGCTGAACGCGAGCAGCTGCGCCGTGAGCGCCGCCGCGCGCTGAGCCGCCGTCCGGATCTCCTGCACGTCCGAGCGCTTCGGGTCCCACGCGGGCATGTCGTCCAGCATGAGGTCCGCGTAGGACCGGATGGCGGTGAGCAGGTTGTTGAAGTCGTGAGCCACGCCGCCCGCCAGCCGGCCGACCGCCTCCATCTTCTGCGCGTGGCGTAGCTGTTCTTCCAGGTGCTCGCGCTCGGTGATGCGTTCCGCCATGCGCTCCACCGCGAAGCGCAGGCGCGCGACTTCGTCGCCCCCCGCCACGTGCACGGGCATCTCGTCCGTGTCCGGCAGTGAATGCGTGTCGCGCGCCACGCCCTCCGCGACGTCCGTGAGCGTGACGATGGGCGACGCGATGCGGTGGGCGACGCGCCAGACGACGGCCGCGCCGAGTACCGCGAGGAGGGTGCCCAGCAGGACCACGATCCAGAGCAGGCGGCGGGCGGGCGCGAACACCGCGTCGTGCGGCTGGGCGACCCACACCACCCACCGTGCGCCGGGCACCTGCGCGATCGCGCCCACGCTCGTCGGCAGTATCAGGGGCCCATCGGTTGCATCGTGCGACGGCGGCTCCGCGACCTCCCTGTCGAAATCGGTCCAGATACCCAGGTCGTGCTCGCCGATAAAGAGGGAGACGTCGTCTCCCAGCATCTGGCGCAGTGGCATGACGGTGCTGCTGGGGAGCGCGCGCGAATGCACCGCGTACGCGATCACGCTGTCGCCCGCGCGCGACCGAATGGGATATGCCACCGAATACGTGATGATGCTGTCGAGCCGCTCGAACGCGCCGGTGGAAAGGGTGTCGCCGCGGATTTCCCCCAGCGCGATGGCGGCCGCGGGCCAGCGCGGACGCGACGAGGTCGTCCGGTGCTCGAGCAGCACGTGCCCCGCCGCGTCGTACAGCGCCACGTACGGTCGGGTAAAGTCCCGCCCCTCCGCGTCGAGCGCCGCCAGGGCCGCGACCGGCGATCCCGCCACCCGCCCGCTGGCGAAGTCGCGCAGGGCCGTCAGGTGCGGCGATTCCTCGATCCGAACGGTGGGACGCGCGATCATGGAGGCGACCGCGCGAGCGCCGCTCGCCATGCGGCGCTCGGCGGTGTCGAGCAGCGCGCGCTCGAGCATTGCATAGGCGGTCCAAGCGAGGACCGCGGAGGTGAGCAGCACCAGGCCGGAGGCGAGGAGAGGAAGCTTCCGGTCAATCGAGCGCCAGCGTCGTGGCAGAACGAACATCGAGCCGAGTCCGGGGAGGGAGGTGGGCCGAACCTGTCCGGCCTGGTTGGAGTATCGGCCGCCACCGCCGTTCCTGTAGTGCTGTGCTGCGGGGGGGTTGCTTCCCTGCCAGTCTGGCGCGAAGTTTGCTCAAGTAGCGGTATCGTATCGACTTGCACGGAGCTTCCTGGGACGTGGACAGACACGGCATCGCCGAGCGGATTCGCGGATTGGTCGGGGGACAGAATGAGGGCGACCTGGCGGTCATTGCTCATCGATTGGAGGTGGACGAGGTCTCGCTGCGCATGAGCGTGGACGCGCTGTCGCCCTATCCCACCGTGGACGTCCTCGCCGCCGTCGTGCTGACCTATGGCGTGGATCCCACCTGGCTGCTCACAGGCGAGTACGACACGAGATCCCACCGACACGTCGCTGACGGGGACAAGCGGCTTGCCGAGCAGAGCGTGAGGTTGATGATCGAAGAGCGCGCTCCGGAGCGTCACGGATCGGAGCGCCCGCCGGAACTGCGCCTGCTGCGCGACGCCTGACACCGGCGGTTGCCCCTCAGGTGGGGCGTCGTCTTGATGTCGTGTCCACCCGTCCCGGTCGCCTCACGCCTGTCCTGATCGCTCTGCTGTGTGCGGCCTCCCCCCCCGCGGGCCACGCGCAGATATGGGAGATCGGCGCCAAGGCCGGTACGGGAGTGGCCGGGTTGACCGGAAGCCAGGAGTTCAACTGGAATCGGCCATCACCCGCGTCGGCGGCGTTCCTTCGCCGCGAGTCTGGAGTGATGGCCATCCAGCCTGAACTGTCGCACGTGCGCCGTGTGGGCGTTTCGACGATCACCGGCTCGACGCTCACCATGATCGCGGACTATATCGAGGTCCCGGTGATGTGGCAGTTGTCGTCGCCGGCGCTGAGTGGGTTCGCGCCGTTCGTCTCGGCCGGCCCGGCGGTCGCGGTGCGGCTGCGCTGCCGGCTCTTCTTCCAGGGTGGAGGCGTGCGCACTGACGCAAACTGCGACGAGGCGCGCGGTGCTACGTCGCGCTGGGTGGACGTCGGGGTGGCCGTGGGCGGTGGGGCCGGGTGGCGGATCGGCGGCACGCGCATCGCCGTCGAGGGCCGATACACCGCGGGGCTGCTGCCCAATGTGCTGCCGACGGACGGCACCGGGGCGCGGAGCACCGCCTGGTCGGTGCAGGCGGGCGCTTCGGTGCCGCTGTATCGAATGCGCTCGGTTCCCCCAACGAGGTATCCCCCGCTTGCGGCCGCCCTACCGCTCGCCGCTCTGGTCACGCCACCTGGCGTGCCGCCGGCGCCGGCGATGCCGATGCTGCCGGAGGGTCGCCGCGTGACGTTCACCGTCATCGATGTGGATGCCGGAGAGATCATCGCCGAGATTGCCCGGGCAGGGGGCCTGAACGTGGTGGTGTCTTCGGGGGGCCGCGCGCGGGTATCGCTCACGCTGACCGACGCGACCGCGGCCGACGCGATCCGAGCCGTGGCCGGCGTGGCGGGTCTGAAGGTGCAGCCGCCGTCCGCGCCGGGGGGGGCCTCCATCGTATTCCGCGATCCGGCCATGAACGTCAACACGGCCCGCGCGTCCGCGATCGGCGCTCGTTTCGGCGTCAGCGGCGATCTGGCCAGATGGGTTGTGGAAAGCCGCCCTCCCGAACCCGACAGGCCTTGACGAAATGAGCGGTGTGCCGATACTCCAGTCACACGGAGGAATCGGCAATGGCGCACGGGCAAACAACTTCAACCGGGAACGCGGTGTCCTGGCGCCAGGACGCGGTGCGTGTACTGTGCACGCTCGTGTTGCTCGGCTGTTCCCCCCTGCCCACCGACGTCGCGCGCGACGCACCAGCGATGACGCCGACGCTTGCCGACAGTTCCCGCATGTATTCCCAGGTGGTGGCTGGGTTCGTTCACAGCTGCGCTCTTACGGACGATGGCGCGGCCGTCTGCTGGGGGAACAACGATTACGGCCAGCTTGGGACGGATGCCGCCGCGGAGTCTTGCGGCGGGCGACCGTGCAGTTCGACACCGGTGTCGGTGAGCGGCGGTCGATCGTTCACCGTCCTCGCCGCTGGCTGGGTGCACAACTGCGGGATCGCCAGCGGCGGGGCGGCGTACTGCTGGGGCGGCGGGGCACAGTCTGGCCGCGGCTACCTCGGCGATGGCGCGGTGAGCCGGAGCGAGACGCCCGTGCGCGTGCTTGCCGACTCGGCTTTCGTCGCCGTCACGATTGGCGATGGCCACACCTGCGCGCTTACCGAAAGCGGGCTGGCCTACTGCTGGGGGCAGAACGATCGCGGTCAGGTTGGCGACGGCACGGACCTGGACCGCTCGTCACCCGTACTCGTGTCCACCAGCCTGCGATTCCTGTCGCTCAGCGCTGGCGCCTATCACACCTGCGGCGTGACCACGTCGAACGCGGCGTACTGCTGGGGCGACCACCGCTGGGGACAGCTTGGCGTGGGCGACGTGGAATACAACAGCGCGGCAGTGAATGAGGCCGCGCCCCCCGCGGGTGGGGGCGGGCTTCTTGTCGCAGAGATCGCAGCGGGGTGGCAACACACCTGCGCGCTCACGACGACGGGTGCAGCCTACTGCTGGGGGCGAAACGATGACGCCCGGCAGCTTGGCGACGGATCCGACGCGACCCTTCGCGGCACGCCCGCACGGGTCGTGGGGGGCATGACGTTTGTCGCACTCACGGCCGGGCCGCTCTCCACCTGCGGGCACACCGCCGCGGACGCTCTCTACTGCTGGGGCGGCAACTACTACGGTGGGCTTGGCAACGGCGAGACCGACGCAAGCGGCGTGGGGCACCCCGTTCGCGCGCAGGGAGGTCCCTTCGCCGACGTCGGGATCGGGCAGGGGCACGCGTGCGCGATCAAGGCGGACCAGCGACTCTGGTGCTGGGGCGACCAGTCCGCCGGACAGTTCTAGGCCATCCTATCTCGGAGCGGCGAGCCGGCTCCGGGCAGTCGCGGCGGTTCGTTCATCCTGGTACGT
>JBBDYA010000083.1:0-3169 GCA_040902005.1 Gemmatimonadaceae bacterium | reverse complement strand
GCGGGTGGGAGCGTCGGCGGGGTGCGCTCCGATCGGAACACGCTCGCGCGTTGGTCGTTGCGGGTGGGAGCGTCGGCGGGGTGCGCTCCGATCGGAACACGCTGCGCTCCTCGTCGCGTTCTCCGTCGCTCTCGCTCCGTGCGAACGCTCCTGCGGTGCTCGCTGGCTTCGGCACATGCGGCGGGGCCGCATTGTGCCTCAGGCGATCCGCTCGGAGCGCACCCCGCCGCCGCTCCGGCCCGCGACGGGTCGCGCGCACGGACGGTCCGCGCCTTCCGCCGATCGCGCGCACATCCGAGCACCCAAGTTGTGCGGGGTCAGTTCGCGCGACCGTTGTGCCGGGGCGGGCAAGGGCGGGTCACCGTAAGCGGACCGTCTGATGCGGGAGGCCGCGAAGCGGCCAACCGCTGAGGCCAACGAGCACCGCAGGAGCGCTCGCACGGAGCGCGAGCGACGGAGAGCGCGACGAGGAGCACAGTGTGGTCCGCGTCGGGGATCCGCCCAGCCCGCCGAGGCACGAGCGAGAGCGCGCGGCCCGCGACACGCGAACGAGAAACCGGCGGCGCCGAGGGGCCGTAGGTCGGGCATGCCATTCGCCCAGCCCCTCCGATTCGCGTGGCGCTCATTGCGCCGCACCCCCGCGTTCACGGCCACCGCGGCGCTCACCCTCATCATCGGCATCGGCGCCACCGTCGCGATCTTCGCGGTCGTCAACGGCGTGCTCCTCAAGCCGCTGCCCTACGGCAACCCCGAGCGGCTCGTGGGCGCGTGGCACGACCTTCCCGCCATCGGAATTGGACGCGCGAATCAGAGTTCCGGCACGTACTTCACGTACCAGCGTCTGTCCCGCTCGATCGACGGGATCGCCGCGTATCAGGACGGCGCGTCCAACGTATCCGAGCCGGGAAGCGGCACCGATCCGCAGCGCCTTGCCACGGGGTTCATCACGGCGACGCTCCTGCCGGTGTTGCAGGTGTCCCCGGCGATTGGGCGCAACTTCAGTGACGACGAGGATCGCGCGAACGGACCCGGGGCAGTGATCATCAGCGACGCGCTGTGGCGCACGCGTTTCGGCAGTGATGCCCGCATCCTGGGACGGACGCTCGACGTCAACGGCCGCACGCGCGAAGTCATCGGCATCATGCCACGGGGCTTTGCGTTCGGCGCCGTGGGCAACCAGCTGTGGCTGCCGCTCGGGCTGGACCCGAATGCCACGTTCAGCGGCGGCTTCAACTACAACTCGGTTGTGCGGCTCAAGGCCGGCGTCACCATCGAGACGGCGCAACGCGATTTCGCGACGGTGCTGCCCCGCTCCGTGGAGATCATGCCGAATTTCGCGCCAGGGTTCACCATGCAGATGCTACTGGACCAGGCGAAGCCGGTCCCGTCGCTCACGCCGCTCCGTGCCGACGTCATCGGCGACATCGTGAAGACGCTCTGGATGGTGGCGGCCGCGGCGGGGCTCGTGCTGCTCGTCGCCTGCGCGAACGTCGCCAACCTGATTCTCGTGCGCGCGGACGGCCGCCAGCGTGAGCTGGCGGTGCGCGAAGCGCTGGGCGCGGGCAGGGCGCGGGTATTGGGACATTTTCTCGCGGAGTCCGTGGTGATCGCCGGGATCGCGGGTGCCGCCGCGATCGGACTGGCAGCGGCGGCGGTCCGCGTGCTGGTGCGGTTCGGTCCACAGGACATGCCGCGTCTCACCGAGCTCGGAATGGACCCGACGACGGTGCTGTTCGCGATCGCGCTCACGGCGATGGTGGCGGTGGTGTGCAGCGTGATTCCGGCGCTGCGCATCGGTCGCGTGCACATGTACAGCGCGCTGCGTGAGGGTGGGCGTGCGGGCACGGCGGGGCGGACGCAGCATCGAGTACGCGGCGCACTCGTCGCCGCACAGATCGCGCTCGCGCTCGTGGTGCTCGCCGGCTCGGGGCTGCTGGTGCGCACGTTCCAGCGGCTGAACGCCGTGCAGCCCGGATTCGCCGCGGACAACGTCGTCACGCTCTGGCTGTCGCTGCCGGCGGCGAGCTATCAGGGCGATTCGTCGCTCGCGCGCTTCTACGCGCAACTGCGCGGCAGGGTGGCCGAGCTGCCCGGCGTGCAGGAGGCGGGGCTCACGTCGCGTTTGCCCCTGATGGAACGCGGGGGGAACTCGAGCCCGATCTATCCGTCGGGTGATCCCTCCTACGAACGACAGGTGCCGCCGCTTCAACTCATCACCACGGTGGACGGGAACTATTTCCGCGCGATGCGGATTCCGGTGATCGCGGGGAGGAACTTCGATCGGCTGGAGCTGCAGCGCCCGGGAGACGCGATCGTCAGCCGGGCGACCGCGATCCAGTTCTGGAAGGACTCGACGGGGCGGGCGGCGATCGGGCAGCGGATGCGGCAGCTGCCGGGCGGTCCGGAGTACACCATCATCGGCGTGGTGGGCGACGTGCGGGATACGTCGCTGACGTCGGCCGTTGCGCAGGTGTCGTACTTTCCGCAGGTGGCCGAGCGGGATACGCTGATGGGATCGGCGCGCCGGCAGATGGCGCTGGTCATCCGGACGGCGGGTGTGGGGGGGGGAGACCCGCTGTCCATCGCGAGCGCGGTGCAGGGCGTGGTGCGGGAGCTCGATCCGACGCTGCCAACGTTCGACGTGCGTCCGATGAGCGCGGTCCTCCGCGCGTCCACGGCACGACTCACCTTCGTCATCATCATCCTGGGCTCCGCGGCCGTCGTGACGCTGCTTTTGGGCGCGATCGGCCTGTACGGGGTGATGGCGTATCTGGTCACACTGCGAACACGCGAGCTGGGTGTACGCATCGCGCTGGGCGCACAGCCGGCCGCGGTGGCGGCGATGATGGCGCGCCAGGGACTGACGCTGACCGCGATCGGGATCGTCGGCGGTCTCGGGCTATTCGCGCTCGTCGCGCGATTCCTCCGGTCGTTCCTGTTCGGCGTGGCGCCGACGGATCCGGTGGCGCTCGTGGGTGCGGCGCTCACGCTGATCGTGGTCGCGGCGGTGGCGAGCTGGGTTCCCGCGCGTCGTGCGGCCCGGGTGGATCCGGCGAACGCGCTGCGCGCCGAGTAACCGCGCGTTGGTCGCGCGTTGGTCGCGCGTTGGTCGTAGCGGGTGGGAGCGTCGGCGGGGTGCGCTCCGATCGGAACACGCTCGCGCGTTGGT
>JBBDYA010000082.1:0-22093 GCA_040902005.1 Gemmatimonadaceae bacterium | reverse complement strand
TCGGTGGACGCACACTGGCTGGTGCCGCACTTCGAGAAGATGCTGTACGACAACGCGCTGATCGCGCGCGTGGGCGTGCATCTGTGGCAGGCGACGGGTGACGCGGAGATCCGCCGGGTGTGCGAGGATACCCTGGACTGGGTGGCGCGCGAGATGACGTCGCCGCAGGGCGCCTTCTACTCCTCGCTGGACGCCGACAGCGAGGGTCATGAAGGAAGATTCTACGTGTGGGATGCCGCGGAGCTCCGCGTGCTGCTGGGAGGGGGCGTGGAGGCCGATGCCCTCATGGCGTACTGGGGAGTCACCGCAGCGGGGAACTTCGAGGGCACCAACATCCTGCACGTCGCGCGCGATGCGGCCGAGCCGCCCGCCGGGCTGCCTGAGGCGCGGCGCGTGCTGCGCGCGGCGCGCGAGTCACGCATTCGCCCTGCGCGCGACGAGAAAGTGCTGGCCTCATGGAATGGCCTGATGCTGCGCGCGATTGCGGAGACGGCCCGCGCGTTCGGCGAGGACCGCTACCGCGCGCTGGCGGTCGGCAACGCCGAGTTTCTCTTCCGCGAAATGGTGCGCGGCGATCGGGTCTTTCGCTCCCACACGGACGGCGTGACGCGCATTCCGGGGTTTCTGGAGGACCATGCCGCCGTGGCACTGGGCGCGCTCGCCGTGTACGAGCTGACGTTCGATCGGGCCTGGCTGAGTCGCGCGCGCGCGCTCACGGATGCGACCGTCCGCTGGTTCTGGGACGACGACGCCGGCGCGTTCTTCGACACCGCATCGGATCATGAGGAGCTGATCACCAGGCCCCGTGACATCACCGACAATGCGACGCCGTCGGGCACCTCGCTCACCGTGGAGCTGCTGCTGCGCCTCGGTGACGTGCTTGGCGAGCCGGAATTGCTGCGTCGCGCGAACCACGTCCTCGAAACCATCGCGGAGCCGATGGCCCGCTACCCGCTGGCGTTCGGCCATGCGCTCACGGCGTCGGACATCGCCGTGTACGGCGCGATCGAACTGGCGATCGTCGGCACGCCGGACGCGCCGGACTTCCGGGCGCTCGCGCGCGCGGCCGGGGAGTGCTACACGCCGTCGCTGGTGATGGCGGGCGGCGTGCCGGCGTCGGCCGACCGCGTCGCCCTGCTGGCCGATCGGGCGTCGCGCGATGGCGCCGCGACGGCGTTCCTGTGCCGCGGATTCGTGTGCGGTGAGCCAGTCACGCACCCCGCGCCGCTGCGCGAGCAGATGCGCGCCGTGCTCACTTCGGCAGCAGAACGTCCCTGAAAAATCCGGGCGGGATCGTGCCCATCCGCATGAACTGCTCGTGGAACTCGCGCGGCGAGTACGATGCGCCCGCGCGCGAACGGTAGGCTTCGCGCATCGATACGATGGCCGTCTTGCCGAGATTGTAGGTGATCGCCTGCGTGGGCCACTTGCTGTAGCGGTAGATCGCGCGCGCTGCCGAGTCGCAGGCGGCCTTCGCCGCCGGATCGCTCGCGGCCTTCGCGCAGGCATCCGGGAAAAAGCTCACGTGCCCGGTGTAGTAGGCCACCGCGTCCTCGAACGACATCCGGCCGGTATGCAGGCCGACGTCGATACGTACGCGCGCCGCGCGCAACAGCTGTCCCTGTAGCTCGAAGAGATACTCGCCGGGGGAATAGAAGCCGTGCGGGCGATCGGCCACGGGGGTGGCCATCAACTCCTCGGCGTACAATCCCCACCCTTCCACCGCCATGGAGTCGCTCCACATCGATGACGAATCCTCGACCGCGCCGATCGTGAGCCATCGAATGTGCGAGATCTCCGCGGCCTGCTGCGTCATGTACTTGAAGTGCCAGTCGTGGCCCGGAAACCCCTCGTGGACGGCGGTATCCGCCACGGACGCGCGGCTGTGCTGCCGCAGCGCCGCGGGATCGTTGCCCGTGGGGGTCAGATAGAAGCGCCCGACGCCGACGTTCTTCAGGGGCGGCGCGGGATAGTACGCGGCGTCAATCGTGCTCCGCAGCACGGGCGGCGTGGGCACGATGTCGAGCCGGTAGTCCGCGGGCACGTCGAACATCTCGCGTTCGCGACCGTACGCCACCGCGCGGGCAGCCGCCTCACGGTACCACCGCAGCAGCTCCTCATCGTTGGCCGGGGATTCCGCGGAAAGATCGTCCATCACACGACGGATGCTCCAGGCGCGATCCTCATCGCCGGACGGGACGCCGATGCCGCGCTCGCGCAGGATGCGCTCGGCCACCTCTGACATCCGCTGCGTGTACTCCTCCACCTGCCGACCGCCGTAGTCGAACAGCTCGTTCGCGGAGCGCTCGTCGCGCAGCACCGTGCGGACCCGCCATTCATACCCCGCCTCTCCCAGCGCGAAGCGGTTCGCGGATTCATTCAGCGGGTAGGTCCGCTCCATCCACACGGCGAACTGCTCGTACGCGCGCGCGGCGGCCGCGCCGGCGTCCGCCAGGCGCCTGGTCATGGCACCCTCGAAGGACTGGCCGGCCATGTACGCCTTCGCCAGCTGGGGCACCGTGAGGCGAAAGTAGGTCGCGTTGGCCCGGCTCCCCGCGATGCCGTCGATCCGCACCATGCGGCGGTCCGGCATGTTGCCGGCCTTCTGCCCCGCTTCCAGGTTCGCGCGCGCGATGGCCAGATACTCGGGCACCGCGGACAGCCGCTCCACCACCTGGCTCCACTCCGCTTCGTCGCCCAGCTGCTGGGAGGACGTCGCGCGCATCTGCTGCATCTGCCAGTCCACGCCGCGGAAGGGCTCCGCGACGTACGTGTCCACGGCGCGCTCGTGATAGCGCCGATCCAGCTGGTGTTGCAGGAACGCCAGCTGCGCGCCCATTACGGCGTGATCCACCCGGCCCTGCGGCGACAGCAGCGCGTCGTCGATCGTGAGGTGCGCGCGCGTATGGTCGCGATAGGTGTCCGCCTCGTCGCGCAGCGCATCGGGTGCATGGTTCCGCAGGCGACCGTGCAGCACCCCGAGGGCGGGATCCCATCCCTCGCCGCCCAGATACGTGCTGGTCACGGGGTTGAGCGTGAGCTGCTCCCGGAAGTGCCTGGTGCGCAGCTGGGCGAATCCGCCGTCGGCGAGTTCGCGCCGGGATTCCAGCTTGCACGCTTGAAGCAGCGGCGCGGCGGCCACGCCGGCCGCCAGGCCGGCGCCAGCGCGCAGGAACTGGCGGCGATTCACGGTCATGGCAACGCTGGGCGCATCTATGGAATGGAACCACAACCGGAGGAATTGGGAATGGCGTCCCTGTTCCCTTTTGGCACGGTGTGGCCCAGTATCACCCCGTGATGAAAATCTTCGACATTTCTGTGCCGATGGCGAACGGCGGCACGGTGTATCCCGGAAATCCGGAGATTCGCATCGCGCCGCATTCCGAGCTGAGCCGTGGCGCGAGCGCCAACGTGTCGCTCATCACGTTCGGGTCGCACACGGGAACCCATGTCGACGCGCCCCGGCACTTCTTCGAGGCCGGCAGCACCGTGGACCGCCTCCCGCTGACCGCGCTGATCGGACCGGCGCACGTCATCGGGTTCTCGCACGACGTGATGAGCGTGTCCGCGGAGCACCTGCGGCAATACAACCTGGACGGCGCGGAGCGCGTCCTGATCCGCACCCGCAATTCGACCTTTCTCACGGACGGCCGGTTCCATGAGGACTACACCTATCTGGAGCCGGGCGGCGCCGAATACCTCGCGTCGATTGGCGTGAAGCTCGTGGGCGTGGACTATCTGTCCGTCGAGCAGTTTCATTCCGGGCATCATCGCACGCACCGCACCCTGCTGGAGCGCGGCATCGTCATCGTGGAAGGACTCGATCTCTCCGTGGTACCGCCGGGGCAGTATGCGTTCTTCTGCCTACCGCTGCGCCTCGAGGGGCTGGACGGAGCGCCGGCGAGAGCCGTACTGATGATTCCATGATATGTCGGGCGTGACCGTCCGGGAGAGCACATGCAACTCGCGATGATCGGGCTGGGCAAGATGGGCGGGAACATGACCGAGCGCCTGCTGCGCGGTGGGCATCAGGTCGTAGCCTTTGACCGCGCGGCGGACACGGTCGCGCGGTACGCCACGCTCGGCGCCGCGCCTGCGCAAGGCCTCGCGGATGCCGTGCGGCAACTGGCCGCGCCGCGCATCGTGTGGATCATGGTCCCGGCCGGCGGGCCGGTGGACGAGACGATCGAGGAACTGGTGCCGTTGCTGGCCGACGGTGACATCATCATCGACGGGGGCAACTCCAACTTTCACGACACGATCCGGAGGGCCGCGGCGCTGCGCGACCGGAGAATTCACCTGATCGACAGCGGCACGAGCGGCGGCGTGTGGGGACTGGAGAACGGCTATTGTCTCATGGTCGGCGGTGAGAAGCGCGCCGTGCTCCGCTGCGAGCCCATCTTCAAGACGCTGGCGCCGCCCAATGGGTATTCGCACGTCGGGCCGCCGGGAGCCGGACACTACGTGAAGATGGTGCACAACGGCATCGAGTACGGGCTGCTCCAGGCGTACGCCGAGGGGTACGAGATCCTTCACGCGTCCCGCGATTTTCCGGAGCTGGACCTGCACGGCATCGCGTCCCTGTGGCAGCACGGGAGCGTGGTGCGGTCATGGCTGAACGAGCTGTCGGTGCGCGCGTTCGCGAAGGACGCGGACCTCCAGGGCATTCGCGGGTGGGTGGCGGATTCCGGTGAAGGACGCTGGACGGTGCAGGAAGCCATGGATCTGGACGTGCCCGCGCCGGTGATCACGCTGTCCCTGCTCACGCGCTTCCGCTCCCGGCAGGACGAATCCTTTTCGGCCAAGGTGATCGCCGCGCTGCGGAACGAGTTCGGCGGGCACGCCGTCCAGAAGACATGACCGCCCAGGCGCCGCGGCGCGTTGCCGCGCGTCCCAGCCAGGTGTTGCGCTCGCTCGGCGACGATCGGCGGTTTGCCGATCCCTGCACCATCGTCATTTTTGGCGCGAACGGGGATTTGGCGAAGCGGAAGCTGCTGCCGGCGATCTACCAGCTGGCGCAGGACAAGCTGCTGCCAGCCGGCTGCGATGTGCTCGGGGTTGCCCGCGAGGAGATGGACGACGATCGCTTTCGCGCCATGATGCGCGAGGCGGTGTCGTCCAGCGACGAGATTCCCGCCTTCGACGAACAGGTGTGGAATGCGCTCGCACCTCGGATGCACTACACCAGCGGCGACCTCGCCGACGGCGCCGCGTACCAGCGCTTCGCCGAGCGACTGGCGGTGCTGGAGTCCGCGCGACCGATCTCGCATCGCAACCGGCTGTTCTACCTGGCCGTGCCCCCCAGCGTATTTCCGATGATCGTGCAGTTCCTCTCCGGCAGCGGGCTTGCCTCCCGCATGCACGACGGGGCGGAGCGTCCGTGGCGCCGGGTGGTGATCGAGAAGCCGTTCGGGCGCAGCCTCGAGACGGCACGCGCGCTGAACCGCCTGGTGCTCGACCTGTTCAACGAGTGCCAGCTGTACCGCATCGATCACTACCTCGGCAAGGAGACGGTGCAGAGCATCCTCGTGTTCCGGTTCGCCAACGCGATCTTCGAGCCGATCTGGAACCGGCAGTCCATCCAGCACGTGCAGATCACCGTCGCCGAAACGGTGGGGGTGGAGAAGCGCGGACGGTACTACGAGGAAGCCGGCGTGGTGCGCGACATGTTCCAGAACCACCTGCTCCAGTTGCTCACGCTCACCGCGATGGAGCCGCCGGCGACGATGTCCGCCGACGCGGTGCGCGACGAAAAGGTCAAGGTGATCCAGTCGCTGCGGTGGCTGGAGGGGGGGCGCGACATCGAGCAGGCGACGGTGCGCGCGCAGTACGCGGCGGCCACGGTGGGGGGTTCGCGCATACCGGGCTACCGGGACGAGGCCGACGTGGCCAGGGACTCCCAGACGCCCACCTACGCGGCCATGCGGTTCCTCGTGGACAACTGGCGATGGAAGGACGTTCCCTTCCTGCTGCGCTCTGGAAAGCGCATGGCGAGCCGCGTGTCCGAGATCGCGGTGCAGTTCAAGGATCCGCCAATCCTCATGTTCCGGCACGAGACGCGCGAGCAGATCGCGCCGAATGTGCTGGTGTTGCGGATCCAGCCCAACGAGGGGGTGTCGCTCTCGTTCCAGGTGAAGGCGCCCGGCGCGGCCTACCAGCTGTCGCATGGCATGGAGGTGGCTCCGGTGGCGATGGACTTCCTGTACAAGGAAGCGTTCGGCGATTCCAATCCACCCGCCTACGAGACGCTGCTGCTGGACGTGATGCTGGGCGATGCCACCTTATTCACGCGCAGTGATGAAGTGGAGGCCGCGTGGAAGGTGATCGACCCCATCATCACCCGGTGGGACGCGCACCCGGCCAAAGTCATGCCCACGTACCCCGCGGGGTCCTGGGGCCCGCCGGAGGCAGAGGCGCTCGCCGGCGCGCATGGCGTTCGGTGGCGTGAGCCCGCCTGACCCACCGCACCCCGTGAAGCGCGCGCTGCTCATCGTGAATCCCGGCGCGCGGCGCGCCACCCGTGCCCGTGCCGAAGCCGCGCGCGCACTCGAGCGGGCGGGCGTGGAGTACGAGGTGATCACGACGGTAGCGCCCGGACATGGCGCGGACGTCATGCGCGAGCGCGGCGCGCGCTTCGACGTCGTATTCACGCTGGGCGGCGACGGCACCGCGATCGAAGTCATCACGGCGCTGGCCGGCGGTGGCCCTCCGGTGGGAATTCTGGCCGGCGGAACGGGCAACGTGCTGGCGCGCTCGCTTGGCATTCCCCTGCTGGTGTCGCGCGCGATACCGCGCCTGCTCGCGGGCACGGAGACGCGCATCGACCTGGGGCAGCTTGCGGATGGGCGGCAGTTCGCGATCGGGCTCGGTGTGGGCCTGGACGCGGCGATGATCGCGGGCGCGTCCGCCGCGTTCAAGCGGCGGCTCGGCGTGTTGGCGTATGTCTGGGCCGCGACGAGGGCGGCATTGCGCGTGGAAAAGTTTCGCGTTCATCTGACGGTGGACGGCGTGCTGCACGAGCGCTCCGCCTCGTCGGTCATGATCGCCAATCTGGGATCGGTGCTGGGCGGAGCGATCACCTTTGGCCAGGGCATCGCGAGCGATGACGGCGTGCTGCACGCCTGCGTCTACGCGCCCGCCAATCTCCGCGAGGCGATGCGGATGTTCGCGCGCATGCTGCGCGGCCGGGTGCACCTGGACGCGGGCTTCAGCACCTTCCCGGGACGCCACTTCCTCCTCGAGACGGATCCGCCGCGGGCCGCACAGGCAGACGGCGAGCTGCTGGGCATGACGCCGCTGGACGTCACCGTGCGGCCTGGCGCCGCGCGGCTGCTCGTTCCGGCACGGCCGGGGGTGTCGGGGGTGTCGGGCTAGTCGAAATCGAGCGCGAGATCGAGCGCGGGCGGCGAGTGCGTGAGTGCGCCGATGGAAATCCAGTCCACGCCGGTCTCGGCGATCGCGCGCACGGTGTTCAGGTTCACGCCGCCCGACGCTTCCGTCTTCACACGGCCATCGGCCACGCGCACCGATTCGCGCAGCGTGTCCAGCGGCATGTTGTCCAGCAGCACGATGTGCGCGCCCGCCTCGATCGCGGCCTGCACCTGCTCCGGTCGCTCGCATTCCACTTCGATCTGCGTACCTTCGGGCGCCATGTCGCGGGCGCGCTTGACCGCGATGGCCACGTCCCCGTCGCACGCGGCCAGATGGTTGTCCTTGATCAGGACCGCCGTGGCCAGGTCCATCCGGTGGTTCACGCCACCGCCGGCGCGCACGGCGTACTTCTCGAGCAGGCGCCAGCCGGGAGTCGTCTTGCGCGTGTCGAGGATCTGTGTCTTCGTGCCCTTGACCGCCTCCACGAATCTCGACGTCAACGTGGCGATACCGGACAACCGCTGCATGAAGTTGAGCGCAACGCGCTCCGCGCCCAGCAGCCCGCGCGCGTGCCCGGTGACGAAGAGCACCGGGTCGCCCTTCACGGCGCGCCGGCTGTCCTCGCGCTCCACGCGGATGGTGCACTTGGGATCGAGCGTCCGGAACGCCTCCAGCGCCAGCGGCACGCCGCAGATCGTGCCGGTGCCACGGGCGACGAGCGTGGCGCGCGCGCGCCGGTCGGACACGACCGTCGCGATGGTGGTGATGTCGTTGAACGCCTGATCCTCATCGAGCGCCGCCCGCACGAGCGCGCGGCACCCGGCCACCGTCAGCGGAAAACGGAGGTGTGGGTCGCTGTCGAATGCCGGCGTCGAGAGGGGCGTGATGGTCCGCGGCACGCTGCGGCGCTCCGCGCGGCGGTTCCTGTCCGGTGTCTCCATCTGGCTCCCTCCTGTCCGCGTTGGTTCACTCGCCGGGGTCGATCGTCTTCGTCACCGGCGACAGCGCCGGCCCACTCCGTCCCCCCCCGCCCCCACTCCCCCCGATGGCGATCATGCGCTCGATGGCTTTCCTCGCGCGCGCGGCGACATCGTCGGGAACCGTGATCGGATACTGCATGTTCTCGAGCGACTGCAACACCTTTGGCAGGGTCGTGACCTTCATGTAGGCGCAGGACGCGCGCTCGTTCGCGGCGTGAAAGCGCTTCTGTGGATTCTCCCGGCGCAGGCGGTGCAGGATGCCGACCTCGGTCGCGACGATGAACTCGTCCGCGCGCGACTCCCGGGGCCGCTTGATCATCCCCTCGGTGGACAGCACCTGCACCCCCTCCGGGTCGATATCGCCCGCGGACATCGCCTCGATCACGCTCGTGGAGCAGCCGCACTCGGGATGAATGAGAAACTCGGCGTTCGGATGCAGTTGCCGCTGCAGTCGGATGTGCTCCGGATCGATGCCCGCATGCACGTGACACTCGCCCATCCAGACATGGATGTTGTCGCGCCCGGTCACGCGGCGTACGTGCGCGCCGAGAAACATGTCCGGGAGAAAGAGGATGTCCCTGTCGGCGGGAATCGCGTTGATCACCTCGACAGCATTGCCCGACGTGCAGCAGTAGTCCGTTTCGGCCTTCACCTCGGCCGTGGTGTTCACGTACGATACGACCACCGCGCCGGGATGCTCCGCCTTCCACGCGCGGAGCTGCGCCGCGTCGATCGTGGACGCCAGCGAACAGCCGGCGGCGAGGTCGGGCAACAGGATCGTTTTCCGGGGCGACAGGATGGCCGCGGTTTCAGCCATGAAATGCACGCCGCAGAAGACGATCACGTCAGCGTCCGTCTTGGCCGCCTCGCGCGAGAGTCCCAGGGAATCCCCCACGAAATGCGCGACGTCCTGTACTTCGGGGCGCTCGTAGTTGTGCGCGAGGATGACGGCATTCATGGCGCGGGCAAGCTCCCGGATTTCCGCGTGCAGTTCCTCGACCATGTCCTGTCGGGCGCCTGTCATGATGCTCGCCATGGAGCGGGAATCTAAGCTACAGCTCCACGTGCCTTCCCCTCCAGCTCCCCCTGGGCCGGGGGAAATCGGATCGGTAGTGGCCGCCGCGCGACTCCCGGCGCCGCGTGGCCCCTTCCACGATGAGTCGGGCTGTTTGCACGAGGTTGAGTTCCTCGGTGGCTCCGGCCGGCAGCCGCCTCTCCATGTCGGTCAGCTGCGCGCGGGCGGAGCGCAGGCCGGCGGCACTGCGGATCACCCCAACGTCCCGCCACATCACCTCGCGCACGAGGTCAGCAGCCACCTGTGCGGCGCCCCGGTCCTTCAGTATGGGCACGGTCCAGCTCCCTTTTCTGGGCAGCGATTTCAGCTCCTTCGCCCCCGCGACGTCGCGGGCAACCCGTTCGGCGAACACCAGTCCCTCCAGCAGGGAGTTCGACGCGAGTCGATTGGCGCCATGCACGCCAGTGCGCGACACCTCGCCCACGGCGTAGAGGCGGTCGAGATTCGACCGTCCACGGAGATCGGTGATGATCCCGCCCATCATGTAGTGAGCGGCGGGGGTGACGGGGATGAGGTCGCGGCGAGGATCGATGCCCCGCGCCAGGCAGATCGAGAGAATCCCCGGGAAACGGCGCGAAAAGGTGCGCGACAGCTTGCGCGCATCGAGGTATACCCGGCTGCCGCGGCGCTGCTGCCTCACGATGGCGCGGGCCACGATGTCGCGCGGCGCGAGATCGCCAAGGCGGTGCACCTTCCTCATGAACCGCACGCCGCGTTCGTTGACGAGGGTGGCGCCCTCGCCGCGCACGGCCTCGGAGATGAGCGCGAGCGGATTCTCCGGCGTGTCGAGCGCCGTGGGATGGAACTGCACGAACTCCATGTCCGACAGCAGCACGCCCGCGCGATGCGCGATCGCATAGCCGTCGCCGGTGGCGACGACCGGGTTGGTGGTGTACCGGTAGGCCTGTCCGCCGCCGCCCGTGGCGAGCACGGTGACGTCCGCCATAATCTCCGTGGCCACCCCGCGCACGCTGGCGCGCACGCCGACGCAGGCGCCGCGGTGCACGATCAGGTCGAGGACGCGTGTCCTCTCCAGCACGCGGATCCGGTCGCTGCCGCGCACGCGCTCTACCAACGTGCGCGCCACCTCGGCGCCGGTCTGGTCGCCGTGCGCATGGACGATGCGCTTGCGCGAATGGGCCGCCTCGCGGCCCAGCAGCAGCCGGCCGGTGCCCGGCTCGAGATCGAAGGCCGCCCCCGCCGCCTGGAGTTCCCGGACGCGGGCGGGGCCTTCCTCCACCAGCACCTGAACAGCCGCCGCGTCGCACAGGGCGGCGCCCGCCGCCAGCGTATCCCGCCGGTGCTGGCTGGGCGAATCACCGGCGCCCAGCGCCGCGGCGATGCCCCCCTGCGCGTAGGACGTGGCGCTGTCGAACAACGAGCGTTTGGTGAGCAGCAGGACATCGCCCTGCTCGGAGGCGCGCCAGGCCGTGTGCAGTCCGGCCACACCCGACCCGACGACCAGGACCCGACCGCGAAGACGACTGACCGGCATGGCTGAATTCTATCACGGCGCCTTGCCCGCGCCCCAGTGCCCGACGACCTTCCATCGCGTCGTTGGCATCCCGGTTTCATCCGCCGCCCTCCCCCGCACTGATGGACACGATCCTCAACCTCGCGCGTGGCCTGCTGGGCATGGCGGTGTTCGTCGTCATCCTCTACGCGTTCAGCTCCAATCGGCGGGCCATTTCGTGGCGACTGGTCGGCTCGGCACTGGCGCTCCAGATCCTCTTCGGCATCCTGGTGCTGCACGTGGACATCGTGCGCGTCGCCGTGGACGGCGTGGGACGCTTCTTCGTGCGCATTCTGGACTTCAACCGGGCGGGCGCGGAGTTCCTTTTCGGCAGCCTGATCACGAACACCGACACGTTCGGATTCCTGTTCGCGTTCAACGTGCTGCCGACCATCATCTTCTTTTCCGCGTTGACGTCGCTGCTGTTCTACCTCGGCATCCTTCAGAAAGTCGTCTACGCGTTCGCGTGGGTGATGACGCGCACGATGAAGCTGTCGGGCGCCGAGAGTCTCAGCGCGTCGGCCAACATCTTCATGGGGCAGACCGAAGCGCCGTTGCTCGTGCGGCACTACCTGCCGACGATGACGCGGTCGGAGCTCATGGCGGTGATGGTGGGCGGCATGGCGACGATCGCCGGCGCCGTGCTCGTGGCGTACATCGGGATGCTGGGCGGTCCCACGGACGAGGGGCGGCTCCTGTTCGCGAAGCACCTCCTGACCGCGTCGGTGCTGTCCGCGCCGGCCGCGATGCTCGCCGCCAAGATGCTGGAGCCGGAAACGGAGCAGGTGAGCGACGAGCTCCACGTGTCGGAGGACAAGCTCGGCGCCAACGCACTCGAGGCGATCACCAACGGAACCACCGATGGACTTCGCCTGGCGATCAACGTCGGGGCGATGCTCCTCGTCTTTACCGCCATGGTGGCCTTCCTGAACTGGATCCTGTCCGCGGGCATCGGCAGCTGGACCGGGCTGAACGACGTGATCTCCCGGGCAACCGACGGCCGGTACGCGGAGTTCTCGCTGCAGTTCATCCTGGGGATCGCCTTCGCGCCGCTCGCCTGGCTCATGGGAATCGACGTGGGCTCGCTGATGATCTCCGGACAGATCATCGGTGAGAAGACGGTCCTCAACGAGTTCTACGCGTACAGCACGCTGGCCGGGGTGAAGGAGTCCGGCGCGCTGCCCGACGTGCGCGCGCAGATCATCCTGACATACGCGCTGTGTGGGTTCTCGAACATCGCGTCGGTGGGCATCCAGATTGGCGGCATCGGATCGCTGGCCCCGAACCGGCGCGCCCTGCTGGCACAGCTCGGCATGAAGGCGCTGATCGGCGGCAGCATTGCCTGCTTCCTCACCGCCTGCGTTGCGTCGATGCTCATCGCCTGACGCATTCGCATGGGCGGTACCCCCCCCCCTTCCGGCAAGTCGTCAGCGGGCAAGCTCGTGGTCCTGATGGTGTCTGCCTTCATGGACATGGTCGGGCTGCTGATGATTCTGCCGCTGCTTCCGTTCTACGCGACGGACATGGGCGCCAGCGGATTCGTCGTTGGGCTGCTCGTCTCGTCGTTCGCAGTGGCGCAGCTGGTGAGCGCCCCGTTGTGGGGCCGATTTTCCGATCACTACGGGCGGCGTCCGGCGCTCATCGTCGGGATGTCCGCGGCCGCGATCGGGTACGTCATTTTCGCGTACGCGGATTCGCTCGCGCTGCTCTTTCTCTCACGCCTGGTGCACGGCGCCGGCGGTGGCACCGTGAGCGTGATCCAGGCCTACGTGGCCGACGCGCTCGCGCCCCACGAGCGCGCGAAGGGTCTGGGCTGGCTGTCGGCCGCGACGAATGCCGGCGTGTTCCTGGGCCCGCTGCTGGGCGGGCTCGCCATCACGTGGGGCGCGTCGGGCCCGGGCCTGTTCGCGGCGGCGCTCTGCGTGGTGAACATCGCCTTTGCCTGGAAATTCCTCACCGAATCACGCGACATGAAGGAGGCGGTGGCGGCGCGAGCCCGGGGCGGCGCGATTGGGCGTTCGCGGCAGGCCGTGGTACGCGTCATTACGCACATCAACGAGCCGGCGTCGCGGCTCATCGTGATCTACGCGGTCGCGTTGGGGGCGTTCCAGGGACTGACCGCGATCCTCGCGCTCTTTCTCGGAGTCCGGTTTGGCGTCACGGTGACGACGATCGGCTTCTTCTTCGCGTACATCGGGCTCATCTCCATCTTCACGCGCGCGCTGCTGCTGGGCTGGGCCGTGGACAGGTACGGTGAAGCGAAGCTCTCGCGATTCGGGCTGGTGCTGCTGGCCGCGGGCATCGGCCTGCTGCCGTTCATCTACCCGATCGCCGATCCCGAGGGGCTCGCCGCGTCCGTGGGACTGCCCGAGCGGTTCTTCCGCGTGCTCCCCTTCGTGCCGCTCGGCCTGGCGGTGGCACTGATGCCGCTGGGAACGGCGTTCACGTTCCCCTGCATTACCTCGCTGCTGTCGCGCATCGTGCCTGGCGGGGAGCGGGGACTCTACATGGGGGTGCAGCAGACATTCGGAGGCGTCGCACGCGTGCTGTTCCCGGTCATCTTCGGATTTCTGTACGATCGAGTGATCGCCCTGCCCTTCCTGCTCTCAGCCGGGATGATCGCGGGCACACTGCTGCTGGGGCTCGACATGGAGACGTACGAAAGCAGCTCTGGCCCGGCGCCGTCGGCGCCGGGCTAGGGAAGCTCTGAAAAATGGGCACTGGGAAGCGCGATAGCTCCCCGTGGCAGACGCGTCGCTACTTCTCGTCCGACGCGCCCGGTTCCGACGCCAGCACGACCCTCGCGATCTCGACCATGGGCACCGAGCGGTCCTGGCTGGTGCGCTGGAGGATGCGATACGCCTCCTGTTCCGACGAGCCGGTGCGGCGCATCAGGATCCCCTTGGCCCGCTCGATCGTCTTGCGATTCTCGAGCTGCTGCTTGGCTGATTCCGCGTCCTTGCGCGCCGACACCAGCTGCTTGGCACGGCTCGCGGCCAGGCGGATGGTGGAATCGAGCACGCGCGGGGGAGCCGGCTTGGGGAGGAACGCGATCGCCGACGTGGATTCCACTTCCTTGTCGGACAGCACGAGGGTCTGATCGCCGCTGAACAGCACCACGGCAACGCCCGGCGTGTCGGTGGTGATGCGCTCGGCTGCCTCGATGCCCGACCCGTCGGGCATGTGGACGTCGAGCAGCACGACGTCCGGCACCAGTTCGTGCGCGCGCTCGTAGGCCTCTCGCCCCGTGGCCACCTCGGCCACGACCACGTGCCCAAGCGTGTTCAACAGGTCCACGAGCAGCGAGCGCGCGTTGTCGTCGTCTTCCGCGAGGAGGACGCGGATCGTATGCGTTGGAGCATCAGTCATTGTGGTCACGGAACTTACCTGCGTTGCTGACGGCGAATCCAGTGGTTCCGGTCAAACACACATCTTCACGTGTCGCCCGCCACCTGGGAGAGAAAATCCGAAGTTCGAATTGGCTTGCGGAGCATGAAATCGGCGCCCTCCGACGGCGCGTTGTGCCCCTCCCAACCCGTGACCACGCCGATACGCAGCCCCGGCCTTCGTTCCCGTGCCTGTGGAATCAAATCCCATCCACTGGCATCCGGCAGTCCAATATCCGTCACAAGCACTTCATATGTAGCCCCCTCATCGGAATCGAGGCGTTCCAGGGCCTCCTTGACGGTGGCGGCCGACGTAACGATGTGCCCCTCAGTCTCGAGGAGGGCCGTCATGAACTCCCGGCTGTCGGTGTGGTCTTCCACGAGGAGCACGCGGCGAATGACCCGCGGCCGGGCCACCCCCTCCTTCTTTTCGGCAGCCGGTGGAGCGACCGCCCGGGGCAGTCGGATGCGAACCGTGGTTCCCTGCCCCTGCTGCGAATCGATTTCCACCTGGCCACGGTGCCGTTTCACGATACCGTACACTTCGGCAAGGCCGAGCCCGGTGCCCATCTGTCCCTTGGTGGTGAAGAACGGCTCAAACGCCCGCTCCCGCACCTCGGCCGTCATGCCAACGCCGGAATCGCTGACTTCCAGCTCCACCTGGTTGTCAGCGGACTCGGCCGCACGAATGCCCAGCGTGCCGCCCGACTGCATGGCGTCCAGCGCGTTCTGCACGAGGTTCAGCAGCGCCTCGCGAAGTTCGCCCGCGATGCCCTTCACGAGCATCCCGGGGGCGAGCTGGCGCCGGAGCTGGATCTGCCCCCCACGCGCGCGTTCCGCCCAGAGGGGGCGCGTCATGGCCACCACCTCGTCGCTGATGGTGCCCAGGTCGACCATCTCCTCGCGAACGCCCGCGAGGGGCTCCTGGCGGATGAAGCGTCCCACCCTGGCCGCCGTGGCGGCGCCGGTCTCCGCGGCCTTGGCGATGCGCACCGCATAGTCCCGTACGGCCGTCGGATTCTCGGCGTTCGTCTCCAGCAGGTACGCCGCGGCCATGATGGGATTCAGCGCGTTGTTGACGTCGTGCATGACGCCGGCGGCGAGCTGACCCACGGCGGCGAGGCGACGTTCGCGCGACCGCGCGTCCTGGAGGGCCAGCAGCTCGCGCGTGCGCTCCTGCACCATGCGCTCGAGTCGCTCGGCCTCGGTGGATACGCGGTCGTACAGCTCGGCCGTCCGGCGCGCCTCCTCCTCGAGTTTCTTGGTCAGCTGCACCCGGAAGGTCACGTCGCGTTCGACGGTGACGGCACCACGGATACGCCCGCGCTCGTCATAGAGCGGGTTGGCGTTGACGTCGATGATGACCTGGTTTTCGGGCCCACGCCGGACCGTCAGCGTTTCGCCCCGCACGCGCTCGCCGCGCAGCGCGCGCGCGGTGGGGTGCTCGTGCATGAAGAGACTGGTGCCCTCCAGCGTCTTGGGACGATCCAGCTGCCAGAGCTCGCGCAGCGTCGTCGGCGTGTTCGGGGCGTGGTCCTGCTGCGCCTGGGTATTCGTCCGGATGGTGCGGCCGTCCACGTCCACCACGCGGACGGAATCCGGAATGACGTCAAAGATGGTCTCGAGCTGGGAGACGCTTCGGGCCAGGCTCTCACGGAGTTCCTCTCGCTCGGTGATGTCATTGCCGGCGAACACGAGTCCGCGCGCGTTGCCGGTGCCCGGCTCCGCCAGTGGCGCGAAGGTGGCTTCGACCACCCGGACGCCGCCGCGATGCTGGAACGCCACCGAGTACGCCACGACTGGCCGACCCTCGAGCGCGGCATCGATCTGCTCGGTGAGATCGGCGAGGGCATTCGGAAACGCGTCGTAGATGGACCGACCGAGGGCCTGCCGGTCGTCCATGCCCGTGAGCTCGCGGAACCTGGCGTTGGCGCTGACCAGCCGCTGCTCGTGATCGAAGATCGCGATCGCAAGGGAGATCGCCTCAAAGAGGGCATGCAGACGGGCGATCTGCGCGCCCTCCCCTCTGGTGACGTCCTCGAGTGGGTCGGTCAGGCCGGGATTGGACACGCTGGCAGGATGCGGCCTGAGTCACGCAGTGTCAATGACTTAGGGCGCGTGAGGGCGATGGGATTGCGTCCTATCGCTTGCCAGCGATCAGGCGCGCGCCCCGCTGGTACGTGAAATACGAGTATGCCCACTCGATCAACACGCTCAGCCGGTTCCTGAACCCCGCCAGATACATCACATGCAGGAACAGCCAGAACCACCAGGCCGGACGCCCCCACATCTGGAATGACGGGAACTGGGCAATGGCGCGATTGCGGCCGATCGTCGCTAGGTCACCCTTGTTGCGGTAGTGGAACGGCGTGGTGGACCGCCCCTCGATGAGCCGCAGGATGTTGCGCGCCGCATGCACCCCGCTCTGCATCGCCGCCTGCGCGACTCCGGGTACAGGAGCACCATTCGTATGCATCTGCGCCAGGTCACCCACCACGAACACATGGGGGCGTCCAGGCACGGAAAGGTCGGGCAGCACCTGCACGCGCCCGGCGCGATCCAGCGGCGCGCCCAGCAGCCTGCCCAACGGCGACGCTTCGTTGCCCGCGGCCCAGAACACGGTCTCCGTCTCGATGCGCTCCGCGCCGACATGCACCGCACCGCGCTCGATGCCCGTCACGACCGTGCCGGTGCGCACCTCCACGCCCATGTCCACCAGGTCCCGACGCGCGTGCTCGGCGAGATTCTCCGAGAACGTCGGCAGCACCCTGGGACCAGCCTCCACCAGAATCACCCGCGAGCGCCGCGTGTCCGCGCTGCGGAACTCGTCCGGCAGGCTTTGGCGCGTGATCAGGGGAACCATACCCGCCAGCTCGACACCGGTCGGGCCGGCACCCACGATCACGAACGTGAGCAGGCGACGCCGCTCCTCGTCCGTCGTCGCCTTCTCGGCGCGCTCCAGCGCGAGCAGGAACCGGTGCCGCACGACGATCGCGTCATCGATGCTCTTGAGCCCGGGCGCGACCTTCTCCCATTCGGCGTTTCCGAAATACGAGTGCCGAGCCCCGGACGCGACGATCAGATAATCGTAGGCCAGCGTGAGCGCGCCCTCGTCGCACGACACCTCGCGGCGCTCCAGATCGATCGCGGTGACATCGGCCAGCAGGACGCGCGCATTGCGCTGCTTGCGCAGCAGCCAGCGGATCGGCGCGGTGATGTCGGTGGGGGCGAGCGTCGCCGTCGCCACCTGGTACAGCAGGGGCTGGAACAGGTGGTGGTTCGTTCGATCCACAACGGTGAGGTCCACCGCCGCCCGCGCGAACGCGCGCGCGGCATACAGGCCACCGAAGCCGCCACCGATGATGACGACTCTAGGGCGTCGCACGGGGAGGGGGGCGCTTCGATCCGATGCCGCCGAGCGCGGTGCCGACCACCACCACCGTCACCGCACCAACCACGTTATGCCAGAGAAAGGACACCTGGGGAGCGCCAAAGTTCACGGTCGCCACCGCGCCCATGCCAGTCAGCAATCCGACGAAGGCGGCCCATCCTCCCGCGCGCGGAATCATCGCGAGCAGGAACACGCCCAGGATGGAACCGTAGAAGAAGGAGCCGAAGCGATTCACGACCTCGATCAGGGAGCCGAGGTTGGCGGCGTACAGCGCCACGGTACAGGCAAACAGCCCCCACATTCCGGTCGCGACCTTCGACACGCGCAGGAAATGCGCGTCCGACGCCTCGCGCCGGAACCATCGCCGGTAGAAATCGATGACCGTCGCGGTGGACAACGAGTTCAGCTCGGCCGCGATGCTCGACATGGCGGCGGCGAGCACCCCGGCGGTGAACAGCCCCAGCAGTCCGATGGGCAGGTAGTCGAGCACGAAGCGCGGAATGACGTAGTTCACGTCGCGCGATCCCTGGCCCGTCACGCGGCTGGCCAGCGCCAGCGCTTCGGTCCGAATCCCGGTGACGCCGGCCTCGCGCGCGCGAAACGCTTCCCGCTCCGCGACGGCATCCCCCGGCGCGGCGGCCAGCGCGCGCGCCGCCCGGTCTCGCGCGGTGAATTCCTCCGCGTAGCGCGCCTGGAGCCCGTCGTACTCCGGGGACGCCTGTGCGACCACCGCGCGCTCGTGCACTGGATTGAACAGCAGCGGCGGCCGCTGGAACAGATAGAACACGAACACCAGCACGCCCACCAGCAGGATCAACGCCTGAAGGGGAATCTTCCAGTAGGCGCTGATGAGGAGCGAGCTGCGCGCCTCGTCCACCGATCGGGCCGTGAGATAGCGCTGCACCTGGCTCTGGTCGGTGCCGAAGTACGACAGCATCAGGAACGTTCCCCCGATGATGCCGGACCAGAAGGTGTAGGTGTTCGAGAGACTGAACGAGAAGTCGAAGACCTGGAGTCGGCCGGCGGCACCGGCGATCGTCAGCGCCTCCGCCGGCGCCACCGGCATCTTCACCAGCAGCACGACGACCATCGCCAGCAGCGCGAACACGATCAGGAACATCTGCTTCACGTCCACCCACGTGACTGCCTGCACGCCGCCGATCATCGTATAGATCACCGTTGGCACACCGATGATGGCAACGGATAGCGCAAAGGGCCATCCGAACACGGCGGAGAACACGATCGCCGGCGCCGAGATGATGATCCCGCACGATGCACCCCGCGAGAGCAGGAACAGCAGCGACGTCAACGCTCGCGTCTTCGCGTCGAACCGTCGCTCCAGATACTCGTATGCCGTGTACACGCGGGCGCCGTGCAGGAAGGGCACGAGCGTCACGCCGAGGATCACCATCGCGATCGGCAGCCCGAAGTAGAACTGGATGAAGCGCATCCCGTCCGTGGCGCCCTGGCCCGTGGTGCCGATCATCGTGATCGCGGACAGCTGCGTGGCCATGACGGAGAGGCCCACCGCCCACCACGGAAGGCTGCGGCTCGCCAGAAAGTATCCCTCGATCTCCGTCGTATTCTTCGACCGCCGCACGCCGTCCCAGATCACGTAGACCAGATACGCGACAACGATGGCCCAGTTCAGCGGATGCACGGTTGGCGAAGTGGGGGGGGGGGTGTCCGCGGGCGAAAGTGGATTGCAGCCACCAGAGCAGCGCCAGCGCGATGACCTGCACGGTCATCACGCGAACCAGCGTGCGACGGAATCGCGCCTGCTCGGGCGACGTCACGGCGCGTTCCCGCCCACCGGCTGACCAGCGCCGAGCAGGTTGACGAAGAGACGCGCGGCGCCCGGCACCCCCGCGGGCAGCTGCCGGAAGAACGCCAGCGACGTGTACACATACGTGCCGCGTCCCAGCGGCGCCACGAGCACGGCCCCCCGGTGTGGCTGCTCGCCCGGGTCGCTCATTTCGAGCACCGGGCGATAGCGCTCATCGAAGGTGCGCGGCATGTAGAGGCTGCGCTCCTGCACCCAGCCGGCAAAGTCGGCGCGCGTGATACGATTGGGCGCGCGCAGCACGGCTGCGTCTCCGTCAAGAAGGGTCACGGGCGCATCTTCGTGCGTGACGCGGTTGTGCGGGCGCGCCATCGTGATGGGGTACGGCGTGTATCCCGGTCGCGTCATTTCGTATTGGCCGTACTGCACCACGAGCGTGCCGCCCGCGCGCGCGAAATCGAACAGGCGCGGGTTGGCGTTCACCAGCTCCGGATTCGCATCGTACGCGCGCGGGCCGATGACCACGGTCGTGAAAGGGGAGAGGTCCGCGCGCGCGATCCCGGCAGCCGGAATGACCGTCACGGAGACACCAAGTTGCGCGAGCATCGGCGCCACGTTGTCCGACACGCCCGGGACGTAGGCCACGCGCAGGGTCGCGGGAACGCGGACGTCCACCGCGGTGATGGTGGTCGTCGCCGGACGGTAAACCCGCTGGCGTCGAATGTGATCGTAGTCGATCAGGTCAGAGCCAGCGTCGAAGCGCTCCCCGTTGCTTTCGGCGAGCGCCGCGATGCGGTGCTCACCCGCGGCAATCCGCCCGCGCACGCGGAAGGTCACGGTGTGGCGCGCGTCGTAACCCGCGAGACTCACGGTACGTGACGCGCTGTCCGCGGTGAGCCCCCGGGGCAGTGACAGGGTGACGCGAACGGCGCGCGTCTCCAAATCGGCGCTGCGGAGATGGACCGGAACCTCGCGATCGACCTCCACCTGGGCCGGTGCGTACTGCACCTCCTGATCGAGCGCGACGGCGACGGCCGGGACCGCGACCACCTGACGCTGAATCTCACCGCGGACATCGTCGGCAAACCGGAACATCACCGGCGCGCTGATGGTTGTCATCGTGACGCGATCGGGCGACACGAGATACGCCACCGACGGTTCCGGCTCCAGCCGCGAGGCGGGGAGTCCGCGGCCCGGCGACAGGAACATGCCGCCGCGCCGGCCGGTGAGCCACCAGGGTTGGGTGAGGGAGTCCAGCGTGACGTCGAGCGAATCACGCAGCACCCCGCCCGGCGGCACCATGCGCCCGGACGGAAGCCGATCCGTTGCCCTGGTGAGCGGACCGCCGATCGTGACCGTGTCGCGGCCGCGGTTGTAGATCGACACCGTCACCGGAATGCGCGCGCCGATGGCGAACGTCTCGCGCGGTGCGGTCGCTTCGATGGAGATGCCGCTCGCGAGCTCGATGGCGCCCAGAACGCGCCAGTGCGCGTTGACGATGCTCGCCGAAAGATCGCCCTCCATGGCCGGGTCCCGGTCACGCGCATCCGTGCACGGCATCCCCAGCATCGCGGGGCAGATCCAGCCCAGCAGACTGCTGGCGCGCGCCAGGGGCGCAAGCAGCCGCTCGGGCGCGAAGGGATCGAAGGCGGAGCGGACAGCAGCGAACGCGGCCGGGAGCGAGTCGAGCGCGGCCCGCCGTCGCGGATCGCGAATGCCGGCGTTGAAGCGCGCCCACGTGGTGTCGATTCCATCGAAGAGGGATCCCTCGGATTCCGCTGGTAGGGACTCGTTGACGCGTGTTGCCTCGCGACGCACGTAGTTCATGATCGGCCCCTTCCGCTCCAGCGCGCCGAAGGCCTGCGACTTGTGCTGCGACCGGCTGCGCCCCGCGATCTCGCCGAACGACTCGCCCAGCAGCGGCGAGTATTCGCCCACGTTCATCCCCAGGGTTCCCGCCTGCGCGTTGCCGCGCGCGGCACGGTAGAACTTGTGGGCGGCCCAGGGCGCGCCGTGCGTTCGCGTGGAAAAGCGCGCGGTGTCGCCCGCCACGTCGTATGCCTCGCGCGCGAGCATCCCGGACACCTGGTGCTGGCCATGCCCGTCGCGTGTGGTGCCCGAAAACACGCTGACGATCACATGGGGCCGGAACGCCCGCACGACGCGCACCACGTCTCCCAGAATCGAGTCCCGCTGCCAGTGCCCGAAGGTGTCGGCGGTGTCCTTCGTAAATCCGAAATCGTACGCCCGCGTGAAATACTGGAGGGCGCCGTCCACCTGCCGCGCCGCCAGCAGTTCCTCCGCCCGGATCACGCCGAGCGCTTCGCCCAGCTCGTTGCCGATGACGTTCTGCCCGCCGTCGCCGCGCGTGAGGGAGAGATACCCGGTCGTGACGTGACGGCCGCGCGAGAGCCACGCGATGAGGTTGGTGTCCTCGTCGTCGGGATGCGCGCCGATCATCAGCACTCGGGTGTTCACGCCGAGTCCCCGCACGGCCTGCCCCAGCGCAATCGCGCCGCGCTCCTGCGACGCCACCCCGTGCGGGGCCAACAGCAGCAGCGCGGCGCTCAGGACCCCCCCCCCCACCCCCACCC